>JBCDDK010000020.1:0-70305 GCA_039180345.1 Cyanobacteria bacterium P01_G01_bin.39 | reverse complement strand
TGAACATTGAACATTGAACATTGAACATTGAACATTGAACATTGAACATTGAACATTGAACATTGAACATTGAACATTGAACATTGAACATTGAACATTGAACATTGAACATTGAACATTGAACATTGAACATTTAAGTTTAGTAAGCATGCGGCAACAAGTAGTTAGCATAAATGAAAGCACTTTATCGTGATTTTTTGATTAGGGATTGGAATTCGGGAGATCGAGAGGCAGCAGCAGGGGTAATCCAGAAGGTATTAGAAGAATATGGTTTACCATGGCAGCCAGAATCAGCAGATCGAGATGTTATTGAGGTAGAATCAGCTTATCTTGAGGGAGGTGGAGAGTTTTGGGTGGTTGAACAGGATGGGGGCATCGTGGGAACGGCAGCATACCAGCCAATCTCTCGGGGAAACAATGCAGTGGAGATACGTAAGATGTATCTGTTATCTGGAGTAAGAGGGCAGGGACTAGGAAAATATTTGTTATTTCAACTAGAACAAGCGATCGCTATTAAGGATTATCAAGAAATTTGGATTGAAACTGCATCTGTCCTGAAGGAGGCAGTAAAATTATACGAGTTCAACGGCTATCAACCCGCCGATGGGGTGGAAACAGAGAGATGTGATCTAGTCTATCTCAAACAACTGTGCCACTAAGCAAATAAGAGAAATAGAGCAAACAAGTAAACTATGTTTTTATTAGCTGGGGATATTGGCGGTACGAAGACAATCTTGCGCCTGGTAGAAGTTACCGAAGTTACTCTCACCGAAAAGACTTTTAAGACTGTCAAAGAAGCTCAATATATCAGTGCTAGTTTTCCTGATCTAGTCCCGATGGTAGAAGAATTTTTGGCACAGGATAAATATATTAAACCGCAGCTAGCTTGTTTTGCGATCGCAGGACCGGTAGTAAATAACACCTGCACCTTAACTAATCTGAAGTGGGTTTTAGATACTCAAAGACTTGAATTAGAGTTAGACATTCCTAAAATTAGCTTGCTCAATGATTTTGCTGCCAATAGTTTTGGTATTTTGGGTTTAAAAGATTCTGAGGTACATACTCTACAAAAAGGCGAAGCACGACAAGATTCTCCCATCGCCGTCATTGGTGCTGGGACAGGATTAGGAGAAGCTTTTCTAGTTCCTCAAGGAAAAAAATATCAGATTTTTGCTAGCGAGGGAGGACATACCGATTTTGCTCCCCGTAATGATTTAGAATATGAGCTTTTGAGGTATCTCCGTCAAAAATTTAAGATTCAACGTGTCTCCGTTGAGCGAGTCGTTTCAGGACAAGGAATTGCCTCAATTTATCAGTTTTTACGCGATAGCAACTTTGCCCCTGAATCTCCTGAAATAGGAGAAAGAATTAGATTTTGGGAACAGGAAAACAAAAAAACTGTCGACCCCGCTGCTGTTATTTCTCAAGCTGCATTTAAACAAAGCGATCGTCTATGTGAAAAGGCGATGGACATCTTTGTTGAAGCTTATGGTGCAGAAACGGGAAATCTAGCCCTTAAACTGCTTTCCTATGGTGGAATCTATATTGCTGGAGGTATTGCCGCCAAAATTCTCCCCTTGATGCAGTCAGGAAAATTTTTAGACGCTTTCAAAGACAAAGGCAGAGTTAGTCCTCTAATTGAATCAGTTCCCGTCCATATCGTCCTCAATCCCCAGGTGGGATTAATCGGTTCGGTGCTTTATGGTCTTCAGAATCAAGACTAATTAAATATTTTAATCTTTTGGGTGTTTTTCCCTAGAGTTGTACAAATAAACTAAGGCAATGCCTAAGTTTATTACTCTGAGACTATCAGAAGCCAGGGTTGCCCAAATTGCTCCATACAAACCGAAACTAGGAATCAACCATATATTTAAACCAACATTAATCACCGCCGAAACTACTTGGATTGAACTGCGTATTTTTTGATATCCCAACCCAGTTAAAGTATTGGCAATCAAAAGCTGTAAGGCACTAATCAATGGTAGAGGAGCTAACCAGCGCATTGTATCAATAGTATTCTGATATTCTGCTCCTAAAATTTTAGGAACTAACGGAGCAAAAACTTGATAACCGACAAAGCTTAAAGCGCCATAAACTAAAATTATCGGCAGCAATTTTTTGGCAAACTTAAGACAACTTGACCAGCCAAGGAAGCCCTGCTGGAAAAAACGAGGATAACTAGCATTAAACAAAGCTACCATTGGCACTTCACCAATATTGATAAAGCGATAGGCTGAACCATATATCCCCGTTACGTCGAGACTAGCCATGCTAGCTAGCATAGTCTTATCAATATTATTGTTAATGTTGTTTGCCGACATACCCAGAGAAAAGTAAACTCCTTGGGTAATATCTGATTTGATTCTGGCTAACTCCAATCTAGGTTTGGTTGCCATTTTGTTAATAGTTAATAGGGCAAACAAACTTACTAACAAAGAACTAAGTAAATATAGCGCCGACCAAGCATCTAGGTTGGCATGACCTGAGGAGTCAAAATTATTGACCAAGCTAATTAAACATAAAACAGCCAAGAGTTTTCCCAATGTATTTAAAACCACTAACTGAGCCGCTTTATCTACCAACCCCATTGCTCTAAAAGCTTTATTGCTAGCTTCTTGCAGCCCTAACCCCAACAAATCTGCTAATAACAGAAAAGCAATTGACAGTAGAGAAAGTTCGCTGGGAAAAACCAATTTAGAAAGCAGCAGTAAACAGCCAGTTATCACAATGCTATTAACTAGTAAGATGAGTAAAGTATTACCCCAGTAGGTTGGAAATACTTTACGGTTTACAGCTACCTCCTTTACCAAAACATCATCGCTACCCAGAGAAACAAAAGGAAATACCAACGAAGCTAATGCAGAAACAGCGACGAAAGAGCCATAATATTGCGTGCCCAAGGAGCGAGCTAAAATTACAAAATAAGCAGCTTGAACCAAAATATTGAATAATCTTGCGATCAGCATCCAGGAAGTATCTTTAAATAAAGACTTGCGTGTAATTTGGCTGATTTTGATTTTGATATCTGTAAAATTCATTAGGTTTTGGACATCTGCAACTATAAAATATAGTATTATGTGTTCTAATTAGCTCAAGAAAATTGGAATATACTGCTCAAAGTCCTATTTTTATCAAAATTATTAATTCTGTACTTAATTTAACTGCTACAGATTCCAGCCTAATAGATATTAATCAATAATTATAGGTTTATTGTATAGAGTTAAACTGATCCAACTGTCAGCGCTAAAAGTCATGGGTAATGTATCATTTTACAAAAAGTTTTTAGGAAAATAGTAAAACCATGTTGATTTCAATATGTGTTGCCACTTATAGAAGACCAAAAAGATTACGGTTGTTACTCGAAGGACTAGAAAAGTTAACTTTCGGGCGCATCGATTGTCCTGAGATAGAAGTGATTATCGTAGATAACGACACTGCTGGATTAGCCGAGCAAATCTGTGGTGAGATTAAGGCGGATTTTCGCTGGACATTAAAGACAGATGTAGAAAGACAGCAGGGTATTACCTATGCTCGAAACAAATCAATGTCAATGGTTTCTCAGGATGCAGATTTCATCGCTATTATTGATGATGATGAAATTCCCGAACCATCATGGTTAGAAGAGTTGCTAATTGTGCAGCAGCAATACACTTGCGATATTGTGACTGGTCCAGTAGTTCCCTGTTTCCAGGACTATGAAGTCCCCAATTGGATCATCAAAGGCAAGTTTTTTGCGCCTCCTAGATATAAAACTGGAGAACAGCGGACTGTAGCTTTTACCAATAATGTCTTGGTCAAAGCCGAAATATTACGTAATCTCAATCCAGTGTTTGACAATCGCTTTGCATTTTCTGGAGGTTCAGATTGCTGTCTTTTCTTTAATCTTAATAAAGCAGGATATAAAATTGTCTGGGCAGATCAAGCAGTTGTTTACGATCTCATTCCGGCATCTCGAACTAACTTGAGATGGATCTTATTCCGTGGTTATCGCGAATGGAGCAGTCATAGTTCTTTGGAAAAGGAATTGTACCCATCATTCACTGTTCAGTCAGTACGGATTATCAAAGGATTTGGTTTGATTGGAATTGGCTTTCTCAGATTAATTCCCTCATTGTTGATGGAGAAGTCTGCTGTGGTTACTTCCTTACTATATATATTTCGTGGTATGGGAACTCTGGGGGGTATCTTTGGTTTCTTTTATCAAGAATACAAAAATATCGGTAATCTTACGTTAGCGGAGTAATCAATACGTAAGATTCCGACATACCATTTTGCTGTTAAATTAACCAAGGCTGATTTATAGTCCTACATCAGCTGCGTTAGTTGAAACTACGAAATCATCGAAATAGGCATTATCATTCTTCTCAGGCCACCAATCACCGCCATATCCGCCGTGGAATGTGCTAAAGAAGGCTGTATCAATACCTTGATTATTAGTCATAAATCTCAGATTATCTACGGATAGGACTTGTTCATTGTCCATCCAGACATCTATTTCACCATTGGCTTGACTACCATCATTGACCTTAACTCTTTGAACCATATTATGCCATTGACCTCGTTCAAAGTACTTTTGACTGCCGTCGTTTCCTTTGAGTAACATGTCTTCGCCATAAGTCGAGGGCTGATCCATGTGATAGAGATATAGTACAGCTTTTCCATCTTCACGCCACATATATCTAGAGGTAAATCCATTATTGCCATTAGGTTTATTGCCTCCTGAAGCAAGATCGCCTGAACCCAAACCTGGCAGTTTACCACCGCTGAACCGAGGACCATCAAAATCGAAATCGCCGTCAAATTTGACCCAGTAGGAAAGATAGTATTCTTGCTGATTAGGAATTTGCCACCTAGAACCAGCATTGGATTGTTCGTTTGCTGGATAATCCATTTTCAAAGAGTTAGAACCTGAACGAGCTTCTTCATTAGAAATGGTGCCGAATTTATCTACTTGATAACTCCACTTAACGTCCCAGTCTTTGCCTTGTGCAGAATAGTCATATTTCGTACCATTAGCATGACTTTCAAATCCCACGGAAATCGCACTGGAACTTAGCTGGGATGGTTGAGATATCTGTGGTGCGGGTTTAGGGTCGGGAGTAAAAGTATTTGCAGGAATGGGGTCACTAACAACCGAACCCATTAGATTGTCATTAAATTTAGGAACAATTGCTTCTTGTCCTTGATCTTCGACAATAAAAATTGCTTCAGCAGTTTCTCCAGGCTCCAGATCTTGCCAGCCACCTTGTCCGCTGATAGTATAGCTACCATTGCCTTTATCTACTAAATCTACACCATAAGCGTCTCTAATACTGTAGGGAAGCTCGAAATCTAGTGTCCAATTGTTAGCGTCAGATTCTGAAGTTAAGTCTACTTCGAGCTTATATCCTCCTTTCCAATCATCGGCTATGCTTGAATCAGTGTTGATTTTTGACTGAGCTGTTTGTGTATTATTCATTTTGTTAGTGTCTAAAGTGTTAGTTATAGTGAACTCGGGCATAACTGTTTTTTGGCTATTACTATCAACAATAAAAATTGCTTTAGCAGTTTCTCCAGGCTCCAGATTCTGCCAATCTCCCTGTCCTTTGATGCTGTAGTTGCCATTGCCGTTATCGATTAAATCAACGCCATAAGCGTCTCTGATACTGGAGTCGGATAAGTTGAAGCTAAGCATCCAGTCATCAACGTTAAATTCTGAAGTTATATCTACTTCAAGTTTGTGTCCCCCTTTCCATTTTTGGGAGATGTACGAATCTGTAGAGATATTTGAATTTAAGATTTTATCGGAAGCCATAATAATTTGCGATTTGTCAATGAGGTAATAGAATTTGTTCGTTTAACTTAATTACCTTTATAAAAGCTTTACAATCTCTTTACAGTGACTTTACAACTAGCCGATCGCAGATCTTGATCACATAATTCTTGCAAATTTCAAAAACATTACAGGTTATTGATTCGGATTAGGATCTATGTACAGTTAAGTCAAATAGATAGTTTGTGGAGCATCTGTGACCCTGAAGCAATGAATTGATCCCTAAGAAATTTTTTTGATGTACCGCCAAAATATCGAAGTTAGTGTAATCACAATAGTTCAAATGCGTAATTACACTATTGGGGCTATATGTTTACCAAGGAATCTGTGGGTAAACACGATGGTGACAGTTTAGTAAGAAGCCTATGTTAGATAAGTTAATTTAGTAGCTTAACTCTTCATGTCAAGGGATGACCTCCATCAGCAAGAGATGCAAAAGTTTTCTTTTATTGAAAGTCTGAATTTATCTCACCAAAAAAGCCGACAAGCTTCAGTAGATCGGCTTGATATCAACTCTGACGAGCAGCACAAATCATCCTGCAATCAAGCTTTGGCAATCAAGACCAAACCAGAACCTCAAGCATCGGAATTAATTACTACATCGTCTACTATTAATGCCGACTGGTATCAAGAAGATTCAAGCAACTTTAACTTAAACTGGGCAGAAGTTATTAATGCTGCCGCAGATAATGCTGTAGATCATAATCAACCTCAAAATCACAATTATTTTGGTAAGATTTTGTTTGCTCTGGCAACGAGCTATGGTTTATTTGTCTTGTGGTGGCTCTTTGGACATCAGATCTCCAAGACTTTAACCTTCCTAGCTGGTGGCAAACAGACAGTACTATCTCAGTCTGAAGTTCAATTTATTGACTATATAGAGCGATCGCTTGATCAGATAGATCGTCAACTCGAAGCCAAGAGAAAAGCGGCTGGTAGTGATGACGTAGTATATGTTCCAGTCTACACTCCTACAACACCACAAATGCCCCAGACATTGGGGGCAAACACAACTGCAACAGCTTTACCCAGTAATAGCTCTTCAGGTGTTTCACCCTCGCCCTCATCGCCAACCAGCGCCCTCAAAATTCCCGCACCGCCTCCTTTACCTGCTCCCACCTCCCTAGAGAGTAATGTCCCAGAAAATAGTAAGATTGCAGTTGCCAAACCAAAGATTAAACATACTCTGATTGGCATCCTAGAATTGGGCGAAGATTCAGCCGCACTCGTTCAGGTTCAGGGTAAAACTAGGCGGTTTTTAGTAGGAGAAGAGATTAATACCGAGGGCTTGATTTTGGAATCAGTGGGCAGTCAAAGGGCATCAATCAGCGATAATGGTCAAGTTCGCTCCATTGCTGTAGGAGAAACGTTCTAAGATATTAAGACTAAGTAACGCCAAATATCGCAGAAATAAGATGGGTTTATTTGATGATATCAATCAGTTTTTAGAAGAGCGACTCGACGAGTTTTTACGAGATAATCCTCATCTAGAATTACAAGCACTAGAAGAACAGCTACGAGAACAAGAGCAGGACACGATCAAACTTATTGCCAAACTCCAGTTAGAAGAAAAGAATCTTCAAGATCAGATATTGGCGATCGCAAATGACATTCAAACGTGGCACGGTAGAATTGGCAAAGCAAAGCAGGCAAACAGGCAAGATTTGGCTGATGCGGCAACAGAAAGAGAGGCGGAACTACTGAGACAGGGAAATCAGGTGTGGGGGCAAATGGAAGGAGTTAAGCAACGCACCATTAAAGCCAAGGAACTTCTTCAGCAAGTTAAGCAAAAGCGTCAAGAACTTAAAACAAAAGCTCAAACCCAAACTGCACCCCCAAATTCTAGCGATACTGTCGGCTGGAAACGCGGCGGTAATTCTCCACAATATAATCGCAGTGCCGATCCTTTGGAAGCAGAGTTTCAGCGGTGGGAAGTTGATGAGGAATTAGAACGATTAAAGAAAAATATTTAACAATGGATATTCAACAATATAGATTGATTATTTAGGCTTCCATTATTGACTGCTTGAGAATAGAAATTAAATAAGGGACAAAAATTAATTAGAAGGACTAGATCTCAGTTTATTATTTCTTTTTTGCCGATCAAGATCAAACGGGGACAGGTTCTGATACAAATGAGAATTATTCCTATTTGCGATCCGAACCTGTAGTTATATGCCCAGGTTGTGAAAAATATAAATAAGGAAGAAGTTTTAGAGTCAAATCGATTTATTATGATCTCAAGGCAAATATATTAGTACAAACTAATCTATCGATATCGTTATACTTGATTCTCATGTATGTAAATACCACTCAAGCCGCATCTCTATTAAAAATATCGTCCAGTAGATTACGACAGTTGTTGCAGAAAGGAAGAGTTCGGGGAGCTTATAAGTCAGGTAAGTTTTGGTTGATACCTATTTATAGAGGAATGCCCCAAATCGTTGCAGCCAAGCGGGGACAAGCAGGAACCTGGAAAACAGTTCGAAAACTAAAAAAGACGATTGTTCATATTAATAGCAATAGAATCAAACAGAATATTAAAAAAAGTAAGACAGAAAGAAAACCCGCGATCGCAGTTAGGGGAAAAGAGAAACATTACGTACACGAGTTAGAAATACCAGTACCCTGTAAGATTATTTATAATCCAGACAAGCCGTTAGATTGTGGTGCTAGGGTTTGGATTGAGATTTTAAATTTCGATTTAGATTTAATTGCTGGCTAGCTTAGTTTTACTGTGGCTTTTATTTTATGCTTCCTTAATATTAGTAGCTAGGTAACAAAATATTGTTACGCCAATGGAAAGTTATGTAACTGTTTCATTCAATCCTATCAATCAAATCTTGAATATTTCTACAGTTTTAACTTGCTCGATTATTGATTAATTAATCAGTAATCTGTAGCTTTACCAGCATACCCATCAGTTCAAACAGTAGCTGTTGAGCGCAAAAGTAATTCAGTAGCTTGATCTGCTGGTAACGGTAAACTAATGAAGTAGCCCTGCATGTAGTTGCAGTTCATGGTTTCTAGTAGATTTTTTAATTGTTCTGATTCTACCCCTTCGGCAACAATTTGTAGATTCATACCAGCACCTAAGGTAGTAATAGCATTAATGATCGCTAAGTTGCTAGAGTCAACACTAAGATCTTTAACAAAAGAACGGTCAATTTTGATGGTGCTAAAGGGAAAGTCTTTGAGATAGCTTAGAGAAGAATACCCCGTTCCAAAATCATCCATTGATAGAGAAATTCCCATATCGTTAAGTTGACAGAGAATTTGTTTTGCCAGATTGGTATTCCGCATGGTAGCTGTCTCCGTTATTTCCAACTCTAAAGTATCGGGTCTTAATCCTGTATTAGCTAAGACTTGAGTAACAGTTTGCACCAAATCATTATTGTAAAATTGACGTGCTGATAAATTTACCGAAACGATCAAATCAGACAAGCCCATATTTTGCCATGTTTTAGCCTGTTCACAAGCGATTTTTAGCACCCAGGCTCCAATTTCAACAATTAAGCCATTTTCTTCCGCCAAGGGAATAAACAAATCAGGGGTAATGATGCCGAAGTGAGGATTTTGCCACCGCAGCAAAGCTTCCATTTTGACAACTTTGTTAGTTGAAATATCGACAATTGGCTGATAATAAAGCTGGAACTCCTGCTTGTCTAAAGCATGGTGTAAATAGTTTTCTAAATCAAGTAGTTGATGAGCTTGAGAATTTAATCTGCTTGTATAGTGGTAAAAATCATTACGTCCTTTTTCTTTAACCCAGTAGAGAGCAACGTCGGCATTCTTGAGCAGAGTTTCAGCGTCTTGACCATCTTCGGGAAATAGGGCAATGCCGATACTGCTAGTAATGTGCAGATAATGTTTGTCTATATTAAAACCAGGCTTGAGAGCCTCTAAAATTCTTTTGGCGATCGCAGTTGCATCGGCTCTACTATTAATTTGGGGCAACAGCAGCGTAAATTCATCTCCTCCCCAACGAGCAATAATATCTTGTTCGCGGACGCATTTTTTGAGGCGCTCAACTACATTTTTGAGCAGCAAATCTCCTACCGCATGACCTAGAGTATCGTTAATAGTTTTGAAGCGATCTAAATCCAAGAACATCACTGCCAAGGATTTATTAGCTAGTTCAACTTGGCTCAAAGCTTGGGCTAATTCGCGATCAAATAAAGTGCGATTGGGTAGATTGGTTAAAGAATCATGGAAGGCTTGGTGTTGAATAATTAATTGTGCCTTGTTATGTTCAGTAACATCGCGAAAACTCCATACCTGACCAATCTTTGATTTTTGGAGTTGTTGTGCCTGACAATAACACTCTAGAATTTTGCCGTTTTTCAACTTAAGAGAATTGAAGCTATCTAAGTTGAGTTGGGCATATCTTTCCTTCAGACTATTAGCATAAGGTTCAGCAAGCTGAGATGAAACTTGAGTTAATATTTGATCGCGACTCAGAGCATTACTATGAGGTAGTTCCCAAAGATCAACAAATTTTTGATTATAGTTAATTACCTGACCAGCTTCATTTAGTACTAAAATACCATCAGCCGTAGCTTCTAAGGTAGCTTCCAGTAAGGAAACGGCACTTTCTAACTGATGATTTACCTCCAGCAAAATTTGATTTTGTACAGCCAATTGCTGTTCTTGATCGAAGCGTTTGAGAGCCTCTTTAACCGTCAACATGAGATCGGTTTCATCCCAGGGTTTAGTTACATAACGGTATAAAGCAGCGGCATTGACTAAATTACCTACTGCATCAGCATTGGCTTGCCCTGTCAGCAAAATTTTTAGGGTCTGGGGATACTGTGCATGAAGTTCGATCAGCAATCGATCTCCCGTCATTCCTGGCATAATTTGGTCAGAAATAACTAAAGGAATATCAATGCCTTCAGCTACTAGTTCCTGACAAAGAGCGATCGCTTCTGCACCACTGTCTACTAGTTCAATATCATAATTTTGTCCTAAAGAACGCTTAAGCTGTTCTCCCAAGCTGCTTAGAATTACAGGTTCATCATCAACACAGATAATTGCAGCTTTATTAGGATCAATATTGTTTAGCATAATTTCTCAGTCGGAAGCAGAACTGGCAATTGGATTGCTGCTCATATAAATTGTTGGTCTTAAAATCTATCAGAGATTGCTATTGCTATTGTTAATAGCTAAACAAAATAACAGCAAAATTCTATTGACTACTGATTTCTACTTTATTAACAAATTTGGCAAATGACGACCTTGATTACCACTAACTTTTTAAAGATATTAATATTAATTGCTTATAGCAGTTCTCATACTTTTAAATAGCTTGATTTCTTAAAGCATAACTATAATTATGTCAACCAGGATATTGCTTATTACTAACAAGTTAACCTGCTGAATTTATAGTCGTTCTAATTAATTGACCTGCCATCTCAGTAATTTGTTCGGGGGATTAGGGATTAATACATACTTTCTTATGGTTCTTATTAGGAATGACTATAAAATAAAATAAATATTGCCGATCGCAATTAGCTAAGACAAACTAGATATATTGTTTGGCTAGTTGTTAACTTATGCAGCATCATCAATCCTCAACCCAACAACAAAAACTAAATATCACCACAGATAAAACTAAAGTAATTGCTACTATTATTGAAAAAATTCTCCAGACGCGAGACGTTGATCAGATCTTTACTCTGACTACACAGGAAGTGCGCCGTGTTCTAGAATGCGATCGCTTGATTATCTATCAGTTTAATGCGGACTGGAGTGGTCAAGTCTTAGCCGAGACTGTTGGTGCGGGTTGGGTATCTCTATTGGTTCAGCAAAACAATTATCAAGTACTCAGTAACGGTCATATGCAAACCGACCGCTGCTTGCTACGGGATTGGTCACAAGGAAGTGCTGGGGATATTGTGCGCCATGATAGTTTTCTTCAGTCAACTCAAGGAGGTAAGTATATTCAGGGGCAAAAGTTTACGGCGGTAAATGATATTTATGCCCAAGACTTTCCCGATTGCTATATTAAGTCTTTAGAAGCTTATCAAGCCAAGGCATATTTATTAGTGCCAATTTTTCAGGAGCAAAAACTTTGGGGCTTGTTAGGGGCATATCAGAATGATTCAACTCGAATTTGGTCGGATTCGGAAATTGAATTAATGATGCAGATTGCGACGCAATTGGCAGTAGCCTTACAACAGGCAGAATATATCAATCAACTCAAGCTACAAAAGAGAGATTTAGAAATAACCGTCAAGGAATTAAAACTAGCCCAAAAACAATTAATTCAGCAAGAGAAATTAGCGGCACTGGGTCAGTTGGTGGCGGGAGTAGCCCATGAAATCAATACTCCTTTAGGGGCAATTAGAGCCTCCGCAGGCAACAATACCAAAGCTTTATTAGCAGCGATCTCTGAGTTACCCAAGCTTTCAGAATTACTCAGTCCTTCAGAAAAAGCAACTTTCTTTGAGTTGATTGAGCAGGCAATGTCAAGCAAACCAGTATTTTCTTCCAGCGAAAAGCGCCCTCTCAAGCGAAAAATCACTAGTGAACTTAAGCAATATCAACTTGATAATGCCCGAAATGTTGCCGATGTCTTAATTGATATTGGTATTACCGAAAAAGTTGATGCTTATTTGGGCTTATTACACCATGCTCAAGTCAACTGGATCTTAGATTTGGCATATAATCTAACTCGTTTACTGGGTAATAATCGAACTATTATGACCTCAGTGGAAAAAGCATCAAAAGTCGTCTTTGCCCTCAAAAACTATGCTCGATTTGATGCTAGTGGAGAAAAACAGTCGGCGCAAATACAAGATGGTTTGGAAACTGTTTTGGAAATATATCATAATCAACTCAAGCATAATGTTGAAGTGATACGACATTATGAAGAGATTCCCGAATTGCTTTGTTTTCCTGACGAGTTAATCCAGGTGTGGACAAACTTAATTCATAATGGCATCCAGGCGATGAAAACAGGAGGCAGACTCACTCTGGCTACCACCTTTAAAGATGAAGTCATAAAAGTAGAAATAACTGATTCTGGGACAGGTATTCCCCCTGAACTCAAAGAGCAAATTTTTGACCCGTTCTTTACCACTAAGCCAACTGGAGAAGGTAGTGGTTTAGGTTTACATATTAGTCAAAAAATTATTGACAAACACCAAGGAAGCATTAAGGTGGATAGTCAGCCAGGAAAAACTACATTTACAGTTTTATTACCCCTTGTTCAGTAATTAATAATCACACTTATGTCTGAATCTGCAATTCTATGTGTCGACGATGAAATTGTTATTTTAGAAAGCCTCAAAGAACAGCTTAAGCGTAAATTTGGCGATCGCTTTATTTATGAAGTGGCAGAAAGTGCAGCAGAAGCCTGGGAGGTGATTGAAGAGCTACAGGAGGAGGAAGTCAATGTCATTGCGATCGTCTCTGATTGGTTAATGCCTGGTATCAAGGGAGATGAATTTTTGATTCAGATTCATCAGCGGTTTCCTAAATTAGTTACGGTTATGCTTACGGGACAGGCAGATGAAACTGCAATTGAACGAGCCAAACAAGAAGCTAATCTTCATGCCTGCCTATACAAACCTTGGACAGAGGAAGAACTTACCGAAATTATCAACACCGCAATTAATTAGGGGCCAGGCTTGCCAAATGTTGTCAACTTAAATTATTCTGATCTGGTTTATCTTTCTGAATGCACATAGTCAACAAAGTAAAACTTTGGCATTAACCAGAATCTTAATCCAGCAGCAATTCCCAAGGCGATAATCGCCGAAATCATAAACCCTAAACCCCAACTAACTCTAAGATGATCTGGCAACACTGCCACAATTGAAATAGTTGCAATAAAGTAACTTAGCAGTAACCACTGCCACAGTTTAATTGTCTTAAGTGTAGTTCGGCAGCTGCTGCAATGTTGAGTATGTTGATGATAGCGATCAAGTAACACCTCCCGTGGAGGAAACAAGATCGATTGGGGATTATTACTAACATCAGCTTGATCCCAAGGTATTTGACCATCACAGTAACGATCAAACCATTTGAGAAATTCAATTACTAGGCGATCAGCACTGGTGGGCATTTTATAAACATCTCGCCAATGTTTATTTTGCAACAAACTCTCCTGTTGATGGAGTAAAACCATGTCTCCATCTAAAATTAGATTGCGATTTTGTAAATGATCCCACCAACGAGGAGTTAAGTGATGTAGCTTAGTCGCAAAATTACGGGCAAACTGAGCCACAATTCGCGATTTACCAGGGGCAACGGGAAGACAATAAGTAATTAAACCAACCTGTTTGCTTTCATCGCCAAAAGTAAGACCATACTCCAAACGACAAGGAGGTTCAAAAGTAATTGTGGTTTTAAAAGGTCGATGTGTTTCTACTTCAATGCGATCAATAGTTGATTGCAATATATCTAAGACAATGGGTTGGGCTTTTTCTCTATTTCCCTGTATCCCATGATGAGCAAAAGGAACATGACTAGGATCGGCAACATTCTCAACTAAAGTGCGCCAGTCATACTCTAAATCCCGTACCATTGACGACCAGACAAAACCCTGACTTGCATCTATCTTAGGCGACAACGGTAAAGCGGTTTTCGCCGCCGTTTCGGGACAAGACGCATCCATCCACACCCAAAGTAGATCGTTTTTCTCTACAGCAGGAAAAGCTTTAGCACATAAATTTTTATTAGGGGCAATAGTTTGGGTACCTTGACTTACTTTTCCTTTTAATCTGCCACTTAGCTGGTTATTTTTGGCTGTTGATTCTGAATCTGCTTGAGGAATATGAGTACAAGCACCATCTTTGGAAAATTGCCAACCATGGTAGCTACACATCAGATTCCCTGTCTGGTCGTCGATTCTACCTTCACTTAGAGGAGCAAGTCGATGGGGACAACGATCTAAAAAAACTTGGTAGGTTTCTGATCTGGGTGAGTACCAAATTGCCAAAGGAATTCCTAATAAAGTGGCAGTAGTCGGTTTTTGCGGCTCAAGATCTTCTATAGGTAAAAGAGGATACCAGTGCTGAAAGAAATCAAAAGATGGCATTGCTGATTTTTAGATCCTCCAGAAACTATTAATTGAGCATGACCAACTAACATTAATCAATTATTTTTTGGGAGAGAACAGCAACACAGGAAACCAGCTACTACGCATCACATCATTGGCAAAGCTGCGGACTGTCCACTGTAACAAGCTATTGCGATAATCTGTAGCAATGGCGATCGCACTTATATCATAATCTAGTGCCGCAGCATTAATTTCCTGTAGAGGATCGCCAATCTGTACTAAGGTATTCACCTCTATATTTAAGGCTTCTAACTCGTGTTTTACTTCTTTTAAGTTAGTTTCTGCCTCTTCGACTCGTTGCTCTGCCAGGATTGATTTTCTGCCACAGTCATCAACCACTGACATTAACATACACTGTTTTAAAGAATCTTTTGGGCGATCGCTGGCATATTTTTTAATTTCTTCAATCAAATAGCGAGCCGTTTTACTACTGTTGTAGGGAACCAGAAGATAGCGCCAAAGATGCTGACAACGTAATGCTAACTCTTCGCGGGTATAGGTAGTAATTAATTCAGGACGTATTATATTTAGTGGTTGACTAGTAATTTTAGCTAGACCAGTACTGGTGCTGCCAAAAAACTTTTCTTTTAACAGGCTTCTGATGGGAGTGCCTGTCATAATTACGTCAATATCATATTGCTTTAGTACCCTAGGAATTGTATCGAGGGGTTTTCCTGAAAGTACTTCTACCTGAACCTCGATCCCATCGGGGGCATTGTCTAAAGCTTTTTGTAGCCGCTGCTTAGCTTGTTCGACTTTTTCCTCATCGACCCGAGGAACTTCTCCTTCGTCCCACAGAGGCACACTATGAAAAAAAACAATTTTCTTTAGACCGCATTGAGCCAAACTTGGTACGCAATCGATGAAACGGTACAAACCGTCAGTAAAATCTGTGCAGATTAAGCAACTTTGAAACATTACGATCTCGATAACACTCTTTTTTTTACACTAGCAAAAAAAGGTTTCACCGTCGCCACAATCTTAATTTTCTTATTTTTTCTTGAGTATTTACCCCAACATCCCCAGCTATTTTCTCTGAAGCTAGCAAGAGAAGGAGGCTATATCACTCTTAAGAATCTATGCCAATACCCCACTGGTGACGAATAAAATCTTGATACATATTACCTTGATGAATCATTTGCTCATAAAGCTTAACTAAACACTCTTGAGCCTGTTCATGACTCATTGCCTTGACTTGAGTCTCAAAAGAGCGGACGTTAAATTTTTGTTCCAAAGAGAGCTTGATGGAATCTGACATTAAAACACCTCCGTTTTGTCGATTAGCACTAAAACTTAACTATGGTGAACGTAAGCCAATGTAACAATATTTTGACAAATTACATCTTTTGTTATACACATTTTATTGCTTGGTTGTCAACTACAGTTCGTAATTCACACATTTACTAGAGAGTCAAATCAGCAAAAATAAATAAATAAATTGAATATATTGGCTAATAGTGTAAAGGTTCTGTAATAATTAGAGATAGTGCAGATTTCGGAGTTAGATTCAGCCTTCAAATTTGAATCATCGGCATTATGAGTTTGGTTCATAGGCATTTGATAAGCCAATGTATTTCAATTACCATTAAAGCCGTGTTTAATCAGATGGTGTATGTCAAAGATAACTATTGGTTCACCTTATAACTACATCAAGTACGAGGAGAATATTAGTTTACGGCAAGAGCCTAGGAATGATGCAAAATTGAGGCAGAATAGAAAAAGATAAGAAGATCCATCTATAAAAAAGACCTTTGGATAATTTATTATATATTGGCTTAATTGCCGTCACGAAAGAGTTCGCTCTGCACACAATTTTTGGAATTTAATCAGCTTGGGAGATTACTTTATGTCTATTCGTTTATATGTTGGCAATTTGCCTAAAGAAGAAATTGATCGCGATGCTCTAGCAGCAATGTTTGCCGAAGAAGGCGAACAAGTATCGACAAAGGTTATTAAAGATCGCAAGACAGGTAAATGCCGAGGTTTTGCTTTTGTAACCGTACCCACCGACGAAATGGGAGATCAGTTTATTGAAAAATACAATGGTCAGACTTTTATGGATAATCCCATAAAAATTGAAAAAGCATTACCTCGTTCTAAAGGAGAAGATGGTGGTGCAACTACTGAGGGAAACAACACTCCTTCTCCCAAGCGTAAAGGTTCCAATAAACGTAGTGAAAAGAAATCTAATAATAACCAGAAGCAACAGCAAGGCAGTATTCAACCTGATCCTCGTTGGGCGGATGAACTAACCAAACTCAAAGAAATGTTGGCTTCAGCCAATAATTAGATGATTGATACTTAATTACTGATGTTACGCACTAACTAATTTGTGAGGTTTGGTCAAGAGTTAATGGTAAAAGGGGAAACAGCTTCTACAAGGTTCGACGTGTGGGGATTTATCAATCTTTTTTCTATGACTAATTCAAACCAAAGGTTTCTCATTATTTTGCGTAAGGTCGGTTAATTATACAAGCCAAGAACGTAGGGAAAAAATTGTTTTAGCCGTCAACGGTGGCAATGACTTGAGTAAAATCAAGAATGTTGTCCGCCGTAATTTTTTTGCGGAACAAAAATCTTGATAAGACAATTTAGCGCTAAATTTACTTCTGGTGTTGTTAATTGACAATAGTAAAGAAAACCTCTTGTCAGGTTGGGACAGATATCTGAGAAAATGAATCCCAGTTATAGATAACTTAAACAATACACGGAGATTAAATTTATGAGCGATCTTGTCAAGACCATGAAGCAAGAAGTAGGGCGTGCTGCTGCCGAGCGAGTTCAATCAGACTCTATCGTTGGATTAGGATCGGGTTCAACTGCCGCTTTTGCAATTGAATATATTGGCGATCGCTTGGCAAAAGGAGAAATTAAAAATATTGTCGGGGTTCCCACTTCATTTCAGGCAGAGGTGTTAGCTAAAGAGTTTAAAATTCCTCTTGTTACCTTGGATGCGATTGACCATATTGATCTAGCGATCGATGGTGCGGATGAGGTAGACCCACAGAAAAACCTAATTAAGGGTGGTGGTGCCGCCCATACTAGAGAAAAGGTAGTGGATTGTCTAGCCAATGAATTCATTGTGGTAGTTGATGATGGCAAACTAGTAGACAAGCTGGGTTTAACCTTCTTGTTACCTGTTGAGGTTATCCCCATGGCAGTCTCTCCTGTGATGCGTAGTTTGGCAAAATTGGGAGGCAAGCCTGAATTACGCATGGCGGCAAAAAAAGCAGGTCCAGTAGTGACGGATCAGGGAAATTTGGTAATTGATGTTAAATTTGACCATATTACTAATCCTGCTGAAATGGAAAAAACTATCAATAATTTTCCTGGGGTATTAGAAAACGGCTTATTCGTTGGGGTAGCTGACCTGGTACTGGTAGGCAGTATTAAAGACGGTAAATCAGAAATTCGTGAGTTTTAATCAGCGTTAGTTCGGGATAAGAGAGTTAGTCTTTTGGATAGCTATAAGCTTTAGGCTATAAGCTATAAGCTTTTTGATTGTTCTTTGAGCGGAATAATTAGAGAAAAATAGTAAACACAGTAACGCTTGAAAATACTATCATATATAGCTTTTTCCTTAACTCTAATTCACGTTAATTATTACCTTTAAATAATTAGCATTGCTGCTAAATCCCCTATAGGTTATGGGGATTGGCTAATTTAATTTCTCAAAAAATATCAAATTTAGAACATAGATAATGTCAAAAATTATTACTGTAGTAGTGATTGTCTCGATGATTTTTTTTACTGTACCCGAAGCTTCTGTAATTGCGGATACTAGTATTACTGTCACCTCAGAACTTGGGGCGAAAGTATTTAAAGCTAACTGTGCTGGGTGCCATATCAAAGGAGGTAACATTGTGCGACGGGGCAAGAACCTCAAGTCAAAAGCGCTCCGTCGCAACAAAGTAGATACCAAAGAGGCGATCGCATCTTTGGTTACAAATGGCAAAGGTATTATGTCTGCTTATGGAGATAAATTAAGCGATACAGAAATAGAGGCAGTGAGTAGCTATGTCTTGCAAAGAGCAGCAGAAAACTGGAAACAATAAGCTTTAGCTAAAAACAGTACGACAGATTAAGCTAAAAGCTAAAAGCTAAGAGCTGTTGAATTCCAATATAATTAACTATTATCGGCAATTATTTAAAAAAATCTTATTTAATTAAACGTGGTTAATTTAGCCTCAAACAAGCGCCTGATTACAAACATTTTAGAGCAAGCAACTAATGGTCAAGATATTTCGGTAGAAGCAGGGATTGAATTAATTCAACAGCGAGATCCTGAAATTAGAAATGCGATCGCTCAAACAGCGGATCTTCTCCGTCAACGGCAAGTAGGAGATACGGTCACTTATGTAATTAACCGCAATATTAACTTCACCAATATCTGCGAACAACACTGTAGTTTTTGTGCCTTTCGGCGTGATGCTGATGAAGCTGGTTCTTTTTGGCTGAATACGGAACAGATAGTTAGCAAAGCTGCTGAGGCAGTAGCAATTGGAGCAACAGAAATTTGTATGCAGGGAGGCTTAAACCTCGAAGCGAAGATAAACGGTTTATCTTTACCCTACTATCTCAAATTAATCAGGGAGATTAAAACTAATTTCCCTCAGCTACATCTTCATGCCTTTTCGCCCCAGGAAATTCAGTTTATTGCTAGGGAAGACCAGATTAGCTACGAGCAGGTATTATTAGCCCTTAAAGAAGCTGGTTTAGGCTCTATGCCAGGCACCGCAGCAGAAATACTCGATGATCGCGTTAGAAATATTATCTGTCCCGAAAAAATTGATAGTGCCACCTGGCTAGAGATTATCAGCTTGGCACATCGTTTGGGCATTCCCACCACCAGCACCATGCTTGCTGGTCATATCGAGACTCACCAGCAGCAAATTGAACATTTAGCCAAATTGCGATCGCTTCAGCAAACAGCAGTTAGCCAAAGCTATCCAGCAAAAATTACCGAGTTCATTATTTTACCTTTCGTGGGGCAAGAAGCACCTGCACCCATTCGCCATCGCGTGGGTCGAGATCAACCTGAAACATCAGAGGTATTACATCTGAGTGCCGTTGCTCGCATCTTTCTGGGTAATTGGATTATTAATCACCAACCAAGCTGGGTCAAAATTGGTTTATCAGGAGCAAAACAGGCTTTGCAGTGTGGCTGTAACGATATTGGCGGAACCTTGATGGAAGAACATATTACGACTATGGCAGGAGCAATCGGAGGAACTAGCATGAGCGCATTCGATTTACAACAGGCGATCGCCGCTATCGGACGACCTGCCCAACAAAGAACTACCCTTTATCAGTTAACGGTACCACAAGGGCATAACATCAACAGTCAATAGTCAATAGTCAATAGATAATTTGCTTAATCAGCAATCATAGTAAAGGCTGTAATGCAGTAACAGACATCGCAAATAAAGCAAGGTTAGTTTAAGATTGTTCTTGAAATAAATTAAAGTTAAATCTAGACATGAGAATATTAGTAACTGGCGGTGCTGGTTTTATTGGCTCCCATCTGATTGATCGCTTGATGAAGCAAGGTCACGACGTAATCTGTCTGGACAACTTTTTTACTGGTCACAAGCGTAATATTCGCCATTGGATTGACAGCCCCTATTTTGAACTAATTCGTCATGATATTACTGAACCAATTCGTCTCGAAGTAGATCAAATTTATCACTTAGCTTGTCCAGCTTCTCCAGTTCACTATCAATATAATCCTGTTAAAACCATCAAAACTAACGTGATGGGTACCTTGAACATGCTGGGATTAGCTAAAAGAGTTAAAGCCAGATTTCTGCTTGCCTCAACTTCTGAAGTATATGGCGATCCCGATGTCCATCCCCAACCAGAGGAGTATCGCGGCAACGTTAACTGTATTGGTATCCGTAGCTGCTATGATGAAGGCAAAAGAGTCGCTGAAACTCTAGCTTTTGACTATCATCGCCAAAACAACGTTGATATTCGCATTATGCGTATCTTCAACACCTACGGTCCAAGAATGTTTGAAAGTGATGGTCGTGTTGTCAGTAATTTTGTAGTTCAAGCCTTAAAAGGAATTCCCTTGACAGTTTATGGAGATGGTTCTCAAACCAGAAGTTTTTGCTATGTAGCCGATTTGGTTGAGGGCATGATGCGGTTGATGAATGGAGATCATATTGGACCAATCAACATTGGTAATCCTGGAGAATACACGATTCTTCAACTAGCAGAAACAATTCAAAAAATGATTAATCCTGATGCAGAATTAACTTTTAAACCACTGCCCCAAGACGATCCCAAACAAAGACAACCCGATATTACTAAAGCCAAAAATCTGCTAGGCTGGGAACCGAAAATAAACCTTGAGGATGGACTAAAGCTAACTATAGAAGACTTTCGTAGTCGTATAGAAGAAGCTAAATCGTAATCTAAAATCAACATCAATTGTGAAGTAGGTCTTAAACTCACTAAGTCGTGATGTCAGCCCCACGCTAGAAGCGCGGGGTCTCTCTGACTACCGACGACCTTTGTTCCTGGATCGAAGAAGTAAAACTTTGAGCTGGAAAATTTGAGGTTAAGTTTACTCAATCCTCATCACTTAGCTCTATACAGATTTAAATAGAAGTCAACAAGAAAAATAAGAGGTTAAAGTTATATGCGTGTATGTGTTATTGGAACTGGATATGTAGGTTTGGTAACAGGGGTCTGTTTATCTCACATTGGACATGATGTCATCTGTGTTGATAACAATGAGGAGAAAGTCAAGTTAATGCAGTCGGGACAGTCGCCGATCTATGAACCAGGCTTGTCTGAACTAATGAAATCCTCTGCTGAGTCTGGTAAGTTGATTTTTACTTCCGACTTATCAAAAGGTGTTGCCCACGGAGAAATCTTATACATTGCGGTAGGAACACCTCCCTTACCCACAGGAGAAAGTGATACTCGCTATGTCGAGGCAGTAGCCCGTGGTATTGGAACTCACCTAAAAAGCGACTATAAAGTAATTGTTAACAAGTCTACTGTACCGATTGGTTCTGGTGATTGGGTCAGAATGATCGTTCTCGATGGCAACAAAGAATCTGGTAGTAATATTGAACCTCACTTTGATGTGGTCAGTAATCCTGAATTTTTACGAGAAGGTTCAGCAGTATACGATACTTTTAACCCAGATCGTATTGTTTTGGGTGGCAACAGCGACAAGGCGATCGCCATGATGCAAGAACTTTATCAGCCTTTAGTAACCAGAGAATTCGCCGAAGATAAATCTCTACCCAAAGTACCAGTTGTCGTTACCGATCTCAGTTCCGCTGAGATGATCAAGTATGCTGCTAACTCTTTTCTGGCAACTAAAATCAGCTTTATCAATGAGGTAGCTAATATTTGCGATCGCGTCGGTGCTGATGTGACTCAAGTTGCTAAAGGAATTGGTTTGGATTCTCGTATTGGCGGCAAGTTTCTCAGTGCAGGAATTGGCTGGGGTGGTTCTTGTTTTCCCAAAGATGTTTCGGCGTTGGTACATACCGCTGATGATTATAATTATGAATCTGAACTGTTGAAAGCGGCAATTAACGTCAATCAGCGGCAGCGTCTATTGGCTTTAGAAAAGTTACAGAATGAACTGAAAATTCTTAAGGGAAAAACTGTTGGTTTGTTAGGTCTAACTTTTAAACCAGACACAGACGATATGAGAGATGCACCCTCATTAGATTTGATCGAGCAGCTTAATCGTTTGGGTGCCAGAGTTAAAGCGTACGATCCCATTGTGTCCCAATCAGGATTAAGCCACGGTCTATCTAACGTCATTATTGAAAGTAATGCGGAAATGTTGGCAGATAGCTGTGATGCCTTAGTTTTAGTAACTGACTGGAAAGAATTTCTCAAGCTGGACTTCAACAAAATGGCTCAATTGATGAGCAACCCTTTAGTAATTGATGGACGTAACTTTCTTAACCGTGATGCGGTAGAAGCGGCTGGAATCCGCTACATCGGCATGGGTCGTTAAGCCCTTAATTTCGGCAAAAATTATTTACAAATTGAATTAGCTTAATTAAAGATGCAAGGTAAATCTATTTTACTTTGCTTTTTTTTGTCCTTTCAAAATTTTAGTTTTACAGTCCAACAGGCTAGTAAATCACTTATATGCAAATTGAGTATTATTAGTATGCACAAAACACATTAAATCCCCTAAATAAGTAGATTTCAGTATCTAAATATACGATAAAAGCCGAATTGAAATGTAATTATGACTTCAAGATAAATCCATCTTAAGAGCTATGTGTAATTTAGATAGTTTAAGAGATGTAAGGAGAAACAAATAACGTCAAAGGCAGCTATTACCAGTATAGTCAGCGATTTTAAAAGCATAACCATAGATATTTGTAGTCATGCCCAATTTTGGTATTTAGTTTCTCCGTTTCCAGTATTGTAGTTTTAGATTCTCAAGGAAGACATAGAAGTGTTTTTAACTGAATTATTCAGCAAACCAACTCAGGGAAGATATAAAATCCTGCACATGACTTGGTTTGCTTTCTTTCTATCATTTGTTGTTTGGTTTAATTTCCCTCCTTTTGCCACAACTATTGGGCAAGATTTTGGCTTAACTAAACCCCAGTTAGGAACAATTGGGTTGTGTAACGTGGCTTTGACAGTACCTGCCAGGATTATTATTGGGATGCTGTTAGACAAGTTTGGTCCTCGTTTGACCTACTCGCTACTATTAATCTATGCTGCAATTCCCTGTTTGATTTTCGCTACAGCACAGGACTTTAACCAACTGGTTTTAGGTCGTTTGCTGATGGGTATTGTTGGTGCGGGTTTTGTAATCGGGATTCGCATGGTAGCTGAGTGGTTTCCGCCCAAAGATGTGGGAACGGCAGAAGGTATCTATGGTGGCTGGGGTAACTTTGGGTCGGCATTTTCGGCATTTACCATGGTGCTTTTTGCATCACTTCTAAGCTTTATCCCAGGAGCATTTAATTTTGGTGAGCCTGAAACTTTTAAAATTCTCTTCTTCCCAGCATTCAATACTGATATTTTAAACTGGCGTGCCGCGATCGCAGGATCAGGGATTATTGCTGCTCTTTACGGTGTAATCTACTACTTCAGCGTTAGTAATACTCCCCCAGGAAGAACTTACCGTCGTCCCCGTAGTGCGAGAGGAATGGAAGTCACCAGCGTTAAAGACTTCTGGTTTTTGATGTTAATGAACTTACCTTTAAGCTTAATTTTAGGTGTTTTGGCATGGCGTTTAACCTTGGTTAACTTTTTGACCACAGGTGGTATGTTAATTGCTTGGGGAGTCTTAGCTGGTTTATATGCCTTCCAAGCCTATAACTGTTGGGTGGTCAATAAAGATCTCTTAGCAGGACGTAGACGTTATCCTCCCGAAGATCGCTACGAATTTAAGCAGGTTGCACTTCTAGAATTGACCTACATTGTGAACTTCGGTTCTGAATTAGCCGTAGTTACCATGTTGCCTGCTTTCTTTGAAGGAACATTCGGTTTGGAAAAAGCAGCGGCAGGGATCATTGCTTCGAGTTACGCCTTTATGAACTTGGTATCTCGTCCTGGTGGCGGAATTATTTCTGACACTGTAGGTAGTCGTAAGTGGACTATGGTTGTGCTGACCATGGGCATGGGAATCGGCTACTTATTAATGAGTCAGGTTGGTAGCGCCTGGCCTCTACCTTTGGCAGTATTGTTAACTATGGCTTGTTCATTCTTTGTCCAGGCAGCTGAAGGTTCTACTTTTGCCATCGTGCCTCTAGTTAAGCCACGGATTACAGGGCAAATTGCGGGTAATGTGGGCGCATACGGTAACGTTGGTGCAGTAGCTTACTTAACAACTCGCCTGCTTCTAACAGAAGGATCTGAGGCGGCGAACGGTGGTGAGGCTGTAATGTCTACCGTCAATTCTGGATTTTTTCAGGTCTTGGGAATTACGGGGTTAATTGTTGGTTTCTTGTGTATGTTCTTCCTGAAAGAGCCGAAAGACTCTTTTGCTGCTCATCATATGGGTGATAGTGAGGATGTTGCTACACCAGAACCAAATTTTGAGCCAGAAAGAATTTAATTAGCATATATCTAACATGTCTGTGCTGAGAAGATCTATAAAAATCTTCTCAGCATTTTCTGTAGTCACAAGCTTAAGAAAAGCTAAATCCAGTATTATTGGCAACAGTAATGGAGTCGTATCAAAAGATAAGTATTAATATAACTGAGACAAAATAAGCCTTTTTACCTAATAGTTTAGATATTCATTTTACTGGGAGAGAAGAGAAGTGAGCGAACCTATAAAAACCCTGTGTCCTTATTGTGGCGTTGGCTGCGGTTTAGAAGTTCTGCCTCCTGCACAATCAGGTAAAGCCACTAATAGAGATAGTCAGGGCAATCCGTTGTGGCAAGTTAGAGGCGATCGCTCGCATCCTTCGAGTAAAGGTAAAATATGTGTCAAAGGTGGCACTGTTGCTGAATCATTGGATAAAAATCGTCTTAAGTATCCGCTGATGCGTGATTCTTTAGATCAAGAGTTTCAGCGTGTAAGTTGGGATGCGGCTCTAACTCGAATCACTTCACGGATTGAGTCGGTCAGAGAGACTCAAGGGGCTGATGGCATCTGTATGTACGGTTCGGGACAGTTTCAAACCGAAGACTATTATATTGCCCAAAAACTGCTGAAAGGTTGTCTGGGAACTAATAATTTTGATGCTAATTCTCGTCTGTGTATGTCATCGGCAGTGGCGGGATACATCCAGAGTCTTGGTTCAGATGGACCACCAGCTTGCTATGACGATTTGGAATTAACCGACTGTGCTTTTTTAATTGGCACTAATACCGCAGAATGTCACCCAATTGTTTATAATCGTTTGCGATTGCACCACAAACGAAATCGCAAGGTAAAAATGATTGTGGTAGATCCCCGTGAAACCAAAACTGCTAAAGATGCAGACCTTCATTTGGCAATCAAACCAGGTACGGACATGGATCTGCTCAACGGGATCGCTCATCTCCTGCTTCGCTGGGGAGAATTAGACACGCTATTTATTGATGAATGTACCCAGGGATTTGGCAAGTTTGCTCAAGTAATTCAAGACTACACTCCTGATCGGGTTGCTCGTCGCTGCGGCATCACTACAGAACAATTAGAATTGGCAGCTCGCTATTGGGCGGAATCGGAAAAAGTGCTTTCACTGTGGTCAATGGGAGTTAATCAGTCTTCTGAAGGCACCGCCAAAGTCAGAACTATTATTAACCTGCATTTGATGACAGGCAACATTGGTAAACCTGGGGCTGGTCCTTTTTCTCTTACAGGACAACCAAACGCGATGGGGGGTAGAGAGGCTGGTGGTTTGTCTCATATCTTGCCTGGATATCGTGTAGTTAAAAATCCTAACCATCGAGCAGAGGTAGAAGCAGTATGGCAGTTGCCCCCTGGCAGCATAAATCCGATTCCAGGTCGAGATGCCTGGAGCATGATTACTGGTTTAGAAACGGGAGATGTGGGAGTGTTATG
This sequence comes from Cyanobacteria bacterium P01_G01_bin.39, assembly GCA_039180345.1. Classification (GTDB taxonomy): domain Bacteria; phylum Cyanobacteriota; class Cyanobacteriia; order Cyanobacteriales; family Xenococcaceae; genus Waterburya. The sequence goes on along the minus strand of JBCDDK010000020.1, from coordinate 43,923 downwards.
GATTGCCGCTACTAATCCTGCGGTTAGTATGCCCGATCTAGTGAGAACCAAAAAAGCCTTATTGCGATCGCCTTTTACCATTGTGCAAGACGCCTACTATCCTTTAGAAACCGCCAGTTTTGCCCATGTGGTTTTACCCGCAGCTCAGTGGGGAGAAAAAACAGGGACTATGACCAATTCTGAACGAGTGGTTACCCTCTGTCCTCAATTTAGACCTGCTCCTGGAGAAGCCAGACCCGACTGGGAGATCTTTGCTGAAGTTGGTCGTCGCCTGGGCTTTACCCAAGAATTTGATTTTGCTAATGCTGCCGAGGTATATCAAGAGTTTGTCCAGTTAACCCAAGGTCGTCCCTGCGACTTAAGTGGACTAAGTCACGGTAGATTACGCCAACAGGGTTCGATTCAGTGGCCCTGTCCTCTAGAAGATGTAGCAGGTGCTCAAGATTCAGATAGTGTTGCCTTAACCTGCAATACGGTCAGAAATTCTACGGCAGACGATGAAGAGACTAAAGGTCTGTTTTCCAATCTCTTTGGTGCCAAAGAGGAAACTGCGACTGCTAAACGACTCTATACTGACGGTAGATTTAATACTCCAGATGGACGAGCCAAATTCGCTGCTTTCCACTCTAAAGGATTAGCAGAACCGATTGATGCTAACTATCCCTTTGTCTTAACCGTGGGTCGTCTCTATGAACATTGGCACACCATGACCCGCACAGGACGCATCGAGAGAATTATGAAGAAGCAGCCTCAGCCATTTATTGAAGTTCACCCCAAAGATGCTGAAAAACTAGGGATTGAGCCGCAAACCCTAGTTGAAGTGCGATCGCGGCGTGGTGTAGCTCGTTTTACAGCTAAAGTAACAAAGGCAATTAGTCCTGGTACCGTATTTGTGCCGATGCACTGGGGCGCATTATGGACGGAAAATGGGGAAGCAAATCTGCTAACTCATCCTGAAGCCTGTCCTATCTCTTTGGAGCCAGAATTAAAAGCTTGTGCCGTGAGTTTAACTCCTGTAAAACTTCAAGATGCGATCGCCAATAATGAAGCTAGAGAAGTTGCACCAAGTCTGACGGAGGAATCCTTAACAGTCAGTAGCTAGTTTTTCTGGTGTGAAATTTATTCACTCTAAATTTAATAAAAGGAGTAAATTTGCTTCGACTGCTATACGATCCAGCCTAATAACACCAAATGCAGAGATTTTAAGTAAATCCCTGCATTTTATGTCGGCTTTTTATTTCTATTTTGAAGTCTAAATTCTAGCTGTATTGCTCTTCCGTATCAAGGTCAAACAGCATTTGTAACGATCTCAAACAGTGACGACGGGCTTCAATATCCTGCTGCGCCCGCAACTGCACCATTGGCTCATGGAGGATTTTGTTAACTATCCCTCTAGTCAAAGCTTCAATGACTTCCTGATGCTTCTCGCCAAATTCTGCACCCAAGCGAGATAGAGCCTTTTCCATTTCTTGTTCGCGGATGCTTTCTACTTTACTACGTAAACAGCTAATAGTAGGCACAGTTTCCAGCGATCGCCACCAGAGAATATAGTTGTCAACCTCTTGTTCAATAATGCCCTCAGCTTCTAGCGCCATCTGTCTTCGGCTTTCCTGGTTAGCGGCAACTACTGCTTTGAGATCGTCCACGTTATAGGCACTAACACAACCTACTTCATTTACGTTTGCTGCTATGTTACGTGGTACAGAAATATCCACCAGCATCAGGTCTCGATCTAAGGTAAGATGCTCCTCTAGCTTGGCACGGTCTAATATTGGTTGAGTTGCTCCTGTACTAGTAAATACTAAGTCTGAGGTAGCTACTGCCTGCATCATTTCGCCGATAGGATAGATTTTCAGGTTAGCATGAGCAAACTTGCCACAAAGCTCTTGGGCGCGACGATGAGAGCGGTTGACAATCGAAATTTTGGTTGCTCCTTTGGATAATAGATGCTTAACCAGTAAACAAGCCATTTTACCTGCACCCACAATCGTCACGTTGAAATTGCATAGATTATCAACTTTGGTATGAACCAATTCCACCGCAGCCGAGCTAATGGAGACGGCTCCCGTGCCAATACTAGTTTCACTCCGCACTCTTTTTCCAGCGGAAATAGCCTGCTTAAACAAACGATCCAGCAACCTGCCCAAACCCTTATACTTTTGTCCTAGCTTGTGGGTTTTTTTTACTTGAGCTAGTATTTGTCCTTCTCCCAAAACTAGGCTCTCTAAACCAGCAGAAACTCGCATTAGATGCCGTAGTGCATCTTGCCTTAGCAGGGTAAATAGATTAGGACGCAAATCCCGTAGGGAGATTCTCGCTTTATCGGCTAAAAACTGACTGATTTCTCTAACGCCCTGCTCAATATCTGTGGCTACACCATAGATCTCTAGACGATTACAGGTACTAATGATCGCTATTTCCTGAATATGGGGATAACTCTTCAGTAAAGCGATCGCTTCTTCGATTTGAGCTTCTGGAATACTGAGTTTTTCTCGCACTTCTACAGAAGCAGTTTTGTGACTTAAACCAACAACTACAATGTTCATTATGTTTTTCGCAGATTTTGCTTTAACAAAATTAAGGTGGTCATCAAAGCAAAAATTTCTATAATCTGACAGTTTTATATTATTTAAGTTTTTATCAAAATTATGATTAGAAAAAGGCAACAGTGAAAGATTCTCTTTTCACTAGTTGCCTCTCACCTTATCAATTTATACAGCTTTACGGTGCTAATTATCCTTTTAATTAATCAGGATTTACATATCTTTAGCTCTGAGGGAGTTCTCAGAAATATCTGAACTAACTAACATTACATAGATAACAGCAGCGTAAAAGAGCAATAATTTAGACAAAGTTATATTTGGGCAGAATCATCTGCGATCAATCGTTTTTGGCGTTGGTGAATCCAGGTATGAAAATAAAATTCATTTGCTTGATACACATTTTTCTTAAGCTAAAGGCTAATAGCTAAAGGCTAATGGCTAATGGCTACGAATACAAACAAAGGCTTTAGCCGCATGTACTTGTTCGCATGTAACACTTTACACCTCATAAATCAAATCACCAACGCCTAGTTTTTTGCTGCCTTATCTCAACTGTAGAGATTTAGGTTGATTGAACATGTGAACAGTATCAACAAAACGAGCTGTTTTAGATTGAGAGGAAATAACTAAACTTTGAGTTCTAGCTCCATCTTTAAAGAAGCGCACACCGTTCATCAAAGTACCAGGAGTAATACCACAGGCGGCAAATAATACTGTCTCTCCTCCAGCTAATTCTTCGGCACTATAGACTTTATCGGGATCTTTAATGCCCATAGATTCAAGCCGTTCTAGGTTGCTTTCTCTACTTTCCCCAATTAAACCTGTTTTGACAATAGCAGGGTCGTAGATTAACTGACCTTGGAAATGCCCGCCTAAGCAACGCATAGCCGCTGCTGAGATTACACCTTCAGGAGCAGCACCAATACCCATCAAGGCATGAATGTTTGACCCTGAAAAAGCACAAGAAATTGCCGCAGAAACATCGCCATCAGCAATTAGCCTAACTCTAGCACCAGCGTCACGAATTTCTTTGATTAGACTTTCATGACGAGAGCGATCCATGACCACAACTACCAGATCTTCAATAGAGCGATTTAGACAGTCTGACAAAATCTTGAGGTTTTCAGTTGCCGATTTATTAATATCAACATGTCCTTGTGCCAATGGTGGTGCTGCTAATTTTTTCATATAAAAATCAGGGGCAGCAAATAATCCTCCTTTTTCGGAGATTGCTAAAACTGCCATGGAACCATTTTGACCATATGCCACTAGATTAGTTCCTTCACAAGGATCGACGGCAATGTCAATTTCAATCAACTCATCAGGATTACAGAAGTTTTTGGCATCTGGGCGAGTACAGATACCTACTTCCTCACCGATATAAAGCATAGGAGCATCGTCTCGCTCTCCTTCCCCGATTACGATTTTACCGCGCATGTTAATTTTGTTCATGCGCTCCCGCATTGCTTCTACTGCAACTTCATCAGCAGTATCTTTCTCACCTTTGCCCATCCACTTAGCAGAGGCAATAGCAGCTTGTTCCACTACCTCAATGATTTCCAAACCGAGGGTTGTTTCCAGCAAGGTTTTCCTCCCTTTTTGCTTATTATTAAATTTCTTTTAAAAGCGATGCTCACTCAAGTCTTTAGGTTACTTTGTTGTTATCAGAGAAAGATTCCCATCAACAATCAAACAGCTTGAAATCACAGCGATATTGCGTCGTACTGTGAACAGTACCCTGCCGTGAAACGACAGGGCTTGCGTTCACTTCGTCAAACGTACTAAGGCGACTGTGCCGACTTAAAGCAATTATCGCCCGCTGGCACTTGCTGCTGTAACCATTGGTCAAAAGTCTATCAGACAGAGGTATCTCTCTGATATTTATCTCAAAGTTTTTAGCCTTTAGCCTTTAGCCCTTAGCTAGGGAGTGACTGCTAAAAGCCTTACTGAGTACAAGAGCATGACCTCTTCTCAACAGTCGTCTTCAATTAAGTAGAGTCCAAGACTCTACTTAATTGAGCTAATGGCTAATAGCTAATAGCTAACGGCTGGGCGAAGCCCTTTATTAAATTTCAATAAGCTCTGAAATATAACTCAGTGTTTATTTTGATATCTTATTAGCTTGTAAACTACAGACAGTAAGATAAAACGCGACTTTTAAAAAATAATGAGTTTTTCGCTATCAAGTAGGTATTTTATTATATTTTGTGGCAAAAAAAGCTATGTATTTGAATCAGCAGGGAGGATTAAGCCTAGATTCTTTAGTAGTGCAACTTTGATAGAAAACTTCATAATTAAGAATCTCAGAGTAATTAGTCAGAAGAATTTCCTGGAGTCGATGCGTTATTTTTCTTCGACAGTTATACTTACTGAGTCTAAAATCCTTAATAAAATGTTTAGTCAGAATACCTTATAGGAGTTTTATGGTTAGTCTGGATAGTATATAAGATTAACGATCCTCAACCCATCTGATACGGCAACATAAGCTGATTTATTGATAATGACATCTAACGAACTATTAACTCTCGTACTATTACTCAGCCCTGGCATGGCTTTGTCCATTTTGCTCATGCTTACTTTCGCGAAGGGAGGTTGATTTCCATCATAAAATTTGTGTCAGCCACAGTTCCCAACTGGCACAGAGCGGAAAATTTTTTCAACCTTGGTTGTTTATGCTGCTAATTCTGTTTAGCTCTAGCAGATAAAATCTAATTCTTGAGGATAATTAGACTCTTGAACTAGCTTAGAGACTATTATCACTACAAAATTTACAGATCAGAAGATTCATCGCTCAATGAAGGGTTAGACAAACCACTCAAGCTCTCTTCTAAATCCATTCTCTTTTCCATTTGACACAAGAAATACCCTGTCATCATTGCCGAAGCTAATAAATGTGCTAGATTTTCTCGATCAGTAGTAATTTTAACGTTAAAGTCACCTGAAGGGAGCATTCCTACTAGACCCTGTACATTTTGCGAAATGATTTGTTTAACATCAGGACTAGCAGAGGAAGCAATTTGTGCCAAGACCTCTGGATGTTGCTGACGCAGATACTGCATCAGAGTATTGTAATTTTGTTCTTGTGATTCAGAATTAAGAAAATCAAAGTTAAATATCATTCTTGACTCTAGTATGTACATCTTTTCTACTTTGACACAATCACCGCCACAACCGCTAGTGAAATTAGGGAGTAAAAACGTCTAGGATATAGCCATATTGTTGATTTCAAAGTATTGATGAAATTTATTAGTCACCTCTAGCCAGTAAGAACGACCATCGGCTTGTTCTCTTTTACGGACAAAGCCTAAATTAACTAGCTCAGCTACCTGTTGATAAGCGCTACTGCCCCGCAGATCGATTAATTCTGTTTGTAGAATTGGATTTTTCAAAGCTACCGCAGCGAGAGTTCGCAGAGCCCCTTTACCTAATTCTGCTGGTACTAATTCTCGGAGTAGATATTCGTATTCTTTTTTGAGCTGTAAACTATACCCCGCCTCAGTCTCTACAATTTCCAAGGCACTATCTCGATGAGCATAGTCACTCATCAAATCAATTAAACCATCTTCAATTAATTCGCGATCGCTTTGGGCAATTTTACTCCCATCTGATTCTGGTTGGTGCAGGTAAGCATATATTTCTTCAACTGAGAGTGGTCGCCCCTTGATGTAAATAATAGCTTCAATTTTTGTAGCTAGTTTCATAGAGATCGCCTACTTAAATTAAACAGTTTTATTAATTTTAGGTTAACAAAGGAAAGAAATGACCCACTGGTCCATTCCCCGCCCCAATATTTAAAGAATGTTCTAAAGCTAAAGTTACATACTGTTTGGCATTAACCACCGACTGCCATAGATCTTGACCTAAAGCTAGATTGGCACAGATAGCCGCTGAAAGGGTACAGCCTGTGCCATTGGTGTTTTTAGTAGTAACGGTTTTATTAAATAAGGTTTTAATTTCTCGCCCATCGTACCAAACGTCTATCCCCTGTTGGTTACCTGCTAAAGCGCCTCCTTTTGCCAAAACCACCTTGGCTCCACAATTACGCTGAATTGCGATCGCTGCTTGTTTTAGCTGCTCTAAATTATTAATTTGTAACCCACTGAGAATTTCAGCTTCATAGAGATTTGGAGTTATGAGCAAAGCCTGAGGAATTAACTGCTGTTTTAAAGCTGCGATCGCCTGGTCGTCAATCAACTTGGCTCCTGTACGGGAGACCATCACTGGATCAACAACTAACTTGGTGAAACTATGCTGCTTTGCTTTCTGCGCCACCTGAGTGATGATCTCAGAGTTAAATAGCATTCCTGTTTTAACAGCATTAGGCATTAAATCTACTGCGATCGCCTCAATTTGCTCTTTGATCAAGGAGACCTTCATTGGCTCCACCTGAGTTACTCCCAGGGTATTTTGAGCAGTAATGCAAGTAATTGCACTAGTTCCATGAACACAGTGCATGGCAAAAGTTTTTAAATCTGCCTGAATTCCTGCTCCTCCCGCACTATCGGAGCCAGCAATAGTTAGAGCTATGTGAGTCAAAATATTTTCCTATCTTTGGCTTTAAACCCAAAAATAATGATCTGTTGATGATCAATATTTCTGGCGAAGATTAACCAATTCATTTAGTTTTTGGGAAAGCGCCTGCGTTGTAAAAAGTCAGGAATTTCAATTCGACCGCTTTCTTTAAGCTTACCTCTTTCTGGTTGAGGAATAGCTGGCATAGCTTGAAAAACTGTTTTTGACTCAGTCTGAGGCTCTTCCAATTCAAACTCATCTGTTTCGGCATCAAACCCTGTAGCAATGACCGTGATCCTGACTTCTCCATCCATAGTTTCATCAATCACGGCACCAAAGATGATGTTGGCATCTTCGTCAACCACTTCGTAAATACTATCAGCCGCCGCATTGACTTCATGTAGGGTGAGATCGTATCCACCAGTGATATTAATTACCACTCCCTTAGCACCATGAATTGAAGCTTCTAACAACGGTGAAGATACAGCAGCCACAGCGGCTTCTCTTGCCCGAGATTTACCTGAACCCATGCCAATTCCCATTAATGCCGAACCAGCATCCGCCATAATTGCTCTAACGTCAGCAAAGTCAACGTTAATCAAGCCAGGAATAGTAATAATATCCGAAATCCCCTGTACGCCTTGGCGCAGTACATCATCAGCCACACCGAAAGCCTCCTGTACTGGAGTCTCAGGAGAAATTACTGACAGCAGTTGATTATTGGGAATTACGATTAGCGTATCGACACGGCTGCGGAAAGCCTCGATTCCCTTCTCTGCTTGCTTAGTGCGGCGTCTGCCTTCAAAAGTAAAAGGTCGAGTGACCACACCTACAGTTAAACAGCCCATTTCCTTAGCTACTTCCGCCGCGATGGGAGCTGCTCCAGTACCAGTACCGCCGCCCATGCCAGCAGTAATAAATACTAGATCTGTATTTTCTAAAGCATGAGCCAGTTCGTCTCTAGACTCTTCTGCCGCTTTTTGACCAATAGCAGGATTCCCACCAGCTCCCAGACCTCTAGTAATCTTTTGCCCAATTTGCAGCTTCTGAGGAGCCATGGCGTTATCTAGAGCTTGAGCATCTGTGTTAATTGCCCAAAACTCAATACCAGATACCTGGCTTTCGATCATGCGGTTCACTGCATTACAGCCGCCACCGCCCACTCCCATCACTTTAATCTTAGCGACATTACTTGGCACTATCTTATTACTCCTAATTTCTTCTTTGGGAATTTGGGAACTATTATTACCCCTGAAAGGTATCCCCATCCCGCCGCCACCTAAAGAATTGTTCCCTAAAGCTATGGGCAACTTAGAATGACTATAGTTAACTTCATTATTGAAAGTATTAACGTTTCTTTTTTCTAGTGACATGGGCGTGCATCAAAGTTTCCGCGCTTGGTTTTCTTATTCAGGATTCAATTTGGTAGCTTAACTCAAAATTATTATTATCTAGCTAGTTGTAATTTATGCTAAATATTAAAGTTTTTGTAATTATTAAACACCTGGCTCTAACTATCCTCCAAGAAATTACGGAAGAAGTGATAAAAGCATGGTAATTAATCAGTAAATATACGTAATAAAGGTTTTTTCAACTATATTATTAGTATCTTTGAATCAAAATCACCTCAGGATTACTTACGTCTATATAGGCAATTTCTCTACTGGCATGGTGCTGGGGTAAGTTTTTTAGTCTGCTCATGATTTGAAACTGCTGTTCTATTTGAGATAATTCAGAACCCAACAAAAATCGTCCTATTTTTGTCTGAATAAAAATACTGCCTGAGGGGTTCCACTGCACTTGGGATACTTCTAGCTTAGGATGACGAGATATTAAGCTATATACTTTTTTCCAAGTGCTTTTGTACTCTATCTGATAATTAATTACCTTCAATTTTGGCAATCGAAGATCGTTATTGAAGTTACTGTAAAAATTGAGGGATATCCAATCGCCTTGAGGGTCTAAAAATCCTACTTGTCCTTGAAATGAAGCTAATGCCACAGGGCTTTTTTCCTGGAGAGAGATGACAATTTGAGGAGGGATAATTTGGCGATTAACTTTGGCGGCGGCAACAGAAGGAATCGATTTAATATTTTTTTCTAACTCTTTGCCATCAATAGTCCAGATGAATTGAGGGTAGTCAAAACTTAAAGTACGGTAAATGGTATTTTTATTTACTAGCTTGCCACCGTTAATTTTAATTTGACTTTGCTTCTTTACTTGCCAATAAGATAAGGTTGACAGCAAAAATAAACTCAATGTGCTGCATATTATTAAACTAGACCGACCTAATGAAATCCGCTCTAAACGCTGTCTGTGGAGATTGACTAAAGCTATCTTGTGCTTTAATTGAGGAGGAGGAAATGCGCTCATGTTGTAGTTTCTATAATAAAGTTTAGAGCAATAACTTCAGTCGCGTTAGTTGTTTCGTAACCTGCACACAGCAATTATCAGCCATCATAGCCATCATAATTGTGCTCAGTTCGCCCCGATTAGCTGACAGTTGCCAGAGGTAAAATTAAACGGTTGACTTAGTATTTCTCAACTCTAAGTGCTTGGCTGTTTGGCTGAAGCGATAGAGTTCCCTATCTAGTTTTAGTAAAACTCAAACTCGCGCGTACATGAGGCACAGAGCCGAATGGCTCAACAGCTCGATTACACATGCCGAAACAAGTTCGGCGTGTCTCACGCTCAAATCGCAGCTTGCGATGCTTGCTTGCTCCGCAAGCTGTGCCTTTGTCTTACGCCTTTCGGCGGCGCGGTGAGTTAGTACGGTCTTTGCGAGAGGAAACGCCGTTACGAAGTCTCTGTTAGGAGTACTTGTTTCGGCTTGTTCCACTCTCGCGGCGGGGTTTCCCCCCCCGAAGCACCTGCTGAACCCTTTAGGGGGTCGCTCGTCAACCTGCATCTGGTTGGCGTATGCTAACACTGGATTGTTTCACAGTGTTAGGCTCTATCTAAGGCTTGGTAAACTGGAGAATTTATCTTAACCGCTACATTTAGAATTTACCACCCGAGTAATAGCAGTTAATATAAAAGAATGTGGCACAAGTCTGGTCAATGGTCATAAAAAAGAGAATCATAAAGTCTCTGATGTAATTCGCTACACTGGGTTAATACGTCTTAGACATGCTAAGTGATAAATGATCATGAAGTATGTTCTTAAATCACTGAAAGCCAAAGCTGCCTGTGGTAGATTAAACTTTAACCATAGTCATCTAGTCATGGACTTCTATCTCTTGTAACGGTTTGAGCCTGGCTGTTTTATTGCGGCAAAATATAGAGGCTACTTTCTATCACCTAATGCGCACTTGCTGCAATTAGGGCATTGAGCGCTTTATTTCGTCTAGAATATTCTCTAGTCTCCTTGTCTAATGAGCAACCTTCTTTACTTAAGTCCAGATTTATCGTATTTACATTTATTTACACCAAATTCTTGAGCAGAGGGAATATAGTTTTCTGGCAATATTTAGTATATTTTTAAGCCTATGGTAATTACAGCAAAAAGACTCGTATTAGGATCAACTGCGGTAGCTTTAGCAACAGTTGCCGTTACTGGGACGGGGATTCATTTATCTCAAAGTCAAGCCTTAATCAAAAGCGCCCCCAAGGAAACAATTGACGAAGTTTGGCAAATAATTAATCATCAATACGTTGATACTACCTTTAACAATACTGATTGGTTAAAAATTCGCCAAGAATATATTAACAATGCCTCCTATGGGAACACAGAAGATGCTTACGAAGCAATTCGTGAAATGCTGGGCAAACTTGAAGATCCTTATACTCGCTTCATGAATCCTGAAGAGTTTCAGAATATGCGGATTGATACTTCTGGAGAGTTGACAGGGGTGGGAATTCAGATTGCCAAGGATGAAGAAACAGACAAGCTAATAGTTATTTCCCCGATAGAAGATACTCCTGCGTTTGAGGCAGGAATCATAGCTCAAGACATAATTGTCGCGATCGACGGTAAGGACACTACTGGCATGGATGTAAATGATGCCGTTAAATTAATTAGAGGAGAACGAGGCAGCAACGTTACTCTGACGATTGAGCGCAACGGCAACCAAAGTGACTACGCTATTGTGCGTGAACGAATTGAAATTCATCCAGTCAGGGCTAGTGTTAAAGATACTGAACTAGGTAAAGTCGGTTATATTCGCCTAACTACCTTTAATGAACATGCTGCTAAAGACATGCAGAAGGTAATTAATGAACATGAACAAGAGCAAGTAGTAGGTTACGTTTTGGATTTACGTTCTAATCCAGGTGGCTTGCTCTACTCCAGCATCAACATTGCTCGCATGTGGCTAGATGAAGGAACGATTGTTTCTACAGTTGATCGCCAAGGAATTAGCGATCGCGAATCGGCAAAAAATAAGGCGTTAACCGATAAACCTTTAGTAGTTTTGGTTAATGAGGGTTCTGCCAGTGCTAGTGAGATTCTCTCTGGTGCCTTACAAGACAACAAAAGAGCTACTCTGCTGGGGACAAAAACTTTTGGCAAAGGTTTAGTTCAGTCGGTTCGACCTTTAGGAGATGGTTCGGGATTAGCGGTAACGATCGCCAAGTACTTGACTCCTAGTGGTCGAGATATTAACAAAGAAGGTATCCCCCCCGATATCTTGGTTGAGTTGAGCGATGAGCAGCTTGAAGAACTTTATGGAGGCGATCGCTCTAAGATAGGTACGGAAGAAGATCTCCAGTTTTCCAAGGCGTTAGATGTCTTAAATGAGAATATACAGGCACAAAAATCAGGGGAACCTCAAGCGGCGAAATAGATCAAGCACAAGTGTATTTCTGTATATTTTAATTATTCTGGTTTACACTTACCTGCCCTAATTAAACCAATCTTTTTGGCGATCGCCTCTTGCTCGCTGAGATAATGACCCCATTGCTTTTGCTCTGGGGTTTTCGTTTGTTCACTTGCAAAACTTACAACTTGGCAAGTCTGGTCTTGCTGCTGAACTACGTACCAAAATTCTGAAGCTTGATTCATTTACATAGTCGTTCTAATTAATTGATCTATTCCCTGAGCTATTTGTTCGAGGGATTAGGGACTAGGGACTAGGGATTAGTGATTAGGGAAGGTTTATTTAAATTCTATTCATAAAGTCTTTATTTGAATCGACCATAACACCAGAATCGGATTCTACCTGTAGGATAAGACTCATAAAAAAAGGGCTGATTAAACGCCCCTTTTTTGTTATGTAAATTGACTCTTTAAAAATCACTCAGAGTCACTACCACCAGGATTACGGGAAGGATCGCTAGACAAGAAGCCAAAGATAAACAATCCGATAAAGAAAAATACGGTGATATAAACAGCAATTTTGAGAGTAGCCATGTTAAGTCGCTCCTGATAAATCTAAATTAATTGGCAAAAATATTAATTGGTATTCTTGTTTCAACTATAAGCTCAACAACATTATGTGTTGAGGGTTGAAGTTCACTCTACTTATTAGCAAGTGAAGCAACTCAGCTTAATTGAAACAAATGTTACGCGATTATTAAATCATACCCGAATAGGCTACCATAATTCGACTTCTGAGGGAATTAACTTATCTACTCTTGTCTCAAGCAGCATTAAACTAAGTTATTAGGTACAAATACTTTAATTGAGTAAACCTCAATAACATTTAAAATTTATGACGGCTCAATCATCGAATCTATTAAAGACTCCTCTATATTCACTTGCCAAGGAACAACAAGCCCGATTTACCGTTTTTTCTGGTTGGGAGATGCCAGTACAATTCTCGGGATTAAAACTAGAACATCAAGCAGTACGTACCGAAGCGGGAATGTTTGATATTTCCCACATGGGCAAATTTACTTTTTCAGGAGAGAAATTGATTGATACTTGGCAAACTTTAGTTCCGTCAGATTTAAGCCGTCTGCAACCTGGTCAGGCAATGTATACGGTATTGCTTAATCGGGAGGGCGGAATTATTGACGACATTATCTTTTATTATCAGGGTCAACAAGGTACTGAAGAGCAGGCAATTGTCATTGTCAATGCAGGGACAACTGACAAGGATAAAACTTGGATATTAAGCCATCTAAAAGATAGTTTGATTGATATGTCGGATATTTCTCAAGAGCAAGCCTTAATCGCCCTCCAAGGTCCCAAAGCGGCAGCTATTTTACAAAGCCTTGTTCCAGAAAAATTGGCATCAATGACGGCATTTACTCATCAAACCGTCACAATTAATAGTTCTCCCGCATTTATTGCCCGCACTGGCTATACAGGAGAAGATGGTTTTGAAATTATGTTAGAGCCAAATGCAGCCAGACAGCTATGGCAAGATTTACTGGAAGCAGGAGTTATCCCTTGCGGTTTGGGCGCAAGAGATACCCTAAGGTTAGAAGCGGCAATGAGTTTATATGGACAAGAAATTGATGATACCACTACCCCTTTAGAAGCTGGTTTGGGTTGGGTAGTGCATCTTAAAGATAAAGGGGACTTCATCGGACGTTCCGTATTAGAACAACAAAAAGCTGAAGGGGTCAAACGTCGTCTAGTAGGATTAGAGATGTCAGGACGCTATATTGCTCGTCATGGATATCCAGTAGTCTTTGAAGGAGAGATCATAGGAGAAGTAACCAGCGGGACTTTAGCCCCCACGGTCGGAAAAGCGATCGCACTTGCCTATGTACCTAAGTCACTGAGTAAAGTTGAACAGACTCTAGAAGTAGAAATTAGGGGCAAAAACTATCCTGCTACAGTGGTGAAAAAACCTTTTTATCGCTCGCCTTATCGGTAATAGGTTAGGTACCAACTATTATTGCCTGTAGAATAATTTACTTCTAGCTTCAATTATTTTACAGGCAACTGCTTTACCGCTATGCCACCGATCAACCTTTAATTATCAATGCTTAATTACTCTTGAGACTCAGCCGAGCTTAAATTTGATAAGCGATAATCCTCAACACTCTGATAGTTATGCTGCTCTTCATAAAGATGGCAAGTCTTAGTTACTTTCTGAATTAACTTCCAGTTGAAAGTGCAATCTTCGTAGAGATAATCTCCCCAATTATCCACCAAACTTTGGTGTGCCTGGCGTAGATGATACCAAGGAATTGCTGTGGTTAAATGATGTGGAATATGAACGTTAATATCATGACAAAGAAATTCTACCCACCAAGGATACTTACAGTTGACCGTACCTGATAGTTGAGCCTGTGCCTCATTCCATTCTGCTTCTGGCTTGAAAGGAATCTCAGGCATAGTGTGATGAAACATGGTAAATGTACTCATCCAGAAATGGTAGACCAGCCAGGGCATCAGCCAAAATTTAATTAAACCAGTAAAGCCAGTAAACCAGAATAAACTAGTATAAATTGCACCACCACCAATTAAAACTAGTAATACGGAAAAACGCACCTGCTCTCTTTGCTTACCCTCAAATTTCTGCCAGTTAAAGTGTAATTTTGCCCAATGTATAATTGAACCCATCCACCAAAACCAACCCCGCATTCTCCGATAGAGCCACTGCAAAGTGCTAGAAGAATTGTCAAAAGTTTCTGTCGTAAAAGGGTCCCAAGCATTATCTACACCAAGCTTGTTGGTATGTTTATGGTGATAGTTATGTAAAATACGCCAAGCATGGTAGGGATAGATGATTAATAGTGTCATCGTATGCCCTACCAAATCGTTGACCCAGATCTGATTAGAGAAAGAACGATGTCCGCAATCGTGGGCAATAACGAAAAAGCCCTGTAATCCTGTGCCTAAAAATACCCAAGCGATAGGTAATAAATACCAAGGAGAAACTGCAACAGCCCAATAACCTAGAGCGACACATACAACATTGATAGCTAACTTTGTCCAAGCTTTGCGAGGATTTTTAACAAAAACTTCTTTGGGCAAAGTGCTGATAATGTCTCTGAGCTTAATGTTTGAAGCTAACTGTGGAGATTGATAAGATTCAAAATTTTTGGGAGATACTGCTGTCATAAAATTTATCTAACGAGCTAGTTATTATTAGTTGGAGACGATCAGGAAATCTTTACTAAGTCTGATGCCTTATTTTGGCGCTGTCGAGCGACTCAACATATCCAGGCTGACATCAAAACAGTATCTACTACAAGCACCGTAGTCTATGTAGTATACATTATTTCAAGTTACTGTTGTTGCAAGATGCTGTAAGGGTTGATAAATGCCAAGTAGAAAGAGCAATAATTAGTAAGCCTGTAGCTGACCAAAAAATATCATGAAATGTGGCTTTTTAATTCACAATCATAAATATTTATATCATAGTTGTGTCGACAGTAAATCTGGAATATTCTTGAATATTAATTAATACCCGCGTTTAACTAGAACATTTAAACTATTTTTACTACGATTGTTTCAGCCTACCAGCAGATTTTCCTCGGGGTATTGTAAATTGCTGGGTCGCGGATCGCCAATTATAGCTGCAATCAGAATTAGAATACTTACCCGACCAACATACATCGCAAACACTAAGATAAATTTAGATGCCACAGCGAAACTACTAGTAATACCTGTAGATAAGCCAACTGTGGCAAAGGCGGAAATCACCTCAAATAAAATTTGCAAAAAATTGAATTGAGTATCAATTGAAGCAATTAAAATCGTGACCAAGACAATTGACGCTGCCGTACCAAAAACCACCGCTACCGCCTTGAGAATTAGCGTACTAGGGACTTCTCTTTGATATAAAACTACCTCGTCTTTACCTTGTAAAACTGATTTGGTACTGTTATACATGATTCTGAAGGTGGTAGTTTTGATCCCTCCTCCTGTACCGCTAGGACTAGCTCCAATAAACATAAAGCCCATGGTGATAAACAAGCCTGCCGTGGTCATATTGCCCAAATCAATACTGTTGAACCCCGCTGTCCTGGTACTCATCGACTGAAACCAAGCTGCCAAAAATTTATCCTTAAAACTCAAATTAGCTAATGTAGCTGAATTATGTAACTCCGTTAGAAAAAATGCCATAGTTCCGACAATTAGTAGCAAAATAGTGGTGCTAACTACCACCTTAAAGTTGAGAGAAAAGCAAAATCTTTCTGATTTACCTTGGATTTTGTTAGTTAGCCACAGGTACATTTCGATAATTACCTGATAACCAATTCCGCCAAAGATAACCAAAGCGGGAATAACTAAATTAATTGTCCAGTCAGAACGATATGCCACTAAGCTATCTGAGAACAGACTAAAGCCTGCATTATTCCAAGCACTGATACTGTGAAAAACTGCATACCATAATCCTTGAGTCCAACCGTATTCAGGTACAAAAGTTCGTAGCAGTAAAAATATGCCTGTAATTTCAAAAACTAATGTAGTAGCAATAATTGAGCGTACTAGATTACTACTACCCTGCAAAAAAGGGCGATCAAAAGATTCTTGAATGGCAAATTTTTGTCTTAAATCAAATTTTCGACCTAAAAGCAAAATTAGGAAAGTAGTGGTCATCATATAGCCTAAGCCACCAACTTGAATTAAGAATAAAATAATTAATTGTCCCCAAAAAGAGAAATCACTTCCTGTATCTACCACTGCTAAACCCGTTACACAGACGGCAGAAGTAGAGGTAAATAGAGCTACAATGAAACTATTCCAGCTGCCTGCAACAGTAGCAAAAGGCATCATTAGTAGCAAAGTCCCCATCACAATTAGAGCGAGGAACCCGAGACAAATTGTACGTGCAATAGTCATAGCAAATTATACGATTCCTAATTATCTCAATCCTGTATTGCCGAGTCAGCAAGCTAAATCTACGTTGCGTCATTAAAAGAGAGAACTTCACTACTCTTATCGAGTTATGGAGTTATTGAAGAACGTTTCGGTAAACGCAAATGAGAGTAAGCCCTTTCTCGGTCATGATACAAAGGCTTTAGTCTGCGATTTTTGTCTGCTTTACAGTGCCGCAGAATAATAAATGACCTGCACAACAATGCTATGCCTCATATACTAATAATGAATCATGAATCATTAGTTGTATTTTGGTCAACAGTAACCTCTGCTTTGGGCAAGGTTTGCCCCTGGACTTCGTCAATTGGACTGCTAGTTTTTAGCATCCACTGAACCAGATCTTGCCATTGTGAGGAGGAGGTTAGCTCATTGCTTCTAAACTCAACCCCCCAGTTACGAGCAAACTCAGCAAAACTTTCAACCCAAGTTACTAAAGTTTCTGTTCCTGAATTGGGACGATAATTCCAAGCCATTTGCAGATATTCTTTCATCCCTTGTGGATATCCTGTATGTTGTATATACCAGGCAATCCAGATTAAAGTTCCGTAACGCACAGACTGCTCCATCAAGCGAACTTTAGGGGGCAAACCAGGTTGATTGAAAAAATCATCAGTCACAGCCAGCAAAGACTTAGCCTGAGGTATGCCCTTGTGCATGGCGCTGGATTCATGTTGACGATAACAAACCGTAATTTCTTTAAGCCAGGCGGTTTTACAGCCTTTTAAAGCCAATTTTAAGACCAAGTTAGTATCTTCTGCTGGAGGAAAACGAGGATCAAATCCACCGACATATTGCAACCATTCTCGACGAAACATCATGGCACTAGGCAATACAGGTTTCCAGCGCAGCCAGGTTTCTAAATTTAGTTCAGGAATTTGTACCCAAGGGCAAACATCCAATAATTTGTTTCCTTGATGATCTACTCTTTGCCATCCGCTATGAATCATGCCTAAATTGGGGCATCTGAACAGAATTTCTGCCTGACGAGCTAATTTTCCTGGCAAAAAATAGTCATCAGCATCCAAAAATGCCACAAAATTACCTTGGGCAAGCTCTATTCCATGATTACGAGCTGCCGCTACTCCCTGATTTTCTTGTTTAACATAGTGTAGTTGATCGCGATATGGTTTTAGTACATCTTCTGTGGCATCGGTTGAACCATCGTCAATGACAATTATTTCATAACTACATTGTTCTTGATTTAGTACACTTTCTACAGCTTGAACAATATAGCGATCGCAATTATATGCCGGAATGATCACGCTTACGGTTGGTTCGGCTTTAGCATCCATTATTGAGGTCGTAATCTTTGCTCTTTTATTCTGATTGCTGATATATCTTAGCTTCGATTCTCCCAGAATTTTATACATTTCATCATCA
Source organism: Cyanobacteria bacterium P01_G01_bin.39 (assembly GCA_039180345.1). GTDB lineage: Bacteria > Cyanobacteriota > Cyanobacteriia > Cyanobacteriales > Xenococcaceae > Waterburya. The sequence continues at coordinate 25,764 of JBCDDK010000020.1, read as the reverse complement.
GCAATTTATCTATAATTTTGTTGACTGTTTCGGTGCGCGTTCCCTTGCGCCTGTCGGCGGCGCGGGGTCGCACCGCTGTTGACTGTTGACTGTTGACTGTTGACTGTCACAAGTGTGTAGGTGCTGGTAAGTTTAATTTCTCAGTCAAGATTAATTCAAGCCAGTATTGAACTATGGCAATCAAACCCAGACGTGCGATCGCTTTGGCTGGATACTTTTGCTTTATTTCTCCTAGAAAGCGGCATTCGGCAAAAAAAATTGCGGTTGCCTTACTCAAGCACATGGCTATCTCTGTCCAGTCTTGCTCAACTGTATTGGTAAATATATCAGTAACGAACAAAAGCTGACGCAGTAAATCATATTCTGATAATTCACTCAGCCACAAATTTTGTTCTTGATCGAGCCAGGAAATTGCTACTGGTGATTGCCATAGCACTTCTGACTGAGCCAAGTTATCTTGCAACGTAATTAGTTTTTCTCTGGCTCCTAAACGTAACAAACTACAGCAGCGGGCATGAATATACTGTACTGATAGTAGCCTTGCCGTTGAAATATTATTATGAACATTAATCACGTCAAGCGATCGCTGTTTAACTTGAATTTGATTTAATAATTTATTTAGCCAAACAACCAGAGTTTTTGAATCCAAATAAAAATTAAGCCAACCTGAGTCTAGTAATACCACTGATAATTTAAGCTCCGATTCAGTAATAAAAATATTTTGTTTTGATTGGAGTAACGTCCCTAAATTTGTCACAATTATTTGTAAAGATAACTGAGACTCAGAAGCTAAAATTCGTCCAAAGGGACAGCCATACACTATAGGAATGAATTTTGATTGCCCCTGAAGCTGATTAATATTTTCCAGGGAATTTACACTGAGTAATTGGGATTTTACTAAAGAGATTTTACTGACAATGGCTGCCGCAATAAAATCATCTTTTACCGTAAACTCAAACTTTTGTTGATATAAATCCCAAGTTGATAGTAGCCACTGTTTGATTGAATTTTTGAGGGAAATTGTTAGTTTTTCCTGATTGAGAGCTATTTTGAAAAATTTATGTGAATTAGTATTTTTTGATACATTGCTATCCATGTAAAATCAAATATGCGTTGATATCTTACATTTTGCCTCCCACTATGCAATTTTCCGAAAATCCATCTGAGGAATCCCGCCCAGCTCTGAACTGGCAAAATATCATTGACTGGGCAAAAATCCATTATCGCGATCGCATTTTTCGTCGAGATGAACAAATACCTGCACGTCCCCAGTTGATTTACTTGGTTAATCAAGGAGCAGTACGTTTAGTCAGTAAGATTCAAAATTCCCCAGAACAAGATTCTTCAACCGAATCAGCTAAATCAGATTTAGAAGAGTTGAATGAATCTTTTTTAGGTTTTGTGGGCGCACAGAAACCCTTCGAGATTGTTACCCAGTCTTCTTTTAGCGTTAATGCTTATGCTCACGTCGACCAGACTCACGTTGCTTGGCTATACTGGCAAGATGTAGATAACTGGCCTAATTTTCGTCAACAACTATATGAAGATTTTCGCTATCAACATCAAAGAAAACTACTATGGTTGAGCGCATTAGGACAACGCAAAACTATTGACCGCCTCACAAGTTTTCTGACCTTATTGGTGGAAGAATATGGTATTCATCAGGGAGACATTTATTGTTTACCTTATACTTTGACCCACGCTCAGATTGGTAGTGCGATTGGTTCTACTCGGGTCACTGTAACCAGGCTGATGGGGAAACTTCGTCGTCAAGGAATAATTTCGATCCAGGCTGATAATTCCATTTGTCTCAATAATAATATTATCCAACTCCAACAAGCCAAACAAAGATATTATTGACATATGTTTTTTTTATGCTTCTCTGTATATAGATAAGTAAAAATAATTTAAATCTTTGTTTTTTTAATTGACTAGCAAAATTAGATGAGTCGAGATGTAAAAAATATCTTAAGATTGACATGTAAGAAGTTTAAATTTCTTAAAAACTTACTATTTGACAAAAATATAAATCAGGGAGATTATATATGGCGCTCGTCCCAATGCGTTTGCTTTTAGAACACGCTGCTGAAAACGACTATGGTATTCCTGCGTACAACGTTAATAACATGGAGCAAATTATCTCCATCATGGAAGCTGCAAGTGAGGCTGATAGCCCTGTCATCTTACAAGCTTCCCGTGGCGCACGTAAATATGCTGGGGAAAACTTCCTCCGCCATTTGGTAATGGCAGCAGCCGAAAGCTATCCACATATTCCAATTGCAATGCACCAGGATCATGGTAATAGTCCTGCTACTTGCTATTCGGCAATTCGCAATGGTTTTACCAGCGTCATGATGGATGGTTCTTTAGAAGCAGATGCCAAAACTCCTGCTAGTTTTGAATATAACGTTAATGTAACTGCTGAAGTAGTTAAAGTTGCTCACTCTGTAGGGGCATCTGTTGAAGGTGAACTTGGTTGTTTAGGTTCTCTAGAAACTGGAAAAGGTGAAGCAGAAGACGGTCACGGTTTTGAAGGTGCTTTAAGTAAAGAGCAGTTATTGACTGATCCGGATGAGGCAGTAGAATTTGTAGAGCGCACTCAAGTAGATGCTCTAGCTGTAGCGATTGGTACTAGCCACGGTGCTTATAAGTTCACTCGCAAACCTACAGGAGAAATTCTAGCAATCAGTAGAATTGAAGAAATTCACCGTCGTTTGCCTAATGTTCACTTGGTAATGCACGGTTCTTCTTCTGTACCTCAAGAGTGGATTGATATCATCAATCAACACGGTGGTAAAATTCCCGAAACTTATGGTGTACCCGTAGAAGAAATTCAAAAAGGCATCAAGAGTGGTGTTCGCAAAGTTAATATTGACACTGATAACCGTTTGGCAATCACTGCTGCTATTCGCGAAGCTGCTGACAAAGATCCTGCAAACTTTGACCCCCGTCACTTCCTCAAGCCTTCTATTGCATATATGAAAACTGTATGTCTCAGACGCTATGAAGCGTTTGGTACGGCTGGTAACGCTAGCAAAATCAAGCAAGTTTCCTTGGATGATTATGCAGCCAAATATGCTAAAGGAGAACTTTCTACTAGTAATAAAAAAGCTGTTTCAGTATAAGCTTTTAACTAATAGATAGATAAGTTTAACTGAACCCGATGGTTAGATGAGTGGTTTGAATTGCCACTCATTTTTTTTGGACAATTTTTTTTAAATATTTGCTTTGAATATAATTCTTGAGTATTTTTGCGATCAGCTTTGCTAGTACGCAGAGCATAATCGCATATTACAAATTATTGAATTCTGTAAGTTGGCTTAGCGATCGCATAACTTAAAGAAGTCTTATCGTGTTGACGTTTCTCGGCATAAATGCGCGAGAATTCGTAGTTCACAGACAAAATAGGACGGTTCAAGTTTTTCTCTATTATCAGCATCAACTATAAACTGACAATAATAGCCATCGGCACGTCTAACTATTCTTACTCGCTTGAATTGTTTAATGTCATACCAGTTCAAGTCTCTACTGCTTTTCAGCTTGACTCGACCAATATTATTTTTGTCGGTGAAGGTTATTTGTTTTCTGTTGTCAGATAACTTCCAACCTGAAGTTTTATACTCTACTGAACGAGAATATTTTTTGAATTTTGGATAGCCTTTTTTCCTTTAACTTGATTTTTGCAATTGGTATAGAAATGGGATATCGCAGCCCAAGCTCTATCGGCACTACTTTGTCTCGCTATTGAATTTAACTTATGGGCAAAAGGAAACTTAGCAGCTACACCTTACAGTACGCTGATAGCTGATATTTCCCTACACCTTTATTGTTCCATCCAATAGCGTAGTGCTTTGTTACGTATGAATTGACCAAGTTCTAATGGCTTCATCCATTCCGTCGTATTGAGCTTGTTTTCCGTATGTCTTTGCTTCGAGAACCAACATATTGGTAAGTTAAAAACTATAACGATCAAGTTAGAGTTAAATGATAGTTGGTACTACAGAAACAGCCAAGATTCTCAAGATCTCTACGGGAAGACTGAGAATACTGCTAATTGCAGGGAGAGTAGAAGGCGCATACAAAACGGGTAGGACATGGCTAATTCCCCTTTTTAATGGCAAGCCGATTATCAAGCCAGGAAGCAGAGGTCCTGCTCCTCGTTGGCGCAATCCTCAAAGCCTGCCAAAACTGTAGTTCATGTAAACACCCATAGAATTAAACAAAATCAAAAAAAGCCCTGTAAACAGCCCGTAATTACAGTTAAAAGAGGAAATACTAATCAATATGGACATGAAGTAGAAATACCAGGAGGATGTCGTGTAGTGTATCGCCCCGATAATCCGATGTGTGGTGCTAGGGTTTGGATTGAAAGTCTTTATGATGTCAGGGTGATTAATTTGAACATTGCTGATTTAGAGTTGGCAACCGAGGATGGTGTTGTTCAGAGTTCTTAGTTCTTAAGGTTGAGTATTGTAGCAAGGCTAAGGAATATGCGGTCAGCTTTGCTGGTAAGGGACGCGAAGCTAATACATGAGGTGGAACCGTTGCCTTTGTTTAGAGTACAGGGTAATCGCACCTAATTTTAAAATCTATACAAGATAAGGATTTCAGCAATCGGCTCATAAAAGTTTAAAAATTGAAAACCTACGTACAAAAATTAGTGTTTCGGGTTGTTAGTCTCGTCATGCGAGATAATATCGTTAGTCGTTAGTTGAATATCTACTACCTACTACCTCCCACATAATCTCCTTTGACGATTATCGAGCAAAACAAAAAAAGAATAGATCCAAGATCTATTCTTTCTGGCTAATTGAATTAACTAATCCTAAAGTGTCTGTGGATTTGGATCAGATGGGTCTATTTTGTACTGATTTGCTAGTTCTTTTGCTAATTCTTCTCTTGAACCAACACGACCATTATGGGAAGACCCATTTTTACTATCACCTCCAGAACTTCCAGAATCTCCAGAACCTTTATCTCCTTTAGCTAAAGATTCAAGACCTTTAATCACAATGTATAGAGAGGGTACTAAGAATAAAGTTAGTGCGGTAGCAAATAGCATGCCGCCAAAAACCGCAGTTCCCAAAGACCAACGACTAGATGCTCCAGCACCTGTAGCCACAACCAAAGGATAGAACCCGACCAAGCTGGAAATTGCGGTCATTAAGATTGGTCGAAAACGCTCTTGACCAGCCTTGATGGCTGCCTTGACGGTGTTTAGACCTTGCTCCTTAAGTTGATTGGCATATTCGACGATCAGGATGGCGTTTTTACTTGCCAGCCCGATCAACATGACTAGACCTACTTGAACATAAACATCATTGTTAATCACGGGCCAAATGCTTCCTGCCTGAAGAATATTGGCTCTGAGCCAGATAGCAGCGATCGCACCTAGAACAGCTAACGGCACGGTTAGCATGATAATAATCGGGTCGACATAACTTTCGTATTGAGCAGCTAAGACCAGGAATGCCATCAATAAGCCCAAACCAAAGATGATTGCCGACTGTCCCCCCGCAGATTTTTCTTCCAATGCTGTACCTGTCCATTCATAGCCGAGACTAGCAGGTAAAATCTGTGCTGCCACTTCCTCCATCGCTTGGATCGCTTGTCCTGTACTATAGCCAGGGGCAGGGGAACCTTGAATCTTGATCGCACGGAATAGGTTGTAGTGAGTAATGGTTTGTGGTCCAGTAAATTCCTTTAAATAGACCAGAGTATCTAACGAGATCAACGCGCCAGTAGTAGAACGCACATAAAGCTGTTCAATATCCTGGGGTTTGGCACGGAAGTCGCCATCAGCCTGAATATAAACTCGATATTGTCTCTGTCCTAAAACAAAGTCATTGACATATTGAGACCCCAGATAAGACTGTAAGGTATCAAAAATATCATCAATTTCCACTCCTAACGATTTAGCGCGATCGCGATATACCTCAACTTCAATTTGAGGTGTATTGGCGGCAAACTGGGTAAAAGCACCTCCAATTTCAGGTCTTTGGTTTGCCTCCGCAATCATTTTGTTGGCATTTTCTACTAAGACAGAGATTGGCAGTCCACGACGATCTTGGAGTTGAAATTCAAAACCACCAAAAGTACTTAAACCTCTAACGGGAGGTGCATTAACGGCAAAGGCTCTCGCCCCTGTAATGCCTTGAAAAGAACCATTGAGACGACCCAGAATAGAATAGATAGACTGGTCTTGCTGTGGTCGTTCTGACCAGGGCTTGAGCTTACCAAAGACAAAACCACGACTACTACCATTTCCTTCAAAACCAAAGCCGCTGAGAGCAAAATAGCTTTCGATGTCTGGCACCTCGGCAATTTTATCTCCTACCTGCTCCATCACATCCTGGGTATAGTTCAAAGATACGCCATCGGGAGCCTGGACAATGGTAAAGAAGTAACCCTGATCTTCTTCGGGTATGAACCCTGTAGGAATCTGACTATATAAAAAGTAAGTAAACAGAATTAAAGCCGTAAAACCAGCAATCACAAACGGACGAATATATTTTCTGGTTAAAAAAGTAATTGCCTGAGTATACCTAGTGGTAATCCAGTCAAAGACCTGATTAAACTTAGTGAATACCTTGCCCAAAATCCCCTTTCTTTCTTTAGCAGGGCGTAACAGAATACCCGCCATAGTTGGCGAAAAAGTCAGGGCATTAAAGGTTGAAAGAGCTACTGCAAAAACAATAGTTAGAGCAAACTGCTTAAAAATCACCCCTGTGGAGCCAGGAAAGAAAGACACAGGAATAAACACTGCCATCAAGACCAAGGAGGTAGCAATTACCGCTCCGCTCAACTCATTCATAGTATCGATCGCCGCAATTTTGGGCTTCATTCCCCGCTCTACCTTAGAAGCGATCGCCTCAACTACGACAATCCCATCATCTACCACTAGCCCTGTGGATAAGACCATGGCAAACAGAGTCAGGGTATTAATCTGAAAGCCAAAGATATTGAGGAAGGCAAATGCCCCAATCAATGATACAGGAATGGCGATCGCAGGAATAATTGTAGTGCGCCAATCTTGCAAAAAGATAAAGATAATTAAAACTACCAGTAAAATTGCCTGAACTAAGGTTTTGATCACCTCGGTCATCGATACCTGAACAAATTCAGTAGTATCCAGGGCGATTTCGTAATTCATTCCTGGGGGAAAATCGTTTGATAGTTCAGCAATCGTCTCTTTGATAGCGCTGCCAACTTCTAAAGCATTACTGCCAGGTAGTTGAAAGATCCCCATCCCTACCGCTGGGTTGCCTTTAAATTCTGCCGAGGTATCGTAGTTTTCTGCCCCCAACTCAGCACGACCAATATCCCGCAACTTAATTAGGTTGCCGTTTTCTCCTGTCCCTACTACTAAATTATCAAATTCCCGTGCCGATCTTAATCTGCCTGAAGCACGGAGGGTAAATTCAAACTGTTGATTTTCAGGGGAAGGCTGTCTACCAATACTACCAGCACCAACTTGGATGTTTTGCTCTTGGAGCGCATTAACAACATCGCTAGAACTCAAATTACGAGCCGCTAGGGCATCGGGTTCGAGCCAGAGACGCATGGCGTATTTTCGTTCACCAAAAATAATTGCTCTGCCAACCCCTTCAATTCTTTTGACCTGGTCTAAAACATAGAGATCTAAATAATTACTGAGAAATAAATCATCATATTCACCATTCGGAGCATAAAAAGCAATTCCCAAGAGCAAATCTGGGGAAGATTTCTGCACGGTTACCCCTGTCTGCTGTACCGAACTTGGTAGCTGTGGTTCAGAGAGAGCGACTCGATTCTGAACGTTGACCTGGGCGATATTACGGTCGGTACTGGGGGGAAAAGAAACGACTATATTGCTTACACCATCATTGCTGGTATTGGAGGACATATAGCTCATCCCCTCAACTCCATTGATTTCTCGTTCCACAATCGTAGTTACATTGGTCTCAGTAGTCTCGGCATCAGCGCCAATATAGGTAGAGGTCACTTCCACCTGGATTGGGGCTACCTGGGGTAACTGAGAAATAGGTAGCATGGGAATGCTAATGCCGCCAATCAGCACGATGATGGCGGCACAGACTGTCGTCAAGACTGGTCTCTTGATAAAAGTATCGGCGATACTGAGGATCATTTGAATTATTAGTTATTGAGTAATGATTGTTCTGCTGCCGGGGTATGGCTTAACCATACTAATGGCTAATTAATCCCGAGTATCGACTGGTGATGGACGGTTACCAAAACCATGAAGCATAATTAAACAACTCGAAAATTATTGTTATTTGATTGTCTGAGTGCTAACTGTAGCTGATTCAGGATCGATTACAGTACCATCTGCTAGGCTCAGTATTCCCGAAGTAATTAAACGATCACCTAATTCTAAACCAGAAATAATCTGGTAAGACTGCCCCTGGATTTCTCCTAGTTCGACAGGTCGTTGTTCGGCAACTAGAGCCGTTGAGCCATCTTCTTGTTCTTGTTCCTTGGCGACAAAGACAAAGGTTTTGCCCGCAATTCGTGATACGGCGGCGGTGGGAATCAGAATTCCTGGTTCTTCTGACCAAATAATTCTCGCTCTAACGCTGGTGTCATCTTTTAATTTACCGTTGTTATTGAATGCTGCCTTAACTAGTAGTGACTGAGAGCTGAGATCGGTTCTGGGAGAGATAAAGCTAATGTCACCTTCAGCGATCGCTTCTCCCTGGCGGTTGACTATTTCTACTGGTAAACCTAGGGCTAAACGGTTAGCTTGCTCTACAGGTACGCTTACTAGCAGCTCTAAAGCATCGTCTTGGATAATACTGGTGACTTGATCCCCAGCCTCTAGGTAATCACCCACTTTGGGTTCTATATCGCCGACTACCCCATCTATGGGTGCCGTAATGCGATTAAAATCCAGATTTTCTGTGGCAACTCCTACCAATGCCTCCGCTCGCCTTAAGGCTGCCTGTTGTCCAGCGATCGCTGAACGAGCAGCAGCTACTCTTTCTTGAGCGGCACTAAGAGCTTTTAAATTGGAGTTTAAGGCTGCTGATAAAGCATCCCTTTGAGATTTAGCCGCGCTAATATCTCGGGTGCGATCATCTAGAACCTGCTGTGCTTGAGCGCCTTCTTTTACTAAAAACTCAGTTCTAGTCATATTGGTTTCTGCCAGAGCTAAATCTGCGTCCTTCTCCCGCAAATCAGCTTTTCCTTGTTCCACCCCCGCTTCGGCACTGGCCACCTCGGCTTCGGCTACTCGTAATTCTGCTTCAGCATTACGTACATTGGCTCGCTGAATATTAACCTCAGATTCCGCAGCTACTACTTCCCCTTGCTCTCGACCTAGCTGTAACTGAACGATCAAATCTCCTTGCTTGACCTGATCTCCCTCCTGTACAGCGATTTCTAACACTCGACCATCGACCCTCGGAGCTAGAGCAACTCTCTGCTTCGCCTCTATTCGCGAGTTAAATTCTGTACTCACTTTAACATTATTGCTCTCTAGATCTTGAATTACTACTGGCACAGCAGGAGGCGGAGCCTGAGCTTCTGGCTGTTTACCGCAGCCTGTCATAACCATCAATAATAAAGATGCACCTAGTGCTTGGTTGCTTAATACCCGATAAAAAGCCATAGTAAATATAAATAAAATCTTAATCTTTGCTAGTTAGCTTTAATATGACTTATGTAGACTTTTTTTTGCAAGTAGGAACCATTTAGTTGTATAGTTACTCGATGGTACCTAAGAATATGAACGAACCTCTTCTTAACAAAAATTGCCCTGTACGTCAGTTGATCAATATTGTTGGTGATAAATGGACATTGCCAGTTTTATATATTCTAAAACAAGGTACTAAGCGATATAGTGAACTACAGCGAGAAATACCTGGAATCTCCAAAAAAATGTTAACTCAGACCTTGAGAAGGCTAGAGTCAGATAATATACTAAAGCGCAAAATTTACCCCGTCGTCCCTCCTAAGACAGAGTATAGCTTGACCGCATTTGGTCTTAAATTAATCGAGCCGTTGGAAGTGTTGGCGGACTGGGCAATTGACCATGAACTAGAATTACAGCAAATATACGACCGCCGTAGTCAGAATAACGCCAAAAAATCATGAATCTCTAACAACTGGCAAAATTAAGGTTAGGCTACGGCTAAGTTTCTCTTTTCAACCGCTCCCATGAAAATCGGTACCTATAAAGCTCCATTAATTGATCGCCAAAGTTTTGGTATCTCCGTGATGAATCTCTACATCATCAAAGAGTTAATTTCGCCCTTCCTCTTTGGCATGGGTATTTTTACCTCACTGGGTTTATCCATTGGAGCAGTTTTTGAACTAATTCGTCAGGTGACAGATTCAGGACTACATTGGGGGGTAGCAGGGAAAATTTTGCTGCTGAGGATGCCAGAATTTATCGTCTTTGCTTTTCCGATGTCAATGTTATTGGCGACTTTAATGACCTATAGTCGGCTCACCAGCGATAGCGAACTAATTGCCCTCAGAAGTATTGGCGTAAGTTTATATCGTCTGATTATGCCGGCGATCGCCTTTAGCTTGTGTATTGTATCCTTAACCCTGTGGTTCAACAATTTTGTGGCTCCAGCAGCAAGCTATCAGGCTTCAGTAACTCTGACACAAGCCTTGGGAAATACCCGACCTGATTTTCAAACCCAGAATATTCTGTTTCCTGAATATGGAGATGTGCAAGTTACAGAAGAGGAAAAAAAAGAAGTATTGACTCGCTTGTTCTATGCTGAAGAATTTGACGGCGAGCAAATGAAAAATATTACGGTGTTGGATCGTTCTCGTAGATCTGTCAGTCAGATTATAGTTGCCAGTTCGGCAAAATGGAATGTCGCGGAAAATATCTGGGATTTTTATGATGGCACAATTTATCTTGTGGGTATTGACGGCAGCTATCGCAATATCGTCCGCTTTGTGCATCAGCAGCTAGCATTGCCCCAAACAGCTTTTGACATTACCAAAAAGAGCAAAAAAACTAAGGAGATGAGTATTGTTGAGGCAAGAGAATATCTCGAAGTAATCAAACTCAGTGGCGATGAACCTCGGGCGCGTAAATGGCAGGTGCGGATACATGAAAAAATTGCCATTCCCTTTGCCTGTCTTGTGTTTGCTACGATTGGTGCAGTTTTGGGTATTCAACCCCAAGATTCGGGCAAAGCAACTAGCTTCGGCATTTGTGTAGGTTTAATTTTTGGCTATTATCTATTTTCCTTTATTTCCCAATCTTTAGGTATTTCAGGAGTTATTCCCCCTTGGCTAGCGGCTTGGTTGCCTAATTTTTTAGGTTTAGGTGCCGCAGGTGGTCTGCTAACAAAGGCTTCGAGTTAAACGCTCGATTCATCTACCTCAGTGGTGGTTTAGGAGAGGATACTATTTATGGTAATGCAGATAGCGATTTGCGAAGCATAGCCGAAGGCATCGCCTGTACGGACAAGATGGTAAGGACTCCCTTTTCGGTGGCTGTGGTCATGATATCCTTTGGGGTAACAATGGTAACGATCTACTAAAAGGAGACTGGGGTAATGATGTACTTCGTGGTGGCGAAGGTAGCGATTAGGCTCCGCCTAGCCTGCGGATCGCTTATTTGGAGGAGATGGCAACGACCGTCTTAATGGTAACAACGGTAATGACCGCCTGTTTGGTCATGGAGGTCAAGATTTTTTAAGTGGGCAGCAAGAGAATGATTCTCTTTATTTCAGTTAAAATCCTGACTGTATATAACTTGCTACTTTCTACTCCCTACTTCCTACTTAAACAAAGCGGTACTAAGCTGGCATGATTTAATATTTTTCAGACATTCTCTTGAGATGTTGAATCATGCTTCTGATTCAGTAGTTTCAGCCTTAGTTATTGAAGCTGATTCTGACTCTTTAGCACTTTCCAACTTGGCATTCATGCTAATGGATTTCTCAATACTTGCAGCTTCTTTCTTAAATTCGTTTTCAAATTCTTTAGAGGCATCTTGAAAACTGCGGAGGGTTTTAGCAACGCTGCGACCAATCTCTGGCAGCTTTTTGGGACCAAATACTAATAAAGCGACGATTGTGATCAAAGCCATTTCTGGTAAACCAATGCCAAAAATGTTCATGGTCTTAATTTCCTAAAGTTTAATAGATTAAATAAATATATAGTCTGATTCCCAATTATTTTGAAAATCAAACTATAAAATAAGCTAATAAGGTATTTAAAATGTATGGTTTGGCGTCTAACGACTTAAAGTTCTCCAGTCCACATTAACCCCTTCAAGAATTAGGGAAGAATTATAAAGTTGCAGAATAATCAAGAGAAAAACCAAAAATAAAGCCATGAATACTCCCATTAATACGGTAGTTCCCCAACCAGGAGCAACCTTACCGTATTCGGAGTTAAGAGGCTTGAGAATATTTCCCAAACGAGTTTGTTGTGACATAAGTCCAATAGAGATGTAATATCAAATTTTTCGTAATCTTCTGTAATATTATAGGATAAGTGTCATCAAAATTTATATTTACTTATGGAACCTGCAATAGTTCTTAGCATCAGTATTGGTGCCGTGTTAGTCGCTATCACTGGATATTCAATTTATACAGCATTCGGTCCACCGTCTACTGATTTAGGAGATCCTTTTGAAGATCACGAAGATTAAAAATCAAACTAGTTGGTCAAAATCTCGCAGTATTGATATTAATTAGGACAAGTAAATTCACTGCTTGTCCTTAAATAAGCTGCAAAACTGATTCATTTTTAGCAAAATGCGACAGTCTTCGACACCGCTTTGCGGATCGCATTTGAGACCACTATTTATCTTGAAATTGACTGCGGGGTGCTGGTGCGCCTCGTAGTAGTCCTTCTGTACTAAGATCCTCATCTATTTCTGACCAGTGAATACCATAACCACCACCACAAACTGACCATTTCTCTCTTTGTTCGGGAGTCGCTGCTAAAAGTCGTGGGTACCAAGCCAGAGGAACAGTAATAGTTCTGCCATCCATGATATCTACACTTATAGTATCTTCTGTAAAGTAGACATGCTGTACCCTCTCATCAGCCTTAATTGCAAAAATACTCATTCCAAGCCTCTAATAATTTAATTTGGTGTTCCCTTACTAATGATTCCAGCTTTCTCAATTCTTTGCCTCTAAATCCTATATTTTTTGCTAATGCGACTGGTTGCAACCAAAATTTTGCTGTAATGTTATCTCTATCTATATGAATGTGGGGAGGTTCATTTGGCTCGTGACTGTAAAAGTAAAAACGATATGCTTCTATCCTAAGAATTGTTGGCATACATTTAGATATAGCGGTGTTCAGGTTTTTTAAGTACACTTATTTTGCTTGTTCATTGAGATTGGGGCTTATAACTGTACTTAGCTTGTTTGCAAACCGCTGTATTAATTATATTGGATAATTTTTAACACGAAACTTTCACAGTAGAATGAATCAAATCACAGAGAATTTGATTATGCTCAATATATTCAGTGATTTATGTCTAACTATTTAAACCAAAACTTTAATATATTTTTATTTAGGCGATTTTAATCACAATGATTAATTGTGTAGTTCATTTAATTCTTTCTGTAGCCTTTTTAGTTCATCATTCTCATGCTCAATTTGTCTTTTTATTTCAACAGAAAATCCTCTTTTTGATAACTCTAACTCTAGATCTGTCACATTTCTTCTGCGAATTGCAATCATTTCTTGTAAAGCTTTTGTTCTGTATTTTTTATAATCTTGGTTTAATCTTTCCCAATTGTCATTCTCTCTGAATTTTTGACGCTTTTCATAAAGTCTTTCTAAAGAAGAAATTCGCTCTAATTCTCTACTATAGTCTCGCCATAGTGTTTCATGTTGGTAATCAAGAGGTTCAATCTCTATAATCTTTTCTTCCCATTTTGCTCTTTGGCGCTTTAATAATTCTCGTGATATACCGACATCTTTAGCAGATTCATCGAGTTTGAGTTATTGATAAATACTCTCCCTCAACTATTACAGGCATATAAGGTGTAATTTCCATTTGAAATAAATGTTTTATTTATTAGACTTACTGTCATGCATAAACTTCTTGAATATCCATCAGATATGGAATAAACATAACAACTGTTACCTATGTTTATTCCATATTTTACATAGCATAATACGAGAAAGTTTCAATTTACTCGTCAACTATATCAAGAAATTCTGGATATCATAAGTCCAAGTCAGATAGCCACTCAATAATCTGGGAATTAACGGCGGTGGGGTTTTCGTCATGGGGACAATGCCCTGCATTAGGAATGACCTCAAATTTTACCGCAGAATTACTGTTAGCTAAATCCTGATAAATCTTTGCTCCAGTAACGGGAGTCCAAGGATCTTTTTCGCCCCAAATTACCAGCAAAGGATGCTGTAAATTAGGTAATAGCTCGTCTGGAGTTTTCCCCGCTGGCGCGGTTAGAACCGAGGCAAAAACCTGCTGTGCGCCTGGATCACAGGATGGTTGATAGAGCATTTCTACTAATTCATCCGTCACGGCATTGCGATCGCGGTAAACTTGGTAAAGTGTGCGTTTAATTTGGCTTTTGCGACGGATATTATTAAAAATAAAATTACCTGTCAGGGGCGAACTCACCAATTTGGCAAACCCATTCATAACTAATCCCAAAATAGGATTAAAATCTCCTGGGCGATGATTTAGTCCCCCAGCACAGTTGATTAAAACTCCTCCCGCAGCTATTTCAGGAGTTTCCGTAACTAGCAGTAACGCTAGTAAAGCACCAATAGAGTTACCAACAAAAATCGTCGGTTCGTTGATTTTTTCTTGCCAAAAATCTGTGATTTGTGCTTGCCAAAGTTCTAAGGTGTAATCTAAAGGTGCCTTATCTGAAGCCCCAAAGCCCAATAAATCTATGGCATATACCCTATATCCTGCATCTGCTAAGACGGGAATATTATTTTTCCAGTGACCAATGGAAGCCCCGAAACCATGAATTAATAATAGGGGATTGCCTTCACCTGCGACGGCATAGCGTATTTTATGACCTCGCCACTGCCAATCTAATTGTGATAGAGGATCATTTTTAGATATTGAATTGATAACCACAGAATTTATTTGATTTTTGATTATTAATGATTGTTCTTCAAATCAGATCATACAAAAAATTAGTTCTTTAGATCTTGAAAATAGCTATGCTGGTTGAATAAGCAACCTTTAGTCATAGACTCGATTATGGGTAAATGGGTTCAAGTCCGCTGTAACTGTCCTAATAGAATATCGCTGCCGAATAGTAGCTGTCATGATCAACCTTACCAAAACTCTAAGTGGCAAAAATTATCCAACAGGAAAAAAAAAGAAATTAAAACCTGGCAAGAGAACGTAGAAAATAGGTATAAGTGTGGACATGTTGATGGAATGCTGGTTCAATTCTGTCCCGATGAAATTATCGAGTTAGGCTTTGTCTTAAACAAGGTTTTTAAAGACGATGTTACTTTTGAAATTTATTCAAAGGTTGGTGAATGGCGGAATTATTTTTTAAACGGATTGAGTGAAGAACTGCGAATTTCACCACAGGAGGCTGAATTATGGCTGATGGAAGTAGCAGAACTTGAGAAATGGTTTTTAGGACAAGGCAATCTACCTTATCATCAAATTCAGCAGATCATTTTAATCCTGTACCAAAGAGAAGTTAGATCTAATAATAATTTAAAACAACAGCTTGAGTCTCTTGAGGGCGGAGGATTTGCCAGGATTGTACCATTTCTAAAAAATCTCGATATCGATGCGAAGTCTATCGATGTTTTTCTAGAGGAGAAACTTAGAGTTCTTCAAGATACGGCTAAATTGTGTCAGGCTGCGATAGAGACAGGAAATCCAATTGAACTTCTCTGGTAAGAGTTATTTACTCCTTTGCGATTAGTCTGATTGATTATTTTCAGAGTGAACAATAATCGACTGAATTATAAAAAAAATATTAAAGATGCACATTGTCATTTTGTTTGTCAAGCTACATTAATCAAAATTTAGCTATATTAATATATAGATACAAAGTTAGCGAGGTAAAAACTAATGGAAAACCAAGAAAACAAATTCGGCTTTACTAAATTTGCAGAAGACTGGAACGGTCGTTTAGCGATGATCGGCTTTGCCGCAGCAATTGCTGTGGAATACTTTACTGGTCAGGGAATCCTCGGTCAGTTGGGAATTATGTAACGCAGTCTCCCCGTAGATCGAAAAGCCGTTAGTGCAATTATAAATTAAATACATTCTAAACATTGAGAGAGCTTGGTGCAGCAATAAATTGTTTGCCAAGCTCTCTAGTTATTTAAACTTAAGCTAAGTTTTTAATTGAAGTCAGGCTGAATCTTAGTTGTGCTGTTAGGCTAAATAAGATTCGGTTCTAATAATCAACATCTATTAGAAGTAATGGGGAAAGTTTGGTGAAAGTCCAGCGCTGTCCCGCAACTGTGATGAAGCAAAGAATACTGCAAGGTATTTTTGAAGCTTCTCAGTCAGAATGCCCGCCGATCGCACTTATTTTTTTGAACAATAAATCTGCGAGGTACGGATGGTCAATTCTCTAATTTCAACTGATTCTAGTCTGCTACAATTACCCCCTTTACCCTACCCAAGACCATTGCTAGCTATTGGTCACGGTACCAGAAATGCTAGAGGAAGGCAGACTTTTCTTGATTTTGTCGAGACATATCAAAAGTTAGATACTTCTCGTCCTGTAATTCCCTGTTTTCTGGAATTGACTGAACCAACAATTCAGCAGGGGGTAGAAGCTTGTGTAGAACAGGGTTTTACAGAGATTACTGCTTTACCGATCTTACTTTTCGCGGCTAGACACAATAAATTCGATGTGACCAATGAATTAGATAGATCGCGATCGCCCTATCCTCAAATTAACCTTAATTATGGTCGCCACTTTGGTATTACCCCCAAAATTATTGAACTGTGGCGCGATCGCCTGCGGCAATTAGATCGACCAGAACATAACCCCCGCAATATCTCTCGGGAGGATACGGTGTTGTTATTTGTCGGTCGAGGTTCCAGCGATCCTGATGCCAATGGTGATGTCTGCAAACTAGCCAGAATTATTTGGGAAGGAAGCGGTTATAAAACTGTGGAAACTTGTTTTATTGGTATTACCCATCCCCGTTTAGAGGAGGGTTTTCGTCGGGCATATCTCTATCAAGCAAAACGAGTAATTGTTTTACCCTATTTCTTGTTTACAGGAACTTTGATGGAGAAGATTTTCAATCTGACAGCACAGCAAGAAGAGCAACATCCTGAGATTGATTTTGCTTTCTTACCAGAAATGGGAATTGCTTCCCAGTTATTGCAGGTATTTCGAGAAAGAGAAATTGAGGCACAGTTAGGTCAAGTGGTGATGAACTGTGAAATGTGCAAGTTTCGTTTGGCGGCAGGAGATAGTCACGGACATGGACATGGACATGGACATGGACACGATCACGGACATCATCATCATAGCAATAACGATCCTTATGCCAAATTAGAAGACTATCATCAGCGAATTTGGAAAACGCCTTAGAAGACTCGGCGTTGCATCATTATGGAATGGCTATGTTTGAAGGGGTGACGGGGTGACGGGGGGGGGGACCTCATAAAGAGGCGAGTGTTTACTATCATTTGAACGAAAAAATCAGCATTTCTCCCTTGTCCTCCTTGTCTTGATTTCAGCCTTAAATGTAAAAAGTCTACCCTTGTCAGGATGGGGTGACGGGGTGACTGATAGATCTTCTTTGGAGATAAATCATACATGCGGAACCCACCATACACCTTTGTGTAACTATGCAGCGCCAAAAATTATTCTTTAGTCGAATCTGGTTTGGGCGATCGGTCGTCTACAGGTCGCGTTATCGCCGTTTGTTAGGCATTGATTCAGGATCATCAGTCGTAATTCCTAACTGCTGCTGGAGATCTCCTAAATATAAATCAAAGGTATGATGATAGTCTTACAGTTGTAGAAATTAATTTTCTCTTGATCTAAAGCTTAATTCTAAAGTCAAATAATTCTTCTACAGGGCTATAGAGCATTAACAGAGATGCAACTACCCCTTTTTTTGCTTGAATAGAAAAAGAGTACACTAAATCTTATAAGTTTATGAACATTTAACAGCAGTTCAACTTAGTGTCTACAAAATCTATATCTCTAAATTAGTAGACATAATACACAGTGGTGTCTCCCAACGGACATAACGGTAAATATTGCTAAAAAAACCAAGCTACTCTCAAAAATACGGCTTGGTTTTTTTGCGGGATAACTTTATTAACTGCTGATTGAATTAACTGCCAGCAAATGACATCAACAGTATCACGCCAATGCTAGTAAAGGCTAGTAATAAAGCGAAGGTAATTGATTGACCTAAATTAGTTGAAGTTTTCATGATTAATCATGCCTTAGATTTATGCAGATTTTTATTGATACAAAACTCCAATAGCAATAGGCTGAATCTCAGATAAAACACTAGGGATCAATGAAAAAATATTAACTATTGCTTGTTAGCAGCTTTGTATTTATTTATAAATAATAGCGAATAGCTTAGTGAATACACTCATAAAAGTTACTCTTGTTGGCATAACTTTATTTTACTCAATAATATTATCTAGTTTGCCTATAAAATCGTTGGCAATCTTATTTCTAAATGGGAAATAGCTGAGAGTTGAATTTATAAAATTAAATTTTAGAGAGGCTATAATACAAAACCAAAAAAGGCAACTCACAATAGAAAATATAAATATAAATGAGGGATAAATTACGTATTGGACGAAAGGTGTCAATTATCAGCTTAGTATTAAGCCTAATTTTGTGGTCTAGTTTTGCTAACCCAGTAGTAGCCGAGAATCAGGTACTTTCACCCGAACAAAGACATATTCTGGAAAGACTCAGTTTCGGAGTTACTACATCGCAGATTGAGCAGATCGAGCAATTAGGAACTGAAGCTTATCTTCAATCACAATTAAATCCTCAACAAGTAGCTGAATCTTCCTCTTTAAATAGTTATGTAGCCAAACTCGATTTAATTAATCAAGAGCCAATCGCACTGCAAAAAAAAATTAGTGCTTATCATCAAAAGCTACGTAAACTTCAACTATCTGATAAGCAAAATCAACAGATCAATCGCAAAATTTTCAAACTAAAGAATCAAGCGGCAAATCAAAGCTTGAATGCCCACCTAGCCAGAGCAATCTATTCTAATCGCCAGCTACAGGAAGTGATGGTAGATTTTTGGTTCAATCACTTTAATGTCTATTTAAAAAAAGGACCAATTAGACTATGGATTAATGACTATGAAAATCAAATTAGGTTTCATGCTTTAGGTAACTTTCGTGACTTGCTGGGGGTGACAGCGAAGCATCCAGCAATGTTAATTTATCTTGATAACATCAAAAATACTGCTCCCAATAGTCCTTTAGGCAAACGTCAGAAAATAGGTTTGAATGAAAACTATGCTCGTGAGTTGATGGAGCTGCACACTCTGGGCATTGATGGGGGCTATACTCAGGACGATGTGATTGCTTTAGCGAGAATACTAACAGGTTGGGGTGTAGACAATACTGGTACTAAAGGAGATCGTAAAGGCTTTTTCTTCTATAACAATCGTCACGATCAAAACGATAAGTTATTCTTGGGTCAGACAATTACTGCTAACGGTATTCAGGAAGGCGAACAGGCTTTAGATATTTTGGCGAGTCATCCCGCAACCGCACGTTTTATCAGCTACAAATTGGCACAGTACTTTGTAGCTGATCAGCCTCCTGTCAGTTTAGTTGATCAGTTGAGCCAGGAATTTCTCGATAGTGAGGGAAACATTCTGACTCTGATGAATACTCTGATTCATAGTCCCGAGTTTAATGACCCTCAATATTACCAGCAAAAGTTTAAAACACCTTATCAATATGTAGTTTCCTTAGTACGGATGGGAGAGATTAAGCAGCCTAATTATTTGCGAATTAGGGGCATGTTGGAACAGCTATCTATGCCTTTGTTTCAATGTTTAATTCCTACTGGCTATAAAAATACCCAAGAGGCTTGGTTAAATCCCCAGGCGATGTTACAAAGAACTAGTTTAGCTACGGCGATCGCCAATAGCAAATTAAACCGTAACGATCCGATCCAACCGCAACAACTACAGCGCAATTTTGGAGAGCTTTCGCAAAATACCAAACAAGTAATTGGCAAAAGTCCACATCGGTTACGTTCTGCTCTGATTATGGGCAGTCCCGAGGCAATGTATCGATAGAATTTGAAATTCTGTTAATTAAGTAGAATAGCTCAAAAATTATGAAAAGAAGAAAATTAATTACTGCTGCTGGTTTAGCCACCGCAGGGATGTTAATTCCTGTGGGATGTAATAGTTGGGTTGCTCAAAGAGCAAACTCAGCCAACTCCAAAAGCGATCGCCAACGTTTGGTAGTAGTTTTTTTACGAGGAGCAGTGGATGGTTTAAATGTAATTATTCCCCACCAGGAAATCGATTACCCGAAGTTTAGACCAACTATTGCCGTTCCTTACCCCCAGGAAAAAAATGGTGCCATTGATTTAGATGGCTTTTTTGGGCTACATCCTAAGTTGCAAGACTTAATGCCTTTATGGCAACAGAAAAAGCTAGCATTTTTCCATGCTTGTGGGTCTCCCGTCTTAGAGCGTTCTCATTTTCAGGCACAGGACTATATGGAAAACGGAACCCCAGGAATCCGTACCACTCAAGATGGCTGGATGAATCGGTTATTGGCAGAATTACCTCAAGAGAGATTAACCCAGGCACTTAACGTAGGTGTGACAACTCCTTATATTCTCAAGGGCAAAATGCCGATTTCTAGTCTCAAACCTGGTCTAAATTCTACCAACCCTATGCCGACAGATCGTCCTAGAGTTGACCGAGCTTTTAGTAGCCTTTATAGCGGTAGCGATGTTCTGAGTAAAGCTTATCAGGATGGCAGTGAGGCAAGAAAGATTATTTTGGCTGATTTAAATCAGGAGATGCTCACGGCTTCTCGGGGAGCCAAAAATGCGGCAAGCTTTGTTGATGATGCGGCGGAAGTAGCAAGATTAATGGTTGGTAATGCTAAGACACAGCTGGCATTTTTAGAAGTTGGGGGGTGGGATACACACATTAACCAAAATCCTGTTTTTGATCGTTTACTACCCTCTTTAGGCAAGGGTTTAGCAGCTTTGGTTGAAGGATTAGAGCCAATTTCTGCCGAAACAATCATTATTGTCATGTCGGAGTTTGGCAGAACAGTCAAAGAAAATGGGAACAAAGGTACAGACCACGGATATGGCAATATTATGTGGCTTTTGGGAGATGCCATTCGTGGAGGTAAAGTATATGGAGAGTGGTCAGGTTTAAGTGAATCTTCGCTATTTGAAAATCGAGATTTACCAGTCAATACTGACTTCAGAGAAATTATTACTCATGTTTTAGAACACCAGTTTGTACTGAATGATGATAGTCTGAAACGGATTTTTCCTGACTATAGCATTAATAATGCCGTGGACTTCTTAGGTTAATTATTTGATCTCTAGGGTATTTCTTTATATAATCAATCTTCTCAATAGCGATCGCTATTGAGAGATAATTAGTAATCTAGCTGTACAAGATTAGAATTGTTTATTATGGTCATTCCTAATAAGAACCATACGAAAGTATATACTAATTATCTTTCCCTAATCCCTAGTCCCTAGTACATGCGGCGGTTGCGAAGCAAGTCCGAACAAAGGCTTTAGCCGCATGTACTCACTATACGCCTTTGTTAATCCCTCGAACAAATTACTGAGATGGTAGGTCAATTAATTAGAACGACTATAATAATTATCTAAAGCGAACTGTTCCAAATACTTTTTCCTTCATCAGCATCAAACCGATAAAATAAAGGTTCGTCTTTAAATTCATGCTCGTCTAGAACATGGTGAAAAATTCCCTTTTCGAGCATTTTTTGACCCAAACTGACCGCATCTGTACGAGACAATTTTGTTTTACTAATAATCCAATCAACAGCCTCATTGCCTACAAAACATCTTTGATATAGCTTTAATTTATATCGACGAGTTTTAATCTCTACTCCTTGTTCTGAGCGCATTTCTTGAGCTAGCTGTCTTACGCTAATTCGATTTAGATTAGCCTTAGACTTTTTATGACCTGAAGATACTGGGCTTTTTGACTCTTTTTGGTTGCTATTTGAGGTAGATATTATATCTGATTTATATTCATTATTCTCCATCCAAATCCCAATGCCATCTTTTTCTTTGACTAGCAAAGTGGCTATTTTGGAGCGTTCGTCATGATCGAGATACTCTTCACGACATTCTTTAATCGCTATTTCCATTTCTTCTTTCGGAAAAGCTTTTTCTCTAATGAACAAATTGTTGTTATAGATCAATCCCAAGATAGTTTTATCTTGATTTTTAATCTTGCAATACTGTATCTGCGTGTGATCTAAGAAAAGCATTTCTCCTACTCCTACCTCTGACCCCTAAATAGTCGAAATTAATCGTCAACCTACACTGTTATAACTCAAATTTAACGGCATTCAATAATGTTAAAATTTGATGAAGTTATCGAGCGGTCAGTGTTTTGAACTACGCTCTTTCAAATCGTAATGTACTCGAATAATTTCTGTATACTCAAAATTATTTAAACTTGGCTTAATTAAATGATAATTTTGCTGATTAAGTTGCAGATTGTCGGACTCACAGTTCGGTTTTGGGGAATAATAGGTTAACACATACTCTTGACCGATTAGGGGGGCTGTTTCTGCTTCTACCTCTCCTCCCCATTGGGTTTTAGTTACCAAGATAATTAATTGATTGGCTAGTTGGGGAATCGCTTTTGCTACCTGTCGGCGATAGATCTGATCAAGACTGCCAAAAGGAGAGTCCATAACAATCGGAAAATTGCTGCTATCGTAACCCATTAAAGTATTGCGCTGACTCCATTGTCTTACCCGATCAATAATCCCACCGATAAAAGATAAGCTCAAAATTTGATTTTCTCCTGTAGATGCAGCAACGGGTACTTCAACTCCTGATGTATGTTCAACTAAGGTTAGTCTGTAATCAGGGCTGAGTCGAGGAATATAGGGCGTAAAGGAGATAAAGCTAAATATTGACTGTACTTTCTGTTCTAGGGCTAAACGAAACTGTCTCTCTAGTCTAGTTCTAACTTCATTTAAGCGATCGCTGGCATCTGTGGCGACAGCAATCCTTCTTTGTGCTAACTTTTGTTTGCTTTGGGTTAACTTATGCTTGGCGATTTTTTGCTTTAATTTGTCTAACTGTTGAGTGCGATCGCTTTTTTGTTGTTGAAGTTCTCCCTGTTCTAAAATCAGGCTTTTGATTTGTTCTGAAGTAGTTTCGATATTTTGCTGTAACTGCTGTATATTGCGACTCGGATAATTTTTTAACTGTTTGGCAGCGTGTTCAATTTCAGATTCAAGCTGATTAAGCATTAAATATTGATTTTTGATTTCCCTTTGCTGTCGATCCAATTCTCGCCAAAAATTTTCTGACTGAATCTCCGTTGTCGCTACCTGAGTTTCTAAATTGAGTGCAGCATCTTCAACCTGTTTAACTTCTGCTTGTTTCAGCCAAGATTTTACATTTTCATAGGAGTCGGTATCAGGTGTCAATTCTGTGCCGCAAAGACAGCGTTGCTGTGTCAAAAGCTGCTCAATGAATTCTTGTTTCAATCCAGTAGCAAGTTGTCCGCGATCACGTAATTCTTGTAATAGATCACTAAAGCTATTGGCTATAGCTGGCAGAAATACTTGATAACTATTACCAGATAACAATTTTTTGAGATTATTTTTACTCTCAATCAGCTCTTTTTTTAGCGTTTTTTGCTGTTTGAGTAGTTTCAGCTTACGGTTTTGAATTTCAGCGGCACCACTAATTGCTAATAGCTGTTGCGATAAATTACTTTTATACTCTTCTAATCTAGTTACCTCCGCCACGATTTCCTGTAGACGTTGGCTGATAACTTCACTTTTCTGTTCTAAATCTATTTGCTCTCGTAATAGTTGCTTTGTTTGAGCATCTCCTAACTCTTGTAATTCTTCTTGCAGAGTCCTTTTAGCTTTTTTTAGATGTTCTATACCTCGGTCTAAAATCTTAACTCCCAAAAGCTCTTTAGTATCTTCGGCAATATTCGAGTCATGATCTTGGCGTAAAAAGCTATCCATTCTCTCCCCGTCGAAGAAAAAATATTGATGCAAACTAGCAGGCAAAATGCGATTGATGATATCTTCTGGAGGTTCTAACGGTGGATACCAACGCCCATCATCTCCTGCAACTAGCATAAATAACTTAGCTGGACTATATATAACTTGCCCTTGGGCATCTTTATTG
This sequence comes from Cyanobacteria bacterium P01_G01_bin.39, assembly GCA_039180345.1. Taxonomy (GTDB): domain Bacteria; phylum Cyanobacteriota; class Cyanobacteriia; order Cyanobacteriales; family Xenococcaceae; genus Waterburya. The sequence goes on along the minus strand of JBCDDK010000020.1, from coordinate 1,432 downwards.
CCATAGCACTTACGCTTAAGCTGATAAATTTTGCGATCGCAAAGCGTACCCTGCGGGTAATCGCACTCAAACTGCAACTCCACCCAACATTCTATTGCTTGTTCTGGTGGCGCTTCGGCGATCGCTCTTTGGTTGACTAGTAATTCAGGAGAAGCAAAAGCAGCAGTAAACTTTTCATAGAGTACCCAGGTGAAAGCATTCAGCAGCGAAGTCTTACCTGCACCATTATTACCATAAATTACGGTAGTATTCCTTGAGCCACTGGCAAATCTAATCTGTGGTGTTTTGCCATAAAACTGTCTAAAGTTACAAAGTTGCAGGTAATTTAACTTCATTGCACCACTTGCTTAATCACGTTCAAGATATCATCATTAATGTTGCGCGGCGTTTTTAAATACAGCTTGTCTTTTTCCAATTTTAATACCCGTTCAATCACCTGTTTTACTTCAGGAGATGCATTAGTAATTGGCTCTTGAATTGAAGTTAAATCTGAGATATCTTGCTGATCTTTTTTATTCATAGTTTTAATTCTGTGCTATTTAAAATCAAATAACCTTGGTTTAGAGCAAGTACCATCTGCATATTCTAGTATGTCAGGAATTCTTCCTATATCCCGATTATCTATATAAATATTCAAGCTTATTGATCCAGTATCAGTAATATTTTCATTAACGATAAATTTAGAAATGTCAGATAAGTAGCCATAATAATCATACATAACAGAAACCCAAGTTTTTACGACATCATCAGCAAACTCAGGATCTGTATGTTCATAATCAATATTAATTAAATTGTGATCATAAGTTCTCTTAATTATTAAGTTTTTGGTCACATCATTATCAGCTAAATAATTCTTAAATTTATTCTTATTTCTCAGTCTACGAATAACCTCATCAATCGTTTTACTAGAAGTCCCGTCTTTATATAAAGCATTCAGGTTCTCACTTACCTCCGCATGTCGCCTAATTCTTTGATTAATAATGGTATCGATCCAAGTGTTAGTCACCTCATTAGCAAAATTAGCATTACGATGGCTATAAGAAAGACTGATAACATCAGTACCTTGAATCTTTACCGCATTAAAGCTCTTTTTAAATTGTCTATGAGATAAATATTCTTGATATTGTTGATTTTTACTTAACTCAATAATAACATCATCAATTATTGCATCAGAGCTAATCAGCTTTAGGATTTCATCAAAAGAAAGTTGTAGCTTACTTAAATCATTTTGTAAAAATTCGGAATACTGATGATTTCTAATAAAAATCTTACCTTCTGCTTTGCATTGGTAGCAATGACATGAATTCAAAGCAAATACAGTAAGCAATAAAGTAGAGAATATTAATATATGTTGTTTGTTTATCAAAAAATAATATTTTGAGCTATGCAAAATAAAGCTAATTATAATAATGAGCAATCTTTATAAATAAAT
>JBCDDK010000019.1:0-70731 GCA_039180345.1 Cyanobacteria bacterium P01_G01_bin.39 | reverse complement strand
CAAAGAGCTGCGATAGAAGCATTAGGGGCAATGGGAGGGAAAGAACAGGCTGACAAAATAGCTAACTTACTCTCTGGTTCTAATAATCCAGATGTTCTAAGCGCTGCGGCATATGCATTGGGAAAAATGGAAGCTAAACAACATGCTGACAACATATTTACTATATTTACTCTGCTCTCTGGTTCTAGTGATTATCGTGTTCTAAGCGCTGCGGCATATGCATTGGGAAAAATGGAAGCTAAACAACATGCTGATAAACTAGTTACTCTGCTTTCTACTTCCAATGATTTGTCGATTCAATATGCTGCGGCACATGCATTGGGACAAATGAAAGCTAAACAACATGCTGATAAACTAGTTACTCTGCTCTCCACTTCCAATAATTCGTCGGTTCAAATAGCTGTGACGAGTGCATTAAGGAGATTAGGAACTAAAGAATATGCTGACAATGTAGCTGCTCTGCTCTCTACTTCTAACGATTCAAACGTTCAAAGTGCTGCGATAGAAGCATTAGGAAAAATGGGAGCTAAACAACATGCTGACAAAATAGCTAACTTACTCTCTGGTTCTAATAATTTAAATGTTCAAAGGGTTGCGATAGAAACATTAGGAAAAATGGATGCTAAAGAACATGCTGATAACATAGCCACTCTGCTCTCTACTTCTAACGATTCAAACGTTCAAAGTGCTGCGATAGAAACATTAGGAAAAATGGTAGCTAAAGAATATGCTGTTCAGATAGCTGCTCTGCTCTCTGACTCTAATGATTCAGACGTTCAAAGTGCTGCGATAGAAACATTAGGAAAAATGGTAGCTAAAGAATATGCTGTTCAGATAGCAATTCTTTTATTAACTGCTGATAATAATTTTAAAGGAGAAAACGTTCAAGAAGCTGTAAGAAGCACATTACAGAAATTTGGTATCGCAAATAGATCAACAATACTGACAATATTAAATGCAGTCCTCAGGAATCAATGGAGAGCATCAAACTATCGTTTTTTAGCTTATTTTCTCAGCAATGCCAATGAGGAAACTCTAACCCTAATTAAATGGCTAGGTTCACCTCAAGAATATCCAGATTTAGAAAATCATGAACAAGCAGTCAAAACCCTACAAGTCTTTAAAGAAGCTTGGCAACCTAGCGCGTCCCTTCCACGCCTTCGCAATGATTTAGAAAAGCAAATTGCCAGAGTTGTTAAAGAAGGTAAATGGAAATTTCAAGATATAGGATTGCTGCAAGCTCACAATCAGAATCTACAAGCAGTTAATTCTACTCATGCTGAGGCAGTCAAAGCCAAGATAACTAATTTACAGGGTTGGAAATGGATTTTTGCTGCTTGGAGAATATGGCTGGTTCATTTTGGTTTCTGGGTGCTGCTGATTTTTGCCTATCCTAAATCCCCGCAAATTCAGGCGATCTTTTTCTGGAATCCTTGGGTGCGGAGGATTATTGGCTTGGGTTATGTGGAGTTTTTGTTAACTTGGATTCCGTTTATTCGTTCTCGTTTATTTGCCCCCTTTAAGGAGTCTCTATTAGCCGATGCCAAGCTGGATTATGCGGATTTAGAGGCTTATTTTCCTAACTCGTTGGTGAAAATTGAAGCATCAGGAAAAACTCAACCTTTACCAACAGCGATTCCTAAGTTGCAAGGACAAATAATTCTGCAAGTGGATTCTGGATTAGGTAAATCTCTGTTTCTGCGGCATCTAGTCAAAAAGTCCCAAAAAATTGCGGTGTATTTAACTGCTGACAGATGTACTGAGGGAGTAATCGAGGCTATCCAGCATAAGCTTAAAGGTAAAGCACAAGATCATAATTTCCTGCGTAATCTGATCTATAGCGGGGCGATGGATATCTGTATCGATGGTTTGAATGAGGTTGATGCGGATACCAGAGCGTCTATTAAGCAGTTTGTAGAAGATTATTTTAAAGGTAATATCATTATTTCTACCCAGCCTTTAGAGTGGAAACCCCCTGCTACAGCTCGTATCTATATCTTGCAACCTTTGACAAAGGTGCAAATTAAAGAATTTCTTCTGTCTCGTCAACCTCATTTCGCTGGAGAAACTAAATTAAATCAGCAAGAATTTAATCGCGCCTGTTTATATTATCTTGATCAGGCTCTAAATAATAATTTATCTGGGGAAGAATTAGCAGAAATGCAACATATTCTCTCTAATCCGATGGATTTAACCGTCTTAAGTCAAATTATCGCTAGTAATGAATCTCCAGACATCTTTAGCTTGCAACAGCAGCAATACGACTTGATGGCAGCAGATTATAAAAGCATACAACTCGAACAATTTCCTCTTGACAGGTTTTCAGAACACGCTCATCAGATGCGGTTAGATAATTTACCTTTATCTGAATCAGATTACCTAGAAGAATTAAAGTGCATGGAACGCTATAAAATGGTTGTCTGTCAACAATTTCTCAACTCAGCTAACGAACCTGTAAAAGAATGGAAATTTCGCCATGATAAAATCAGCGATTTCTTTGCTGTACAGACTTTTTTAAAATACAAAAATTGTCCGAGTAAACACAAGCAAGATCCCCGTTTCCGAGGAGTTTACTTCCTTTTAGTTAATTTACTATCCTTAGAAGATGCTGAAACATTGCGAGAAGAACTAATCCAATACGCCGCTGATACAGGAGATCATACAGTGAGCGATCGCTTTGTGCAATTGTTACGCACTAGAAAAGCTAAATCACAATAAAGATAAAGTTAATAACATATCTATTCTTCATCAGCATACAGAACATCAATTAATGAAATCACCTCAAGCAACTCTCGAACCCGCAGTTTATATTATCGGAGCAGGACCAGGAGATCCAGAATTACTAACTCTTAAAGCTTATAAAATCTTATCCCAAGCCGATGTTATTCTCTATGCCGATTCATTAGTACCCAAGCAAATTTTACAAGATGTCCGTGATGATGCCGAATTAGTTGCTACGGGGAATAAAACTCTAGAGCAGATTATTCCCCTAGCAATTGCCAGCGTGCGTCAAGGTAAGTCCGTTGTTCGACTACATTCTGGAGATCTTACTTTGTATAGTGCGATCGCAGAGCAAATTCAGGCTTTTAAAGAAGCAGAGATTCCTTTTGAATTGGTTCCTGGCATCAGTGCTTTTCAAGCGGCTGCGGCAAAATTAAGTACAGAGTTGACCGTTCCTGAGCTAGTACAGACCATTATCCTCACCCGAATTAGTGGCAAAGCTTCAGCGGTACCCGAAGCTGAAGAGTTAGCCTCTTTAGCTGCTCATCAAGCTAGTTTATGTCTTTATTTAGCGGCACGTCATATCGAGCAGGCTCAGGATAAGCTATTGCAACATTATCCCCCGAATACTCCTGTGGCAGTTTGTTATCGCGTGGGTTGGCAAGATGAACAAATATGGGTGGTTCCCTTAACCCAGATGGCTGAGGTTACTCGCGAACATAATCTAATTCGCACTACCCTATATTTAATTAGTCCTGCCCTACAGGAGGCTGTAACTACCCGTTCTCGTTTATATCATCCTCAACATAATCATTTGTTTCGACCCGAAACCAGAGTATCAACCCAATAAGCGATCGCCATATAAAGAGCTTAATACAGTGTTTGACTGAACCAACTAAGATATAGTATTTGGTTAAGATGATGCAGAAATAACACAATCACAATATTGATAGGAGATAACTTTGGATAAAAATCAGGCTGAATTGGCAGAAATTCTCAAAATGGCTCGATCTGTTGCCTGGGGAGCAGCAGAAATTCTCAGTTCTTTTTATCATCAAGATACTTCAGATTTAGACATCAAAGATAAGAAGGATGGTCCCGTTACTGAGGCAGATTTAGCCGCTAACAGACATATTTTGAGCAAACTGCAAGCATCATTAGGAACAGAATTTGGCTATTTATCTGAAGAAACGTTCGACGTTAAAAAAGCCGAACCCATAGCTAAAGATTGGGTTTGGATCATTGACCCCCTTGATGGTACCAGAGACTTTATCGACAAGACTGGTGAATATGGGATGCATATTGCTCTAGCATATAAAGGTCGCCCTGTAATTGGAATTGTTGCGATTCCTGAAGCTGGGAAAGTTTATTTTGCCTCTAAAGACAATGGTACTTTTGTCGAAACCAAAGACGGCACGGTCACACCAATAAAAGTTTCTGATCGCAATCAAATTGAGGATTTATACTTAATTGTCAGTCGTTCCCACCGCGACGAGCGTTTTCAAGAGTTAATTGAGCGTCTGCCCTTTGCTGGGAAAAAATATATGGGCGGCGTAGGAGGTAAAATTTCTACTCTGCTTGAACAAGAATCTGATGTCTATCTCTCGCTTTCAGGAAAATCGGCAGCTAAGGATTGGGACTTTGCCGCACCAGAATTGATCCTAACCGAGGCTGGAGGTAAATTTACCTATGTCAATGGTGAACCTGTTTACTATAACCAGGGTGATGTGAAACGCTGGGGTTGCATCGTCGCCACTAACGGTAAATGTCATGAAGCCCTTTGCGAGAAGGCTACAGCAATTATTGCCGATATAGATCAGAAGAGTTAAGACTAGTTTTTTGGAGAAAATAAGCTCAACTAAATTCGCTTAAGGTATTGTCTGGCAACTGGATTAAGCAATTATCTCGCTTAATTCAGTTTTGTTCAGATAGATAATGTACTTTGATTATTAAATACTATAAAATTATCAATTAACCAAAAAATATATATGACTGTAAACTTTTATTCTTCTTCTTTTCCTAATTTTAGGTAATTAGACTGATTCTTATTTGAAGTGGAAGCTTGTGAATTAATCTTGGCACGCAATAATAATATTTCTAACTCTTTGAACTTATTATCTAATTCAGCCTTATATCTGTTTATTTCTGATTGATAAAGTTCTTTTTGATGCTGGCTTTTTTGTCTCTCTATTTCTAGTTCTTGCTTAAGTTTAATAACCTCTTTAGTTAACTTTAGCTGTTGTTGATGTACTTTCTTGATACTAGCCGTATTAGTTTCTGTAGTTTTGGTCAGAGCTAAAACCTTTTGACCTAGCTGCCAAATTTCTTGCCAGATCGCCATTAACTCGCCTTGTATTCTAATTGATTCAATAGGTTGTCAGTTTCGTTAGCTAAAGACTGAATCTCTTCTTGATCTTTACTGATTCGAGCTTGAGTTAAATCAATTTGACTAAAAATTTCTTCAGTTTTATTAGTATCTAAATTGTTAAGACTATAGTCATGTCCTTTTTCTACAGAAGCTATTATATTTTCCATTTCCTCTACTAAAGCATTTGAATTAGCTGCAATCAGAGCCGCTGCTTCAGAAGATATTTCAGATGTTTTTGATACCGAAGGTATTGCTTCTAATTTCTCTAGAGATAAAGCTGCTAATTGATGATCATGATCTAAACTAACTTGAGATACTATTGCTGAAGCCAACCCTGCGAAACTACTAATATAAGCAGCGACTTCTGATTCAAGTCCTTTACTCTCTAACATATTTTTAGTTAAAGCTCTTACAGCTTTCGATTGACCGAATGGCATAATTTCACCCCATAAGATTTTACTTAAGCTAATCTAAAGAATAATAATTTCACTAATAGGTTGACGATCACAATCGGCAATCATTAGCTTTTCACCCTGTTTTTGAGCTTTTGTCACTACCTTGTAAAGAGAGATCGCTTTGCGGAAAGCATCAGCTTTAGAACTAGCACCAGTTGACTGTACTAACTCGTTAAACTCTTGACTAAATTGATCGTCCACATCAAAAGCAAGTCTAGGCATTTTTCTTGGTAATGATCGTTTTACTGTCAATATTGTATCAATTTTTGACAGATATAATGTAAATGGTTATTTGACTCACAAGAGACAAGCCTCCTTTGTCTAGAATGATAAAAGAGTGATAAAACAGCAATGTGGCTTGTTAGGTGATTACTGATTTTTGTCAGGCTTGAGATTTATGACCCAACTAATCATTAAAAGATGCGAATATTTAGGTCTAATCCCTCTTAAAAGAAATGTTAAATGATAAATGCTGAATGTTAAATGAAATGACTTCTATTGCACCTTACGTAGCTCATCTTGCTATTTATCCCGTTAAATCTTTAGATGCTGTTGATTGCGATCGCGTGACGATTCTTGAATCAGGGGCCTTAAAAGGCGATCGCACTTGGGCAATTTTTGACTGCAAGGGTGGCTTTGTTAATGGCAAACGCAACCAGAAAATTTATGCTCTACGCTCTCAATTTGATCAATCAAACAACCAACTATCCTTAAGAATTGAACATACTACAGAGATAGTTAGATTTAACATAATTTCAGAACAGGATTTAATTTGCGACTGGCTGGAGAATTATTTTGGGTTCCCTGTGACGATTCAACAAAACCTAGATTTAGGATATCCTGATGATACCGCCTCCCCTGGAGCAACTATAGTTAGTACTGCTACCCTAGAGGCGATCGCTTCTTGGTATCCTGAACTAGATACGGCAAATATTCGTCGTCGCTTTCGCGCCAATATTGAGATCGCTGGAGTTCCTGCATTTTGGGAAGATCGCCTGTTTTCTACAGCAGAGCAAACGCTTAAATTTAACATTGGTCACGTCGAATTTGGGGGAGTCAATCCCTGTCGACGCTGTATTGTTATCGTTCGTGATCCCGATACAGGTCAGCCTTATCCTAAGTTTCAAAAAACTTTTATTGAACAGAGAAAAAAAACTTTACCCCAATGGGCAGAGCAATCGCGCTTCAATCATTTTTTTCGGCTGGCAGTAAATACTAGATTAGCGCCAACTGAGGCGGGAAAAGTAATTAGCATAGGCGATCAAGTAACAGTTGGTTAATCGTAGTAGTGGTTTTACACAATAGATAAATCTGCAAAATTACTAGCTAAATATTCGGTTCGACATGCATGGCGTTGAATTTTACCGCTAGAGGTTTTGGGTAAACTACCTGGTCTTAGTAGCAAAGTTGTAAATACTTGCAGATCGTGATTTTTAGCAACCTCTTTTTTAATCGATTGAGTTAAATCTTTGACAGAGATCATCTCTGGGTCGGATGTCTTGCCGTTTGATTTAGCACTAGAGCGATTGCTACTCCAATAGCGACGTTCAACTTCTGCCAAGACAATTAATTTTTCCTCTCCTTGAATGCTTACCGAAAAGCTAGCTACGCAGCTAGGACGAATCCAAGAGTTAGTTTCTTCAACTGTTTTCTCAATATCTTGGGGATAATGATTGCGACCTTTGATGACAATCATATCCTTAAGACGACCTGTAAAAAATAGCTCTCCTTGATCGATAAAGCCAAGATCTCCAGTCCGCAAAAAAGGTCCTTCTTGAGTGTCTTGGAGGTAAGCATTAAAAGTTGATTCAGTTATCTCAGGCTGTCTCCAATAACCCTGAGCAATACTAGAGCCAGATACCCAAATTTCACCCACTTCCCCTGGCTGACAGTGGGCTAAAGTTTCAGGATTAGCGATCACAATTTTCTGATCGATTAAGCTTTGACCACAGCTAACTAAGGTGTGGGGATAAGATTCATCTTGATCGGCACTAATTATTTTATTTTGTTCTAGAGCTTTACCCTGAACAGTTTTGGTCACTACTGCTCCCTTATGGGAGCCTCCTGAAATGATTAGAGTCGCTTCTGCCATCCCGTAACAAGGATAAAATGCTGATGGATCAAATCCATAGGTCGCAAAGGTGGTGGCAAATTTGTGGAGAGTTTCATGATTAATTGGTTCTGCCCCATTAAAGGCTACTTTCCAACTGCTCAAATCCAGTCCTGCTAGCTGTTCTGGCTTAAATTTACGAACACATAGGTCATAGGCAAAGTTTGGACCACCACTAGTACTTGCCTGATAATTAGAAATAGCACGTAACCAGCGCAAAGGATTTTGCAAAAACATCAGCGGCGACATCAAGGTCACGGAAAAGTTACCAAATAAAGGTTGAAGAACTCCCCCAATCAAACCCATATCGTGATATGGAGGAAGCCAAATTACCCCTCTGCTTTGTTCAGAATGTTGAAAACAACTGTGAATTGCCGTCAGATTGTGCATCAGATTATCATAGGCAATTCTGACCCCCTTGGGTTCTGCGGTAGAACCAGAAGTATATTGCAAAAAAGCAATATCATCTGACCTGAGATTAGGCTGATACCAGCTTTGCGACCAGTTATCTTCCAGAGTATCCGTAGTGATCCAGCGTAAATTTTGTAGTTGGCTAGAGCGTGACAATTGCCGTTCTAGACCCTGCAAAGTTTCACGATTGGTTAGAGCCAGATTAGTCTCGGCGTTGCTGAGAATATTTTGAATTCGGTTTAAAGAGCGATTGGGTCGAGGAGGATATGCTGGAATCGCAATTACTCCAGCATAAAGACAACCAAAAAAAGCAGTAATGTAGTCTAATCCCGCAGGAAATAGCAATAAAACTCGATCTTGAGGAGAACAGATAGATTGAAGATATGCGGCGATCGCCTGAGCTTTTTGCTCAAGTTGACCATATGTCAGGCTAATTTCTGCCGTTTCTCCGTCCAGCAAAAAATTGTAAATCGGCTGGTGGGGTTGTTCATGCGCCCGAATCCGAAGTATATCGACTAAGGTAGCTGCTTTAATCTTATTTTTTAAACCACTCATTCACTTTGGATTAATTAAATCGGTTTATACCATATCTCATTATTCAGAATTCAAGTACAGTCAAACTCAGAACATAATCATATAGAAGATAATTAAATTCCCCCACAGCTTACATCAATCATTGTCAAAACCGAGTATGGATGTGACACCTTGAGAATAGTCCGCTTGGCTGCATAATGAGATATATGGTTTCAAGACAGGCGTAATTTGAACATGAATTTGTCAGAACTTTCTAATTCTCAGAAGTTAAGGGAAATCCTTCTGACTAAAATTAATTCCGCTAGTAATAAGCGAATTACTTTTGCTCAATATATGGCAACGGTCTTATATGAGCAAGATCTTGGCTACTATAACTCGGAAATAGTACGCATTGGTTCTCAGGGTGATTTTTTTACTTCTGCTTCTCTAGGTCAGGATTTTGGTGAATTAATCGCAATTGGGTTGAGAGAAATGTGGCATAAATTAGGCTGTCCTAATCCTTTTGCGGTAGTGGAAATGGGCGCAGGTAATGGAGAACTAGCTCAAGATATTGTTCGCTTTTTCCTTAATAGCAATGAACAGGCTCTAATTGAGGCAATTTCTTACACGATCATCGAGCAATCACCAGTTTTAATCAAACAGCAGCAGGAATTACTTAAATCCACTGAATTGTCAGTTACCTGGAAAAATCTGGAGGATATCCCTGAAAATAGTATTGAAGGGTGTATTTTTTCTAACGAGCTAGTGGATGCTTTTCCTGTTCATTTAATTACTAAACAGGATAATCAACTTCAGGAAATTTATTTAACCATTAAAGATGATCACTTAATCGAAACAATTGGTGAGCTATCTACTGAAAAACTGACTCGATATTTCGATCTAGTTGGCATTGACTTATTGCTACCTCAATATTCTGATGGTTATCGTACTGAGGTTAATCTTCAAGCTTTAGACTGGATTGAGGCGATCGCTAGTAAAATTAAACGAGGCTATCTGCTAACCATTGACTATGGCTATACTGCCGAACGTTATTATCGACCGAATCGCAGCCAAGGAACTTTACAGTGTTACTATCAACATCGCCATCATCACAATCCCTATGTGAATCTAGGCTATCAAGACTTGACTGCTCATGTTGATTTTACTGCCCTCCAACGCCAAGGAGAACTATCTGACCTGCAAACTATTGGCTTTACTCAACAAGGACTGTTTTTAATGGCTTTGGGTCTGGGCGATCGCCTAAATGAGCTTTCCAGTGGCAAATATAATATTTCTGAAATATTTAAACGTCGTGATGCTTTACACCAGCTAATTGACCCTACAGGCTTGGGAGGATTTGGCGTGCTGGTTCAAGGTAAAAATTTAACTGCATCTCAGAAGTCTCTGCAAGGATTAGTAGTTCCTAATGGATTGTTATTTTAAAATACTTTATTCTTGATTCATAAACCAAGCCAGATCTTATTCCAAATTTCAAAAATAAGTCTTTAAAGTATCCGTATAATTACAAAGTAATTTTAAAAATGTCTTGAGAAATATCAAGCTTTAAGTATTAACAATTATTTGTAATTATAAATGAATAATATTTCTTTTAATGAGCTAAATTCAGCTACAGAAAGTAATTCTAGTCTTCTGTTTGTCGATTCAAGTATTAATAATTATCAAACTCTTATTTCAGGAATTGATACTGCTGATGTGGTTGTTATCGATTCTACTCAAAATGGTATTGAAGCAATAAGCGAGGTTTTGAGCAGTTATAGTCAACTTGATAGTATTCAAATTCTCACTCACGGCGATACAGCTTCTTTACAACTAGGCTCAGTTCAACTAGATACTAATAATTTAGAAAACTATAGTTCTCAGTTAGCTAATTGGTCTGATTCGCTTGCAGAAAATGGAGATATTTTACTGTATGGTTGCAACGTCGCTGCGGGGGCTACTGGGCTTGATTTTGTGAGAAATTTAAGTCAATTAACTGATGCAGATATTGCAGCTTCCAATGATTTGACAGGTCATAGTAATTTAGGGGGAGATTGGAATTTAGAAGTAGCTACAGGAAATATTGAAGCGAATATTGCGATCGCTGCTACGGCACAAGATACTTTTGATTCGGTGTTGCCCATTTACAACGGGAACCAGTATCAATTAACTTCGGGTACTCTATCTTGGTCGCAAGCTCAAGCAGAAGCAGAAAGCTTAGGGGGCAATTTAGTTACCATCAATGATGCTGCTGAAGAAGCTTGGATCAAGCAAACCTTTAGTGGTACTGAACGCTTGTGGATTGGCTTAACTGATAGAAACCAAGAAGGTAATTTCCAGTGGGTTAGCGGTGAAAATAGTAGTTACCGTAACTGGGCGGCAGGAGAACCAAATGATTATAAATTCAATGGCAACTTTACAGCAGGGGAAGATTATGTCCAGATGAATTTTAGCGGGGCGCGACAGTGGAATGATATGCCCAACAGCTATGCTGGCACTTTTCGCGGCATTATCGAAATTCCGCAAGCTGCTCCCACTTTTACTTATAACGGTAACGAATATCAATTAACTTCTGGCTCGTTATCTTGGTCGCAAGCCCAAGCAGAAGCAGAAGGCTTAGGTGGCAATTTAGTTACCATCAATGATGCTGCTGAAGAAGCTTGGCTTAAGCAAACTTTTGGTAACACTGAACGCTTGTGGATTGGATTAACCGATAGAAACCAAGAAGGTAATTTCCAGTGGGTTAGCGGTGAAAATAGTAGTTACCGTAACTGGGCGGCAGGAGAACCAAATGATTACAAGTTCAATGGCAACTTTACCGCTGGGGAAGATTATGTCCAGATGAATTTTAGCGGGGCGCGACAGTGGAATGATATGCCCAATAGCTACGCTGGTACTTTTCGCGGCATTATTGAGATTGGAGATAGCCCCAGTAATCCAGGTGTGATTGGCTTAGAAACTGATAGTTATCAGGTTAACGAAGCCGATGGTACCGTTGATGTTGTTGTTACACGTACTCAGGGTAGCGATGGCGTTGTGAGCGTAGATTATAGTAGTGCTAACGGTACGGCAATCGCTGGCAATGATTACCAAGGTCAATCTGGGACTTTAACTTTTGCTGATGGGGAAACTAGTAAAATCGTTAGCATCCCTATCTTGGAAGATAATTTGGTTGAAGGATCAGAAAACTTTAGCTTAAGTATCAACAACGCCACAGGTGGGGCAACGCTATCTACGGTGACATCAGCCCAGGTCAATATTCAAGATAATGATTCTGAGATTAATCCTGGCTTTATTAGCTTGGCAACCAACACTTATCAGGTAAATGAAACTGATGGTACAGTTGACATAACTATTGTGCGGACTGAAGGGAGTGATGGTGTAGTTTCTATTGATTATGACACTATTGAAGCCACTGCCACCGCGGGGAACGATTATACCGCTACTTCTGGAACTTTAACTTTTGCTGATGGGGAAACTAGCAAAACCGTAACGATTGATATTGTTGATGACAATTTAAGCGAAGGCAATGAAGAATTTGGCTTTGCAATTGACAATATAGTAGGAGAGGCAACTTTACTCGCCCCCAGAACAGCTTTAGTAACAATTGTCGATGATGAAACAGGATTAGAACCAGTTATTGATTTTGATAATTTTGCTGATACTACGCCCCTAACTTTAAATGGCAATGCAGCCCAAGCTGGTGATGTACTGAGATTGACTTCTAATGGCGGAAACCAAGCAGGTAGTGCCTTTTTTGATCGTCCCTTGGCGATTGATTCTAATACCTCTTTTGCCACTCAGTTTCAATTTCAACTCTCAGGAGGAAGTGGCGGTGCTGATGGCTTTGTCTTTATGTTGCAAAATGATGCTCAGGCATTAAATGCTTTAGGCTTGAGAGGGGGCAATTTTGGCTATGGCGGTACCAACCCAGGTATTACTCAGAGTTTAGCGATCGAGTTTGATACCTATCGTAACGGTTGGGATACTAACAATAACCACTTGTCGGTGTTGCGCGATGGCAATACCAGTAACGCCTTAGTTACCTCTGCCGCACCGCTGGATCTCAATAGTGGTGGTTTACTTAACGCTTGGATTGATTATGATGGCAGTACTAATTTACTAGAAGTTTCTTTAGCAAATACTGTCAACAAACCAGGAACAGCTTCATTATCTCTCAATATTGACTTAGCCTCCGTAGTTGGTTCGCAAGCATTCTTAGGCTTTAGTGCTGGTACAGGAGGTTTATCTAATAATCACGATATTAGAAACTGGGAATTAGCGACTGATTCCAATCTTCTAGCTGCCCCACCAACGTCTGTATCCTTAGACAGTGAAACCCTAATCTCTGGTCTAAATCAACCTACGGCTATCGAATGGACTCCTAACGGCGATCGCTTTTTTATCGCTGAGAAAGGAGGGGTAATTAAACTTTCCCAAAATGGTCAGGTAAACAATACACCCTTTATCGATCTGACAGCAAAGGTCAATGGTACACGCGATCGCGGTTTACTGGATATTGCCGTTCATCCCGACTTTTTCAACGGTAGTCCCTATGTATACGCTCTTTATACTTACGACCCACCAGAAGTCTTCCAAAATACTGGTTTAGCTGGACCCGATGGTAACGGTAATCGTGCTGCTCGACTAACTCGCATTACAGCGGATGCTAGCACTAACTTTACCACTGCCGTTCCTGGTAGTGAAGTAGTAATTCTAGGCACCAATAGCACTTGGGATAACTTTAATGCTTTTGCCAATAGCACCAATGACTTTGACGAAGCCCCCGCAGGTATTCTGCCTGATGGCACCAACTTACAAGACTTCTTAGCTGCTGACAGTGAATCTCACACTATTGGATCAGTAGAGTTTGCTCCTGATGGTGCATTATACGTTAGTAATGGTGACGGAACATCTTATAATCGAGTCGATTCCCGTACTGTCCGTGTTCAAGATATCGATAATCTTTCGGGTAAAATTATCCGCATCGATCCAATTACAGGAGATGGTCTAGCAGATAATCCCTTTTATAATGGCGACCCCGATGCTAACCGTTCTAAAGTCTATCAATTAGGTTTGCGTAATCCCTTCCGCATGACTGTCGATCCTCGTAATGGAGATGTTTATGTCGGCGATGTCGGTTGGACACAGTGGGAAGAAATTAACTCTGCTGGGGCTGGTGCTAACTTCGGTTGGCCATACTATGAAGGCGGTAGTGGTAACAATTTGAGAACTGGTGGTTATCAAAACTTGTCTGATGCCCAGGCTTTCTATAATAGTGGACAGTCAGCTGATCCGTCGATTTTAGCTCTAAATCATAGTGCCGATGGCATTAATGCAATTGTTCTGGGAGATATCTATACTGGCAATGCTTTCCCTGAAGAATATCAAGGAGACTTATTCTTTAGCGATCTCGGCCAAGGAATTGTTTACAATGCCAATTTTGATGACCAGGGTAATGTAACTTCCTTTAATACCTTTACTACAGGAGCAAATGTAGTTGTCCAGATTATTGAGGCTCCCGATGGTAGTCTTTATTATGTTGACCTTGATGATGGCATAGTAGGACGTTGGTTTTTTAGTTAAAGATTAATATCTTGCCTTAACCAGTAAATCATCGAGTTATCGCCTGG
This sequence comes from Cyanobacteria bacterium P01_G01_bin.39, assembly GCA_039180345.1. GTDB lineage: Bacteria > Cyanobacteriota > Cyanobacteriia > Cyanobacteriales > Xenococcaceae > Waterburya. Next base: position 56,523 of record JBCDDK010000019.1, on the reverse strand, counting down.
TAATCGTTTATCATCAGCTTCTAACTAATGAGCGATCGCAAGGCGACTAAAACACAATGATAAAGAAAAAGTATTTGCTATCTCCCTCAGTTTGGACGCGTAATATTGCAATTAGCTTGTATATAAATAGGTATGAATTTGAACTGAAAATTTAGTCGACTTCCACAGATTTCTTATGTAACTGTCATTGATTGACAGTAAATCCCAGTTGCACAAGATGGTGACTGGGTATTTCTATTTTAAAGCGATCAGTCCACAGAATTAGTCTTACCATAAAGCACGATCATAAAACTAAATTGCAACACTCAAGCGGAATTTAGGATGTATTATTTTTGCGATGTTAATATTGTATTTATTAAACAATTTTCTATAGTTTCTTCTTAAATATTTAGCTTTTATGGTGTTCAACTACCCTACTCCTATTTTTAGGATTTTTCTAGATACAGAAGTATTTGTTAGTGCCAACTTTAATTATCAAGATAGTTCATTTACAAAGTTAGTAGATTTAGTTAACAATGATGAGCTTGTATTATATATAACAACAGTAACCCGCAATGAAATTTTGTCTAATATAGAAAAGGAGGTGCATAACTCTGATTCTAGTTTGAAAACAATTCATAAAGAATTCCGTAAAAATGCTAAAATATTGTACAATTATCAGAATTTCAAAAGCTTATTTTCTTTGAATCATAATAAAGATGAGACTTGCCAAGAATTAAAAAATCAGTTTTTAAATTATCTAGAAAAAATTAAGGCTCAAGTAATATCTGTAGATCAAGTTTCGCCTGAAGATATTTTCGACCAATATTTTAATAACTTACCGCCTTTTAAAGAAGGTAAAAAGAAATATGAATTCCCTGATGCCTTTTCCATAGCAGCACTCGAAAAAGAAGCTATGAATAATGATTTTAAAATTTATGTCATTAGTCGAGATAATGATTGGCAAAAGGCTTGTGAAAAAAAAATAATCTGATTTGCTTAAAAAATATTCTTTGAAATTCGAGAAAATAGCGGCGGTCAAGGTCAATTCTCTGGCGGCAATGGGGTTGTACGAAAAATCTGTTTTCTCGAATCAATGGCAGCGGCAATACTCTCCATTCATAGGACTATTGCACCTTTTGGCGTGAAAGGAGGTTTATCAGAAAAAGTTGGACAAATTATCTAGTCAGACAAGATGGCTCAACGGAACATTTAGCTGCTACCGCTACAGTAGCCATGGAACCAGGAGATACTTTTATCATTGAAACCCCTGGTGAAGGTAGCTATGGAAAAAAACAGCAACTTAGTTAACTTGGCTGCTATATCTAACAAAAAATGAATAAAAAGTTGGAGCATAGTTATCATGAAAAGAAGATCGGTTTTATTTTTTTACTGATTACCTCCTGACTCTTTGAGCTATTACTGTGTTTCTGTATTTTCCTGCCAACGTTGTAGTTGATCATTTTCTGCCAAAAATTCTCGCAATTCTTGACGATAAATATTTTGATAACTGGCAAAATCATGATCATCAATACGAATCCCAAAATTATCATGGGATTTACCTTGCAATATTGCTGCAATTTGATTGTTCACTGTTACTGAATAATGACTGCCATCATAAGTATTGTCAGGATTTTTAGTAACTGCTGAAGGGACGGAGAAATCATACATGGCATCATACTCCTGTGATAATTTATGAAAAGCAGTATGATAACAATCCATTAATTCTCTTCCATAGGTATCATTAATCATACTCCAGGCAGATCTTGGCGGAACATAAGCGACAAACTTAGCGTTAGGAAAAAACTCTCTCAAATTGGCATAAGTTTCAACTGCTGATAAATCACATTGCTGTGGAGGCAGTGGTTTATAGAATTGAGGAGCGTAGGTTGGTGCGTTAGCAAAATCTGCTGGCTCAAAATTTTGATCATAAAAATTACCAGGATCAGGACTTACACCCAATAAAGTCATCGCCGAGAACAACAAAACATCTGCTGATAAGTATGCCTCTAAAGGTGACTTGGTCTGAAGACTCTCAATATTAATTGGTTGCTGCTCTTTTCGTTCTTTGGCAACAAAATTAAATCCATCTATACCAAGGTAAACTACTTTTGGATCTATGCCTTGATTATTTAAGAAATTCGCATAACTAACAATGTCTGGAATCTCTGCACCTTTTAAGGAATAATTGAAGCAATTGTTATCGGTAAACTCAGACTGCCTCATAGTAGTAACTCTGGAACTGCCGAGAATTATACAGTCATAGTTAACCTGATCTTTTGTTCTCAGAAAAAGATTTGTTTTCGTAATCCGTTCATTAAAAGCAAAATTTTTACCAGTCAGGATGTTTCCATGACTGTACCATAGAGGATCAATTAGCCAATTAAGACCTGCAACCGAACCCAAGAGTAAAGATGTGACTAATCCATAAAGGCTAAAGCTAAATTTAGTATTTTTCTTTTCACGAGTAACTTGGGGAACAGACATTTCGGGGACTTTGCGTTTGCCTAATTTAAAAAACCCTGCCGTAGTACTTTTGAGATTCATAATTTACCTAGTTAAGAGTATACGTTTTAAAATCTAAAATTGAAAATAGAGAAATTCGCTAACCCGAGAAAAACACAGTAAAGAAAGTGAGGTTAATCCTGCAATAACTACAGTCCAAATTTTATTTGGCTTCCAGGATAAAATTTGCCAAAATCTTTTTTGCCATAACGGTTGGTAATAATCAATGGGTTCAGTCAAAGTGGGATTATATTTGCCCATCCACTGTTGTGTGTTGGGTGTAAACCAGGCAATCACCAGCAAAATCGCAATGCCAAAAGTAGCGTATTTTTGGCTGATACCCACGTTGACAGTAAAACCAATAAATCCGATGCCAAAATTTCGTAAAAATCCTAGATAAGGTGCGAGAAAATCAGGAAGATTGACTCCGTTAAAGCCAAACATTGACTTTAAGATTGAAGTTGCTGTGTCGAAATTATTGGCTTTAAAGAAGACCCATGAAATTACCACTGCCGTAAAGGTGATAATCCATCCAGTACTACGGAGCATCCAACCATCATTTTTGAGATTATGTCCTAACTTTTGACGTATAGAACGATACAGATGATTGACCATCAGGTATGAACCATGTAAACCACCCCAAAAAACAAATGTCCAGCCAGCACCATGCCATAATCCTCCCAAAAGCATAGTAGTGAACAAGTTAAAATATCTTCGTATTTCTCCTTTGCGGCTTCCTCCCAGGGGAATATACAAATAATCACGCAGGAAATGGGACAGAGTGATATGCCACCTGCGCCAAAAGTCAATAATACTGATGGCTTTGTAAGGAGAATTAAAGTTTAAAGGAAGCTTGATGCCAAACATGTATGCTGCACCAATTGCCATATCGGAATAACCTGAGAAATCAAAATAAAGCTGTAAACTGTAGCCCAATGCACCGACCCAGGCTTCTGAGAAGGTAAGGTCAATGCCTTGTGAGGCGGCAGCAAAGGCTAAATTGGAATACTCGGCAATGCGGTCAGCAAAAACAACTTTTTTAAATAAGCCAGCAATAAAAACAGTTAGTCCGATAGATAAGGCTGTTTGACTAAAGTGGTAAATCGATGGCTTCTCAAACTGTGGCAGCACGTCTCGATGATGGACAATGGGACCAGCAATTAACTGTGGAAAGAAACAAACAAAGAGTACATATTTACGTAGATCGTATTCTTTGGTTTCTCCTCGATAGGCATCAATTAAATAAGCAATTTGTTGAAAAGTAAAGAAAGAAATCGCTAATGGAATGACTACAGAAGGCAAATCAAAGTTTGTCCCTATAATGCGATTAATGTTGCCAATAATAAAATTAGAATACTTGAAATAGCTGATTAATCCTAGATTAAAAAATATTCCCAAGCAAACCATTAACTTCTTGGCTTTAGAGTTGGCAACTTCGCTACTAAGCCAATAACCTAGCCGATAGTTAACTGCCATCGAAATCATGATTAATGGTAAATTTAGCGGTTTCCAGCGCCCATAAAAAAATAATGAGGCAACTATTAACCACAGAATTGGCAGTTGTCGTCTAATGTTATCGCTACTATTACCAAGCCAAAAGAATACAAATAGTGTAATGGGCAGGAAATATAAAATAAACTCAAAAGAATTAAACAGCATAATTTTACTTTTAGAGATTTAACATTAATTAACTCTATAATTTTTACTTTAATGGCAATCTTGTAATGAGACAGTTATTAATTAAATTGACATATAAAAAAACATTAAATTATTAGTAATAGAAGTTATTAATAAATAAAATTAAAGTTGGCATGTTTTATCCATGTAAATAATCGGGTTTACTCTCTTTACGATAGATAAGAAACACAATAATCCATAAGCTTAGTAGTCGTAGTGAATCTGAAATTAAAGTGGCATAAGCAGCACCTTTCCATGAAAATCGGGGAATAAGCCAAATATTTAACAATACATTAATAATTGCAGCCCCTACTTGAACCACGCTACGAGCCTTCTGATACCCTGAACCAGTTAAGGTATCAGCAGCCAAATACTGAAAAGTTGCGATCGCAGGTAGTGGAGATAACCATAAAAGAGCCTCAACAGCATCACTATAATCTTCTCCCAGAATATTAGGAATAAAAGGAGCTAGGAGCCAAAAGCCAATTACACTAGCGATCGCATATAGTGTTAACATTGGCAATAACCGTTTAGCAAACCTCAAGCTCCCTCTAATACCAGAAGCTCCATGTTGAAAAAATCTGGTATAGGTGGCACCAAATAAGGCTAATAAAGGGACATTTCCCACATCAATAAAACGGTAAGCAGAACCATAAATACCCGCAGCACCAACACCAGCCAGCTTACCCAACATTGATTTATCTAAATTGGCGTTGATGTTATTTGCGGAAGTGCTGATAGAAAAATATAATCCCTGTACAATATTTGATTTAAGTTTGGATAATACAGGTCGAGGAGAGCCTACCATTTTATTGACCAACAAAATGGTAACGGTAGCCATAATAATCGAACTGGTAAAGTACAAATATCCCCAGGTAGCAACGCTAGGATTAGTAAAAAATACGGCTAAAGATAATGCTGCTAAAAGTTTACTACAGGTACTTAAAATTCCTAGCTGAGCAGTTTTATGAATCATGTTTGTAGCCATTAAGGCTTTGTAACCAAGATCTAGTAAAGCTAGGCACATTAAATCAGCAAGTAAAATTAGCAGTATTGCTCCCCATTGAACATTGCTAGGAAACAGCAAGGGCGAAAGCAGCAATAGAACCAAAGCAAAAAATGCTCCATTGGCAGTTAACAAGACTAAACCATTACCCCAATAGGTACCAAAGGTTTCTCTATTGGTAGAAACGTTTTTGACTAGTAAATGTTCACTTCCTAATGGTACAAAAGGAAAAACAATAGATGCTGTGGCGGTAATTACAATAAATGAGCCATAATTTTCCTTACCCAGTAAACGAGCAATGATCACAAAATAGGCTGCTTGCATTACCACATTAAATAGCTTAGAAAATAGCATCCAGAGCGTATCTTTAGCCAAGTTACTTTGAAATAGATTTTTTGCTTTAAATTTAATCTCTGCTAGATTCATAATTTCTATTTCAGTTGTTGAAAATCAAGGTTGGGGTATTGGTCAATCGGTAATAACATACTTATCTTTTTTGGCAATTATTAATGAATAGGATATTGCGGCATATATCGCCCAAAAAGCACTGTTTAAATTGGATATCGTACCTTCAGTCAAATTAGACAGCAATATATAGGTCAAAAATAAAAGAGGCCAAAATCCTTCTGGAGTATTACTGATTCTCAGTAAAGCTAATGACTTTGCCGCAGTACTGATAAATCCAACTACAAAAATACCTAGACCGACAATGCCGAGGGATAGCCAAATATCTAAAAAACCATTATGGGCATAAATTACAGCAATTCTCATTGCTAACTGAATGTACCCAGAAGGACCATCAATACCATTCCAGAATGCAGCTAACCCATACCCAAACCAAGGTCTCAACTGAATTTGATCCCAAACGTATTGCCAAATATAGGTTCTCCCCGAAAGAGTAGTGTCTTTTCCAATCGAAGTTAGTAAAGAATCTGAGCCAATATATCCAGCAAAAGCGATTAAACCAACAAAGCCGAGAATCGTCACGGCTAGGACTGCTGAAACCATTACCTCATAACGCCAACGGAAAATGCGATAGATCAAACATAAAACCAGCATCACCCCGAAAGTGCCTAAAGCTGTGGTCGATTGAGACATAACCATAGCAACACAATTCAAAACCAAGAGACCCCAATATAGCCAGCGATAGGTATCGCCTCGAAGTGCATTTAGCAAAAAAAGCACCCCTCCAGGTGCCATAAATGCTCCAAATTGATTTTTATGAGTAAATACACCTCTCAAAGCGCCTTCATGAACACCACCCATAATTCCATACTGGGGAATGGCAATAGCAAACAAAAAGCTCAAAATCAGCAGGAGTCCATAAGTCCAAGTCAGTAAATGCATTTGCTCTGACAAGGAGTAGCGAGTTGCTATATACAAACCTATCCCAGTGGTAGCAACAGCATAAGTGCCAAATCGAAAAGTTTGATCGGGATTGATTGACCAAAAAAAGGAAAAACAAACCACTCCCATTAAAATCAAGAGCAATACATTGCTAAAAAATATTAGTAATGATTTTTTCCATCTCATTGCTAATAGAATAAAGGTGACTAGATAAACCAAAACACCTATTTTGGCATTCAGGGAAAGATCTAGGCTAGTTACATTAATGCCGTCTCCCTCATTAGCTCCTCCAGTCAAAAATAGAGGGATAATAGCTTGAGATAGATAAACTAAAGCAAGTATTGAAAAAATAAACTCGCAGTGTTTAAAAATGTTATTTTGAATCTTATTCATATATATTGTGGAATCGTGAATCTTTTAAAAGTTAGTTACTGCCAGAATGATGATTAACGTTTTTAATTAGTGTTTTCACGGTAGTGATATTTAATAAACCATGTTATCAATGTAATAGATTGGATAACAAGTGACTATATAAATATCTGACAATCTGACAGCACTAAGACGCAAAGTATATTACTGGGTTAAAGCAGAAGCTTCAAGAGTAACAAGTAGAAAATATATTTTTCATCAGATTTTTTCCATCCAAATGATGGGGAATATTAGCATCCATTAAGCTTAAGATAGTAGGAGCTAAGTCTACTACTTCCCCACTGGATAAATCAATATTTTTGGGTATATCTGCTCCTTTTGTCAGCAGGAAACCTTGGCTTTTATGCCCTCCAGCCCGACAGTGGGTTAAAGGTCCAATTCTTCCTAGTTGTTGGCTATCTACAACATCTGTAATCGGTTCTTGCCAGAGAATTACAATATCGGCATCGGGTAATTTCGGGTTGTTATCTAAAGGATCGCTACGAGTTATCACAACTTGTTTGACAATTTTGTTTCCAGTTCGAGCATCTTTGAGATCATAAATAATTTCACTCAATTCCTGACACAAAATGTGATATTTATCTGGCTCAACAATCCCATCTCGCTCTCGACCTTTAAGATTAATCCTAATGTGTCCATTGGTAAATGCAGGCAGAGCAAATGCCTTCATTTCTGACCAGAGAGGAGAGTACCACATACTGGGCATCCAACCCATTGCCAATTCTTGTTCAATTGGTTCATCTAATAAGCTATAGGGAGAAAGCAAGCCATGTTTAGAGTCTCTCAAAAACTTTTTGTGAGTCCAAGTATGAAATAACTTTTTCCAGGGATTAGGCTCGTAAACCTGACTCCAAATTTCTCCTGGCCATGAATTTCTAATGGGTTTTGTTACCGTCGCTGCTGGATCGGAACCTAACTTACCAGAAGCGATCGCACTTTTGCCATAGTGATAACGATACATCAGCTCTGGCAAGACAGCCATACTCAACAAGTCGGTAAAGTTGGCGGCCATACCATGAGCCGAAAAACAAAGCACATTGGCATCTGCTGGGGCTTCAGCTAAGATCTCTCCAATTGCCGTATCAACTTGTTGATAGACACTCAGTACTGGATCTGGCTTGGTTCCGTTACGACTAAGATGTGGGTAAAGTGGGTGATCATCTTGGCTATAGTTATATAAATCGTGACCAACTGTATGAGTTTCCCCAAATACCATCAGAAATAAATCCCAGTTATCCTGCTGGAGTAAGTTACGAGCGATCGCCGAATGTCCTTGAATACTCTTGCTTAATGCCTGCTGAATCCAATCAACATATTGGTCATTCCACCACAGACCATTGTCATTATGCAGTACGGGGTTGTTGCCGTATTGTTTGACCACCTCTTCAAAAATTTCAGGAGGCTGCGAAGCACTGACAGTATAAGGATAATGACCACCCCACCCTAGTATTTGTACTCCGTTGACTTCGGGAGAGAGGGTTGTAACAGGAACATCCAGTACTGCTACTTTATATTCATCACCCAAAGCATAAAATGGAGCATATTCTTGATAGTCATAACCACTCTCTACAACATCACAGACAATCTCGTAATTGTTAGGGTTATAGCTAACGGTATCCCAGTAACCTAAAGTATCAGCGCGACATCCTGTAGAAAATGTTGCCCAAAGTGGCTCTGTTGTTGAATACTCTGTATCAACGCCACGGTATTTTACCGTGTTATTGAGACGACCATAAACACCATCTTGACGGATCTGATTCAAGTTTGGTAGGCAACCTGAATCCATCCACTCTTCTAACAATCGGGGTTCTGCCGCATCTAAGCCAATGACAATAGTTGATTTTTTCATTTTCTCCCAGAAATAATTACTCCAAATTACTGTTCATTTACGAGCGTCAGGTCAAAAATATGCCCAGTGATTTCACGCAGTCGCTGTTTTGGAGTGAGTACTTTTAGGAGAATTAGCAAAGTAGTTCTTGCTGTATTTGGCGTGGTATGAGTAACGGTCAAACTCATTTGGCTTAACACCATTGATCACCAAGCCCAAAACTTTTTGAGACAGATTAGCGTTGGCTATAGTTTCTTGCGCCAAGTCAGCACTTTCGGTTTCGACAATTCCTGGACGACTTACAAAGACGATCCCATCAGCTAGTTTGCTTAGAGTTAAGACATCGGCAGTAACTGCCAGTGGAGGAGCATCAATAATAATTAATTCATACTCTTTTCTGGCGGTTGCTACCAGCTCAGCCATTTCAGGAGAATCCAGTAAAGCTAGAGGATTGGGGGCAATTGTGCCAGAAGTAACTAGATCAAGCTGCTTCATTGGCTGAGAAACAACTTGGTCAAGAGGAGTTTTGTGAGCCACAATATCTTTAATCCCGACTTTATTGCTTAGTTGCCACAGCTGATGTTGAGAGGCTTTTCTTAAATCGCCATCGATTAGAAGTACTTTCCTGCCTAACTGAGCCATTGCCGCTGCTAAATTTGCGGCAACGGTAGACTTTCCTTCTCCTGGGACAGAGCTAGTCATCAATATAACTTTTGGTTGTCGCTTAACCGCCAGAAATTTGAGATTTGTTTGAATCATGCGATATATTTCGCTAGCGAATGAATCAGGCTCTCTCTGAACGACAATTCCTCCCTGAGAATTTTGCAGTGCATCCAAAGGAACAATTCCCAACACCTGATAGGCAAACTTTTGTTTGATTTCAGGAATAGTTTTTAGAGTACGATCCTGCATCTCTAGGAGAATTGCAGTCAAGTTGGACAACAATAGCCCCATGACAACACCCAACAGCATCAGAGGCATTCTTCCAGTACTTCCCTCCTCGGGAACACGACCAGACTCAATAATTTGGGCATTACCAGTTTGCTGATTGATTAGGACATCAATGTCAGACTTATTATCTAGCAGGGTATTGTAGGTAGAACGTGCGCTTTCAACTTCTCTAAGTAGCGATTGTTCTTGTTTTTCTAGTCTAGGAATTTGTTTGGCTCGGTCTAAATAAACTTGCTGGTACTGATATAAAGAAGATAACTCTGTCTGCAAACTAAGTTCTTCTATTTTGAGATTGATGAATTTTTCTAGTTGATTGTCTTTAACACCGCCCCCTTGCAATAATCCTTCGGAAACTCTAGCTCCCACATACTGGCTAATCAGTTGCTTCAACTGCGAATTTAATGTTTGTTTTTTTTCATTGAGACTGGCTACCATCGGATGGTTATCATTAAACCGCTGCCGCTCTTTAGATAACTCTGTCTCAGTACTACCAAGCTGTTCGAGGATACTTTGTACCTGAGGCGTATTACCAAGTTGGTTAGCGGCGATCGCCTGTCTTAAATTTAGTCCTAATTGATTTTGCAAACTACCAGTTTGAGCCTTTTTTCCCTGTAATTCAGCTCCTACGGTCGATATCTGACGATTAAGAGTACCAATCTCCGCAACTAAAATCCTTTTTTCTTCTTGTAAGTCTACAACCTGATTTTTCTCATAAAAGCCTTGCAATCGAGACTCTAAATTTTGCAGCTTACTTTCAATTTTGGGAATCGTACCAGTAATAAAACTATCCGCACTGGCAGTTGCTTCCTTTTGACTACGTACATGTTCTTCAACATACACATCCATTAAGGTATTAACTACCTTAGACGAGATTATTGGATCTGGGTCTTTATACTCCACAGAAATAACGTCTGTTCCGCCAACTATTTCTATAGATAGTTTTTGCTTAAGCTCTTTGACTTTAAGTGGCTCTCCGTCGGCGTTTTCTAGCTTTAACTGGTCGATAGTTTGTTGCAGAACAGGCTCTGAGATCATCCTCAATCTTTCGGTACTCAGTGGCGTTTGATTGTTTAATAATGAATCAAACTCGTTAGCACCATCACCTAAATCCAGCAGGGCATTGGGCGTGTTTTTTCTGAATAAGATTTTTCCTTCTGATTTATAGGTTTTATCCAAAAAGCTGGTGAGAAAAAAAGTAGTACCAACAGTGACTACAAAAACTGACAATGCTGGCAACCAACGACGTTTGAGCTTGAGAAAATATTCTTGTACATTTACATCAAGTTCGGAGCGTTGATTAGGGTAAGAATGGTTATTTCTCTGCGCGTTGGTCATAATATTTTACTTAACGTGATTTGAATATGATTAAAATTAATGTCTTAGTATTTACTGTTATAAAAAATTTATAGTCGATTAGACAGGGGAATACCTTAAAGTTTTGATAAAGTTAGGCTTAAACAATATAAAAATATTAATAAGAAGATCAAAAATATTTTTGTATTCGTATAAACACTTACAATGCCAATTAAATATTTATAAAAGATTTTCTAGCTTAGAAAAGCATCTTTTTATACAAAGAACATTTATATAATCTAATTGTCTGATACTTTAAATTATAGCCTGATATTCTTGATTATCAATGCAGCCTAAAATCGACAATTTACAAAATATAGGCTAGAGAAAAACATTGATTTATCAATAGGAGCTAGTAAATTTCAGTTCAGACTTTATTTCAGTAAATATACGAAACGTTTTTTGATTATATAAATATTTAACGTCAAGTAAATCTACTATGACTATTGACAAAGTGTAACAATATTGAGCATAGACCTGAGTAGATTTAATATGATTGAAAATATATTCATTTTCAAAAGTCTATATATTCTGGTCACTGTCTTGTTGATTTGAAATTTTATCAGCTAGTAACTTTCATGGTAATGTCTACATTCATAGCTAAACAAGCTGTTGGTCTTTTAAGATTTAACAATAAAAAAGTACTGTTTATAGCTTTTCTAGTTTTAACTTTGTTACTCAATTTAAGTAGTGGAATAGCAGATGCTAATCCTAGTGAGATAGGTTCTAAACAAGCCAATAGAACTATCAAAGGTCAGTCTGGGGGAACAGTCGACAGTCAAGGTTGTGGGTTCGTTTCTACTAGCCCTAGCTACGAAATTAATTTAAAAGAAAAAGTTGATTATATGCGATTTACCGTCCAGGCGGATGGCGGTCAACCTACTTTACTAGTAATAGGACCCAACTCAGATGATAGTTTTTGCGTTTTAGGAGATGAAATTTCAGGATTAAAACCAGAAATTTCAGGTGTTTGGGAAGCTGGTTACTACCAAATATATATTGGAGATCGCACTAGTAGCCAACATAACTTTACACTTAATATCTCTACGGATAACTAGTTGCCATAATCAATTACTTTCTTCAATTTTTGGCACTGATATTTCCACTGCATCAACATCGATAGTTCCAGGAGGAGTCATTCTGCTGAAATTTCCAGCTTCAACTTTTAAAGCTTCGCCGCAGTTGGGACAGTTGAATTCTGTGTTTTTAAATCCTGTAAATTCGTAACTACATACAGGGCATTGGGCTAGAAGCAGTTTTCGTTTCAACCACCATTGAAAACCCCAGAAAGCTATGATTGGCAAGATAAAAAGCAATCCTATAAAAATGATTAAGCCATTAACAAACCAGCCCAAACCGACACTAGTCAATATGAAAATAGTCAGGATAGCAGTACTCCAGCAACCTATGCCAGGTAAGTTGAATTGAAGTAATTTGTCAAAGCGATCATTCACTGTTTAAAGGGATTATACTTTTCTCTTATTCTAAATTATTTTTACCATAAATAATAAACCGCAGTGACAGCAACGAATAATATCGGTGCCACTACGGTTGATTACTTAACACTTAAAGCATTTCAGGTAATATTATCAGGAAACTATTGTTAGGTTTTAGGCTTATATGCAGTCCAGTATTTACTAACAAAGTAGTTTTCTACGTTTATTTCAATAAATCCAGCCGATTCTAAACGACTCTCTAAGTTATCAGTTGTATAGTGTCGATAATATGGTTCGTGAAAAATTGCCGGAAAATTGCTCATCATCACCTGAAAATCAGGAGAATCACTTATTTGCATAGAATCACAAATAACCAGTATGCCACCTGGTTGTAATACCCGAAATGCCTCGTTGATTACGTTTTGTCTAGCAACACCTGGCAACTCATGAAACAAAAATACTGAACTAAGACAGTGAAAATAGTTATCGAGGTAGGGTAACTCTTCAGCATTTGCCTGAAGCAATTGCGGTAATTCACCTGAAATCTCTGAAAGCAGTTGATTAGCTTTCCGTAAATAAGCAGGAGATAAGTCTACTCCAAACAAGGATGCTTTAGGCAATGTTCCACGAATCATGCGCAGAGTTCTTCCTGTGCCGCAAGCTACATCTAAAACTCGTATTTTTTGCGGAGGAATATCATTAAAAGCTTTCGTCCCCTGTTTCAACGGTGCCAAAATTCGACGGCGCATTGCATCTGCCGCACCATTAAACAAAATTTCTACTTGTAAATCGTAGAGATTTGCTGACTGATCACTCAAATAACCGTCGGTTTGATAATGAAAATTTTGTAGATAATAATCGGGATAACCAACTTTATCAATTGCCGCATCAAAGCTTTGAAATTCTCTTTTTTCTAGACGCTGCCAGATTTTAAACATATCTAGCCATAATTCTGGATAATACCGAAAAAAGTCAGACCAAGGATTATCAAACAAGAGACTACTCGGATAAACTCCTTGTTGGGCATCTAACCAGTCTTTCTCTTCCAGTACCTTTAATTCTAGCTGAAGTTTTTCTAGTAATTCAGGAGTGAGAGGCTGGCTTTTGGTTGCTTGTTCAGGAACAACTGTATTTGTAAGGCGATCGCTTACAACTTTATGAACAAAGCCAAATGCTTTTTTGCTTTCTTGAAAACTTTGATAGGCAAATTTAGCAAAAGGTTCAGGGATAAATTGGTCTAAATTTGGTGTTGATTGCATGAATGTTTAACGAAATAATTGCATTGTGCCAGGACGTTTTGACTAAGTCAGCGCAGCTTTGGAGGCTTGCATTCCAAACAGAGGACTTGCACCCTGAAGGTTACTAGTCCTTGAATAGGGATTAACCCCCATGTAAGCTAACCCGCTCAATTTAAGTTTTGTTGTGTTCTGTCTATATATGTTAAGTATAGTCAACTTATATAAATAAGATATCTTTATATAAAGTAAATTAGGCAGCTAGATTCCTAGCGACCTAAAGCACCTTAGATAGCTAAGTTAGTCAACGTACTGAACAATTTCAGCAGTAGGAAAGCGAACTTTAGGGTTAGCGGCATATTTATCGTCATCTGCACGATATCCCGCAGCACAAAGCACAACAGAACTATATCCCTTACTGTTAAGGTCTAGAACCTCATCATATTTTTCAGGAACAAAGCCTTCCATCGGCAAGGTATCAATTCCCAACATGGCAGCACAAGTCATAAAAAATCCTAAAGCGATATATGCTTGTTTTCCTGCCCATTCATTAAGATCTAGGGGATAGGGTGGCTCTTTAATAAAGCCTTTTACTACATTAGCAAATCCAGATAGTTTTTCGGGAGATATCTGCTGGACTTCTGCCATTCTTTGGATATGTCGCTCAACATCTTGATCATTAATATCGTTTTTAATGGCAAAAACAACTAAATGAGAGGCATTGACAACAGGAGTTTGACCCCAAGAGTATTCTAGAAGCTTTTGTCTTATTTCAGAATTACGAATTACAAAAAATTGCCATGGCTGAAGCCCAAAAGATGAGGGGGACAACACCAAACTTTGTTCAAGAGTTTGCCAACTTGCTTCTGATATCTTTTTGTTTGAATCAAATTTTTTAGTAGCATAACGCCAATGTAGTTGCTCCAAGACTTGTGGCGGATTAAGAAGTGAGTGATCCATAAATAAAATACCAATACCCAAAATATCATTTGATTTTAAGATACAGTAATTTGTCGAAAATGATTGATTATCTACATGTGTCTTGCTTGGTTGACGCTGGAAAGCGTCATCATAGATTTGAAAGTCTAACTTAATTTATCAGTCAAAAAGAGCAATTTAAGCATTTTCTAATTTAGTTTTAAGCTTGAGCAATTAGTTTAGGTCAGGAACAAAGTAAGCAACAACCCTATCGATCATCATAATATTTATATTTTTTCATTATAAATATTTGAATAATAATTACTTTTGATGGTGACTAGAACTTGTCAAATCACTACTGTATTTTTTAGCAATTTATTAAAAGGACAATAAAACCAATGAAGCTCAAATATTTAGCAACGATTACTGCTGTATCGATGATCTCAATTGGATTAGCAGGAGTCCCTAGTAACTTTAGTATTGCTAATGCCAACCCATGTGCTGGAACAAATCCATGTGCTGGAGCAAATCCGTGTGCTGGAGTAAATCCATGTGCTGGAACAAATCCATGTGCTGCAAAACAGGCAAAATCAGCACCACTAGTTTACATAGAGTCAGCGAGTGATTTGGCTATTAGAGGGACTGATCCAGTAGCTTATTTTACAGAAGGAAAAGCTGTAGCGGGAACTAGTGAGTATGAAATGGAATGGCAGGGGGCTACCTGGCGTTTTTCTAGCGCAGAAAATCTTGAATTGTTTGAATCTGATCCAGAAGCATATGCACCTCAATATGGAGGCTATTGTGCAAAAGCATTAAGTGAAGGGAATGTAGTTTCGACTGACCCTGAATCCTGGAAAATTGTTGATAACAAGCTATATCTCAACTATAGTCCAGAGGTACAGCAGCAATGGGTACAAGATATTGAGGGCAATATTGAACTAGCAGATAGTATGTGGCCTGATGTTTTAGTTGGGGCAACTGTCTATGAATAGATAATATTTAAATTGCTAGAAATAATTAAATAGTAGTCAACATGAAAATTTATCATGTTGTCCGTTTAGTAAAATTTAGCTTAAAGCCAGACACAAAAGAACTGCCTAATTGTATATGTTTTGTTATACAATTGGGCAGTTTACTTTTAATAATCAACTTAAGTTGAATGGATATTTAAAATGTTGGCAACTGTAGTGTCTTACAGTCAATTGTTTCCGATTTAATTGAACTGATACTCATTCCAGTGTGGATCTCTAACTTTGCAGTAATTGGAGCTTTAAAGAGCAAGCGTTTTCCAGGAAATACAACTCTTTCAAAATACCAGTGGGCAACATTGGTGATACGTACAACCTCCACATGAGCAGTGGCATTTACATAGCAACAGAGAACAAAGTTTGAAGTAGAAGATGCGAGTGAAGATAGCATGTTTTTGATTTTCAAATTTTTTAACTGGCTTTATTGGAGCCGTTAATTTATTTAAGGGGTTTTAATTAAAACAAATTTACATCTAATTGTTAGTTACAATTAGTTTTTAAAACCTTAGCGAAAACAGACATAAATCAAAAAGTTGATTTGAAGCTGCTCAATATACAAGAAAAAGCCTAAGTAATCAGCAAGATGACTGTATGGTAGTCTGATCCAGAAACCTAGTCCGTCAAAGCTAATCAGCTTTTTTATTAATAAAGAACTTAGCTCCCTCTAGCTTAGAGTTACAAGCTAGAATATCAAATCATATCACTTGGTACTAAATTTGCTTGATCCCTAGTACATAGTAAGTTGCTTTACGCAATCTTATCTTAATATTAGTATTTTTTTTATAATTTGAATTGCATTTTTTTTGTTAAAAATTAGAATTGAGTAAATTGGCAGTCGGCAAGCAAATAATTATCTTTATTTTTCTCAGTAATAATACCGATTAAAGCTAAAAAAATAATACAAATAACAATTTTCTGTCTAAAATATTTTGCAGAAAGGAAAGAAAAGGTAGACAAAGCAGAACAGATCATATAGACTCAGTTAGCTTAACTACCAAGTTCAGAAGCTAAACCAGGAAATCAAATTAAACATCTAAATCTGTATTTCTAACGGACGTAATTTGAAATCTCATAATCCAAAATTTCTCAAAAGAGATAAAGAGTAAACAATTTCTTGGGCAAAAAATCTAGATACTTGGTATCTATAGAAGTTGTCTCCTATGGCTCAGTCGTCAGGTAGTATTCTGATACCAGAATTACATAAACCTTTAACGATGTCCTAGCAGAAGACAAGATAAGCTTATATAACTTTGAATTTTTAATCTGAGGCACGATATTATGCGGGTTTTATTGTTATACCCCCTGTTTCCTAAAAGTTTCTGGTCATTTGAGAAAACTTTGGCATTGGTGGACTGTAAAGCTCTCATGCCCCCTCTAGGTCTAATTACGGTAGCGGCTATCCTGCCTCAAGAATGGGAATTCAAGCTGGTTGATCATAATATTCAAGATATCACCTCGGCAGACTGGGATTGGGCGGAGTTAGTAATCATCTCTGGCATGATTGTGCAGAAGAATGATATGTTGGCTCAAATTGCAGAGGCTAAGAATAGAGGTAAATTAGTTGCTGTGGGGGGTCCATATGCCACCACTTCTCCTCAAGAAGTAGAAGCGGCAGACTTTCTGATTTTAGATGAAGGGGAAATTACTCTACCAATGTTCATTGCTGCGATTGAGCGTGGAGATCGCCAGGGCGTGTTTCGGGCGACAGAAAAGCCAGCGGTAACGGAAACGCCAGTTCCTCGCTATGATCTGTTGGACTTGAGTGCCTACGACAATATGTCGGTACAGTTTTCTCGTGGTTGTCCGTTTCAATGTGAATTTTGCGACATCATTGTACTTTATGGACGGAAGCCTCGCACCAAGACTCCTCAACAACTACTAGCTGAACTAGAGTGCATCTACGATTTAGGCTGGCGTGGTGCGGTATTTATGGTAGACGATAATTTTATCGGCAATAAACGCAACGTAAAATTATTGCTAAAAGAACTAAAAGTCTGGATGGCAGAAAAAGGCTATCCTTTTGGTTTGACAACAGAAGCATCAGTAGATTTGGCACAAGATGATGAGTTGATGCAGCTGATGGTGCAGTGTAACTTCAAAAAAGTCTTTCTCGGTATTGAAACTCCTGACCAGGATAGTTTAGCTTTAACTAGCAAATTTCAAAATACCCGCGATCCGCTGACTGAATCTATTGATAAGATTACTCGTGCAGGAATGCAGGTCATGGCAGGCTTTATTATCGGTTTTGATGGCGAAAAACCTCATGCAGGCGATCGCATTGTGCAGTTTGTCGAGCAAACTGGTATCCCTTTGGCGATGTTTAGTATGCTTCAGGCATTACCTAGTACTGCTTTGTGGGATAGGCTAGCTAAAGAAGGAAGACTGCTTAATTCATCGGCGAATATCAATCAAACCACCTTAATGAATTTTGTTCCCACTAGAAATATTGAAGATATTGCTACCGAGTATGTTAATGCTTTTTGGCAATTATATGATCCAGCAGCATATCTAGAGCGAATCTTCCGCTACTACATGAAGTTAGGTGACTCTAAAAATGCTAAGTCCCTAAGACCCAGTTGGAAAAGTATTCGTGCTTTGGGACTGCTGTTATTGAAACAGGGTGTCCTGGCTAAAACTCGCTTACTCTTCTGGCGCAATTTGATTCAAGTTTTGTTGAAAAAACCTCGTCAGCTAGAAATTTATCTAACTCTCTGTGCTTATCTAGAACATTTTACAGAGTATCGCTTTATTGTTCGTGAACAGATTAATACCCAACTAGCCAACTATATAGCTTCTAAGCCAGAGACAGAAAAGGTGGCTAGTTAAAGATTTATGTGGGTTGTGCCATCAGCAATTCAATCCATAGCCATCTCATCTTGAACTAAAGTAAATTGTAAGACTTATAATTTTTAATTAATTTTTTAATTAATCTTTTAATTAATCCGCTGACCTGTTTGAATATCGAACCAGTGAATTTTATTAAGTTTAAGATCTAAAGGAATTGTCTTATCTTGCCAGTCAGTGTCGCTCTCTAATAAGGCTCGTATAGTTATTTCTGAATCTTTGATTCTGAGACTTACTAGGTTATCTTTGCCTAATTGTTCAACCAAATAGGCTTGACCCATAATGGCTGTTTCAGATTCAGGAGAGGCCAGGGAGACATCTTCGGGTCTAATGCCAAAGATAATTTGCTGTGGTGTTTCTTTAAGATCTGGAATTAGTAGCTGATGTTTACCTAGTAATGCCTGATTTTTCTCACACTTTAGGCTTATAAGATTCATTTGGGGACTGCCCACAAAGCTAGCCACAAATTCGTTGGCAGGATGGGAATATATGCGACTGGGAGGATCTAATTGCTGAATTAAACCTTGATTTAGCACAGCTACTTTGGTTGAAAGCGTCATGGCTTCGGTTTGATCGTGGGTAACATAAACCACTGGCTTATTCTGGTCTTTGAATAGCTGTTTTAGCTGCGCTCTTACTTGTTCTCTCAGTAATGCATCCAGATTACTTAATGGCTCATCTAACAAAAACACCTCTGGGTCGCGGACTAAAGCTCTGGCAAGGGCTACCCTCTGTCTTTGTCCCCCAGACATTTGACCAGGCTTGCGATTGAGCAGGCTAGTTAACTCCAATTTTTGAGCGGCTTCATTAACTCGACGCTTTATTTCAGCATCGGGCATTTTTCTCAGTTTTAGAGCAGTGGCAATATTTTCAGCGGCAGTCATATGAGGATAGAGGGCATAGCTTTGAAATACCATTGCCATATTGCGATCGCCTGGTGCAGAGCGATTAACGTTCTCTCCAGCGATCATGACTTCGCCTCTGGTAGGGGGTTCTAATCCAGCAATTAACCTGAGTAAAGTTGATTTTCCACAGCCTGAAGGTCCTAACAAAGTCAAGAATTCTCCATCATCAACTTCTAGAGAGATATCTTTGACAGGGATCACGTCAGGACGATATTTCTTTTGTAAATTTTGTAATTTTAATTTTGCCATATTTAAATAAAATCTTTCTTTATTCCTTAGATAATATAAGGGTTAAGCCACCCGAAGACAAAAACGGAATGTAGTTCCCTGTCCTAACTTGCTAGACACCTCAATTCGTCCACCTTGTAACTCGACTAACCGACGAGCGATCGCCAAACCAATACCAGTTCCCCCTGAATGACTAGCACGGGAAGGATCGGCACGCCAGAATCTCTCAAACACAAAGGGTAAATCTGATTCGGCAATACCTACTCCCGTATCAGTCACGGAGATCCAAATCTGTTGATTTGCTTTTGCTGCGGCGACTGTAATTGTTCCCGATTCCGTGTAGCGAACTGCATTACCGATCAAATTGACTAATATTTGTTCCGTGCGATCGCGATCGGCTAAAACAGGAGGGAGTTCTGGGGGATATACTAATTTTAAGGTAGGTCCTTCTTCTAACAATTGATCGGCAAAGCGCTCTACTAAAGAGTTAAGCAAAGGATAGAGAACAATTGATTGAGAATTAATCGATAAATAACCTGCCTCGGCTTTAGAAAGTTCTTGTAAATCGTGAATTAAGCGTTCTAATCGCCTAGTTTCCCGAATTAAGCGGATATATAGCTCAGGAGTTCCCTCTATTCTGCCTTCTGCTAATTCCTCCAAATAACCACGCATAACTGTCAAAGGAGTTCGTAATTCGTGGGTTAAATCGCTAATTAATTCTCTTCGTCTTTGCTCAACATCGCCAATACTGCTTGCCATAGAATTAAAACTAACGCTTAGTTGATTCAATTCGGCAATATCACTTTCAGGAACTCTTTCTGCTAAGTCTCCCGCTGCGAATTTTTGGGTAATTTGCTTCATCTGCTTTACAGGCTGGGTAATGCGTTTTGAGGAGAGGTAACTAACTCCTCCTGCAACACTTGCTCCAACGGCGATTGAAAGAATTGCACTCCGATTCCAAGCATTTTGAAATCCCTCTACTAAATAGGTTCTAGCTGAACGGACTGTGAAGATCCCTCTTTTTTCTAACTGTTCTAAACGCAGTACAAACATTCTGGGGGAAGAAACTTTAGCAATAATGACAAAGCTACCTAAGCCCACCATCATTACTAATAGATGGGAAATAAATAAACGCGCTCCTAAACTTAGTTTGGGCATTATTGATGTAGTTTTAAATCTAGATTGGCAATATTGGTTAGTTGACAGACTTGGAACTAATCTTACTATTTTTTATAACAGAGGAATGTTTAAATTTATTCTTTAAAGTAACTTACTTCTAATAGTATTCAATAGACTTCTTGCACGAATCATAATTAACTACCTTTCCAAGAGGTAAAGGGTTAAAATAATTCGAGCGTTCCCTTGCGCCTGACGGCGACGCGGGGTCTCGAATTTAAAGGGAAAATAGATTAGTCTGCAATGGGTGCAAGAGGTCTAATATTTGCTCAATAAGTTAAAACTGATAACAGGTTGTTTTACATATAGTAGCGATTGACAGAAAAACAAAAAACTTGTATTTACTATTATTTTGTATATTTAGGATTAAAAATAGTCATTAAACAAACTATGAATAATGGCTGCAAAATCAACTCATTTTGTAATATTAACTGAGATTAATATGATTTATATTTATCATTCGAGAATTTTCAGTATATCCACATAATAGCAGATACTTAATTTTTACGTAGTAATACCTGCTGAAAGAATCTCTACAGCACAACTTATTTATAGCTTGAAGTAATAGTAAAAATTGAATTGAATAATATGGCAGTAAATTATGCAATAATTATTAGTTTGATCACTAATTCTGAATATAAATAAAACTTATATATAATCAAGTGAATTTACCTAAAAAATCAATACTACTTTGAGATAAAAATAGAGATTAATACGGGTATTATATCTATCGATTAACATTAAAATCATAGGTATATTATTCGATAGCTATTAGCTCACATAATAAATGACTACAGCTCAAGTAAAATCAGTTAATAAATTAGGCAATTTAACCGAAAAAAAACAGCACAAACTTAAGCTAAAATATCCCCAAAGGCATAATCATTATAGTCTTAAAGATTTTTTTGCATTTAAGACTAATACAGGCACTATTTCCGATTGGAATGAATCGCGCAATATCTTAGTTAGCGAAAACTTTATTATTGGTCTAATTGCAGGTTTGGAAGAAGAAGTTGGTGATGCTTCTGGAGTGGTGATGTACAACATTGGTCAAGCTTGGGGGCAGGAAGATGCTCAGTTTTTCCAAAGTTGGTTTCTCAAAGAATACGGTTATGATGACCTGAAGGCACTAAATTTGATGTATGTTCTTGAAGCCTGGTGGTGGCCTTTTATTTCTCAAGGCTGGGGCAACTGGGAACTCGACATGAGTGATCAAAAAAATGGCTTTATGTTTATCAATATTTTTGACTCTGCTGTGGCTCGCACTCTAGGAGATGTAGGCAAGCCAGTATGTCATATATATGCTGGTTTATTTGCAGGTTTCTTCAGTAGTCTAATTAAAAAAGATCTTGATTGTATTGAAATCCAATGTTATGCCATGGGAGAAACATACTGCAAATTTCTGCTCGGAAAAAAAGATCGCATTGATGCGGCATCTTTTTGGCATAACGAAGGAGCAACGGCACGTGATATTGAGAAAAAACTTCATAACGGAGAATATCTGAAGTGAGTATAGATGCTGCCTGGAAATGCTTGACCGTAAAAGATTTTATCAACCAATGTAATTGGGAAAATTTACCTCCAAAATCATCTGTATCAGCTAGTTCGCAGGAAATTAAACCTCAAAATTTATTGGAGTCTTGGCAATGTATAACAACTCAAGACTTCTTTGGTTTGAATAATTGGTCGGGTCAGGTAATCTTCTCGGAGCATCTGGAGCAAGAAGCTATTACCAAGGAAACTTTTGTTTGTGATTTTAGATATCCCACAGTGCAATTTTGGAAGTGTTTTAATTGGTTAGGTTCTCCAAATATCACTCCTGAAGCTAAAGTTGACAAGATCATTAACGATACCGAAGAGATTATTGCTGAGGTAGAAGAATTTACGCTAAATAATCTATCACAACTATTTTAAAAAGGCTTATGATTACTGAATTAGACTCTTTACTTTATCAAGCTGAAGCTGAATATTTAGAACAGAAGGAGCTAGACAACTTTAAAAGTCAGATTTTTGCTTTAGAAAAGAGATTGCAACTCTATGAAATTATTAGCTCCAAAGAAGCAGATATTTTTCAATCTATAGCGACTCATCTTTTGACTATTTGCCCTGATGAGCCAGAAGCCAAAATTAAGCGAGCCTTAAAACATTGGCTGATTACCATGCGCTACTGTGGGATGTCGATGCTGTTTGATAATCCGATGTATCTTGAACATCGGGTTCTGGAATGGCTTCCTGAACAGATTGCAGCTCACCAACTAAAAGATATTGAACAAAGTTTATTTGCTGTGTTGCAGAAACGGTTGAAAAGAATTTTAAGCTCGGAGCAATTTTCATTGATACAGCCATATCTTGAGCTTGCTCAAGGTGCTTTACTTTGTTAAAACCCAGACGCTTAATTGCCTAACATTTATCAACAAGCTCTATGGGGCATCTACCAGCCCCTATATTTAATTAGTAATTACTGCTCATGATCGATATTGCCGCCTTAATTTCCGAGTCTACCTTGACTGGCAACTACTTTGCCCCAGATGCTTATGTACAAGGAGATTTTGAGTCTGGTTTAATTGAAAATCGCCAAGGGAAGCGTTTGCTAGCTCTTCCAGACACTTTATTAAAGGGTCTTTACAATGGTTTAACTTCAGAAGTTGGTTCCGCAGCAGGAACGGTTTTGTACAACTGCGGTAGTAAATGGGGGAAAAACTTTTGGCGACGGTTTAGTGAAGAAGTAGAGCAGTTCTATCAGAAATCAGTTGCCGAGATGGAAATGATTGAACTGATTCAGTGTCTCAAACAATGTTGGAAAGCTCATGGCTGGGGAACGATTGAACCCAATTTTGACTACTATCAACAAGGATTTCTGGTAGTTGAGATTAAGCAATCTGCTTTTGCCAGTCAGGTTGAATCTTCACAACAGCCGAGCTGTTATATCGAAGCGGGCTTGTTAAGTGCTTTTTTCTCGGAGCTATCAGGAACTAATTTAAGCTGTACTCAGACTGCCTGTGAATCTTTAGGGGCGAGTTCTAATGTATTTATTTTGGGATTAGCCAAGAGGCTAAAACCAGCAACAGACATGATAGAGCAGAGAGTACCCCATAGTGTAATTATGCAGCACCTTTGTGATGTTAAGTGAAGCTAAATTTTGAATTTATAGGAGAACTCATTATGGCTAAAACTGTTCGGCTTGATCCTCTTGGTACCAATACAGCGATCGCAACTAATACCAATTTACTATCTGTACTACTAGAAAATCAGGTGGAGGTGGCACAAGAATGCGGCGGTAGAGGAATCTGTGCCACCTGTCATGTTCACGTAACTGAAGGGGAAGATAGTGTTTCACCGATGACTCGCAGAGAGCAGCGCACTCTGGGGGTAATTACAAGTTGTCGGATGGACTCTCGATTGGCTTGTCAAGCGAAAGTGATTGGGGAGGGGGTAGTGGTCGAGCTACCTGCGGGGATGTATATCAGTAGTGATGATGATATTGAGGATTTGATTGGTCGTCGCGCCCAAGAGGATATTTTGCATCCTTTATCTGGTCAGGTACTAGTAGAGGAAGGAAAGTTAATTACTCGTTCAATCATTACCCAACTTCAGACTACCCAAACTCAGGTTAGCGAATTTTTAAGTCAAACTCAGGCAGTATAAATAATGTTAAAACAGCTAGAAAGTTTAAGTTTAAATGCCGAAGGTCGGTATGCTACGGCTCAAGAATTGAAGTTTATCAAGGATTTTGTACCTACCGTTGATTTGCGTCTGAGTGCTTATCGCAAGATTCGTGATGCGGAAGATGAGATCATTGAACAGTTGGAAATTGAAATGCGTCGTCAGCAGCCAGCTATTTTTCAGACTAAGTCTGGCGATGTCAGCCCTTTATACCAAAGAGATACGAAGATAGTTTTGCGTAATGCCAGTGCGGCAATGTTAATTAATGATTTAGATCGTTTACGAGAAGATTTGCTATTGTGGCAAAAAACTATTACCAAAGCTTTTCAAGTTCGACATATTTTGGCAATGACACATAAAATCATGCCAGAGATTATTGAAGAATTTTTAACACCTGAAGAATTTGATTTGGTTAAGCCAGTATTGCAACTTAATCAAGCAATATTGACTGATTAACTAGTAATTGTCTCAACCTAATTTTATTTTTTAAGCGATTAATCCTATTCATCTTCATCTAAACAAACATGAAAGTTTCATCTACTAAAGACCAGACTCACTGGTTAGACATTGCCGAAATAACTGCTATTGTTGTTTCCCTTGGTGGTTCTATCGCTGGTGCATTTTTGAAGCAATTCTTGTGGGCAACAATTCCCTTATCTACCGTCGCTGGACTAGCGCTGATCAACCGTCAACGTCTAAAAAACTTGATGGAGACAGAGCAAAAAAACATCGCTAATTTAGTAGTAAGAAGCGAAGCTAAAGTAAATGACCTCAAAGCTGAATATAGGCAAAATTATCAATCAAGCAAAACTAACTTTGCTGAATTAGAAGAAGAATTGGGGCAGGTAAGAAACCTGGCGACAACGGAATTAGCAAGATTACAGCAAGAAAGTCGAGCTTACAGCAGCTCTACAGAACAAGCTCTAGAGCTGCTACAGACTTCAGTTACTAAATTAGATAGTTTAAGCCAGAAGCTAGAACAAGATGTAGTCTCTATTGATAGCAAACAACAGGAAACCAGCAAGCTCGTCAGAGAGCTGAAAGCCATCGATATTTTTACTCAAAATATTAAAACTGATATTAATTCTGTTCAATCTTATTTTGAACGAGGTCTTGCTTATCAACGTTTGGGCAACAGACATCGGGCAATAGATGACTACAGCAAAACTTTGGAATTAGATAGCAATCATGCTCAGGCATATCATAATCGAGGTTTGCTTTATGCGGATATGAATGTGGATCAAAAAGCAGTTATCGATCTCCGTCGCGCATCGCAGCTTTATTTTGATAAGGGAAATCTAGATAAATATCGAGAAACTAGAGATCTCAGCCAACAAATTTACCAAAAGCAGTCTGCCGAGGTTTCGGAGGTTGAAAATTCTGATTCTGAAGCAGTAATTGTTGGTAATCTTTTTGGTTAGACTGTATGGTCGTACAAAGTTAGATTAGCAGTGTGACCCCCTAAAGGGTTCGTTAGTTGCTCATGGGGGAGACCCCCAAGACCGCACTAACTCACCGCGTCGACACAAAGGGCTTGCACGCATGTAGGCGCAAGACAAAGGCGCTTAGTTAGCCGCATGTACGCACACCAAGACGGACATACAAGATATTGGTTCATAAGTAACAAAGGGCTATGCCCGCATGTAGTAGGAAGTAGTAGATGTCCTAACCAGAAGGCGTACTGCCATAATTGAATCTTGTTTTGGGACAAAGCTATTGTGCCTGAGGACATACAAGTATGTAACATAAAACTTCCAAAAAATGCTACATGTTGAAAGACGAGATCGAATCGCGTGATGAGTATCAAATGCTCGTGGCTTATAGCTTGGAGCCTATCGCTAACAAGCAAGTTATTTGTAGCGAACATTTAGGTATTTCATACAATATTATTTGAGTTTTTTAATCTAGATGACTGGCAAAGATAAATTATTGGTCTCATACTATTGTCTAAATTGATCTAAAAGCAGTAAACCAGATACTTAGTGAGACATCAATCTAACTATAAAATTTTAAACTTGGTGGGGAGAGGACAATTTGGTAAGGTTTTTGTCGCCATCGAGCGTAACAGCGGCGCTTTAGTCGCTTTAAAAGAATTAAACTCTAAGCAATTATCTACCAGCAGTTTCTTAAGAGAATTAAATTTCTTATTTACTCTCAATCACTTCAACATTGTTAACTGTAGAGCTTTAGAGCATTATCGAAAAAAGCGTTACATTGTTATGGATTATTGCGAAGGAGGAACATTACGGGATCTTCTGCAATATTCGCCTCGGTTAACCCTTGACCAAAGTTTAAAGCTAATTATTGATATTTTATCTGGTCTTAAATTTGCTCACAGCAAAGGCATTATTCATCGAGACATCAAGCCTGAGAACATTCTACTTAAAATTTGCGATCGCAGTTGGACTGCCCACATTTCCGATTTTGGTATTGCTAAACTCAATCAGGAGATTAATTCTCATGGCGTGATGGGAGATACGGGATCTCCCGCATATATGGCTCCTGAACAGTTTTACGGACAATATTCTTATAGTTGCGATCTTTATGCCCTGGGGGTAATTTTGTATGAGCTAGTAGTAGGAGAACGCCCTTTTTCGGGAATGCCCAAGGAATTACTGGCAGCCCATCTCAATCAGCCAGTTACCGTCCCTAAACAAATACCGTTTATCTTGCGTTCAGCGATCGCTAAATCGCTGCAAAAGATGCCTCATCGGCGTTTCCCCAGTGCAGCAGAAATGCTAAAAGCCCTTCAATTAGCTAGAACTGTTCTGCAATCGGAGCATAACGCTCAATCAATCAGTGGGTCTGAATTTGCCAAGATTACTCTAGCATCAATTTCGACACCAAGACCTGTGACTAAAGTAACTAATTTAGCAGTGACTTCTGAGTTGCTGTATCTAGGGTCTGGCAATCAGCTTCAAGTTTGGTCTAATTCAGATTCTGGTTCGTCAGATAAAATAGTTAACCAATGGACAATAACTCTTGATCAGCCAATTCGCAATCTTCAGCTTGATGCACAAGGCTGCTGGGTAAGTACCCTCTCTTCAATCTACTATTTTCCCCAAAATACTACTAGCAAAGAGTTTCAATTTTTTACGGCAACGGCTTTACCTGTGGCATCTTTTCCTAGCAATAATTTAGTTACGGGTATTGATAGTCTCGGATCTTGGTTAGCAATTTCCTATCTGCCAAATAAATCCCGAACTCCGATATTTGAGATTTTAAATTCCAAATGTCAGCTCAGGCGATCGCAAATTAACCGTAAACCTTGGCAGGTTTTAATTGCTTTAGACAAGCGACATGGTTTGGCAATCTATCAAAATCGTAATCGACAGAGCGAATTTCATCTATTTAATCGACGAGTCAACTGGCTGGCTAATTTTACTGCTAAAGTCCAGCTAGATTTGATTACTTACAATCGACAGTTTTCTACTCAAATTTTGGCAACAGAGTCAGACAATCCTGGTCTGGCAATTCTAATCAAGATCAAAAAATTGCGGATTGAACGGATTGAGATCGGTATCATTCCCACTCTAATTGTTTCTTGCCCCCAAGGTTATTTGATGGCAGATCCTCAAGGTTGCATAGTACTAGTTGATGGCAATACCTACCTGACTCAACATTATCAAATACCCTTACCAAGTAATTCTCTCATTACAGCGATCTCTGTTAATCAAACACAATTATTAGTAGCCTTTGCTTCACCAGAAAAATCTTATCTTCAACAATTTTCTTGGCAAGAAGTTATGGAGTAACTAACTTAACTGATATTACACACTACATGGGGCGTGGCAAAGCGCCTTTGTTGATTATATGATTGGCAATAAGTGAGAAAGAGCGATCGCCAAATATGCTTTTAGTGTTGCAAGCAAGTATGCGGCTAAAGCACTTCAGTAGCACGCCTTCAGTATTTATAGCTTTAGGTTTGATATTGATCAAGTTTAACTGAAAAAAATCAAGTAATTCAGGGGATCAAATAATACTAATATCTTAAAAAAAATGGACAATAGCTAGTAATCTGCTCAGATTAATGTCAGCTGATCCTCACAAGTTCTTCAAAATTTATTACTATTTTTGAATCAGATCAAAAGCTAATAAAGCAGTTAGAAAAATTAGAACATTGAATCTGTGGAGATAAGCATGATGCAAGAGTCAGAAAAAACTTGGTGTCCAGCGATCGAGTTTAATGAAACCGAACAGGATTTAATTCTCAAAGCAGAAATTCCTGGAGTTGAAATTAAACATTTAAATATTAATGCCGAATCTGAATCAATTTCAATTTCGGGAATTAATGACCACCATCAATCATCTACTGAAAAAGAGCTAATTCCCTCTCAGCTTCATTACGGACAACTTCATTGTACTGTTCCTCTTCCAGAAAAAATCCAAGTAGATCGTGTAAGAGCAGAATTGATTGATGGACTTTTGACTGTAACTATGCCCAAAGCCAATAGAGCTAGTTCACTCAGTCTTTAATAACTTCACAGCAGGAAGCGAGATCTAAGTCCGTGAATTAATAGTTAAAATACGCCATCAATTCTCAAATTGAGTATCAATATTGATGGTATTTCCCCATAATGCAAAACGTAACTCAATATCTGTTTAATATTATTTCTAGACTCTTAAGCTACGGATTATGACTGTCTTGAAACTGTATTTAATCCTTTACCAAGAAGTTTAAAGATAACCCCTAAATTATCTTAATTAACTACATCTTGATTGGGAACAATCAAAGATTCGCTTGAATTTACTTGTAGCATGATAGCGTAGCCTGAAACTGTCAGAGCAAGTAGCGTTAATAATCCGCTGACAAGTAACCAATTACGCATCTTTCTAATTTGCTGATTTAGCTCGCTGTAGGAGTTGCGAATCGGATTAACTACAGCCGTTAGTTCCTGGCGATTTTTAGTTTCGTAGTCTTCAAGAGAAGGACGCATCTCATCTCGTTGTACTGCCCATTCTTGTAACGCAGCTCTTTGACGTGACCAATCGTCTAAAGCATTTGATAATTTGAGATCCAGATCTTGTTTAAGATTGCTAATTTGCTGGTTAAATTGCGTACTTAAATTACGGTTAGCTTGATTAAATTGACTGTTGATATTAAGTAGTTCTTTACGGATAGATTTCCAGCTAGATTGATTTCGGTATTCGAGTTCGTTGATCTTATCTATAAGATTGGTTTCAGCTTTATTTTCCAGCTCACCAAGACGCTGTTCTAACTGTTGCTCAATGTGTTCCCAATAGTTGGTATTAACATTATTGTCATGGGCTTCAATAATATTCTCGAATTTAAGACGATAGGTTTCAATTAATTCCTCTAACTGTATTTGCAAGGGGGCTAAAGAACTTTCATTATCTATAGTTTCCAACAAATTGACGTTATTATAAACCGAACGTATTTTTTGCACCAATTCATCAGCAGTAGTATTTTTTAGCAAGTAGCCTTTTGCCCCCGCACGCAAGGATTTCCCGAGATAAAGATCGTCATCATGCCCGCTCAAAAAGATTACTTTAACCTTAGGAAAACGGTGAGAAATAATTTTAGTTGCTTTTAAGCCATCCATCTGAGGCATATCGATATCCATTAGCACAATGTCAGGCTGCAATGTTTCTACAGCCGTAATCGCTTCTTGACCATCATGAGCAACACCTAACACTTGAATATCTTTTTCCACATCTAACCAAGTTTTAAGTACTTCACATAGAAGAGCCTGATCATCTACTAATAAAATATTAATCATTAAAATATACCTAAACCACCTAAAATCAGATATTCTCGTGCCAATTTAATAAATTCATGTGTCAGATTATCTTAGTGGATAATCAGAGAAAAAAATGAGTACATATTAACTTTTAGGCACACCGTCAGAGAACTCAAGACCATTATGAGTTTGTGATTTAGAAGATAAAATCTTTGGTGATGCTATTTGTTGTTGGAGAGAATAAGCAATAAGCATTGGTAATATTGCAAAACAATATGCAATACAGTAGCATTTGAACTAGTTTTATAAGACTAGTTTTTGGTTTTGGTCATTTCTTTTGAAATCTTCTCCCTCGTTTAGCGCAGCATATGGGAGAGATTGAGATTCCTAGAACAAGCTAACTTGATCGTAGATGGTTGGCACTTCCTCAAAAACAGCATCTTTTTATGCAGCCGTTGATCCAAGCCATTATTTGGTATTAGGTTCTATTTTCTCAGACTAAACTTTAAAATTGATCTTAAATTCAGCAGCCATAGAAACTCTGAACTTATTGGTTTACACCCTCACCGAAATGAACTACTTGCTGTTACTGATTGTGGTTCAACTATCAAAGACTGTTCTAGAGGATCAAACCCTAATTGTTGAGTGATGCGTTCTTTGGCTAAAGTTCGATATTGCCAAAAATGTTCACCTGCTGCACACAAACCCAAATACATATTTAGGAAATGGGGCTTGGTACGGACAATTATCCAAAGCTGCTGCCAAAATTGAGCGCGAATATCCCGCCTTTGCCAACCCTGTCGCCAGAATAATTGAGCGACTAGCCTCGCTGCTTTACCTCGCGGGAAATGAACACTTTGCTGTAGGTGAGGATTGGGTGTAACTTTCAAACAATGTTCCAAGCAACGTCTTAGATAGTTTTCTGGTTCATACATCTCCCATAGTGCTTCTAGGTATTCATGGGCAATTTCAGCCAGGGGACGAGTAGGAATAAAATTCATCAAAGAATTTTGATCGCTAAAAGTGATATTTTCTAACAATCGCTGCTCTTGTTTTAATCTTGTCCACAGTGCTGTATTCGGTATAGCTTGCAGAATGCCAAACATAGGTTGGGGAATGCTGGTCGCCTCGACAAAAGCTTGAATCCTCTGACCAGCACCCGCTTGTTCGCCATCAAAACCAATAATAAATCCTGCATAAATCAGTAACCCAGCTTGGTTAATAATCTGACAGGCTTCAATTAAGGGTTGTCGAGTATTTTGAAACTTTTTGGTCACTTCCAGGCTATCTTGATCGGGAGTTTCAATTCCTAAAAAGACAGCTGAAAAACCAGCTTGGGTCATTAAATTTAGCAGCTCACTATCTTGTGCCAAATCAACGGAAGCTTCGGTAATGAAAGTAAAAGGATAGTCGTGTGACTGCATCCAAGGAACTAGCTTACGCAAAAGCAGCTTGACATTGCGCTTATTACCAATAAAATTATCATCAACCATAAAGATCGACCCTCTCCAACCTAGATCATAGAGGGTTTGCAGTTCTGACAGCATTTGAGCAGGCTTCTTAGTTCGAGATTTGCGACCATAAAGATTGGTAATATCACAAAATTCGCATTGGTAAGGACAACCCCGAGAAAATTGCACCGCCATCCATAAATAGTCATCTTGCTGAAGTAAATCAAAGCGAGGCATAGGACTTTTGGTTACATCTGGTTTTTCAGTAGCCCGAAAGATGCCTGACTCTTGTTTTTGCTCAATCGCCTGGAGGAATTGTGGTACCGTAATCTCTCCTTCATCTAAAATTAAATAGTTAGCCCCAGCTTCTAGGGCATCTTGGGGAACTGAGGTGGGGTAAGGTCCTCCTACCGCTACTTTTTTACCCAACCGCGCTGCTTTCCTAATCTGAGCTAAAAAGTCTGCTTTTTGAGCCATCATCGCCGAAAGAATGACTAACTCGCACCACTCCCAGTCCGCTTCACTTTCTGACTTGACGTTGCGATCGCAAAATCGAAGTGACCAATCTGATGGTAGCATTGAGGCTACAGTAATAATCCCTAACGGTGGAATAAACGCCTTTAGTCCCGCAATCTTCATAAATTCGTCGTAAGACCAAAAGGTTTGGGGAAAGTGGGGATAAAGCAATAGAGTTCTCATGAGACAATCCTCTAACTTACATTTGACTTAGCTGTTTTGCCTCTTTCATCTCGGATTAAGAGCAACTAATGTTTCGACTTTTTATAGCACCACAGCTTTAGGTCACAAAATATTTCTCGTATTCTAAAAAAAGAATTTGAAGAACTTGTGATTTATAGTCGTTCTAATTAATTTCCGTAACATCTCAGTAATTTGTTCGGGGGATTAGGGACTAGGGATTAGGGACTAGGGATTAGGGACTAGGGATTAGTACATACTTTCGTATGGTTCTTATTAGGAATGACTATATCTTGTTGTCCCTTAATCTGACTGAAATGCTCAGGAATAGTTACACGGCTTCAACTATAATTACTTCAATCATTAAATAAATATTTTCTTTAACAAATGGACGGTAACAATACACAACTAGAGCGTTTGATTTCCTTAGCTGAAGATGAGTTGGCTGTGTACAGTACCGATGCTCGCAAGATTGAAAGATTACGGCGCAAAATTGGGCTGTCGGTAACTCCTACACAGCAAAAAGAAGTTAAGCAAGAATTACTGGAATTGATGCCTCAAGGTTTTTTGGAGAAATTAGTTGAAGAACAACGTCAAACTGTAGCGTTACCATTTTGGGGAATTGCAGGATTAGGATTGTTGTTTGGTATTTCTCTGCGTCAGCCTGTAGATTTTCTGGCTCCTGCAATTGGGATTCCCTTAGCGATCAACATTCAGAAATGGGGCTGGAATTTGCAAGCAAAACGTATTTTATTAAAAACCCTCGAAGAGATTGAAGCTAGAACGCAACAACCCACAAATAGTTGAGTCATTTTTGGATTAATTTATGCTGAATGCCCAATAAAGCTATTTATTGGGCAAAGCAGTCTTTCGGGCTAGTAGACGTGGGCGTAAATCGAGTAACCATTTATTTCAGTTAAAATCTCGACTGTATATTACTTTCTACTCCCTACTTCCTACTACATGCGGGACAGCGCATACGCGCAGATCGTCGTCTAAACGACGACTGGCAAAGCTATACTTTGCGTGCCCTTTGTTACTTAAGCGAAGCGGTACTAGTACTGACAGATATCTTCAACGATTTCTATTTGGGCGTTAGTTTCGGGCTGTTTTTCTACACAAAACTCCGCTAATTCTGTACTTAAGTCAGCTAACTGTTCACTAACTTCCTCAATTTCTTGGTTTACTTCTTGGACTGCGCTTTGGTCTAATTCCGCCGCCATCTGATTTAATCCTTGCTGGGAAATGTCTAGGCATTTATCATCAACACGGATATAAGTTTCATAAGGACAACCATTCTCTGCAATGACATAATGATTGGCGAATAAAGGTAAACCAAGAGCTATTAAAGGTAGCGTAATTTTAATTTGATTGATTCTTTCTTTCGTCGGCATGATTCAACCCAAGTCAAGTAACATATTTGATTTTTTTCTTAATCCAACTTTGGTTTATTTTGCGCGATTTTGCCTTAACTAAGATCACAGGAAGAAGTGATAATGTCTTTTGGTATTTTTTCTGCATCTTCAGCAAAAGTTTCAGGTATTACGATTAATGCTCATGTCATCTAATGCTATATGTTGAAAGCTATCTCAGTACTAGATCGCTATCTAATTGGACAATTAAGCGTTTTTTTTAGCTTTAGCGTCAGTTTATTTACTTCCTTGGGTGTAGCCATTGGCACTATTTCTGATTTAGCAGCGAAGGTTAGCGATTATCAATTACCGATTGATGTTGCTATATTAATTTTCTGTTATAAAATTCCCGAATATGCCGCCTATGCCCTTCCTATCTCTACCCTGCTAACGGGTCTAGTTGTATATAGCCGTCTGCAAAGCGATCGCGAATTAATAGCATTGTTTAGTTTTGGGATTAGTTTTTATCGAATTATCGGAGTTACTTTAATCTTCAGTCTAATCATCACGGGAGTTACTTTTTTACTTAACGAATTGATTGTTCCAGCAGCTAATTACCAGGCAAACTTGCTGCAAAAGCCTTTTATCCCCCGAACGGAACTAAATTTACAACAGCAAAATATTTACTATGCTGAGTATGATTCAAATAAAGATTATTATGACAATAAAAAGCTTGAAAATATTTATTTTGCCGAACAATATGCTGAATCAACATTAAAAGGCATAACCATTATTTCTTATCAACAACAGCGTCTAAATAGGATCATTACGGCTCAGTCTGCTCAATGGAATCAGTCACAGCAGGTTTGGGATTTCAACCTTGGCACTATTTATCATTTCAATGTTTCTGCTGAACAAAATTATCTAGAAGAGTTTACAGTCAAACAATTACCTTTACCAAAAACCATCTTTGAGATTATCGAGCGAAAACGTAGTCCTGAAGCAATGAATATTCGTCAAGCTCAAGAATATCTCAGTTTAATTGATAATAGCGGTAAACCAGGAGATATATTAAAGTTTAAAGTCGTAATTGGGCAAAAATGTGCTTTTCCCTTTATTTGTATTGTATTTGCTTTAATTGGTACTGTCTTAGGAGCAAAATACGGTCAGCTTAATCGGGCAAGAAGTTTTGGTTTGTGTGTTGCTATTGTTTTTGCTTATTACTGTTTGGGTTTTGCCTGCGGTTCCTTGGGTATTACCGCTGTCATCTCACCTGCTTTAGCTGCCTGGCTGCCTAATGCGATTGTGCTAGCTACAGGGATTTATTTGTTACTCAAGTTCTGAATGGATTCTGGGAGGTGAAATTTAGTATATTCTCAGTCAAGATTAGACTCAGCAATTAAAGAGAACCAATCAAATTATCTAACAGATCATTATGAATTCTCTTGAGGAACAATACTTTGTAGTAACGTAAGAAATGAGAGGCTGATGCTCATCGGCCATAGCAATCATACTTAGATTGAGACAATTATTCTGTTTGTAGTCTTTGGTCATTAGTTTATGGTCATTAGTAATATTCACAAATGATCACAGATGTAAATGATGTTGATTGTAGCGCATTGGGATAAAAACACACAAGACAAAGCAAAGGTCTCTCTGCTGGAGTAACAATGCTTAAGCTTCCTGATCATCAGAACAATGCTGATTAAAAAACAACATAAGTATTTTGATTTTCGCTTTGAAAATGAAAATTCTTTAGTCTCTTTAAAATATCAAATAGACCAAAATAAGACTATTGCTAATACTTTTTTTGAGCATATAAAATCTTTTTTAGCGACATCTTCAAATATTGAATCTGGATATACGGCGGCTAATGGTTTACGCTATTCTCAATCAGATATTGATTCCCTCTTAGAAAAGTTAAAGGTTAATATATTTTCGCTAAATAAATATGCTCATTTTTTCGACTTAAAGAAAATGAACATGGAACTATTTTCTGACCTTACTAAGGCAAACTTAAACCAAGTTTTAAATCTTTTTCATGAAGATTTTGAGCACAATATGAATGATTTACAGCTTAAGTATCCTAAAGTTTCGACTGTAGCTAAATATCGCGATCGCTATTTAAGAATCAGTGAAATATTAAATACAATTAATAATACTATTCATGAAATAGAAGGAACATTCTATAACTACATCAACCTAGTCCAGAATAAAAACTATGCAGGGTATTATTCAACTTGTTTAATTGATGATCATGGTTGGACTGGACCACGGATTAATCTTACCAGTCAAGATTTTGCTGAATTTACTTTGGAACAATTCTTTGGGCAATTAGTTATAGGTTATGACACTACAGGCAAAAATTTGCTTCACGCTTACTGGACAAATGATCTTAAAATTATCCAAGAGGGAAAAATAACACCACAAACAGCCTTTGGTAGTAATGTTTTACTTTATTTTAAGAGTCGTAATCTAAGCAGCGATTCTATATATCAAAGTTTTAATAAGTGGTATGATGAGCATAACATTGCACAATATGGCTATTCTAAAAATATATCTGATGAATCTTTAGGCAATATAACTATTGGCAGGCTGAAATATATTAATGATGAAGAGGTTGATCTTAATTCTTTGGATTTACAAGATAAACTGGCAATTGTTGATCGGATTAAAAATAAAACTTTGCAAATCTATTTACCCATTCTAATTTAATTAATTAAGCTTATGCTTTCTTGATGAAACACGATTAATAAATATCCTAAATCAATCGTAACTTTAAAAAGTATTTTTTTTAGATTGGCGTACAGAGTTCAATAATTGAGCCGTCTATTGCTCTTACGTAGCCTACAATTTGCCCCCACGGTTTTTCTTCAGGTATTTTTATAGATACTGCACCTTGAGTAATAGCTTTTTCGTATCCAGCATAAACATCTTCTGTTACAAATGCTAATTCAATTCCAAATGGTTTATTGTCAATATTACCTTTGAGGTATTGGCTTTTAAGGTTCATTTCGCCAAGTTCATGAGAAGCAAAAGCTAATATTGTTCCTCCTGTGTCTAATTCTCCGTAGGTTTTGGATTCATGAATCATTATTAATATCAAAGCCAAAAGCCCTTTGATAAAATTCCAAAGTTTCTTCTACCGAGGAAACATATATAATTGTGTATCCGTATTTCATGTGCTTTTTAGATAATTTCTGTCCGTTATAACTAGTTGCATTCTATAATTAGTTCTAATTTGCAAAATGAAATTCATATATCTTTTTTCATTATTTGAATATTGCCAATTCATAACACTGCATATATTTTAGCTTTAAATAATCGCGTAACAAAGATTAGTTATTAATTTTATTGTCAAACTGATTAAAGCTATCTTTAATAAACTCTGTTAATTGTTAAATATCTGTATTAGATGTAGTGGTTACTTGCGATCGTTAGATTGAGATTTATTATAAATTGAGAAATCCTTAAGCTTCAGTAGTAAAAATAATTCTTCTTTTATGCTATGACTTGCTAATATAAAATTAGTACTGCAATTACCTTTTCAAGACTACACTTATTCGAGTTGATTTGCGATCCGAAGGCTAGGCGGAGCCTAATCGCTAGGCTAAGAATCGCGCGATCGCTTATTGCAAGAAAGTTTAATATTTTGCAACTATTTTAAAATAACTGGTAATAATAGTAGTATCCTTGAATGTTCTGGGGCTAAATAACGTGTTTAAATCTATCTCCTCCTTATTACCGCTTTCAATTTTTTCTACCTGTTATCTCTGCACTACGGGAAAGATTGCGATCGC
Organism: Cyanobacteria bacterium P01_G01_bin.39; assembly: GCA_039180345.1. Taxonomy (GTDB): domain Bacteria; phylum Cyanobacteriota; class Cyanobacteriia; order Cyanobacteriales; family Xenococcaceae; genus Waterburya. Next base: position 19,014 of record JBCDDK010000019.1, on the reverse strand, counting down.
TCAAGTCACGCCAGATAATACAGTGGATACACAAGTGACTCAAAACGGAAATGTAGCTGAAGTTACAGGAGGAGAAACACGCGGCAGCAATTTATTCCATAGCTTTCAAGAATTTTCTGTGCCGACCAACAACGAAGCTTTTTTTAATAATGCCAACAATATTAGCAATATCTTTTCTCGGGTAACTGGGGGCAATATTTCCAATATTAATGGCTTAATTAGGGCAAATGGTAGCGCCAGCTTATTTTTAATCAACCCCGCAGGTATTCTCTTTGGTGAAGGTGCCAGATTGAATCTGGGTGGTTCCTTTTACGGCAGTACAGCAACTAGTATTTTGTTTGAAAATGGGGAGTTTGGCACAGCAGATTTAGATAATCCGCCATTATTAACTGTTAACGCGCCAATTGGGTTGAATTTTCGGGACAATCCAGGAAACATTGCAGTACAAGGAGCAAATTTACGAGTAGCGTCAGGACAAAATCTGAGTCTGTCAGGGCAGGATCTTAATTTTAGTGGTGCTTATTTAGAAGCTGTTGGCGGAAAGGTTAATCTGAGTGCTGTGTCGGCGAATAATGTAATTACGTTTAACGAAAATCTAGAGTTTGATTTGAGTGATAATTTATCCTTGTCAGATATTCGGTTTGATAATGCTGCATCGATTAACGTTAATGGAATGGGAGGTGGAGAAATTGAAGTTAATGCCCGTAACTTGACTTTAACCGAAAACAGTATTTTCAACGCTGGTATTAATTCTAATAGTTCAGACATTGAATCCCAGGCAGGGGACATTGTTATCAATGTTTTAGAAAATGTGACTCTAGAATCAAACAGCTTGATTAGGAATAATGTCAACCTCGAAGGTTTTGGCAACGCAGGAAACATTCAGGTTACGGCAGAACAATTAACTCTTACTGACGATTCTAGACTATCAAGTATTTCTCAAGGAAACGGTAATTCAGGTAATATTAAAGTTGCAATAAGCGATCGCATTTTTTTAGATAGCAGCAATATTCAAACCAGTGTTGTCCGTAATGGAGTGGGTAATGCGGGCAATATTGAAATTGTCACCAGCAACCTAACTTTAACAGGCGCCAACAAAGACCTTAGAGCAAACTTACTGGCGGATTCTTCAGGCAATGGAGATGCAGGGGACATTATTGTCAACGCCACCAATATTAGCTTTGAACAAAACGGCACCATCAATAATAAATCTTTTGAAGGCAGCGGCGATGCGGGAGATATTGTTATTAATTCTGATGTTCTCTTACTTGATGGAGGAAGCTTTATTCTCAACGATAATGGCGATCCTGAAGTTCCAGTAGTTAACAATATAGGCAACTCGGGCAATACTACGATTAATTCTCGAATTATTGCTCTAGACAATGTATCTCTAATCAACAACAGTTCTTTTAAGAGTGCCATTGGCGAGGCGGGTAATATCAACATCGATACGGAAAACCTAAGTGTTGCAGGAGGCTCTAGTATTAGTACCTTGACCGAAAACAATACCGATGGTGGACAAATTCAGATTGATGCCCAAAGTATTGAACTAAAGACAGGGGGGACAATTGCTACTACCACTGCTAGTAATGGCAATGCAGGTAATATTGTTTTGAATGTTGAAGATAAAATTACCATCGATGGTGACAATCCTCTTATTCCTACTGAAGAACAGCGGTTTACAGTGCAAACATTGCAGGAATTAGAACCTCTTACAGGATTATTTGCCAATACTACTGATCTTTCTCAGGGTAATGGAGGCAATATTCAAATATCTAGTCCTCAAACCCTCTCTATTTCAAATAGCGGAGAGATTACTGTAGATAGCCAGGGTTCGGGTAACGGAGGAAATCTTCTGATTAATTCGGGTTCTCTAAATTTAGATAATCAAAGCAAATTGATTGCTGAAACTAGATTCGGTCAAGAAGAACAACAACCAAGTAATATTGTCCTGCAAATAGATGATGTATTAACCCTTCGAGGAGACAGTCTCATCTCAGCAAGGGCTTTAAACAACGCTAATGGTGGTAATGTCACTATTGATGCCAATTTTATTGTCGCTTATCCTGAGCAAATAACAGGGTCAGGAGGGAATGATATTATTGCTAGTGCCAAAGAAGGGGCAGGGGGAAATATTACTATTGCGACAGAAGGAATTTTTGGCATCGCAGAACGTATTCAAAATTCTTCAACCAATGATATCGATGCCTCTTCGCAGGTAGACGGATTAGATGGCACAGTGAGTATTACTACTCCTGATGTTAATCCCGTTAACAGTCTCAATGAACTACCTAATGATGTAATTGAAGCTCAACAAAGCGCAATCCAGGCATGTGATAGCAAACGTCTTGCCCAACAGTCTGGAAGTCTAGTTCTCAAAGGGAAAGGCGGAATTATTCAAGCTCCTGACTTACCTTTAGAGTCTCAAAATATTCTGGTCAATGGTAAATATATTAGTTACACATCTGCTATCCCTCAACCTTTAGAAACCAGCCAGGGAAAAATTCAGCCAGCAAGAGGGATCAGCATTAACCAAGACGGGAAAGTAACTCTAACCGCTTATCGAACCAATAATTCAGGAGAAAGAATGCCTGAAATCAAAGCTAATTGTAGAGTTTAATGTGCTTCAAAACCAACCAAAGCAAAAACGAAGCTCATTTACATGACTACGTTTGAGATAAACCTGCATAAAAAAAATAACCAATCGTATCTATCTAATAGATGTAAGCAAAACACACGCCTAAAATCTAATACTTACTAACGATCAAAACATTGAGACATAATTTTATTTTAGGGTTCTCATAATTTTTTTTTATTTTGGTATCGTGATTTACTACTCGACAATTACCACTGAAATATAATTGTCGCAGAATAATTTTTGGTGTGGTAAATGAAGGAGCAAATGTTAATGAAAATTAGTCCCAAAATTCTGATAAAACCAGAGCAAGGCAGAGCCTATCTAAAGTCAGCCTTAGCTCAAAATGACGAGAAAATTTTTTTACAGGCGTTGCATGATATTATCGACAGCTTGCTTGAATCTGAACCAGATTTTGGATATGAGGCAAACTAAATTTGGTCAGTGAAAATAGTAAGTAGTTTAAGTGTTTGGTTGAGCAAGACTGACTAAGAAGCAAGCAACATATTAGATCATCTCTAAGCATTTGTATAAGAGTGATCTGATATGTTGCAGCAAAATTGATGTTACTATTTGGTTTTCATCGACTCATCGCTTTTTGCATTTTTCTAGCTTGCGCCAAGTCTACCAGCTATAATTGCTTTCCATACACTACATTGCCCTGTTAAATAAATTACAGAAATTGCTTAATCAGTAATATTCATTCGTAATCGTTCAACACCTCTTGATAAGAATCATAAAGTTGAATACCGCCAACCAAGTTATTCTGGTACATTTTTTCAATCCAGGGTAAAGCTTCTTTGAAGTTAGTTTTGACACAAGCTTCAACCAAAATGCTATTTTCGTTTTTAGAATTAAATAGATAATTTTTAACTCTAGAGAGAAAAAAAGATTTTAAATCGGATACATAATTTGGAAAGTATTCCAAAAAGTTAAGCAAAGAGCAAATACCCATAACTTTTCCTTGGGGATGATTCCCTGGATATTCAATAAATCTCTTGATGACGGGAATAGCTTCCGAACCAAACCATAAGTCTATCCACTCGTAAGTTTCATAGAAACACATCATATCCATAGACAGAGGATAATTTAAAATCTTGGGAATAGCATCCACCGTTTGAAAATATCCAAGCAACATAATTGTGTTGATAGTAGTCACAACGTAATTAGGATTGCCTACAACGTATATACTCGACACAATTTCAGTCAAAACATTCTTATCATCGGCATAAACTTGTAATTCTTCGATAGCTTGTCTTATGGAGTCCTTACTACAATTCAGTTCTTTTTCAGATAAAACTTCTGCAAGAAAAAGAAATCTTTCTGAGAAATCGACTGATAACTCGGCTGATAATTCGATTAAATCCACTATAAACCTCCAAATTTATCGACTAACGGGGTGACAATTTGGTTTGATCTTTCTGAAAAGATAACTCAATTAATGGTTTTATTATTTAATAAATGCCGATTTTATCAAAGAGGTCAAAAAGCTATAATGCTTATTAGATCTAATTCATAGCTATCATTATCATCCCACTAGAGACAAATATTATTAATCCTGATGATGCTTAAACCTTAATCGCAATTTGGATCAAAGATAGATAATGCAGTTCTAACTTGTTACCATAGTTGTGTATCAATACTTTTTCTAGTTCAGCAAAAAGATGCGATCGCTTTTTTGATTCTAGTCTGATATAAGGAGAGAGTGTGCTTAATAGAGTTAAATAGTCATTAACGCTGTAAGTTATTTGGCTAATTATTTTGTCTGAGGTTAAGTCTCTAAAATAACCCGAATTAATCACCTCATCGCCGATTAAAGTTAAATTACCCTCATGACTTTGATGACTTTCGTACTTTGCTAACTCTGGTGCATAATTTTGATAGATTTCCACCATACTTTGATGGATCTCGTAACTTGGCTGAGGAGGGGTATTCCACAGCAAAACTAGCAAACCGCCATCTTTTAAAGCCGCGGCAGCTTTTTGGTTTCTGATCTCAGGTGATACCCAATGATATGAAGTTGTGGCAACGACAACATCAAATTGACGATTAGCTAATTCCCAGTCTTCAAATGTGCTATTGACTACTTCAACCCGAGAATATGCACTACATTTGCTGCGAGCTAATTTACTAGCCACCTCACTCGGCTCTAAACAAACCAAATTCACCCCAAACTTTGCCAATTCAATACTGGCAATACCTGGTCCTGAACCAATCTCTAACACTGACTTGCCTGGCTGCAACTGGGCAAATTCCTGCATCTTCAGCCAAATTTCTCTGGGATATCTGGGTCGAGTGCGATCATAAGCTTTGGCTACGGAACTATACCATTGGCTTTTATCAGCACAGCGATAAATATTTTTCAACAGGCTTGATACCTCTATAGTCATTCTAAATAAGAACCTCAAGTAAAAGAGTACTATTTTGAATTTCCCAGTCCCCAATCCCCAGTCCCCAGTCCCCCGAACGAATAAATTAGAATCGTACGTCAACTAATTAGAACGACTATACATCCCATGAGTTCTGATTATTCATTGAGTCGCTAAATAATAAAAGTCTTTTGCCGAAAAAATGAATAATTTTACATAAATTAACATCTTTTGTTATAATTCATTACATAAGTTAACAAAACTAGACTAAACATTCAGTCATAAAACTAGTTAGCTAGGCAATAGTTTTAGATGTATTCCACAGCTTTTATATCTAGTTTTTATAGCAAGATACTAAATTTTTATTAAATGAATATCATTTAAAGCAAACAATCTTCTCAAAATCGACTTCTCATAGTTGTCTTAAACCCTAGTCTGGTAGCTAGGGTTTTTTTTTAGGGTAATCACCTAATCAGCATTGGTGAAAAGTTAAGGCTGTGTGTTGTTTGTCAACTGGTTTTTAGCTCTTAGCCTTTAGCCTTTAGCTTTCAAAGATTTTTAGTAGCTTAGTTAAAAAAGTTGTGATCGGTCGGCTACGGGTCGCGTAATCGCTTATCTCTCGATGATAGTCTATATATAGAGTCAACTAATAATTTAAACACTACATAGAACCCATTTGAGATCTTTTTAAGACTTAGCTAATACAATATTGAATTCATAAGCAAATTCATCTCGTCCCATTAATTTAGCTAATTTTTGACCAATATCATTGATGTATGCTTGTTGTTCGGTGTTAGAAACCATAGTGGATTGAGTCTTGAATTTCTTCGCAAGAGATTCTCCTGTAGTCTTTTCTCCATTAGAACGACTATGAATTCTTTAACTATACATACGGAAACCACTACGTGCCTTTGTCCTTTTGCCTTTCCTCAACCGTCACAGATTAATTGATGCGTAACACCAGTTATAGTGCCTCACCAATTTTAGGCTCCACACCAGCGATTAAACGTTGAATATTAGTTTTGTGGCGCAGGATGACATATAGTCCAGCGATCGCCGCAAAGATACAATAAGCTAGAGGTTGATGCAATGCCAACATCAGAATATTAACTGCGATCGCACCACAGATAGAGCTAAGGGAAACAATTCGAGAAATTGCTAAAACCACAGCAAAACTTGCCAAAGTAGCTAAAGCAACTAAGGGATTCATTATCAGCAGCACTCCTAAAGTAGTGGCGACGGATTTACCTCCAGTAAAGTTGAGCCAAATAGATTTACTGTGTCCGATGATGGCACCCAAAGCGGCGGCGGTAATCAACCAAGGATGCCATGCAGCGGGTAAAAAGTTGGGTGCATAGTTATAGATAGCATTGACCAAAAGTAGTGCCAAAGAGCCTTTTAAAAGATCAACTAATAGTACAGCGATCGCCGCAGGTTTGCCGACAGTACGTAAGACGTTTGTTGCGCCCGTTGAACCAGAGCCATGTTCTCGAATATCAATTCCTTTTAAATAACGTCCAACCACATATCCTGTGGGAGTTGAACCCAGAAAATATGCCGCCAAAATTAGCAGGGCGCTAATAGTGAGATGGATAGTCATAATCTATAGCTATATGAAATATTGTAGATATTGTAGAAATAGTTTAGCGGCTTTTTGTAGTAAAACAAATACCTAACTCATTAATACAAATAATTATTCGATGTTGGTTTATTGCGAGAGGCAAAGGTCATCCAGACAGGGAATTTCAAGACCGATGGATTTAACAGTTCTTCGGTCTCATCAATAATAATTACGGGTAATAATTTTTCTGAGATTAAACGTTCGGCACGCTGTACCAGAACTTCAGGAGCATCAAACAAAGTGACCCCACGATTAGCACCAAAATTATTACGTGAGATGCCCAAACAGTCCTGTAATCCTCTACGCCATTCCCCCAGATTTTCAGGAGTATCTGTCAAGACTAATACCCTACAGCGATCGCCATAGAGATTATGTAAGATTGAAATTGCCGCCGAAGCAATCAAAATGTTTTGCAAGCGACTACCCATACTATCGACAGTGCCTCTACCACCCTGTCCAAAAAACCATTCTTGAACTTTTTGTGCCTGATTTTGCTCAAAAGTACGCCTTAACTTCCAGGGAGAGCCATAATAGTCGGGGCTATTACGATATTGATCCAAAAGCTGGCGAATACGCCTACTCTGGTCGGCAAAAGTTGCCTCAGAAAACTGTGCCGTAGCACCACCACGTTCAGAATTGTCTCTAGTTCTACTGCGCTCATTTCTTCTTCTGCTGCCATCGCGCTCGCGGTTGCGTAGCAAGTCCTTCGGACTCAGCGTACCCTGCGGGTAATCGCGCTCAGTTCTCTCTCTGCGGGGATTTGCTCGGTTTCTTTCGGGTTCTCTAGCTCTTGAAGAGAGATTATCAGCCTTGACTAATTCCAGCTTGTCCGCTGCGGTAGCTAAGTCTTGTAGACTGCCAACCAAATACTCTTTAAAGCCTTGGACTCGAATGGCTAATTCCTTAGAAGAGCCAGCAAAATTACTCCGCATTTCCTGATTGATTCTATCTTTGCGGCGTTCTAATTTCTCGATCTCAATTCTTAGAGCCGTCTTGCGTTCTTTTAATTCTTTAGTTCCTTCCTCAACCATATTGGCTAAACTTGACTGTAGCTCTTGTAACTGCTGGCGAAGAAGCTGTTCTTTTTGTGCTTTTAGCTCGGCAATTTCTTGATGTAACTGAGCTTTTTGCTGTTCTAATTGATCAAGGCTATTATCAGTTTTAACCTGAGCAGGGGAAATATCAATTGATTGTTCTGTTGCTGATTCATCCAACCAACTATCGACAAATAGCTTTGGTTCATCAGAAGTCTCATTAGTCACCACAGCCTCTAATTCAGAATCCGTTTCAAGTTCCTGTTCTGATTCAGCAATCATATCTAGCTGTTCTATGATATCTGGGGGCGACTCTGGAGCATTGGTGTTATTTTCGGTTGACCAAAGATCCTGATTGGCATCTGGCTTAACTTCCATTGGCAATTGATCTGATTGATTTTGCTCAGATGATTCTGTTGCCTCAGAGTTAGGGATGTCTGATTCAGGAATAGAGGGATTGTCAGGAGTCATAAGAATGCCAAAGTAAAAGTAAGATACGCCCAGAGAATAAATAATCTAGTTTTTTAACGAGGATAATGTTTTTGTAAACAATTCGCCAGGGTTTTCGCGTCAAAAATAATTGGCAGAAAGTGGATGCTGTTAACTTCTTTGAAGTAAAACAAAATCGGAATTGGCGACCAAAAAATTTCCCAGTTGAGCCACTCACTGTAGGGAAAACTACGAATGATTTTGCCCGAACGCAACACATCAAGTTGCTGGGGAGTAAATTGCAGTCTGATCAAAAATGTTTGCAGCGTCAAAAATAAGCCCAAGATTGCGATCGCACCGCTTAACCACCAAGAGACAAAAAACAAACCTATGGCAATCAATAGCAGTACCACAGGAATTCTGAAGTTGGGGGCAAGTTCGACAACTTGGGTTGCATTGTCAGCTTCAACATTAGTAGTCATGGTCAGATCTTAATTGGGTGATTTAGTAAAAACTATATCTTTAATTTTGCCACTAATTAGCTTAGTACTTTGGGTATTACTGCTGTGATTTATGATTGGCGATCACTTATCTGCATGTTTTCTATTTTACGATGACGCTGATCTTAGCTTGATCAGAATTGATAATCTTACTGGCTCAAATACTTATATCGTCTGTAATTAGTAGCAAATCATTACCTAGTTCAAAAACTGACGACCTAAACCCTGGAACATAACCCAAGATAGAAAGAAGTTAGTAATAAAGATTAAAATCAAAGCCATTACTACTGCGGTGGTAGTAGATTCGCCAACCCCTTTAGCACCTCCTGTGGTGGTCAAGCCCCAATTGCAGCCAATAATGGCAATGATGCCGCCAAAGATAACTGCTTTAATCAAAGCACTAATCAAATCCCAAAGCTGTAAAAATGTGTTGATCGACTCAATAAAGGTGGCTTGGGCAATGCCATAGAATAATTCAGCGACAAAAACTCCTCCCACAAGACCCATAACTAAAGAAATTATGGTTAGAATCGGTAACATTGCACAACAGGCAATTAAGCGAGGAATAACTAAATAGTCTATCGGATCGCTCTTTAAAACATAGAGGGCATCAATTTGTTCTGTCACCTTCATTGTGCCAATTTCGGCGGCAAATGCCGAACCAACTCTAGCGGCTAAGACTACCGCAGTTAATACAGGGGCTAATTCGCGGCTGAGAGCCAAAGCCAAAACGCCACCTACTGCCTGTACCGCCCCAAAGTTAAGAAATTCCCGCGCCACCTGAATGGTAAATACCATGCCCACGAAGCTAGCAGTTACCAGGGCAATCACGATCGAGTCAGGTCCCACGATCGCCATTTGTTCGCCAGTATTTTGACGGTGTATCTTACCTTGTAACAAGTGGATTACGACTTGTCCTGCCAGGAAACACCCTGCCAATGTACGTTCCAGCCAAATTTGAATGCCATTACTAGAAGTCTTACTACTCATTAAATTGATCTTGCGACTGAATATTGTCAAAGGACAATAGAAAGAATACTAAAATAGCATTAATTTTCCATTAGCTAGAATTCGATTCCTGGCTGTGCTTTAACTCCTTGTTCGCGGAAGGGGTGTTTAATTAAAGACATTTCCGTTACTAAATCGGCGATCGCAATTAATTTATCAGGTGCGCCTCTTCCTGTCAAAATAACGTGAGAATCTTCGGGTTTACGAGCCAAACCTTCAATTACAGTGTCAATATCCAAATATCCCAACTTAAGAGCGATATTAATCTCATCTAATAAGACCAAACGATATTCAGGATTTAAAATATATTCTAGGCTAGTAGACCAGGCGGCAGTTGCTTTTTCGATATCCCGTTCGCGATCTTGAGTTTCCCAGGTAAAACCCTCTCCCATAGCGTGAAACTTCAGCTGATCCTCCCATTTCTCCAAAACTGCTTTTTCCGCAGGTTCCCAGGCACCCTTAATAAACTGGACAATTGCCACTTTGTATCCGTGTCCCAGCGATCGCATTACCATTCCCAAGGCAGCAGTAGTCTTACCTTTGCCGTTGCCTGTATTAACAATAATTAAGCCCTTTTCTTGATTTTTGGCGGCTAAACGCTCTTCCTGTACCTCCTTGCGCCGCTGCATTTTTTGTTTGTGCTGTTCGTTACTGATTACGTTCATGATTACTGATTACTGATGATCTTTGGTGGGCAACATTACTGGTGCGACACGACTGAAATAGTAGGTCAAGAAAATTGATTTCAGCCCCCTAATTGCTAATGTTGGGGGAACAGTCAATCCCATTGGCGAAGATCATCCCACATTTTTAAGCGTATTGTCATATTAGGGTGGGCGTAAAAATATCAACAATTAATGACGGTGGGCGGAAGATTAATTTCTGTTATGTTTCTTGGTTCTCGAATCTGCCCACCCTACAAATGTTCAATGTTCAATGTTCAATGTTCAATGTTCAATGTTCAATGTTCAATGTTCAATGTTCAATGTTCAATGTTCAATGTTCAATGTTCAATGTTCATTGATATAAGCGCGGATCATGGCTTGGGTACCCTGTTCTTTGCCCTGTCCTTCATCCATTGCCATAACAGCTTTAAACAGTTGATCAGCTAATTCAGTACCTGGAAGATTATCTCCCGAAGCTTGATTGATTGCTTGAACTAAACGTAAATCTTTAACAATGTGTTTGATGGCAAAAGCTGGAGCATAATCCTGATCAATAATTTTGCTACCCAAATTAGACAATGCCCAAGATCCTGCTGCGCCTGTACCACAAACATCGACAATTAAATTAGGATCAATTCCCTGCTGTTTGGCTAGCTGCATTGCTTCGCATAATCCCACCATGTGTAGGGAACAGAGAATTTGATTGCACATCTTGACTCCCTGTCCGCTACCAATCTCGCCGCAAAGAGTAATATTTTTGCCCATTGCCTCAAACAATGGCAGACACTCGTTGAAATCTGCCTCACTACCACCAACCATTATGGTTAGCGTTCCCTGCTGTGCGCCTATATCTCCCCCTGAAACAGGAGCATCCATAAATCGAAGCTGCTGTTGCTGAAGCTTTTGTCCAATTTCCTTAGCTGCAACACTCCCAATCGTACTCATGTCTACCACTAAAGTATTTTTCTGAGCATAGTTAACTACACCCATCTCACCTAATAGAACTTCCTCCACATCGGGAACATCTCCCACACAGGTAAAGACAATCTCGGCATCCCTGACTGCTGCTGCAATTGAATCTACTATCCTCGCCCCACTATCAGCGGCAATCTTTACTTCAGGGCGATCGCTCGTACGATTCCAGGCTGCTACCTGATAGCCATTACGAGCTAAATTAGCCGCCATCGATCCACCCATCAAGCCCAATCCTAAAAAAGCTACTTGTTTTGTCATTGTTCTACTTGCTTACATAAAATAACCATAGGTAATTTTGTCGAACTTGTATCAAGAATAATTGTGAAAAATTTATTGTGAGTCGGCTTGGCAGCTACTACTACAACCTGAATTCGGGTTAAGCAAAAAGCTATATCTGACAGTATTTTCCAGCGGTGCTGTGTTTACTCTTTTTTTCTAATTATTCCGCCCAAAGAACAGTCAAAAAGCTTATAGCTTAGGGCTTAGAGCTGATAGCTATCCTCACAGACTAACTCTCTTATGCCGAACTGACGTTACTACAGACTAAAAATATCCTCATAAATATCAGCCATAGTTAAGGTTAAGCCAACAGAATCTAACGCCAGATTGTCATCTTTACGATAAATTTCTGCTGTCCAATTACCTTGATTGTCTTTACGATAAATTTCTACTTTTATTTCATCTTGAGAAACTAAAATATATTCCTTTAGGCTGTCAATGGTTTGATAATTAATTCGCTGTCTTGATGCGCGTTCCTTGGCTGCTGAAACAGCAGCAGGGTCGCATCGCTTCTCCCTTTTATCTGTAGTTTCTGTAGAATCGAATAGAACTTCTACAATTAAATTAGGGCTAATTTTAAAATATTTTTGATTATCGTTTGGGTCGCAAGTAACTAAAAGATCGGGATAATAAAATATATCCGCTTGCTGTGTCTTAACTTTTACTTTCATATCCGAAACAAAAGTCCGACAGGAACTACCTCGCAGATGAGGACGTAATATAGCGAAAACATTACCCACAATCAAATTATGTGCTTCGCTGGCACCAGCCATCGCATAGATTTGTCCCGCTACATATTCATGACAAATTTCCGCATCTTGTTCTAATTTCAGGTATTCTTCAACAGTAATCAGGTTGATAGGCGAGCGCATGATTTTATCCAACTTCCAAAATCTTCTCTCTCTTCTATTGTCCTACAGCCCATAAAGCGCAGCGAGGCGATTATCTATTTTTTTCCTAAGTAATTTGTTACCGAAAACAAATAAAGGGTTACCATACACCAGCAATAAAAAAAGAGGTCATAAACCTCTTTCTTTCATATTATGGGCCGAGCTGGATTTGAACCAGCGTAGGCATAGCCAGTGGATTTACAGTCCACCCCCATTAACCACTCGGGCATCGACCCATTTACGTCACGGTTAATAATCATAGCATAGGATAAACACACTTCTAAGATTTAAAAAAAATTAGTTAATTCCTAGAGCAGCTTTTGCTATGCCATGGACGTAAAGTTATACTACGTATGCCGATTTTAACGCCCAAGTGATCAGCGCAATGATGCCACCAAAGATTAAAACAGCGGATATTGCTACAACAACGGGTTTATCTGCACCCTTAAACTTCATAATTCCACGATTCAAGTCAGACATGATAATTGCTCCTCAGTCTTATTAGAGATTGAATTGATTTAGAGCAGCAAAATCTAGATTATTTTTTGCCGCCTTGAATAGCCCCTTTAGATGTTATCAGACCGTTTTTAGCTTAAGCGATTTTCTTAAAAATTTCTCTGGGATTTTAAAATCTAAAATTTAATGCAGTTAAAGCAAACTATGAAAATTTCACTGATAATTTTAGCTAGTGTGGCAGGGCTAACTGTTGTAGCGGAAATTGCCTTAAGGTTAATTATGGGTTTAGGAAATCCACCTTTATATGTAGCAGATCCTGAAATTGGCTATTTATTGGCTCCCAATCAAAAATTACGACGCTCTGGCAACTTGATTGAGACAAATCAATACTCTATGCGTAATCAAGAATTACCTGCTCAGTCTGACGAGCAAAGGCGAATTTTGCTTTTAGGAGACTCGGTGGTAAATGGTTCTTGGTGGACAGATCAAGCTGAAACTTTATCGAGTTTACTTACCAATAAATTGCAGCAAGATGCTGAAAGGACTACAGTTTTGAACGCTTCGGCTAATTCTTGGGGACCCCAAAATGAATTGGCTTATTTAAGACGATTTGGCTTATTTGATGCTAAAGCACTAGTTTTGATTATTAACACTGATGACTTGGATGCTGTTGAGCCACATTCTTTAGTAGTGGGTAATTCTTATAGTTATCCAGAGCAACCCCCAGCTTTGGCTTTAATCGAATTTTATCAGCTATATATCGCTGAACCCAAGTCTATACCTGAATTAGAGCAGTTGCAGGAGGCAAACACAGACCGTCTCAGTCAAAATTTAGCGGCAATCAAAGAAATTAAGGCGATCGCAGATGCCAACCAGATGCAGTTTATTTTGGCTTTGACCCCCTTGAGACAGGAATTTCAGCAAGATTTATCAGAATCGGAACAAAATGCCAGGAAACGTCTTCAAGAGTTAGTTCAAGCCGAAAATATCAACTATCTCGACTTCTTAAAGATCTGGCGGGATTTTCCCCAACCAGAATTTCTCTATCGCGATCAAATCCATCCCTCTGCCCAAGGTAATAGCAAAATTGTTGAGGCGATCGCCAAAGAATTAATCATAACTAAATAAAAATCTTCTTTTAACTTTCTTTAAGCTCCAAAAAGTTACTAAAAATACTAAAGTTCCTTAATTGTTAACTAATAATTACAATTAGCATAGCTGTGTGTTTCAAATGCCCAACATTTTGCTATTTTTGTAATATGACTTGTGAATCCAGCAGATTACATATTTGCTATGGCTTCAAAATTAAACCTGAAAGCTATCTTTTATTGAAGGAATATCTTTAAGATGCAGCTATTTGATGAATGCAAGCAGGAACTTCATCACTTACTTGGTGAGGTAAATGAGTTATACAGTGAAACCTCGTCACTGATGTCACAAGTTCAAGACGTATCTATTTTTAGTCTTGATGGAATCGATATAAAAAAGTCGTGGCAGGGTACAGACAAGAAGTTTAAACGATTAATACTAAGAATTAAGTATAAAGCTGAAGAATTAAGCTTGTTCAGCGATCAACGTGTTTTTTCTGAACAGTAGGCAGCAGAAATACGAGAGTTCTGGAATGCTGTATTGGCAAAAATCCAGGTAACAAGTTCTATGCTCAAAGATGCAATCAATATTCTTAGAAGTAACAACTTTATAGTTGATGTGATTTTATGGTTTGAAGAGTTATGGGAAAGCATTCAGACAGCTCTTCGAGTGGCAGCAAAAGTTATTATTCAAGGTGTAGCTTTAGTCTTGGGTGGCAGTTTAGAACCTATTTTCTTACCAGGTTCAATGGATAGTAATTACTAATATTAGCTTTTCAAGTTAATTGGAATTGTAGCTTTTCAATAAGGGCTATTAATTCGTGCTGGCAATTTTTAGTTCATAGTTAAGGTGATAGCTCAAGATGAGTAGTAAAGTCTATACAGCTTTTGTTAACAAAATTCAAAAGCAGATTAATCAAGTGCAGCAAGAAGTTAGTTTATTGGAAGAGATTAATTTATTAAACTTTTTCTCGCTAACTTTTCAACAGGTTTTATATCCTGCAAAGACTCAAAAGTTATTAGCACAGATAGATGAAATATATAACCAACTTAATCAGCTTCGTGGAAAGGTAAAATCTGCTCTCAATACTTATGCAAATGTTAAACAGTTAGAGGATCAGGAGCATGAAATAGAATTTGAGACTGATGATAGTAATAAATCAGCTTTTTTGTCTGATTTACTGAGTTTATTAGAGCAAATAAACTTTATTGAGCATGAACTTGAGCGCAAAGATCTTAGATATTTTATTAATAAGAAAAATAACCAAATATCTGAATTTGAACAAAGTTTTGAAGATAAAGAAAATATTGATTGGAAAGATCTTAATATAAAATTTTAGTGCTTTGTCAAAAGAAGTAGTTTGTTAGCTGAAATCTTAATTTGTAAACTTGCTAGAGGTTTTATTGGTCTATGAATTTGAATCCGATGAAAAAGGGAAATAAGAAAAAAATAACTGTAGATAAAGATACGATTAACTATATATTGTCACATTTACAAGATTTAAATAAGAAGATTGAGTCTGTCAATACAAATGTAGTTAATTCTCATGATAATTTGAATGAAAAACTTGGTTCTAGCCAAATAATCAGCGATATAAAAACAGAGATTGAGAATTTCAAGGAGCATATCAAGCAAGAGATCATAACAGACCTTCAAAATGGTATTAAAAAAGGACATTATATAATCCGAGAAAATATCGCAGCTAATACCTCTGCTACTAATGAATTGAACGAAAATGTCTCGCAAACAAGAAAGCTTATAGAAAATACTCTGAATGCTCAGCTAATAGAGCTAAATGAGGAATTCCAAGAGCTGATGCAAAAACGCAATGAAATTAAAATTTCAAATGAAAAAATAAAAAGTTGGCAAGATGCTGCTGTTGAATTTTTTCAATATATTGAAAGGACTCTGGAAATACCTATAGAATCAGATGATGAGGATACTAAAACTAATCAAAAATCTATCTCTTCTAGGCAAGTTACATATAAGAAAGTCCTAAAAGATTTTGAGAAATATGTTAATCCTCTCGGATTGCAAAGAATTTGCCCTAAATCTAATGAAGACGTGAATGAAAAACTTCATAAAGTTGAATACAAAGAATCAAAAGATGTCCAAACAGATAAAATAATTAGATGCAAAAAATGGGGATATGCCATTAATGGTGAGCTTTACGATAATATGCGAGCCGAAGTTGTTGTTGCTAAATCTTCTGAGCCAAATAAAAATGCGAATCAAAGTGCAGAATTTGAACCAGAAAATTCAGAACCATCTGGCAGTATCAAAGATGATGATCAGGACTTAGCGCCAAATTCTGAAACACCAGATAATAATGACGCACCAGCATTAGATTCTGTTGATGGGACAAATGAGCCAACCGAGACACCACAAAATCAACCTGAAATACCTCATACACCTAACAGTGATCCTCCTTCTAATTCAGGCTTAGACAAGTCAGGAGATAATGAGAACAACAATCTTCAGGGTTCTTCGCCAGTAGATACTTCAACCTTAGAATAGTCTGGATTGGGGGTCACAATAACTAAGTCTCAACTCATCTCAAGAAATTATTGAGCGCATCAAAAAATTAAGTATAACCAGCAGTAAAAATTTTCAGCTTTAATTATGACTAACGACTTTTCAATTGGAATTGATTTAGGAACTTCGACCTCAGAGATTTGTGTTTATCGAAAAGATAGCATAGAACCTATTCCCGATCCTGTTACTAAAATTCCGATTGTCTCCTCAATTGTTGCCCTGAATCCTAAAGGTGAATTATTAGTCGGAGAGAATGCTGATAGTTATGTTGATGTTCCTGGTAAAGGCATTCGAGAGGTTAAGCGTAAGATGGGAACGTCGGAAACAGTTAAACTCAGCGACCAAGAATATCGTCCTGAAGAGGTATCTGCTTTAATTTTGCGTAGATTAAAAGAGAATGCAGAAAATGCTTTGGGCAGAATTATTAAGGAAGTAGTTATCTCTGTCCCCGCAAATTTTCCTGATACTGCACGTCAAGCAACCTTAAATGCTGCTGAATTAGCAGGGCTTAAAGTGCTTCGCCTGATTAACGAGCCTACCGCAGCAGCTTTAGCATTCGGCATTGATAATATTGATAAAGAAGAACAGTTAGTTGTCTTTGATTGGGGTGGCGGGACTTTAGACATTACTGTGCTAGAGATGGTTGCTGGTGTCTTAGACGTAAAAAGCAGCTTTGGTGATCCTTATCTTGGGGGAAAAGATTTGGATGAGGTGATGATTGGTTTGATACGAGATAAATTTCAAGCTGATTATCCTGATATCCAAATTCCCGAAAAATCTGCCAGTCAACTTAAAAAAGTAGCTGAATCTACGAAAAAATTGTTGTCTAGTCAATCTTCTCATATCGTTAGTATTCCCAATTTTGCCATTCAATCAGGCGAATTAATTGACTTAGAAGTTGAAATAACTAGAGAAGAATTTGAGCAGGCAGTTACCCCTCTGTTAGCAAAAGCAAGAGAATGTGTTCGCCAAGCATTGGATGCTAAGAAGATTAGACCTAGTGCAATTGATAGAGTCTTGTTAGTCGGGGGGACTACATACATTCCCTGCGTACGTAAACTTGTTGGGGAAATCTTTGCTAGAGAACCTAAAGCGGAGGTTAATCCCGATTTAGCAGTAGGGATGGGGGCTTCCATCAGTGCAGCTCTTTCTCAAAATCTGATTAGTGAAGAATCAGGGATTATTCTTACCGATGTTGCTCCCTTTGGTTTGGGTATTGAAGTAGTAAGCGAAGTAGGCGGACAGGCAATGCTGATTTATGAGCCTTTAATTTTACCCAATACAACGATTCCTTACTCCACAAGCAAGACATACAGTTTAATTAGTGCAGAACAAACACAGGTTACAGTTAATTTGTATCAAGACCATAAGGGAACTGCGCGACTACCTCAAGATGCTGTTGATACAGGGATTCATGGAACAATAAGCGATATTCCCCCTGCACCTAATGGTATTCCCCATCCTGTAGAGGTAGAGTTTTCTTACAATACTAATGGGATAGCTAAAGTAAAAGCTAGTATTCCTGCCATTCAGAAAAGTGTAGAAATTGCTTACGGCAAGTCTGAGAGGCGTATGGATGGCGAAGACATAGCTGAAGCCAAGAATCGTTTAGAGGAACTTTGGCGTCAAAGTGCTGGAGCAAAAGGCTATGAAGCCATCATTGATAAAGCAGAGAAGATCAGTGACAGCCTGAACTCGGAAGAGAAAACTCAATTAACTGATGTAGTCAGAGAATTAAAACAAGCTTTGACTAATAATAATTCTCAGGAAATAGAAGAAGTTGGAGATCGCTTAGTTGATTTAATGTTTGATCTTGAAGATGGGGAGTAAGTAAGATGGCTTATGAATTGTATGGGGTTCTAGAATTATCTCCCGAAGCTACCCCTTCAGAAATTAAACGCAGCTATTTTCGTTTAGTGCGAAAAAATCCTCCTGAAAAAAATCCTGAAAAGTTCAAATCTATTCGAGAGGCTTATGAAACCCTAAGTGATTCTAAAGCAAAAGAAAATTACGATTCTTTGGCAGAAAATGGAGAACAAATTTCTCAACTGCTGGAAACTGCAAGAGACAAAATGTCTGAAGAAGATTGGGCGGCGGCAATTCCAATTTTCAAGAAAGCAATTATTCTTTTTCCAGGAGGAAATGCAGTAAGAAATCAGTTAGGAATATGCTTTGGTCGTTTGGAAGACTGGGATAATGCCTTAAAGGTTTATCGGAAACTAACTAAGATTGCTCCTGATGTACCTCTTTACTGGAACAATTATGGTGAAATGTTTAAGCAATATGCTAGTTCTCTGGATGATGAAGATCCACAGGTATCTGATCTATACATGCAAGCTAGAGAACAATTTAAAGTAGCAATAGATTTAGAACCATATAATTCGGAACCATATCCCTCTTTTGTCACTTTCCGAAGACTAAACTATAATAGAAAAATTCGTTGATAGCTGAGAGGTAGACAGAGCAATGGATGTAGAATTACAAATTCTCAAACATTTGAAGCGAGCGCCAAAGTCAACAGTTTCGGTT
>JBCDDK010000018.1:0-71047 GCA_039180345.1 Cyanobacteria bacterium P01_G01_bin.39 | reverse complement strand
TCCCGAAGCGGTGGGTTATCATTGGCATCCTCCGTTTAACCTAGAGCAAATTCCCCAGATGATCGATCAAGAAATTCAACGGGGAAAAATGGGCGTAGTTTTTTACCAGAAACATCCCACCTTTGATGTCAAAATGATGATCCAAATGACTCTGTTACACCGAATATTATGGGGAATTTTGTCGTTGGGTGGCAGTTTAAACGAACGTAGTTTGCGACCATTACTGCAATGGTTGATTGACCGAGATAAACCTCAGTTAGCCGAACAAGTAGCCCGTATTTTTCTTAACTGGTATAACGTGCAGGGAGTCTATGCCGCTTACAATCAGCAGATGTAAATTGTGCAATTATTTTATAAATAGGCAGGCAAAATAATTTATAAGACTCGAATGTGAAATTTTATTCCCAATCCCCAGTCCCCAATCCCCAATCCCCAATCCCAAAATAGACCATCTTATATTTATTTACACCCACTTACTTATTACTGATTGATAACTAATCAAAGCCAACAGGATCGACTTCACCCACAGAACAAACATTACGATTTCTCACTGTTCTTCCATCTGCAAACAGTTCTGCCATAGTAGTATCAGATTCAATATCACCCTGTAAATTAAGCTTTAACTCAACAATCATGCGTCTATTAATCGGTTGATTGTCAGTATCACAGTCGATTGCTACCTTTTCCCCTGCATTGTTACCAAAAGCTGTATCAAACTCTGCCAAGATTTCTTCTGAAGTAAGATCAGCGCCAATGTTAACAGCAAATAATTCTTGTACTGGAGAATTGTTAACCTGATCTAGTAGCACCAGAGACTCACGGTAATATTCCTCTGGAGTTTCACTATAACAAGTGCCATGCTTATACCATTCATGCAGATGCAAATCTGATGCCACGCCAGGCATTTTACGCTGTAATTCCTGAAATAGTCCATCGGATAAGCTGATGGGCGGTAGTTCTGACCAAGTACTGCTATTGCGGTCAAGAGCTATAATTTCGTTACTGACATTGCAGTAATCATTGCCTCTTGGTTGCGGCCACAAACCATGGAGGGTAAAATTGACGGCATCAAATCGTTCAGAGGTCTGAGTTTCGCATTCAGTTTTAGATTGATGATTTTCACAAAATGCAGGCTGCCAACTGATTGCCAGTAAATTATCAGAACTGGTAACTGGGTTCGATACATCATCAGAACTACCTAATAATGTTCCACAGCTAGTATCAACCCATCTTTGTTGCGGTTCGGCAGTCTCAATTTTCAAATAATAATGAGTTGCATCATCTTTATTCTTAGCGGTAACAGGATAAGTCTGACCAGGAATCAATCTAATATCACCTGGATTAGTTCTTTTCCTAATTGATTGAAAGGCTTCACAGGCATAACTCGCCTCAAATTGATCGTTTAAAGCTACGCTGGCATCTGCTGGGGTGATCCCTATACTTAAACAAAACCAGAGAGCAAGTGCCAGGATTAATAATCTACGTGACGCTAACATGATTGTTATAGTTGCATTGGACACAAATAGGCTACCAAGCAACGAGAATCTTGAGATCCAATAGCTTTAAAAATTTACATTTTGGCGATCGCATAGTAATTTAGAATTAACTACGCGATCCCATAGTATTTACTCTTTGTCTGGGTTTTTAGATTTATCTTTTTCTACGAAAAATTAGTTATTTCAGAGTTCCTTGTTTTGATTTATTGAACGATAAAATGAGGTTTGAGTCAGCTATTTTGAAACATCTTAGGTGACAATGTTTCCATGGGGCTTGTGGTTATAGACAGAGATCTCAAATGGGTTCTATAAGACTTATATAATTAATGGATGGATTGACACAATGAATGAATACAAAGAAGCTGGTAGAAAAAGAAGAGTTAACATTGCATGGATAATAGTTTTTCTAGGTTGTGCCTATCTACTTTTGACTATTGGTGTAGTGATTTCTTAGAATTAATAATTTGTTTTGAATATTTTTGTCTTTAGTTCTTACCTCTAAATAGTCAAATATCACAACGATCACTTGTTCTAACTCAAATTTTGAATTATTAAATTTGAGTAAAAAAATGACCTTGCTTTGTAATACTCAACTAACATTCCAAGAGTCAAACTTAGCTAGAAAACGGGCGAGCAAAGATGAAAAAGTTATTACCGCAGATAATATCCAATACAATAGCTATCTTTTGTTTATGCTGTTGGTTCGCCTTTGCTCAACCTGGTTCAGTATTGGCAGCGGAAATATTGCCTGATTTAGATGGTGCCGCATTAGAAGCAGCGATCGCCAATGAATATAAACCTGAAAGTACTTTGGGCTACAGAAGAGGTCGGGATATTTTATACACCCAGATTGATAACCAGGATGGCATCGTGACGGGAATTTATACAGGTTCCCAAGCAGAGATCTCTCCTGATTCTGAGTCACCTAGACGTGATGCGACGGCGCAAAACATTAATGCCGAGCATATTTATCCTCAAAGTAAAGGTGCTAAAGGTCAAGCTAAAAGTGATTTACATAGTCTTTTTGCCAGCCGCGATCGCGTTAATTCTGCCCGTAGCAATAGTCCTTTTGCCGAAATCAACGATGCTTTGACTCAAAAATGGTTTAGAAACGAGGAAGAATTGAGAAGCATCCCGACTGGATTAATCGATGAATATAGTGAATCTCTCAATAATCGGCTATTTGAACCAAGAGAGAATAAAAAAGGAGATGTGGCACGTGCCATGTTTTACTTTTACACGGTTTATCGCTTTCAAGCCGATGAATCAGATCCTAATTTTTTTCCGCCACAGCAAAATACCCTCTGCCAATGGAATCTTGAAGATCCCATAGATGACCAGGAAAGGGAACGCTCTGTTTTAGTTGCTCAATTTCAAGGCAATGAGAATCCCTTTGTGCTTGATTCAAGTTTGGCACAGAGAACATATTGTCGCTCATGATAATTTATTCAAGAATCAGAAAAAATATAATTGTAAATCCGTTACGGATCAAAATCAGGACACTTTAACTACTACCTACTACCTGGCGTTAAATAGCATTAAACTAAATGATAACTATTGAGAATAAGCTGTAATTGTCAGCAAGTCAGGGAAATATAAAAATATCTCTCAATTAATTAAGCTGAATCTAATTTTGTAGTGATAATAGATGTAGCAACGCTTAACTATTCCTGCATAACATTTATCTAGCTCATAATGACTAATCTTCTTTCCCTCAATTTTGTCATCAAGCTAGCTCTGATCCTCGTTTTAAGTATTTTGCCTTCTTTAGTTTATTTACTCATATTTCAAAAAGTAAAAAAACGTTGGCAGACGAGGTTGAGACGCGCCCAAATCATACCTGGATATCATCATAATTACCGAGATAGAAACCATCGTATAGCTTACGAACACAACCGTAACTCTTCTTCGGTACGAGAACGTCGTCGTCCAGCTAGCAAGTATTTTATTGGTGATACAAGCTGTGTCAACAATGCTCACTCACCTTATATTCGCTGTGCAATCAATCCCGAAGGTCCATGTGATGAGTGTGTTCATTATGAAAAGCATCCCAATCGAAGTTAATTTTCGCTTTTAGATACTTTAAATGCCTTAAATTTTCTTACCAATGCGGTTGCGGTTGCGGTTGCGGAGCAAGTCGTTAGACTCAACAAGTCCGAACAAAGGGCTTGCCCGCATGTACTCAGCGTACCCTTCGGGTAATCGCTCTAATCACAATAGCAATAATTAAAAACAAGAACCCAAATCTGTTTGTGATTAATCAAGACTTAAGTTGTTCAAATCTCAACCTTAAAATAAAAGATTGCCCAAAAAATCATCAATGAATCAGCCTTTGCGACCTAAATTACCTATTCCGCCACAGTTAACAGTCTCAGAGGAGGGATCATTTGCCTACTACACTTTTACTCATCGAGTTCCTGCAACTATCAAGCAGATAATTGCTGAAAATAACTATAAATCAGAAATAGAGGCAAAACTTCAGGCTTTGGCTCAAAACCTCCTGCACGAGACGGTTCGTCCTATCAACAATGATGGTGGAAGAGATCTAGCAGCATGGGCTGAGTATATCAAACCATATCAATCACGAAGCTGGCTTGACTGTCCGTTTTACTTTATTGAGACTTACTTTTATCGCCGCCTCCTCGAAGCAATAGAATACTTTTCTGTTGAGCAAGAGCAAAGAATAGATCCTTTTAAGCTGCAAAAGCGCCTGGGTTTAACCAATGCCATGCTATCAGTCCGAATAGAAGTAAAAAACTATCATAATCTTCATAGATGTCCTCAAGAAAGAAATGATATTTGGCACCAAACTTTACTTTACTTACTTTACCTAAACTTATGGGGAAATCGAGCCGATTTAAGTCTTAACCCAACTAAAGCAGGTGATTTTAACCACGAGCAAATTCAGATTCAAAATCAAGGGGAATATATTATACTCAATGATGCTCCTGTAGTTGCTAACTATATCAAAGATTTATCACAGCAACGAGTTGATTTTATTGTGGATAATTCAGGTTTTGAATTAATATCAGACTTGTTAATTGTTGATTTTTTGTTGACTAGTAATGCTGCTGCAATAGTTTATTTACATCTTAAATCACATCCTATTTTTGTCTCTGATGCAATGGTCAAAGATGTGGAGGAAACTATAGATTTTTTAGCTAATGATGCAGAACCAGAAGTTAGAGAATTAGCGATTCGTCTTAAGAAATATCTAACTGATAAACGTCTAAAACTAGTTAATAATTTGTTTTGGACAACCCCGTTATTTTTTTGGTCGATGCCATCTCAATTACGCCAAGATTTAGCTCAATCTAGCTTGGTTTTTATTAAAGGTGATGCCAATTATCGTCGTCTTGTAGGAGACTGCTACTGGGACAAGACTAGTTCTTTTGCTGATATTTGCAGTTACTTTCCTGCGCCTTTTGTTACTTTACGAACTCTAAAGTCAGAAGTAATTGTAGGATTAGAGCAAGATCAAATAGAGCAATTAGATAGTGAAGACAGTAAATGGTTAATTAATGGCAAAAGAGGTTTAATTCAGTTTCTTATATGAAATTGTTTTAGTTGAACCGCGTCCACATTGAGAACAGGAGTTTTGAAATTAAAAGATAGATTCTTAAAAATATTTCCCCTGTAACCTAAACGTAGAAACTTTCCATAAAACCTCCCCGCAGATTATGTTATTAAATTGCCCAAATTGCCAGATTATATTAAATATTTATCTGCTATTGAAAAGCGATCTCCTGAATGAAATAAATCCAATTGTTAAGAAAGACAGAAAGTTTCTGTGTCTTCTATAAACTTTAAATTAAAAAATATATTTGAAGTAATAAAATCACATACAAAACCATATTTCCGAGACATATTGAAATTAGCTATTTTAAATGTCAATAAAAAATATGGTATATAAGTTTCAGCCAAGAGCTTTAATGCTTAACCATTAAATACTGTCAATATCCGCCAAAGCTCTAGCTAGTTTCATTTCAAACTTAGTAAAGGTGATATTTATATCAAAATATATCAGGTAAATGTGGGTATAAGAAATGCATTATTATCACCTCTATTGCTACACAAATTATTCTTCTAATGCTTTCAGTCATTTATAATTTGTATAATTATCATATTTACTCTGTCAAAAAAATTATGCCTAAATCTTGGAAGGGTCTTGTTGGCGATAGTGTCAAGAATATTTTTGAAGGTGCAGCAGGAGCATATATAGGTAATAAGCTAAGCGAGGATGATAAAGATGATGAGGAAGATTCTAACAAGCAGATAAGTGGTTATTTATCTGAAGAAGCTGAAGATGATTTTGATACGGATGGTAATCCTTATGCTACCTTAGAAAGTTTGGAAGACCTGCTGAATGATGGATTAGATGAGTATGGCGATGATGCGAGTAATTTATGTGATCACCATGATGATGTAGATGAATAGTGCCTATCTTCCCATATCTCTGTATCCTATTTCATCTTTTCTTATCTTTGATGCTTTTTCGATGCACATTCTTATACCTTCTGGATTTTGAAGACTAAGTATTGTCAGTTCACCAATAGTAGAAAATATCTTTATGTTACCTATTTCTTCTTCTGTCTTTTTCCCCTTACAAAAATTTATTGTGTTTTGAATTAAATTGCTTTTTATACTCACGTAGCTAATTTGTTCTAAGTTGATATCGTACCTTTTTGGACTAAATATGAAAAACTTTTCTCTATAACTAATCTTATGGTTTGTTAGACGTATTATACTATTATTCTTTATAGATTTTATAGAATAAATATATATCCATGTAAATAAAACATATATAAAAAAATCTACAATCTTTCCGATAAAAGAAAATGATAAGATGATAATAGATATTACAAAGATTAAAATATAGTGCTTTTTATATTTTTCATATGTAGGATGTAGAGAAAGTATCTCTACTTCTTTGGATGAATATCTTCTGCTTGGTCTGTCGCTACTCATAACTCAATTGTTCAAATTTTGTTTACTCCGTCTTTCGTTTAGGTCGGTTGGCAAGTTTATCTATAAAAGTTTTGAAACTCTCTAAATCCTTTATTAAAACGTAAAATTTTGTCTTTACCTGAAAATTTTATAGAATGATCAAAATAATACTCATCGATAAAATCTGCATACAAAGTATTGTTGTAGTATGGAATCAATTTCATTATAAGTCTTCCACTTATCTCTCTTCTTTCATTTATCTTTAGGATTTCAAAGAATATTATTTTTCTGTGTCTTTCTCCACGAACAACATAGTTACCTTTCATGAAGGTAGTTTGATTTTTTAAAGATTTTAATATCTCTTTTTTGTCACGCTTTTTTATAATCCCACTATCTATATATGATTTTATTGGGTGACAGCAGACAGTTTGTCTTCTCATCGAAAATGCAACCGCTAGATCGTAATTGTATTCCTTCACGTAATCAGCCATTACATAAAACCCATCATCTCTATAAAGATTATTGATTGTAGGAAATTCCATTTTTAGTGTAAATGTGATTGCTATTACATTCTATAGTCTTGTGGTATTTGTATACTCTCGCGCATGGCTATAAACCTGATCCAGTTTTCAAACTGGATCAGATTTGGTTGTTAGTCGCTATGTTCGGCTGGTGTGCATTTAAACTGCATATTGTTGAATTAGGAAACAAACCATCAAACTGTCTCCTAGTCCCCTAATCCCCCAATCCCCCGGTCTCCTAGCCCCCTTCAGCCTCAAGTAAATTTAATGCTTAATAGCTTACCAGGGCAACTGTGTGCCATCCCAGGAAAAGAATTCACCACTGTCTTTTAATTCCAAATCTGAGATCACTCTAGATAACAAATTAACTGTATGTTCTACAGGAAAGAGTTTCCCTGGAGGGACATTTTTTTGAAAAGGTTGAGACAGTCTCGTATCGGTGGTACCTGGATGCAGTGCCACCACAATAGTTTTTGGACAACGACGACTATATTCGATCGCCGTAGTCTTGAGAAACATGTTTAAAGCGGCTTTGGAAGCGCGATAACCATACCAGCCTCCCAGACGGTTATCGCCAATACTGCCTACTTTAGCCGAGATACTAGCAAAGATACTGCGATCGCTTTTATTAAACAAGGGCATGAGATGTTTTGCCAGCAATACTGCACCAATGCTATTTACTTGGAAGGAATAAATAAGATTGTTTGCGGTAATCTGTCTCAGGCTTTTTTCTGGTGTCAGATCTCCTTCGTGCAGAACTCCAACACAATAAATAGCTAAGTGGAGATGTTTAACCGACTCCTTTATTTGTTTAACTGCTGCTGCTATTTGCCCCTCTTCAGTAATATCAACCTGTAGACAGATCAGGCGATCGCTATATTGTACTGCCAATTCTAGTAACTTACCAGCCGTTGCGGCATTACGGTAAGTGGCATAAACCTGAGTAAAATTGTCTCTTTTGAGTAAATCTTGAACAAATCCTAAGCCAATTCCCTGACTTGCTCCCACAATTAAAGCATTGGCTCGATTAATTTCATCTAGCACGGTATTAAAGTAAATATTTAACTAAAAACTAACTACTAATTACTAAAAACTCTCTTTTAAGATAGCGGCTTTTATTAATTTTTGTAAACTATAGCTATAAAAAGCTGGAATCATTGAAATTACGACTTTAGACTAAGAACTAAGACAAAAATACTAGCGGACTTGCATACAGAGAGATTTTAGACCTAGTTACTCAATTGTTTAATGTTCAATGTTCAATGTTCAAGGAAGCCACCATAAAATATGATTCCGTTGCAGCTTACCTTAAAAAACTTTTTGAGCTATCGAGATGCGACTCTAAATTTTCAGGGATTACATACCGCCTGTATCTGTGGCGCCAATGGTGCAGGGAAGTCATCTTTGTTAGAAGCAATTACTTGGGTAGTCTGGGGTAAAAGCCGTGCTGCCACGGAGGATGATGTAATTAATGGTGGTGCGAAAAACGTCCGCGTTGATTTTGATTTTCGCTGCAATGGTCAAACCTATCGGGTAATTCGCTCTCGCACTCGGGGTAGAAGTAGTTCCCTCGAATTCCAGGTGGAAACCAAGGCTGGTAGCTTTAGATCGATTACCGCTAAGGGTTTACGGGCGACCCAAGAAGAGATTATTTCTTGTTTAAAGCTAGACTATGATACCTTTACTAACTCGGCATATTTACGCCAGGGAAGGGCTGATGAGTTTATGTTACGTCGTCCTAGTGAGCGCAAACAGATCTTAGCTGACTTATTGAAGTTAGATCGCTATGAGGAGTTGTCGGGAAAGGCTAAGGATACGGCAAAAGAATATAAGGGTAAGATCGAACAGCTTAAGCAAAATTTAGAACCTTTAGAAGCTGAATTGGCAAAGAGAAAAGAGATTGCCGCAGATTTTGCAGAGGTTAAACAAGAGTTAAATAAGCTACAGCAGTCTCAAGAAAGCGATCGCCAGAGACTACAACAGTTACAGGCTATAGAATATCAGCGACAGACTTGGGAAAAGCAGTTAGCAATTCAACAAAACCAATACCAGAATTTAGACCAAGATTGCGACCGCGCTACGAAAGATATTAATGCTCTGGGGATACAGCTAAAATCTCTTAATGGCTTAATTCATCAAGAGAGGGAAATTACTCAGGGATATAATCAGTTATTAGCTTGGCAAAAGTTAGAAACAGAATTATCAGCCAAGTTTGCTACTTATACCGAAGCCCAGCAGCAACGACAACAGCTAGAAAAACAGCTATCGCAACAAAAAAACCAGCTCAATTTAAAGATTAATCAGATCCAAACCCGCATTGAAAGTATTGAACAGCAGGAACAAGAAATAACCAAAGTCTTAGGCAAAACTCAGGATGTAGCAGGGGCATTAGTTAAGCTGGAGAAAGCCCGTCAACAGCTTACGGAATTAGACCGTTTACAGCAGTATATTTCTCCCTTAATTAGGCAAAAAACTGACCTGGAGCGAGAAATAAACCGTGAAGAGGCAAAATTAGCGGCAAAACTCGAACAACTGCATCATGCTAGCCAAAAGCTCGCCTCAGATATAGATAAGGTTCCTGAAAAGCGCAACCAGCTACTAACCGTAGATGCTCAAATAGACGAATTAAAAAAGAAAGAAACCTATCGAGATCGGGTTAAGGAAAAAGGTACCGAAAGAAGAGAGTTTCAAACCAAACTTCAGGAAAACCAGCGCATCTATGAAAAACAATTGCATGAACTCCAGCAAAAGCTACAGATGCTATCTAACCCCGATGCCACCTGCCCACTGTGCGATCGCGAATTAGACGAACATCATCGTCATCAGGTAGTAGGTAAAACTAAGAAAAAGCACCAGGAAATCGAAGAACAAATTTGGGTAATTCGAGAACAACTGTCTACCTGCGATCGCGAAATTCAGCTTTTGCTTAATGAACATCGTGCCATCTCTCAAGAAATTTCTACTTTTGATTCTCTGCAACAACAGTATGGACAGCTTGAGGCGCAGTTAGAAGCTACTGAAGAAGTCTATGATCAACTGCGGGTAACTCAAGAGGAAAGAGACAATTTAGAACGCTCATTGCAGAGTGGCAGCTATGCTGAAGATTTACAGTCACAAATCAAGCAGGTAGCTGGAGAATTACAGACTCTTAACTATGATGAACAAACTCATGCTTTAGTTAGAGGAGAAGTTGATAGTTTGCGTTGGGCAGAAATCAAACAAGCCAAAATTGAAGATGCTAAAAAACGTCAGGCAAAATTAGATGAGCAAAAGCCACTGTTACAGAAAGAAATAGGAGATCTGCAAACTAGTCTGGAAAAACTGCATATCAATTCAGATATCCAACAGCAAATCAATGCCTTAGACCGCCAAATTCTAGAATTAGGATATGATCGCACCACTCATCAAAATCTATTGACTTCTCTAAGACAGGCGCAATCTTGGCAACTAAAACATCAAGAATTACGCAAGGCGCAGCAGGAATATCCTGTAATTGAGGAGAAAATAAAAGAATTAGAGCAATTATTGCAGAATAGACTCAAAGATAAACAAACTAGCAGCGAACAACTACAGTATCATCTGGCACAAAAAGCAACCATCGCCGATAACCGTCAGGAAATTCAAACCACTGAGTCGCAAATTCAGCAACGCCGTCAACAACTTGATGAATTGATTTCTCGTAGCGGCAGACTGCAACAATCTCTAACCCAAATCGATCAGTTAAAAGTCCAGCATCAAGATACAGGTAAACAACTCCAAGAATACGACAAGCAGTATCGCATCTATCAAGAATTAACTCAGGCATTTGGCAAAAATGGTATTCAGGCATTAACCATCGAAAACATTCTGCCTCAATTAGAAGCCGAAGCTAACCAAATTCTGGCTAGACTCACAGGAAATCAATTCCACGTTCAGTTTTTAACCCAAAAAGCCAGCAAAGGAACATCCAAAAAGAAAACCAAGCTAATTGATACCCTAGATATCGTAATTGCTGATGCAGGTGGCACACGTCCTTACGAAACCTATTCTGGTGGTGAAGCATTTCGGATCAACTTCTCCGTAAGGCTGGCACTAGCAAAACTATTAGCACAAAGATCAGGTACCTCACTGCAAATGTTGATCGTCGATGAAGGCTTTGGTACCCAAGATGCCGAAGGCTGTAATCGACTTGTGGGAGCAATTAATGCGATCGCCTCAGATTTCGCCTGTATTCTTACCGTGACCCACATGCCCCAGTTTAAAGAAGCTTTCCAAACCAGAATTGAAGTCTATAAAGGTGATCATGGTTCTAGTTTACAAGTATCTAATTAACTGAATCTACATAGTACTTAAAATTATTTTTGTTGGTTTCGGGCTATTCGTCATTAGTTATTAGTCATTAATTGAGTACTTACTCGTGCGGGATAAAACACACTTCAGCATATTTGTACGCTTAGTGTGAATTAACTTCGTTCAAAATGTTCTTGTTCATAGCTTTAGGCTTTAAGCTTTAAGCTTTTAAATTTCAAATCAAACTTTGAGTAATCTTGAAGAATACATTTGACTTTAACCATGTTTAAATTCGAGCAGGACATGATTTATTCTACTCTCTAAAGGCTACAGCTCGGTGTTTATGGCTTATGGCTTATAGCTTTAAAGAGTTACTTTGATTTCTAATTCACACTAGACGTATTTGTATAAAGATTATTTGGCAAACAAGAGTTGCTTTAAAAATTTTTTGTATATACAATGTGTGGTACGGTTAGGAGAATAATAATGGCAACTACAGAAAAACAGAAAGTAGTTAATCTGAGAATTGATGAAGTTAGGCGCAATTTAATTGATGAAGCAGCAAAGCTTCAAGGGAAGTCTCGTACTGAGTTTATGGTAGAAGCTGCCTATAAAGAAGCCGAGCAAACTATCTTAGACCAGAAAATTTTCATTTTAGATGAAGCAGATTGTGAGTATCTTTCTCGTACAGACTACAAATCAGACCCCAAATTAGTCAAACTATTCAAAAGTAAAAGCCCTTGGGAATAGTAAAATACTCACCACCGCAACGTATTTCCAAAGAGCATATTGTAGAAAACTTTGACTGTGGTGAAACCTCTCTAAATGATTGGCTAAAAAAACGCGCCCTCAAAAACGATCTGACAGATGCCAGTAGAACCTATGTTGTTTGCTGCGAGAATATAGTGGTAGCTTACTATTCACTTCATTTAGGCTGTATTCAGCATTCCGAAGCCGTGAGGAAAATTAAGCGCAATATGCCCGATCCAATTCCAGCTATAGTTTTAGGTAGACTGGCTGTTGATACTAGTCATCAAGGAAAAGGATTAGCTAGAGCTTTAATCAAAGATATGTTTCTGCGAGTAATTCAAGTCGCCGATTTAGCTGGGACTAAAGCAGTTTTAGTTAAAGCTCTTAACGATAGGGTAACTGCTTTTTATCAGTCTTTTGGTTTTGTCCAGTCAAAAACCGAGCCTAGTTTATTAATGAAAGCGATCGCCGAAGTCAGAGCTAGTTTTCAAGAGTCTATCGACGATAAATAACTAAAAACACTTAGTAATGATGGTTAGGGCGCAAATATAGCCGTACAAAGTTTTATTAGGACAAGTTTAGCTATTTGCTCGTGAGTAACAAGTAACGAACAAAGGCGCATAGTTCGCCGCATGTACGAGTAATCAGTGTCCTAACCCTAATACGTAAGGCTATAGTACTCGTTGGCAAAAAGCGATCGCAATTATAAAAGCTACGGGAATCGAAGCACTTGCTGAAGCGGTAGATAATCCCATATTTAATGTTGCTAAAGCTAGTCTTGAAGTTGCTTTAGATGAATCATCTTCTGCTTTCAGTATTACAATAATTCAAAGGAGTTACCAAATTTATTTAGATAAACAAATTGTATTTTTATAATTTACGTTGGCTGTAGCAAATGGCAGACAAAAAGCATTTAGAAATTCTCAGACAAGGGGTAGAAGTTTGGAATCAATGGAGACAAGATAATCCTGATATCAAACCAAATATTTATAAAGAACAACTTGACTTCGGTGAATATAATCAAATTCAATTTAATTCAACCATTCTCAGCTTTACTAGTTTTCGTTTCACAAGTTTTCAGCATACCAATTTTGATAATACTCGCTTATGTAATGCTATATTAAACGACGCAGAATTATTTAAAGCTAGTCTGCAAAATTCTAACCTTACAAGACTTCAAGCATTAGGAACCAATTTTAATGGTGCAAATTTAACAGGTTCTTGTATTGAAGATTGGAATATTAACAGCAAAACTAATCTTCAAAATGTGCAATGTGACTATATTTATTTAAGATCTAGTTATTCAGAAAAAGAAGGAAAATGGATTTTTACTGATCGCCGTCCTCACGATCCTGAGCAAATATTTGCCCCAGGAGAGTTTACCCAACTATTCCAAAAAGCTCTAGAAACTGTCGATCTAATCTTTTCTGAAGGCATTGAATGGACTGCATTCTTAGAATCTTTTAAACAGTTACAAGATGAAGTTAAGAGCGAAGAATTATCAATCCAGGGTATAGAAAAGAAATCTGGTGCTTTTATAGTTCGCTTAGAAGTACCGCATCAAGCTAATAAGGCAGAGATTGAAAAGTATATTAAACAGGAATATGACGCGAAGCTAAAAGGTATTGAAGCTAGCTATCAGAAGCAATTAAGGGCTAAAGACGAAACCATTCAAGCTTATCGAGAAAAAGGAACTGATTTGTTGAAAATGGCAGAAATAATGTCAAACTTTCAACAGAATACAATTATTAACAACAATCCTAATATGACTAACCAAAGCGGCAACTTTGGAATTGGTCAAAACAATGACAATATTTCAGGACATAGCAAGGTTGCAGGAGAAATTAATGAAGCTGCACCGCCAGATTTAGCCCAGGATAATATTGAGATTGGTGATGAACTATAAATCTATGACCCAAAGAGAGTTAAAGCAGCATTTGCTTGAACATCGAAATGATTTAGAAGCATTAAGAAAACTAAAATCAAGACTGAAAAATAGTTCTATAACTGTGCCAGCAAATACTTCAAAAACAGAAAGCGATCGCATTTTGAGAGAAGCAATTAGAGAAGACTAATGCAGAGATCAAGAAATAATCAAACAAGAATAAGACGCAAAGTTGGAAGTTATCTAGGTTAACTATCAGAAACTTTTGCTAGCTAAGCATGAGGGAAAAAATATTTCAGCATATTTTTATAAAGATTGTTAGGCAAAAACTGTCAAACATCAGTAAAATGACTCTGGGACTAACAACCTACTTGAGGAGAGGTGGCAGAGTGGTTGAATGCGGTAGTCTCGAAAACTATTTCAGGGTAAAACTTGACGGGGGTTCGAATCCCCCCCTCTCCGTATTATCAGAGTTCTCTTGGCATACATCATGGAAGAGCTTTTAGAGCTAAAACGATACATATAGCCGTACAAAGTTAGATGTTTGACATACAAGGGTTTATGATAATGCTTCAATTCATCGTTCGCAATTAGCCAAAAAACAACATCAAATTTGGTCAAAGCAAGGATTAAGCGTATTTTTTCTTCCCCCTTACTCACCTGAAATGAATCGTATTGAAGAGCAGTGGTTGCATCTCAAGCGTCAAGAATTGGACTGCAAAGTGGGCAAAAAGACAAAATTTGGAACAAAATTTGGGAGAGAATTAAAGATCAAGTCTTATCTTCAAATAATTCTGACGGTTCAATTGTTTTAGTAACTACTTATAAAAGGCTGGATTTAATATTCAAAGAATTTATACGAGAAAACTTAATCAAGAGCAATTTACTACAAACACCGCAGTTACTCTCAAACGGAGCATAAAAGATTTACCTTCTCGAAATTTAACTTTAGGATCTGGAGGAGAAAAAATTAGAGACAAAGAAGTACTAGTAATTTTAGCTACACTATCTACTACAGAAAAATTGCGGAGTCTAGTTTCTTTATTAGTTTCATATAGAGTAAAAAAATTACTGTAGTTTGTCTGCTCAATGAAATGGGACCATGTACAACTAATTTTATTAATGCAATTCATCAAGACGAATGGATTAATGACTATCTAAAACTAGCCTTGATTTATTTTGATGAAGAAAGAGTCTTTTATAGTATTTCTTTTCTACTATATGGTTTATTTTCTAGATTTAACGCAAGAAGCTAAAATATTAGTGATTTGAAATGATTGCTCTTTAATCACCAGATAAATAATCTGAGTATTGTTTTCCTCTTGTTCCTCATATCGTAAAAAGCGATCGCCTAATATATCAGGCGATCGCTTTATGGTTATGGTTTAGCTATTTATAGTTCACTGCCAGATTATTTTTGCCAAGAAACTTTGAGGGTATTGGGTTGACCAATATTACCCTCGATCACAATACCCCGTTCATTAGCATCAAGATGGCGTACTATTTTGTAAACGGTTTCTACTTCATCTGCTACCTTCGCTTTGTCTGCAAGTTCGGCTATGGATAGAGGTGAATTAGATTGCTGCAAAGTTGACACTACTTTTTTCTGAATCTCCAGAACCGCAGCGGCAGCTTTTTTTCCAGCTTCCACACCTGGCTGATGATAGGCATTGATGTTTACTAGAGAGGCATAGATACTAACCCCTCTTTCGTACAGAGCAATTAATGCCCCAACTATACGCTCATTTACTACGGGAATAGTAATGGTAATTGAATCTCGCTGCTTATCGTTGAGTGCAGTGCGAGTACCCAACAAGAATCCTTTAAGATAATCACCAGAAGTTATCCCAGGTTCAATCTCGACGTAATTTCTTGCCCTGTCTTCCAATACTTCAATAAAAGTGAGAAAGAAATTATTAACCCCTTCCCGCAATTGTTGAACATAGGCATGCTGATCCGTAGAACCTTTATTCCCGTAGACTGCAATCCCCTGGTTGACCACATTGCCATCAAGATCTTTTTCTTTCCCCAACGATTCCATAATCAGCTGTTGAAGATAGCGACTAAATAACAAAAGACTATCTTTATAAGGCAGAATCACCATATCCTTTTCCCCTCTACCGTGTCCTGCACAGTACCAAGCCATTGCCAACAGTGCCGCAGGATTATCCTTGAGACTATGCTTACGAGTTAGAGCATCCATCGCCTTAGCACCCTCTAACATTGCCTTAATATTAATCCCCTGGAGTGCCGCAGCTACCAAACCCACAGGAGATAATTCCGAAGTACGTCCCCCAACCCAGTCACGCATCGGGAAAATAGCCAACCACCCTTCTCGTTCAGCGATCGCCTCTAGCTTACTGCTTTTACCCGTAATAGCAAAAGCATGAGCAGCAAAGTCCAAATTGCGATCGGCATATACTTTTTTGACCTCTAACATGCCGTTACGAGTTTCAGGAGTCCCTCCAGACTTAGAGATCACGGAAACTAGAGTTGTATCTAGGTTTTCAATACCTGCAATTACCTTGTCAATCCCCGCAGGGTCGGTATTATCAACGAAGTGGATTTTGAGGGGAGGTTCATTCGGTGCTAGTGCCTGTGCCACAAATTGGGGTCCTAAAGCCGAACCCCCAATCCCAATAGATAAGATGTCTGTAAACTTGCCATCCTTTGGCGGATGAATTTCGCCACTGTGTACTTTCTGTTGAAACTCAATTACGCTGTTGTTGGTATCGATAATATCTTGTCTAAGTTCAGGAGTCGGTGCTAGATTGGGGTCCCGTAGCCAGTAATGACCGACCATGCGATTTTCATCGGGATTGGCGATCGCACCACCTTCTAAAGCTTCAATATCTTTGAATGCCTTGTCGAATTTTGGCATTAGCTTGTCTATCTGAGCATCATCAAAGCTAATGCGACTAATATCTAGGTAAATACCTAAGTCTTCATTGTGATAAAGCCAGTCTTGATAACGTTGCCAAAGTGCAAGATTGTCCATATGTTTTTTATGTCAGCGCGAACTCTACCTGTAAGTGTAGTGGAACGCTCTGAGCTTTAAACTTTGTTTTAGATTTTCTCTAAGATGTACGTGAATTTTGACAGAACTAGAATACTTTTGTTCTTTGTCTACATGAGGCGATACGTGTCTCGCAGTCAGATACACGCTCTGGCACCATCTACATGCGGGCTAGCCCTTTGTTAACTTGCCTGGTTTAAGTTTCCGCTGCTCAATATACTCAGATCTGTAACTGATTGTTTTCAACATGTAGCTGAAAACAGACGTGTACTAAAGGTCGCTATCTAAATCAAAGATAGTGATCAGCATCAATAAACACACAACTAACCAGGTGAAATAGTAGCTTTCAATGTCATTGACCCTGATTTTACTGGTGACACCAATTCTATGGTTTTGGTGAACGCTCTGGTTGGCACACGGGTGTACGTGCTGTTTGAAAACGCTTGGGTTGATGGATTCGGCGAGCTACAGATGAATAACGGACAACTTGAGGCTGTCACCACCGTAGGATAACAGTGACTGCAATCGCATTAGCGAAAATCACCGTTAGGTTTTCTCTATTGTTGAATTAGCGAGCATAAAAATAATGTTACAAAACAACAAGTATGTAACATGTATTTTTGAACTGTAATGTACCTAAATTGATTTTAAATTTCTAAACAAGTTTTAAGTAATTGAATATACTCATTATTTTAGAGTATTTAATCTCCCGATTTCCGTAAGATTAATACAAAAGAAAGTGATGAATATTGTGAACATAATTCTTAATTTATTGCTCAATCTAAGTATTTATAAACTTTGAATCGCAATTAATAATATGCTGTATTGATAATGAGGCTCTGCCAAACTTTTATGATCGCCTCTATGAATATTATCTAAATTACTAACTATTTAGAATCAGAATCGATATTCTATATGTGTAATTATTGCTTTTTTAAAGAAAATTGAACATCTCTAGAGATTGTACTGCTACTTTAATAATCAATAATTAATAATTTGTCTGAAGTACTTATGGGATAATGACAACCTGGCAAAAGTAGTTATCATAAATCATGAAAGCATTGGTAGTCGGTAATGGTGGTAGAGAGCATACTCTAGCTTGGACGTTATTACAATCTCCTAATATTGAAGAGGTGATTTGTACTCCAGGTAATGGCGGTACCGCAACTATGGAAAACTGCCGTAATTTGCCTCTAGAAGTGACTGATTTTCCTGGTATTGCTCAAGCAGTAACCAAAAACCAAGTTTCTTTAGTGGTAGTCGGACCAGAAGTTCCCTTGTCTTTGGGTATTGTTGACTATCTGCGATCGCACAATATTCCTACCTTTGGTCCGACTAAGGCAGGAGCGCAAATTGAGTCGAGTAAGTCTTGGGCTAAAGAAATTATGAGCGTGGCGAATATTCCTACTGCCACTGCTCAAACTTTTACTGATGTAAATGCTGCAACAGAATATATTCGTGCCGTTGGTACGCCCATTGTGGTCAAAGCTGATGGTTTAGCTGCGGGGAAAGGGGTAATTGTTGCCGCTACTATTGAAGAAGCGATCGCAGCAGTGAATGAATTACTGGGCAATAATTCGGGAAAATTGGTCATTGAAGAATTTCTGACGGGTTCGGAAGTATCAGTCTTAGCGGTGACTGATGGTAAGACGATCCGCCCCTTAGTACCCGCCCAGGATCACAAACGGATCGGCGAGGGAGACACAGGAAAGAATACTGGTGGCATGGGGGCTTATGCTCCTGTTCCTTTAGTAACTGAGCAGTTGATGCAGCGTATTGAACAAGAGATTCTCAAGTCCACCTTAGATGCCCTCAATCAAAGAGGAATTGACTATCGGGGAGTACTCTATGCAGGCTTAATGATTACTCCCTCAGGAGAACCCAAGGTAATTGAATTCAACTGTCGCTTTGGTGATCCTGAAACCCAGGTAGTTTTACCTTTACTAAACACCCCCCTAGATGAGATTTTATTGGCATGTGTCGAACAAAAGTTAGATACACTACCCCCTTTACAATGGAAATCTGAAACTGCCGTCTGTGTCGTCACATCATCTGGCGGCTATCCTGATGCTTATGCCAAGGGTAAGTCTATTTCTGGTCTGACCGCAGCTGGTCAACGAGGAGCATTAATCTTTCATGCAGGAACTAAATTACAGCAAGAAAAAGTAATTACTGACGGCGGTAGAGTCCTGGGAGTCACCTCTTTGGGTAGTAATTTTGAACAAGCAATTGCGATCGCCTATGATGCAGTAGATTTGATTAAGTTTGATGGTATGTATTATCGTCGTGATATAGGACACCTGTATCGTTAGTTACAGTTAAGGTGAACAGTACCCTGCCACGTCCGACATAAACGCCTGGGGTTTCCCCAGGCGAACGGCGCCGATGCGCCATCGTCTTGCTTTGCAAGACTGGGGTCTCGTGACTTCTAAACACAAAGGCTTGAGCCGCATGTCGGGGCTTGCATTCACTTCGTCATCCTTAAGTAGATACATGGGACTGACAATCAGGTAGCTTTATGATTACCATTAGCTAGCCATAGTCAGAAATCATAAGATTAACTCCATGTTTCAGTACACAATTGGTAAACTATAATTCAAGTAACTTAATATTAATTATTACTGCTAAATCCCTTGTTTACTTTTATTACTAAAATTAGAGAGATTATTGCCCTGTGGTGGTCGGAGTTTACCCTCCAGACCAAATTGATGGCTGCCGCTACTTTGGTTGTTTCTCTGATTATGAGTAGTTTGACTTTTTGGGCAGTAAATACAATACAACTAGAATCGAATATAAATGACACTCGCTTTGGTAGTGATTTAAGTATTCTGATTGCTTCCAACGCCATCCCCTTGGTGGCAGATGGTGACATGTCTGCTTTGGCTGATTTTTCCACCCGCTTTTATCGCAGCACCTCCAGCATCCGTTATTTGATATATGCAGATCGTGCAGGTAATATCTTTTTCGGCATTCCTTATTCTCAAGCGGAAATTCAAAACGACCTCACCATCAAACGTCAGATTACATTACCCGACGATTACGTTCAAAACAGCGATTTACCTTTTGTACGTCAACACCAAACGCCCAATGGTCAGGTAACAGATGTTTTTGTACCGTTACGGCATGAAGGTCAATATCTTGGAGTGTTGGCAGTGGGAATTAATCCGAACCCAACAATTGTGGCATCATCTAATTTGACCCGAGATGTAACAATTGCTGTATTCATCACGATTTGGGCAATGGTGATCTTGGGTAATGTGTTTAATGCCCTGATGATTACCCGACCAATCAAGGAACTATTGGTGGGAGTCAAAAATATTGCTGCCAAAAACTTCAAGCAAAGAATTAATTTACCTCTGCGGGGTGAATTAGGGGAATTAATTGCCAGCTTCAATTTGATGGCAGAAAAGCTCGAAAATTATGAAGAGCAAAATATTGAAGAATTAACTTCGGAGAAAGCCAAGCTAGAAACCTTGGTGGAGACCATTGCTGATGGTGCAGTGCTAGTTGATCCGCAAATGAAGATTATCTTGGTTAATCCCACTGCTAAAAGCATTTTTGGCTGGAGTGATGATGCCATTGGAGATAACGTTTTGCATCGTCTACCTTCTGAGTTAACCATTAAATTAACCAAACCTCTCTATCAAATGATTGAGAGAAAGGTCAACAACACACTTTTAGATTCTAATCAACAAGAAGATGTAAATTCAGACGAGATTAAGCAAGAAAGTTTATCTTTAGCGCCCCCCTCCATCCATCATAATGAACGAGATGAATTTCGCATTACCCTACACAAATTAACTATCCCTAAAACTATTCGTGTGCTGTTAAGTCCTGTTCTTGATATTGGTAGCGATAATGTCAAAGGAATTGCGATGACTGTGCAGGATATTACTCGCGAGGTAGAACTAAACGAAGCTAAGAGTCAGTTTATTAGTAATGTTTCCCACGAACTGAGAACTCCTTTATTTAACATCAAGTCCTTTATTGAGACTTTGTCAGAATATGGCGAGGATTTAACTCACGTTCAGCGCAAAGAGTTTTTAGATACAGCTAATCATGAAACAGATCGCTTAACACGTCTTGTCAACGACGTATTAGATTTATCCCGTTTAGAGTCATCTCGTACCTACAATCTCTGTGAAGTAGATCTGGGTCAACCCATAGAACAAACCTTAAGAACCTGTCAACTAAATGCCAAAGATAAGGGAATTGAGTTATGTCAAGAATTAGAGGCTGATCTACCTCCAGTTAGAGGCAATTACGATTTACTATTACAGGTTTTGACTAATTTAGTGGGGAACAGTCTAAAATTCACCAATTCAGGGGGAAAAGTTACGGTTCGGGCTTATCCCACCCCAGCCGAAACTAACACTCTTAAGCAACCAGCGGTCAAAATAGAGGTTGCCGATACAGGAATTGGCATCTCAGCAGAAGACAAAGAAGCTATTTTTGAACGATTTTTTAGGGTAGAAAATAGAGTCCATACCCTTGAAGGTACTGGCTTGGGTTTATCTATCGTGCGTAATATTATTGAAAAACACAATAGTCGAGTATTTATTGATAGTGAGGTGGGTATGGGAACTACTTTTTGGTTTGAGTTACCAATCTATCAGTCCCAGAGCGAACCCTCAGCCAAAGCAATTAGCTTCAAACCATAAATTTTTCTCCTTTTGTTAAGACTATCAAGGACTATATAGTTACAGCAGTCTTCGTTATTACATATTGGCGATCACAAATTTAACTTAGAAATTTTAAATATGAAAATTGTTTTTTTTGGTACGCCCCAATTTGCAGTTCCGACTTTGTCAAAGCTACTGCAAGATTCAACAACAGAAGTAGTGGCGGTAGTAACGCAACCTGATAAAAGAAGAGGCAGAGGCAGTAAAACCCAGGCTTCGGCGGTTAAACAAGTGGCGTTAGAGCATACTTTACCTGTCTTTTCGCCTACCAGAATCAAAAAAGACCGCGAAACCATAGATAAGCTTCAAGCAATCCAAGCAGATGTATTTGTGGTGGTGGCTTATGGGCAGATTCTCTCGTCGGAAATTCTCGATCTGCCCCGACTGGGATGTATCAATGTTCATGGTTCGTTGTTACCACAATACCGTGGTGCTGCGCCGATTCAGTGGAGTATTGTAAACGGAGATCGCATTACGGGAATTACCACCATGTTAATGGATGTGGGCATGGACACGGGAGATATGCTGTTGAAGGCGGAAACAGAAATTGGGCTATTGGATAATGCACATGATTTAGCGATTAAACTTGCTGCTCAAGGTGCAGATCTATTATTAGATACTTTATTTAAACTTGAACAGGATGCTATTACTCCTATTCCTCAAGATGAAACTCAGGCTACCTATGCGCGATTGATTGACAAATCAGATTTTGCCCTGGACTGGTCAAAAAGTGCGATCGCGATTCATAATCAGGTTAGAGGTTTTTTCCCCAACTGCTTTGCAATGTTAGATGGCAAAAAACTTAAAATCAGTAGCACAGTTCCCATTACGCAAGATACTATTGATGATCTAACAGCAGAATACAGCAGCATTAAGCAGCAATATACAGAATTAAACTCTCTGAAAGGTAAACCAGGGGAAATAGTCAAAACTATCAAAAATCAAGGTGCAGTAGTGCAAACAGGTTCGGGATTATTGCTACTTAAACAGGTGCAATTAGCAGGAAAACGCCCTCAGTCAGGTTGGGACTTTGTCAATGGGATGAGAATTGAAGTTGGAACTTTAATTAACAATGGCTAGCGTTGATGATTTAGCGGACGAGCGCGCACATGCGGGCAAGCCCTTTGTTGGGGGTTTCTCCCATGAGCGACTCGTCCAAGAAATACGTGATGTACAAAGCGTTACTGTTCGTAGCTCTAAGCTCTAAGCCTTGAGCTTTTTTCAGAAGAACTTCAAGAAGCTTTTATATTCTTGTTTGTTGTAAAGTTGTTTCAATTTGCCAAATAAACGACACATCGCTGACACATTGCCAGGTTAATTTAGATAGCAACAGGTTGACAATAGCCGATACACACATTTGATAGGAGAATAGAATATGTCTTCTCATACCTTCCAAAACTGGTGGCAACAATATCACGAAGCAGTTAGATGCTCTAATTTACGAGAAGAACTTAGCCTTTTGCTTTATGGTCATGCTGATAACGAAGAAGCCACAATCCAAAGACTGATAGTTTTAGAGCAACGTAAACAACCAGGAAAATTAGAAAGCTGGTATCTAGACAGAGTTATTGACAATTTGAGAAGAAGATCTGAGGTTAATCGAAAAGAGAATAAAGGAACTCAAAACTTATATTTAGAGATCGCAGGGCAGACATCAGAAAGAAAATTGATTGAGACAAAGTAAGTTTTGTTACTTATCATTTAGGATATAGTCGTTTTAATTAACTTTTGTACTTTCTAATTCTTCTGTTTGGGGGATTAGGTATTGGAGATTGGGGATTTGGGAGAAATTGGATTTCTATAATTCTTATTTAAAATAACTATAACTGCGCAAAATTGAGGTTTAACTGAACTTAATCTCTATTTGATTTACTATGACTATTTTTTACAATGCTAATCATGATAATTAAGACATATCATAAAATCAGCCACACCTTATTTTAAGACTTTTAGCATTACTCACTCACCAACACCAAATCATTTAAGAGTATAGCAAAAAAATTGCGATCCCTTCAGGGTGCGCGGAGCGCAATCGCTTTTTAAACACCCCCATGCCGCATGTATGTGCTGCGTCGCTTATCAATGCATACTCAAAAAAAAAGTGATTTACAAACCCTTAAATTATGGGCAAAAGAGGGGTTAATCACCCTGGTATATTTAGACGAATCAGGATGCTGTCCCGAAAGTCCTCTTTGCTATGGCTATGGTCAAATCGGTCAACAAAAACCCATTGCTCAAAAAACCAGAAAAGGAAGAAGAGTGAATATTATGGGCTTATGGGCGTTTGGGAAGAGGAAACGAGATTAGAGTATGCTTTGAAAATCGGAACTTATAAAACAAAAAGCTATCTTCGTTTTATGAATTGGCAAGCTGAACGAGCGATGAAAAGATTATTTGAGACTGGAAAACCCACTGTAGTAGTTCATGATAATGCTTTAATTCATCGTTCGCAATTAGCCGAAAAACAACATCAAATTTGGTCAAAGCAAGGATTAAGCGTATTTTTTCTTCCCCTTACTCACCTGAAATGAATCGTATTGAAGAGCAGTGGTTGCATCTCAAGCGTCAAGAATTGGGTGGTTATGTCTTTGATGATGAATACGATTTGGCAAAAGCAATTATTAAGGGCATTGAAAATCGAGGTCAACTGGGAAATCATGCTGTTGAACGTTTGATGTTTAATTAGCTGGAGCTACTTAATACAGTTCTTGAGCAAGGTTTGATAATGGCTATATATTTTCCAAAACATGTGTATATGATTTAACTTGAAACCCTATCATGTAGTGAAACTGCTCCTTTAAATAACCTTAGATCAAAGATAGTTGCTTCAATCGTCTGACATTTCTTAAATTAGGGAGAATTTGGTAGCTCATTCCAATATTTTTTGTTGAGGAGACTTCTACTTTTATAACTTCCAATAGAATATTATCCGCTTAAATCTAAAGAAAATATTAATTTGTAGCGAAATAAGAGATAAAATAAAAATAAGTAGGCGCAGGAATATGCTCAAATCTCATGCCTTTATTAATTTTGGTTGCGGAAGACGATCCAGCTATTCGTCTTGCCGTTAGTGATTATTTAGAACTAAGTGGATACTCAGTTATTGCCGCCCAAAACGGTGAGCAAGCTTTATCCATGGTGGAAAAATATCATCCCCATCTGCTTATTTCCGATATCAAAATGCCTGAAATGAATGGCTATGAATTAATTAAAAACATTCGTAAATTGCCCCAGTATCGTTTATTGCCAGTAATCCTATTGAGTGAGCGCCGAGCAACGACAGAGCGCATTCTCGGATATCAGGCGGGGTGTGATATGTATTTACCCAAGCCTTTTGAAATGGAAGAATTGGAGGCGATTATGCGTAATCTTTTAGAGCGATCGCAAATAATTCACTCCGAACTAAGATTTTCTCAAAGCGACCATCCCCAATCAGCGTCAGTTGAGCCAAGAGAATCGCCAGATCAGCAAGAATTACACGAAAGACTAGAGTTAACCAAGCGGGAATCAGAGGTATTAAAACTACTTATAGAAGGTCATTCTAATATCGAAATTGGTCAAAGGCTGCATCTATCTCATCGTACAATCGAAAAATATGTTAGCAGTTTATTACGTAAATCTGAACGCAACAATCGTATTGAACTGATTCGCTACGCAATGGAATGTCACTTAGTTATATAACTGATGTTACGCACTGAATAAATTTTCTGAAATAGGGACGGGGGACTGGTGATTAGGGATTAGAGATTAGGGATTAGGGATTTATGCTCTCATAGTCTATTAAAACTATTACTTTTCGGTACATTACGCTTTCTTTTTGAGATTGATAATCGCCATAGCAAGAAAAACTACTTCTTATAATGCGATCGCTATTATGACTGAAAAATATTTATAATTTGCCAAATAATAGTCATGTCCTTGTAGAAACCGCTAGAAAATATGCACTGTTTTTTTGCTTCCCATTCCCCATTCCCTCGAAACGACAAAGGGCTTGCCCGCATGTACTTGTATCATGGGTCAGTTAATTAGAATGACTATAAATTACGACAGCTTGTATAAAAAGCCCAGTAACTTTTTAGTTCTCTCCGTTAACAAAGTTCGACGGTAAGTGTCCGCAGCCTGTTTGATAGCACTTGCCTGAGTGGGATA
Organism: Cyanobacteria bacterium P01_G01_bin.39; assembly: GCA_039180345.1. Classification (GTDB taxonomy): domain Bacteria; phylum Cyanobacteriota; class Cyanobacteriia; order Cyanobacteriales; family Xenococcaceae; genus Waterburya. The sequence goes on along the minus strand of JBCDDK010000018.1, from coordinate 45,332 downwards.
AGGATGAATTACAGTAGACATCTTGCTTAAGCCCATTCCCCCGATCATAGCGGTGGTAATTTCGCTGATCATTTCCCCTGCATGAGGCGCTACCACAGTAGCCCCTAAAATTTCGTCTGAACCCCGTTTATGTAGAATCTTAAGAAAGCCTTCCGTTTCGCCATCTGCTAAAGCGCGATCCACATCATCAAAATCAATTTTAATTGCGTGGCAATCAATTCCTTTTGCCTGTGCCTCATCTTCATACATGCCCACATGAGCAATTTCAGGATCAGTAAAAGTAACCCAAGGCATGATTAGATCGCTTAGTTTTGATTTATTCAGACCAAAGGGAGAAAATAGAGTATTTTTAATCACAATTCGGGCTGCGGCATCTGCGGCGTGGGTAAATTTCCAATTCATGCAAATGTCCCCTGCGGCATAAATTTTTGAGTTGGTGGTTTGTAGATTGTCGTTGACTTTAACTCCTCTTCTAGGATCATACTCCACACCAACCGCTTCTAGATTGAGACTTTCTACATTGGGTTGTCTGCCAGCACCAGCCAAGATGTGATCGACAATTGCCGTTTGTTGACCGCCATCACCGCTAAAGGTAATGACTTTACCATCAGCACCCTGTTTAACCGAGTGCAACTGAGAATTCAAGACAAAACGAATCCCTTCTTTAACAAACTGCTGCTGTACTACTTCTGCTGCATCAGGGTCTTCTTTATTGAGTAGATGAGAACCCCTGTGAAACAAAATTACCTCACTACCTAAGCGATGAAAAGCCTGTGCCAACTCACAACCAATAGGACCACCGCCAATTACTGCTAATCTTTGGGGTAATTCAGTCAAAGAAAAAACAGTCTCATTAGTTAAATACCCAGCTTCTTCGATACCATCGATTTTGGGTCGAACTGCCCTGGCACCAGCAGCAATTACTGCCTTTTTGAACTTTAAATCTTGTCCCCCAACTATTATCGTGTCTTCATTCTTAAATTTCGCTTCGCCAAAAAATACGTCAACTCCAGATTTCTTTGCCGCTACTGCCGAATCTACAGGGCTAATCTTAGTTCTCACCTGCCGCATTCTTGCCATCACGGCGGGGAAATCGACCTCAATCTTATCTGGCGGCTGAATACCTAAAGGTAATGACTGCCTCATCTCTGCCACTACCCGAGAAGAACGAATTAAACATTTGGAAGGAACACAACCGACATTTAAACAGTCCCCTCCCATTAAATTCTTTTCGATCATGGCTACCTTTAGCCCAATTCCCAAGCCTGCTGCACCCTTAGCCGTAACTAATCCCGCTGTCCCTGCCCCAATAACCACCAAATCGTAACAGTCAACAGGTTGCGGATTAGCCCAATCAGGAGGATGAACATTTGCCAGTAATTCCTGGTTAGCTTGATCAAGAGGAGCAATCGTTACGGCATGATTTTGGGTGTTCATATTCAGTCTAAGCTTAAAAGATAATTTTCTATCGATTTACGGTTATGCTTTGGTGGCGACGGTATCACTATCATCAATCGATTCGTCTAAAGCCTTACGAGCAATTTTGGTGACATAGAGAGTAACCGCAACCGTCGCTATAAAACCGACAATCCGAATCGTCCATTGAGCAACAGGATTAGCATTGGTTTCGCCACCTATTGTCGCGATGCTACCTGCCAAAGAACCTATATAAACGTACATAACCGTGCCAGGAATCATGCCGACTGAAGCTAAGATATAGTCTTTTAAAGATACTCCTGTAACTCCTAAACCATAGTTGAGCAAATTGAACGGAAAAATCGGCGATAATCGAGTCAATAATACAATTTTGAGACCTTCCTTACCTACTGCCTGGTCGATCGCACTAAATTTTTGATTACCAGCGATTTTGCGCGAAATCCAGCCCCGCGCTAGGTAACGCCCTACTAAGAAAGCTAAAGTTGCGCCAATAGTAGCCCCAATAAAGACATAAATCGAACCTTGCACTACTCCAAATAGAACCCCTGCCCCTAAAGTCAGAATTGATCCTGGCAAAAATGCTACCGTAGCAATCATGTAAATCAGGATAAATGCCATAGGCGCGATCGCTCCTAGATCATCAACCCACTGCAAGGCATTGCGTAGTAACTCCTGGGGATTAAATCCACCATTACTCAAGCCTTCTTGCGCCTGGGCGGGAGCAGCGGCTAAAGTTATACCTAGAAGTATTAATATGGCTACTTTCAAATACTTAAATTTATTGCTTTTCATAATATTTACGGCGGTCGATTGCCTTGAGGATAACGCTACAATCTAGATTCTCAAAGTTTACTGAAAAAGACCTTAAAACTTGACTAGTTGCTCATTAATTTTAATTAAGAGAATTTGCTAAGGTTGAAATATATCTGGCTGTCAATTTTAGATTTCATTATTATTACTGTTTAAAGTCAACAAGTAAGGTAAAAACTAGTTTATTTTGAAATTTATTTTTAAGGGAATCAAACGCATAATTGTATTATTCGTTATTGGTGTAGCCCTATTTTTAGGAGCAAATAAACTAACCTATGCCCCACACCATAATCCTCAATCATCCCAAGTAATCAAAGGTGTGTGGCTAAGTCACCGTAGCAATGCATTTTTAACCTATACTGGCGTAATTGACAATGCATTCAATCAATTATCGAAGCTAAATTATAATCGAATTTATGTTGACGTTTACAATAATGGCACCACTTATCCTAGTAAATATGCTCCAGTAAATCATATTTTAACCTTGCCATTCACCAATCCTTTGGCAACAGCAATTAAAGAAGGAAAACGTCAAGGATTAAAGATTTATGCTTGGTACGAACATGGCATGATGACCTTTCCTCAAGCTGAATTAGCCCAACAGCATCCTGATTGGATTTTAACAACTAAGGATAATCAAAAATTAATTGATCGTCATTGGTGGTTAGACCCAGAAAATCTGGCAGTGCAACAATATTTTGTTAATTTGTTTACCGAAGTTGCCACATCCTATCCAAATCTTGATGGCATTCAACTTGATGATCACTGGGGAATACCAATTCAATTTGGGGATAAAGCCGAAGCGATGACAGCGTTAACTCGTCAGGTTGTAATTGCCATTAGAAAAGTTAGACCAGATTTAATCATTTCCCTATCCCCCAACCCTCTCGGTTTCTCTCGCCGCAAATATGGTCAAGATTGGTTAAGGTGGCTCAAATCAGGACTAATTGACGAATTAGTAATGCAGCTTTACCGTCCCACTAGCGCAGAAGTTGAATTGGCAATTACTAATTCTGTTTTGTCAGAGGTTAGTCAGTATGTAGATACGGCGATTGGAATTTATGCTGGTTCTTCTCAAAAGCAAAAATCTTTAGCAGAAATTCAACAACAAATAAAGGTAGCTCAAAAATATGGCTATGGCTACGCTATCTTTTCTTGGAGAACCTCTATCGGAATACTTCGTTGGGCTAGCCGCCAGGAAAAAGAGCATTATTTAAAAGCAGTTTAAAATTTTCAGCTTATTAGTCTAAGTGGGACTGCATAGCAATTCTTAGGAAGCGTGAGGTACATCTCAGGCTGGGTCTGGAACAAGTTTGCTACCTGCGTAGCCCAATCCCTAATCCCTCGAACCAATGACTAAGAAATAGGTCAATTGATTAGAACGACTATTATTTGCCTCAAGAACATCAGATGGGGAGGGATAACGATAAGCTAATAAATTAGAGAAAAATTTTTTAGCCCATAAATATGACCGATATTACTTATATGCTGACTTGGAAGCTTAGTAGTTCGCCACTGTTGGCTGCTGCTAGCGAATCTGCCGCCGAATCTAATGCTGAAGAAGGGACTTTAATTTTAGCTGGAGTATTACTCAGCTTAGTCATAATTTATTTTGCCAGTAAGTTAGGAGGGGAGGTCTGTTCCCGCATTAACTTACCACCTGTATTAGGAGAACTAGTCGGAGGGGTCTTGATTGGGATTTCTGCATTTCGTTTGCTGGTTTTTCCTGAAACCAGTGCGGCGTCAGACTCGCTAATTATTAGCATGTTACAAAATACCGCAGGATTGCCGACAGAAGCTGCGACTTCGGTGTTCACCGCCCAAAGTGAAGTCATTAGTTTACTGTCAGAGTTGGGAGTCATTATTCTCCTGTTTGAAATTGGTTTGGAGTCGGATTTAAAAGAGCTAATCCGTGTGGGACCAATTGCCGCAATAGTAGCAGTGGTCGGGGTAATTGCTCCATTTGTCGCAGGAACAGTCGGCTTAATTTATATTTTTAATACCCCTGTGATTCCCGCCGTGTTCGCTGGTGCCGCATTGACAGCTACCAGTATTGGCATCACAGCCAAAGTACTAGCAGAATTAGGACAGCTAAGTTCGGAAGAGGGTCAAATTATCATTGGTGCTGCGGTACTAGATGATATTTTGGGAATTGTGGTTTTAGCAGTGGTTGCCAGTTTGGTTAAAACAGGGGAAATTCAGGTCAGTAATATTATTTATCTAGTTATCAGCGCAGCAGTATTTTTGATCGGTTCAATTTTGCTGGGTCGCTTAGTTAGTCCCTTAATTGTCGGCTTGGTAAATGAAATGAAAACTCGCGGGGAAGTTTTGCTAACTGGCTTGGTGTTTGCCTTTATTTTGTCTTATATTGCTACTGTAATTAATTTAGAAGGTATCCTAGGAGCGTTCGCCGCAGGACTGATTTTAGCTGAAACCGAAAAAAGAAAAGAATTAGAAGAGCAAATAATCCCTGTTGCCGATTTTTTAGTACCAATATTTTTTGTCTGTGTAGGAGCGAAAACCGACCTGAGCGTACTCAATCCCACCGTTGCCAGTAACCGAGAAGGATTAATTATTGCTACTTTTTTAATTTTGGTTGCTATCCTAGGTAAAGTCATTACGGGATTTACCGTATTGGGCAATCCCGAGCTGAATAAATTGGCCATCGGCGTTGGCATGATTCCTAGAGGAGAAGTTGGATTGGTGTTCGCAGGAGTAGGTTCAGCTAGTGGGGCTTTATCAGAGGCAACGGAGGCAGCCATCATTGTCATGGTAATTGCCACTACCTTTGTTGCTCCTCCGTTATTGCGTTTGGTCTTTAAAGAACCAGAACCCGTAGCTCAATCAGTGGACAAAGTTCAAGAATAACAACATAATTAGGCGAAGCCTTTTACTTAAATATCTATTAAGTTCTGGTGGGATTAGCCTCAAGTAATTTATGAAACCAAATTGCTTCTTCTTACGTCTCGATAGATCAAACTTTAAGAATGGGTACTATAGAGTTCTAATGAGATTGACTGAGAATATTTTAGAGTCTGCATTACTCTTTCTAAAACAGTTTATTTGGGTACTATATTGTTGTCAGTACCTGAGTTTAATCGGTAGAGAGCAGTCTAGACAGGCTCTATCTACGACGTCAGTTATCTACTGTGTGTGAGGAGCAATAATTGTGAGATTTCACTGGCTACTATCTGGTTTTATCGGTGTTTTTCTGTTATGTTCCCCCGCTGAGGCAGGAAAAATCGTATCTTGGGAGTTCGAACCCCAAGATAACAGTTTAGTTTTTAAGACGGATCAGGGAGTTCAGCCTGAAGCTGAATTGCTAAGTAATCCGACAAGATTGGTAATCGATTTACCAGGAACAAGTTTAGATAGGGAAACCGTCAAAGAAAGTTATCCAGGAGTAGTTAGGGGATTTCGCATTGGTCAACCAGAACCAGATACTTCGCGGATTGTGGTTGAATTGGCTCCTGGCTATACTCTCGATGCTGATGACATCGAATTTGACAGCATTTCTACCAACCATTGGTCAGTAGAACTACCTCGACCTCAACCATCTCGTTTTGCTTCCTCTGGTGACAGCGAAACTTTAGATCTCCCTCAAGTAGAGTTACCTTCATCAACTTTACCTGGCTTGGAGGCAACCACAGCTAATGCTCCTGGGGTAATTGATTCTCCTTATATCAAAGCGACTAGAAATGGGTTTTACGTTGATATTGATGGCAACCGCAAAATCAAGATTGATTCGGAACGAGACGGCGATCGCATTGATTTTGTGCTTGAGGGCATTACTATTCCCGAGGAACTAGTTTCGCAATCGGTAGCAGTCAATCAATATGGCGTTTCTAGTATTGAATTTGAGCAGTCAGATGATCAAGTGACTATGAGTCTAGCTGTAACCCCAGGTAGTCCTGATTGGCTAGCTACTTTTAGTCGGATCAAGGGCTTACTCTTAGTTCCCCGAGGAAAACTGCCCACATCTAACGTAGCGGCGGTAGATACTCCTGAAACTCAATCAACATTAACTATTGACGAGCCTGAAGAGCAAGAGCCACTTGAAGACAATAGCCAGCAATTAAGTCTGAGTCAAATTGACGAAATTGAGCTAGCAGATAATGATGCAGAATTTTTGGTTCATGGTGATAATCAATTATCAGCAGTGGCATCTCGAACTAGTAATGGAATATACCAAATTACCATTGATAATGCTGAGTTAGCAGAAGATTTTAAAGGTCCTGAATTAAAAGCTGGTAGTCCCATTTCTGAGCTAAAGGTACGTCAAGATGATTCTCGGGTGGCTTTGGAAATTACGACCCGTTTAGGATATCGTTTGGGCAAACTCGATGCTGATAACGAGCAAATTGTGCTGCCAATTGAGACGGGAGTAGCGCCCTTGCCACCCAGTGATGCCCCTCTAATGCCTCCTGGATTTGCCAAGGCACCAAAAGAGAGAGCCTTAACACCAATAACGCCTGTTCCCGCAAGCGATCGCCCGAGAGTGATTATCGACCCTGGACATGGGGGAAAAGACCCCGGAACTGTCGGTATTGCAGGCTTCCAAGAGAAAGATGTGGTTTTACCGATTTCCATGGATGTAGCGGAAATCCTCCGTAAACAAAACATTGAGGTCATCATGACCAGGGAGACTGATAACTTTATCAGTCTTGAAGGAAGGACTAATTTGGCTAATGATGTTGATGCTGATTTATTTGTCAGCATTCATGCTAACGCGATTAATCTAAGTCGCCCCGACGTCAACGGTTTAGAAACTTACTACTACAAAAGTGGTCGTCGTTTAGCAGAGGTGATTCACTGGAGTATTTTAAATGGGGTCAACATTGACAACCGCGGTATTCGTCGCGCTAGATTTTATGTCCTGAGACATTCTACTATGCCTGCTGTGCTGGTGGAAGTAGGATTTTTAACTGGTGCCGTAGATTCTTCTCGTCTCAAAGATCCTAATCATCGTCGTCAAATGGCAGAAGCGATCGCTCGGGGCATAATACAGTATATTAAACAAAATAATCCATAATTTATAAGTATTTATACTGGGCAATCAAGTCTGATCCCAAATTACTCATTTCTGTGGGATTAACCAAAAGATATCATTATTCAAATTCTAGTTAATGAAAAATTTACATCAGCGGATAGGCTTGTTTGATAGTGGAGTAGGTGGATTAACGGTATTACGAGAAATGTACCGTCAGATGCCTACTGAATCACTACTTTATTTTGCGGACTCTGCGCGTTTACCCTATGGAACACGCTCTCCAGAAGAGATTTTACGCTTTGTCCGAGAAATTTTGGACTGGCTCTGTACTCAAGATGTCAAAATGATCATCATGGCTTGTAACACTAGCTCTGCTTTAGCACTAGAAACCGTGAGACAAGAATATGATATTCCTATTTTAGGAGTGATCTTGGCAGGAGCAAGAGCCGCAGTTAAGCAAGGTCAGCGGATAGGTGTAATTGCTACTGAGGCTACAACCAAAAGCCATGCCTACCGTCAGGCAATTCAAGAAATCAATCCTCAAACTCAAGTCTGGGAAATTCCCTGCCCTGAATTTGTGCGCCTCATTGAACAAAATCAGCTACATACAGAAACAACCAAACAGGTAGCACAGCAGTATCTAGCTCCATTGCTCGAAGCACAAATCGACACTCTTATTTATGGCTGCACTCACTACAGACATCTAGACCAGACAATTCGTCATTTATTACCAAACTCAGTACAAATCATTGATCCAGCCGAACACATTGTAGTTGCTGCTGAAACAGAATTATCCCTGCTGGGACTTCGTAATAATCAATTTTCACTGCCAACAAATTATTATGTCAGCGGTGCGCCTCAAAAGTTTGCTAGTCTATCCCAGCAGTGGTTAGGTTATTCTCCTCATGTTATTCAAGTGCCTCTAAAGGAACTATCTTCAGTCATGATGTCCCTAAACGAAGGCTCTTAAGTTTAAATTTAGGCAATAGTCTGGCGCAGCTTACTACTCAAGACAAGATCTAAAGTTGCACTGTAATTTATTTCAAAATCAAGATTGGCTCAGGGCGTTTTAACCCGCTGAGGCACCTCTTGAACACGATCAGAAATCATATTCTCCGCTCTTGTTTGATTTTCTGCTATCTTAAGTAAACCATAGATAATCGATAGGTAAATAAAAGCAGAAAGCAGAATAGAAATTGGTAGATTAGCAAAGTTCATTAGTTTTGGTGGCTTAGTTGAATCAGTTTTTGGTTAAATAACACCTCAAAATCAAAAGTTATTGAGTATGCCATACAAAATTTTTTGTTCCCACATGCTAAAAAGCGAGATTTTCCTACACTAAACTTAGAGGAAAATACTTTTTACTATGAGGGATTATGATCTAAGGGAGTTATCTCCCAGTTTAGATATTGCCAAATAAAGGCAATACAAAGGTTCTGTCGACTTTAAGGGAAATCCTTAAGACAACAGCTTTAACAACCAAATATTCTGAAATTTAGAATCCTCACACCCGCTATGCCTAATACTCAGGCTCTAATGCTCAAGAGCATGCTGTGACTCTGATATTAGACTTTTAATAGTAAATAGACTTATAGTCAGGATTACTCTTGACTAATACATTTCGATATTCTTTACCAAAACCAGCCCACAGCTAGATTATTTCCTAGCCGATTAGCCCGACAACCAAATATATCCAGCGATACCATTCAAGCGATTGTATCGCCTAAGATAGATTCAGTTCTTTTGTTTAAGACTCTTGATCTATAGCATAACATAAACACTTTATATTGAAGTATGTCTCAAGCGGGAATTTAGCGAAGTTAATAGTTGGTTATTAGGTGAGCTTCCCTTAAAATAAGTACAATAATATGTAAAGTTTCTTAAATAAAATATATTTGCCAAGCTTGGCTTAACAATGACATCTTTTACTACTTCATTATTAGCGCCCGTTGAAAATGATCTAAGCTTAATGACAGCTAATCTCAAACAGTTGATTGGGGCACGTCATCCAATTCTAGGTGCAGCGGCAGAACACTTGTTTGATGCTGGAGGCAAGCGCATTAGACCAGCTATTGTTTTGTTGGCTTCTAGAGCAACCACATTAGATCACGAACTAACTCCTCGCCACCGTCGTTTAGCAGAAATCACGGAAATGATTCATACTGCTAGCTTAGTCCATGATGATGTGGTAGACGAGGCAGATTTGCGCCGTAATGTGGAAACAGTTAATAATTTGTTTGGTGATAGAATTGCCGTTTTAGCGGGAGATTTTCTGTTTGCTCAATCATCTTGGTATCTAGCAAATCTAGATAATCTACAGGTAGTTAAGCTCTTATCTGAGGTGATCAGAGACTTTGCCGAAGGAGAAATTATGCAAAGTATCAATCGTTTTGACATTGATGCCTCGATAAATTCCTATTTAGATAAAACCTATTATAAAACTGCTTCGTTAATGGCTAATAGCGCCAAGGCTGCTGCCGTATTAAGTGATGCCGAAGAGAGTATAGTGGAAAATCTCTACAGCTATGGTCGCAATTTAGGATTAGCTTTTCAAATTGTTGATGATATTTTAGACTTTACTAGCTCGGCTGAAGTTTTGGGAAAACCAGCGGGTCTAGATTTGGCTAGCGGTAAATTAACTTCTCCCGTGTTTTATGCCCTACAACAGCAACCTCAGTTAAAAACTTTGATTGAAAGAGAGTTTTCTGAGTCTGAGGATCTCCCTCAAGCCTTAGAATTGATTTTAAATAGCGATGGGATTGACCAGTCTCGTAAACTAGCAAAAGAGCTGGCAAGCAAAGCCGCGCAAAACCTGAGCTGTTTAACTGCTTCTGACTCTAAAGATGCTCTACATGAATTAACCAATTACGCTGTTAGTCGTTTATATTGACTTGGGTTATCTTGAGATAACTTAAGTTGATCTTCAAGCTATTCTTAGGAGAGTAAAAGCAGGTGTCATCTAAAAATCAGACTATCTTGGTAACTGGCGGTGCAGGATATATTGGTTCTCATGCAGCGCTGGCTTTGACCAAGGCAGGATACGAAGTAATTATTTTAGATAATTTATCCTACGGGCATCAAGAAATAGTTGATGATGTGCTTCAGGTAAAGCTGGTAATCGGCGATACCAGCGATCGCAATTTATTGGATGAGTTGTTTGACCATCATCAGATTGATGCGGTGATGCACTTTGCGGCATATATAGCTGTAGGGGAATCGGTAGCAGAACCTGGAAAGTATTACAGTAACAATGTTGCCAGCACTCTTAACCTTTTAGAGTCAATGTTGGCACATGATATAAATAAAATTGTTTTCTCATCTACCTGTGCTGTCTATGGTATGCCTCAAGAAGTACCAATGACTGAAAGCCATCCTCATAATCCTCTCAGTCCCTATGCAGCAAGCAAGGATATGGTAGAGAGAATTTTAGCTGATTTTGATACGGCATTTAACCTCAAATCTGTAGCTTTTCGTTACTTTAATGCCTGTGGTGCCGACCCAGGAGGCTTACTGGGAGAAGATCACACCCCAGAAACTCACTTGATTCCCTTGGCTTTATTAACTGCCCTCAAAAAACGCGAACAGCTATATATTTTTGGTACCGACTACGATACTCCCGATGGAACTTGTGTCCGCGATTATATTCACGTTAACGATCTAGCAGATGCTCACGTTCTGGGTTTAAAATATTTGCTTGACGGGGGAAAATCAGAAGTATTTAACTTGGGTAACGGTAATGGTTTTTCTGTGCGAGAGGTCATTAAAACCGCCCGTGAGGTAACAGGTTTGGCAATTCCTGCGGTGGAAAGCGATCGCCGTCCTGGGGATGCTCCTATTTTGGTCGGTAGCAGTGACAAAGTACGCGAACTTTTAGGTTGGAATCCGAACTATGCTGATCTTAAGCTCATTATTGATCATGCTTGGCAATGGCATCAAAAGCGTCATGGATGACTGAAAAATTGAGAGTTTTAATTATGAGCAATTTCGCCACAGCAAATATTGTCTTCAAGTCGCTTAATAGTAGAAATGGGCTACTGCTACTTGGTACCATGGCAATTTTCTTGGCGATAGGATGTGAACCCAATAAAACTGCTCAGTGCCAACAAATTTTCCAAGTTGCTCGTAGTGTCAATGAAAGCTATCAAAATCTTGGTTTTGGTGAACAAAAGTCAATAGAAGTTAATAGCTGGTTAGAAGCTGCTAAAACACTGGATAGTGCTGCCGACAACATTCAAAAGCTTCAAATTGACTATAGCCAGCTTGTTGAATATCAAAATCAATTGGCGACCATTTATCGGATCTACTCTCAAGCAACTTATGATGCCGTAAGAGCTAGAGAAAATAAAAACTTGGTCGCCTTAAAATCAGCCCGCAATGATGCTATCCAAGCCAGTAAAATACAGCATAATCTGGTTCAAAAAATTAATGCTTTTTGTTTAGATGATTGATGTGGCAAATTCAGCTCTAGCTTCTTTGCTCTAATACATTAGATCTTTACCAGGCTATAAATATCCTTGTTCTTTCTTCCTTATTCCTTGCTCCTTGTTTCTTTCTCCGTACTTTTTTATGCGATAATTCATAAAAGAAAGATATTTTAATATTTGCTTAATATAAAGCAATGAATGAGCCAGCTAACGAAGAACAATTAGTGCCAGAAGAAACTTCAGCCCAAGAAGAGACTTTATCAAAAGAAAAAACCTTGGCAGAGCAAGCCCCACCAAGCTATGAATGTCGCTCTTGTGGCTATGTTTATGTTCCATCAAAGGGCGATAATCAAGGTCAGATTTCTGCGGGAACATTATTTACCGAGCTGCCAAACGACTGGCGTTGTCCTGTGTGCGGGGTTCGTAAAACTCAGTTTGTTAACATTGGCGCCCAGGGCGCGCCCTCTGGCTTTGCTGAAAATTTGGATTACGGTTTTGGAATCAATCGTCTGACTCCTTCTCAGAAAAACATCTTGATTTTTGGGGCATTGGGTTTGGGCTTTTTATTTTTCCTGAGCCTTTACGGTTTAAACTAGTTTGCATAACTTAACGTAAAAGCACTCGCGTTTACACCCACCAAAAATATTTACGGTAGAAGTGGGAGATATCTTAATTACCATCTCTGTCTGAGTCATGAGCCGCGAAGTCTTGATGTCAGCCTCGTAATTTTAGAAGTCCTGGGGTTGGAGGTCTCCTCGAACCAGTGAAGGACGTCGCGGGGTCTCTCTGACTATCGATAGCCAAGCATGGCTTTTTATCTGCCTTAACAAATCACAAAAACGTTTATGAGTTTATTGATTAAAAAACTGAAGCAAGTAGCTGTTTTATTTGCTGTTTGTATATTTTGTATTAGCTGTAGTCAAGTTCCTTCTACAATCACAAATCCCTGGAAAATATTAACTCTTCCCTCTGAAGCAATTTTTTCTGATATTGCCTTTACCAGTAATTCAGATCGGGGTTGGTTAGTTGGGACCCAAGGAACCCTCTTTGAAACCACCGATGGCGGAGAAACCTGGACACAAAAAGCAATTGAATTAAATGATGAAAAAGTAACCTTAGAAGCGATTAGCTTTAATGGTGATGAAGGCTGGATTGCTGGTCAACCCTCAATTTTGCTCCATACGGTCGATGGTGGTGATAGTTGGTCACGCATCCCTTTAAGCTCAAAGTTACCTGGATCACCCTTAGATATTATTGCCTTGGGAGAGTCCACCGCTGAAATGGTGACTAATTTGGGGGCGATTTACAAAACTGAGAACGGTGGTCAAAACTGGAAGGCTTTGGTAGAAGGTTCGGTGGGAGTTGCCAGAAGTATCCATCGTTCAGATGATGGTAGATATGTTGCGGTTTCGGCAAAAGGTAACTTTTTCTCAACCTGGGAACCTGGTTCAACTGAGTGGACTCCTCACCAAAGAACTTCTTCTCGTCGATTACAAAACATGGGTTTTAATCAAGATGGAAGTCTGTGGTTATTAGCTCGTGGTGGACAGGTACAATTTAGTGATACCGAAGATTATGATGAGTGGGGCGAGGCAATTTATCCTGAATTTTCCTCTAGCTGGGGTTTTCTGGATGTAGGCTATCGCACACCTGAAGAGATTTGGTTGGCAGGAGGAAGTGCTAATCTATTAGTAAGTGCCGATGGTGGTCAAACTTGGTCAAAAGACCGCGATGTTGAGGATGCACCCTCCAACTTTTATAAAGTGGTATTTATCTCACCCCAAAAAGGCTTTATCTTGGGAGAGAGAGGAACACTACTAAAATACATTCCCGAAGCTGGTACTGCTGCTTAATTACTATAGTTTAATTACTATGGTTTAGTTGTAGGCAGTTACCCTTGTTTCGTATTATGTAAATAGAACTTTAAAACTTTTAATAAGGAGAAACACAACATGGCAGGTGATACTGGAGAACGTCCGTTTTCTGACATTATTACTAGTGTTCGCTACTGGGTAATCCATAGCATCACTATTCCCATGCTATTTGTAGCTGGGTGGTTATTTGTTAGCACTGGGCTTGCTTACGATGCATTTGGAACCCCTCGTCCCAACGAGTACTTTACTCAAGAAAGGATTGAGGTTCCCGTAATTAGCGATCGCTTTGATGCGAAAGAGCAAATCAAAGAATTTAATCAATAAATATATAGTAGTTGACAAAACAGGTAAAACGATATGACAGGCAATAGTCCTAATCAACCCATCTCCTACCCTATTTTTACGGTTAGATGGTTGGCAGTTCACACTTTAGCAGTACCCACTGTCTTTTTTCTCGGCGCGATCGCCGCTATGCAATTTATACAAAGATAAGTAAAACTAATGGAAAAGAAACAAAATCCGAACAGACAGCCTGTAGAACTAAATCGTACTTCTCTTTACTTAGGGTTGCTTCTGATTGCTGTTCTAGGTATTCTGTTCTCTAGTTACTTCTTTAACTAATCCCAAATCACAACCGATTTAAATTTTAAATAGCAAGAGGAACATAATAATGTTTGCAGATGGAAGAATTCCCTTGTGGATTGTTGCCACAGTAGCTGGAATGGGTGTAATTGCAGTTGTTGGCATCTTTTTCTACGGTGCTTATGCTGGTGTAGGTTCTGGAATGTAAGTTCACACCTCATAAATTGTAGAATCGAAATAAAACCGCTTAGTAGTATGACACTAGGCGGTTTTTTGCTGGTGTAAAATCTAACTTCTAGATAGTTTGAAAGTTTTTGATGAGAGTTAAACGAAAGCGCTTTTCTAATCTTTCAGACATCGTTGATAAACTCAGGAAATTAGGAAGGGAGAGTTATTAAGACAGTTGCAAGATGAAAATCTATACTTAAGGCGATTGCAATAAAAATAATACTCATATTTTTAAATAAGTTTTAAGTTATAAGATATATTCTTTTCACTATAAAATAATAATATTTTTAGCTCAAGCTAAGCTGAAAAAATTTGGTTTAGCTTAGTTTGCTGAATATTTTTAATTAGTATACTTACTAATTTGAGAAATGCAGTGTCTCCTCCTCATAAATAAATAAGCAAAATTAATTCAGAAGATGATTAGCGAAGAAACCAAAGGAATAGATAGTTAATAGATTTTATGACAACAAAAACCAGAAGCAATAAAGCTTCTGGTTAAATAATGAACTTTCATGTTTCTAAATGTTAACTATTTATGAGTTGGCATGAATAATCAATACAGAGCATGCGATGATAAATAGCACGCAAAACCACAGAAGTAATTTGTAACCTGGAAAGGAAAGAAAGATGACTATAATTCCTAGAAAATTAACGACTATCTCTACGATGTCTTTGATAACTTCTAATTTCATGCTTGATTACCTTATATATTAGTTCTTATCTCCCATTACAAACGGTTCATGCTTGATTGAATGTCTTGACTATGTGTGTATTTTTTTCTGATAAGAATCTGACATAGAACCGACAAATAAGAAAAAAATTTTGAAAAATGCCGAGATCTCTCCGTGTTGCCTCACAATATCTTGAAGAAGTTAAATTAGCTCTGGTACGTAATGGTTTTGCACGCCAGCAAGATTTGGCTGAAGATTTACGCATGTCTAGAGATACCATTAGTAGATTTTTAAATGGTAAACCTGTGGGATATCTTAGTTTCTATGAAATTTGTCAAAGATTGGGGTTGAACTTAGAACATATTGCGGCTGATTTTGCAGATATTGAAAATAGCGAAATTAACTCTATGCGAGTCTCTTTATTGCATAACTTGCCTCACCGCGACTACTCTCAATTTATTGGTAGAGAACAAGAATTACAACAATTATTAGAATATATTTCTCCTGAATATCGTCAACATATGACCGTTGTGCAAGGTATTGGAGGGATGGGCAAAACTTCTTTAGTAATCGAAGCAGCATACAGATGTTGGGAAGCAAAACAACAAAACAATCCTGATCCTAGTATTCCCATATTTGATGCCATTATCTTTACTTCTGCCAAGGACAACAATCTACTTCCCTATGGGTTAATCCCTAGACCTATTAAAGAAGTTACACTACAGGATATTTTTAGAACTATAGCTAGAGTTCTTGACGACAAGTCGATTAGTCAAGTCTCAAATCTGGAACAAACTGAACAGGTTTACCAAAGTCTAGAACAGCGGCGGACTCTGTTAATTGTTGACAATATGGAAACAATTAGAGGTAAAGAAAGAGATGATATTTTATCCTTTCTCAATAATTTACCTAATACAGTTCAATCTGTAATTACTACCCGCGAAAGAGTAATTTTATTCTCTCCCATATCATTAAAATCTTTATCACCACAAGATAGTATTCAACTAATTCAACAGCAAGTAACAGCTAAAAAGATTCAATTATCCATAGAACAATCTTGTCTACTTTACAAGCGCTTTGGCGGAGTTCCGTTAGCCCTGATTTATTTAGTTGGACAGCTTGCTGGCAAATATTCTCTTGAAAGATTATTAGACAATTCAACTTCACTACCAGAGGATGTGGCTAGCTTTTGTTTTGAAGAATCAGTCAAACCATTACGGAGTGAATGTTCTCACTCTTTGCTTATGTCCTTGGCAATTTTCCGTGCTAAAGCAGAGTGGAAAGCTTTAGCTACAGTAGCAGATTTAAAAACAGATCCTCTTAATATGGAAGAAGGGTTAGATAAATTAAAGCAGCTTTCTCTGGTTTATCAAGAAGATGATAAATACAAAGTGCTTCCAATCACTCGTGAGTATGCTTTAGTTGAACTAGCTAAATATCCAACGTTTGAGCAGCAAGCAAGAGAAAGATGGATACAATATTATCTTGAATTTACTGAAAAGTATGGCGGTAAAGACTGGAGAAATTGGCGGGTTAAATACGATAATTTAGAAGAAGAATGGAAAAATACGCTACAGGTTCTCGATTGGTGCGGTGCGAATGGGCGTTATGAAGATGTGGTGAAGATTTGGAATAATATCGATAACTATATTGATTTAAGAGGTGATTGGGATACCCGCCTCAAGTGGTGGCAATGGCTTGAACATCAATCAAGTCAACGTTTTAATTCTACAATTTACGAAACTACTCATCCAAACGCTTTGGCAACATATATTGACGCTTTAAGAACTCAAGCTTGGATTTTAATCCTTAAAGGTAGAAGATACTTTCAACAAGCAGATACAAAAATTAAACAGGGCTGGGAGGTAACTGAAGAAAATGAAGGCATTTATTTAGCTAAGACTTCACTAGCAATTGTTAATTCGATTTTTTATAAGATACAGGAAAGTTATCCACTAAGTCTTAAGATGCTTGAGCGAGCAGAAAGCTTGGTCAAAAATGTCAAAATAGAACACATTGAATATGCAAGATATTACGCTAGAATCAATTATTGTCGAGCCGAAATATATTGTTGTAGTCAATATCAAAACCACAACATAGAGCAAGCAAAAACATTATTTAGACAAGTTTGTGAAAAAGGAAGAGAAATTGGGTGGTCGAGAATAGTCAACTATGCAGAAAATGACCTAGCCAACATTGCTATACAAGAACAGGATTATCTAACAGCAACAAATATGTTAGAGAAAGGTTTACTTCAGGCTAAAAGCCATAGAGAGAATAGACGTATCGGTCACTGGCTAACTTCACACTGGCAGTTGGCATTAGAACAAGATGACATAGTCCAAGCTGAACAGTATGCAGAAGAAGCTTTGGACTATTTTAGTGAGGCAGGTGGATTTGTTCAAGACAATCACAAGATCAAATCTTGGTTAAAAAAAAGGCGGCATTAATTTAACAAAGTTTTTAAATAACAATAAAACTTGATTATTAGGCAATAATTTTTATTGAAGAATACTCTTGATTAAACATAAAGAAATGACAAGAAGGTTTATACTTGTGGAGTTAAAATTGTATACTCTAAAAGATAAGCAATTATATTACATGAATTATGTAGCCCACTAAAATTAAAATGAATCGTACCCCTGATGATAGCTCGAATAAACCAAAATATATAAAAAATTCGATTGACTTAGATGACTGCAACCTTATTGGTAGAGAAACGGAGTTGAAAAAGCTTCTTAGATATGTTTCATCCGACTACCGACAACATATTACCGTAGTCAATGGAGTCGATGGCATCGGCAAAACTGCCTTAGTCTCGAAAGTGGCTAATTTATGCCAAAATTATTGTCAAAAACCCAAATATCTTTCCAGTATAAAAACTCCTAAATTTGTCGCAGTTATATTTGTCTCTATTAAGAAAAGCTATTTTGATTTTGATAGTAGAATCAGGCAAGTATGTCAAGATTCAGCATTACAATACATTTTTAGAAAAATAGCCAGCGATCTTAAACTTAGGCATGATATTAATACTAGTAAAATCAATAGAACTTCTGGCGAAGAACAGATACAAGAAGTATATCAATGCCTAAATAAGCAGTATACTCTTTTAATTATCGATAATTTAGATGCAGCTAGAGCAAAAGAAAAAGATTATATTTTATTTTTCTTGTCTAATTTACCTACTAATGTACAAGCCATAATCACTACTCGTGATCAGGGATTTTCTTATTCTCCAGTATCACTGGAACCATTATCTAAAAAAGAAGGGCTACAACTAATTCAACAACAGGAAGAGAAAAAAATAGTCAAAATAACTAATCAAGAAGCTCAAGAAATTTACAATTCTTCTGGAGGAATACCTCTAGCTATTATTTATGCAGTAGGTTATAGAGAGGTTAATCAAAAAATAAAAGTCAGTCAAAAAAATCATTATTCTTTTGTTAAATCGATACTGGAAGGTTTTTCAGACAATAAAGCCCATTTCCTTTTTAAAAAATTACAAGAATTATTAAAAGATGGAATTGAACAAAAACTGTTAATCTCTATCTCCTTTTTTCCTGAAGCTCCTGCCATAGAAGCAATATATAAAGTAGCTGGCTTAGAGCTATATTCTAGTGAAATAAAACAAGGATTGAAAAAGCTAGAAAAATTATCTCTGATTCAAAAACAGAAACAAAGTAATCAATATTCAGTATGTTCTATTACTCGTGAATATATTGCTAAAGAAACGACACAGCATTATAATTTTGAAAAGAATGCACGAGTCAGATGGGTAAAATGGCATCTACAACTGGTGGATAAGCATGGTGGAAAAGATTGGAAAAACTGGCGTAGTAAGTATGATCAATTAGAGAAGGAATGGAATAATTTACTGGCAGTGTTAGAGTGGTGTGCGGGTCAAGAACACTATGAAAGTGTCAGAGACTTATGGAAGGGTATTAACCAGTTTGCCAATCTTTATGGATACTGGAATGATCGCATTTTCTGGTTAACTTGGCTAATAGAAGAATCTACTAAACGAGGAGAATGGAAAACAGCTTCCTACTGTATGTCAGAAAAAGGCTTCACTTTGATTCAAATGAGAAATTTTAAAGAAGCAAAGCTTTTACTTAAAGAAGCTTTTAGTTTAGTAAAAACTTTTGAGTTGTCTAACAAACAAAATTTAGAAAATCAAATTCTTATTTGTCAACATTTTGCTCTTTTATATTTAAAGCAGGAAAAATATAAACCTGCGCTTTATTGGCTTGAGGAAGAAAAAAAATGTGCTAAAGAAATATCAGATATTCGACCACGAGAATATAATCGTCGTAAGATTGCAATTGATACTCTGGAGGCTGAGATTTTATTGGGCAAGGAATCTTATGTAGAAGCAAAAAGAATATATGAAAAAATAGTTAAAGAATCGGCACAAATTGGCTGGGAGAGAAGAACAAACTACGCTCAAGAGCAAATAGAATCTATCCAGCTAAAATTGCTTTCTGTCAAGTTCAGGCGACCGCCCCGACCTGCTAACAACTCTAAGAATAAGTTGACAAAAAATAAGAAAATTGAAAAATCAAGTTTTGATCATAATTTGGCTAATCGCAATTTAGCAGGGTGATACGAAGCATGTGTCTATTTCAGCAGAACATAACATTTATTTCTCCCATTATTAAAACTGCTAGCTCCTTCGTGAACAGTTTTAACCCACTTTAATCTTTTGGGACGAACTGACATTCTGGCAGTCACACTCAGCAAAACTACTTGCTAGTGCAGCATATAAACTAATCCGCGTAAAGATTGAAACGTAATACTAAATAGAAAAGGTAAATCTATTTTCTTACCAGGAGCGGTTTGAATACGAAATAAGCCTTTAAACATGCCCAAAAAGCCCCAGGCAAAGAGCAAAGCAGTGATCGGACTAAGAATCGGTAAGCGATGACGAGCGATCATAATGGCATTAGGAACGTTAGCCGCACGTAAGATATATTGAAGTAACATCCAGCATCAGAGATCGATATGCCAAAATCATTCGTAATCAACTGAGCAATGGCTTAATTGCGATCAGTCGGCTGAGGGTTGCGTAATCACTTTAATTTTATTGGTTCAGACTTAAAGATTCAATAGATCAAGGTATAATCTTATTTTTAATCGCTAAACTATGAAACGCCGATCATTTCTTAATTGGGCGGGAATTGGCTTGTTAGCAAGTTATTTCCCTGTTGCTTTGGCTGCCTGTTCTCAAACCAGTGATGATAACAGCAGTAACCAAACAGAATCGTCTGATGCATCTAATGCCGAGAATTTCAAATCTGTGGGAACAGAAGCAGAACTTCAGTCCAATGGTTATCTATTGGATGAAGAGTCCAAAATAATCGTGGTTCAAGACAGTGAAAAGCAACTTTTAGCCCTAAATCCCACCTGTACTCATCAAGGTTGTATTGTAGATTGGGACAGCGAATCAAATACTTTTGTATGTCCTTGCCATTATGCCAAATATGCCCCTGATGGCAAGATTTTAGCCAAACCTGCCCCTGAAGATTTAGCAACTTATGAAGTTAAATTGGAAAGCGGCGAAATTTTAGTTAAAGTAGCTTAGGCAAATTTTAAAATCGTCTATGCCAGACAAAAATAATTAATCACCTAACCAATCATGACCTTATTTTCTCCAGATGTAGTTTTGCAAAAGATTAAAGAAGGAGGTGAATTTAATCAAGCAGAACTTAGCCGACTAAAGTTGGAGTCGGTCAATATTAATCAGGCAAAGTTTATTAAATGTTATATGCGAGGCGCTATCTTTATTGACTCTGACTTTCGTCAGACTAATTTTAAAGGTACTAATCTGGCGTTTTCGTCATTATATAAAGTTGATTTATCTCAAGCAAATCTGGAACGAACAGAATTTAATAGTGCCACCATTACAAATAGTATTTTTAACGATATAAACGGTTATAAAGCTAAGTTATTTGGTGCCAAGTTAAAAGATATCCAAGCAGTTGACGCTAATTTTTCCTTTGCAGACATGCGTCAAGTTTCAGGAACTAACATTTCTTTTTGTAGCGCTAATTTAGCCAAAACTTGGTTAGGTCAGACAACTTGGAGACAAGTTGACTTTGAACGGGCAACTATAACTAATGCCAATTTCAGTAACTCAACAATTAATGATTCAGGGTGGCGTAAAGCAAACTTGCAAAATACTGATTTAAGTAGGTCTAAGTTATCTCAAGTGGAATTTAGTGATGCTAGCTTGGTTAATACCAAGTTTACCCAGGCATCACTAAAGCTAATTAACTTCACGGCAGCAGAACTATTAGAAACAGATTTTCGTAATGCAGAATTAAATCAGATAAACTTCACCGATAGCACTTTATTGTCGGCTAATTTAGAAGGAGCAAAGTTGAGTCAGATTAATTTAACCAATGCTAATCTACAAGATGCTAATTTTGAGAAAACTATGTGGCATGAAGTTGATTTTGCTAACTGTAATGTTGAGGGAGCAGTATTTTCCGATGTACAGGGCTTGAGTGATGAACAAAAACTTTGGCTCAAGGATCATGGTGCGCTTAACGTTAATTGATTGACGCTTATAGTAAACTGAAAAATTGCTGCCCAAATTGCTAAGTCAAGTTAAATTATCAGCCAATTAACATGCATTGATTAAAGTTAGAAAATTCTCTGCTGAGGCTACGTTTGTGGGGGATATGAGCTTTTTTATCTGGTTTAAGCTCTACATCTGGCATTTCTTGCCAACAGTGACGACAAAACCAATATTCTCCATGATTACTTACATGGTGCAATAGCGGAGAAGAACAACACGGACAAATAAATAGTGTATTCATAGTATATCAACCTGGTTTTTTAAAGAAAGTATGAGATTTTAAAAATTATGCTTGAAGAAAAAAATTAATCAGGATGGGAGATATTAGCAACAGTTATTATTTGCTCACAGATATTCCACATTCTCTTTACAGAAAACTACTAATATTCTGCGAAAGACATGTCTAAGCTATCTCCTCAAACTAAATGCTTGAGAGCGAATTCAAAGCACAATACATCACAATAAATATTGCATTGGCGATTTTTAGCAAGTGATACCAAATCCGATTACCAAAGTATGCTTTTAAGCCAAGAGTTATAAAGAGGTTCAAAACCTTCCTACTTCCTACTTCACACAACTTTTAGGTGTTCTATATAAAAGGATTTAGTATGACTTCCACCAGCTGCGTTTTTCCTGTCAACACCTCAAATCATAGCTATGAAATTTGAAGAATCTGTGAAGAAACCAGTGAAAATATGAAGAATTTTAAAATAAATTTGCTGTAATAACTATTCTGCTTTGAGTGCTATTTCCAACCAAGAAATCCTGAAATTTGACTAGCTAAGGTGAGAGAATCAAAAGGCTTGTTAATAACACCTTTTGCTCCTGCATTATAAAAGCGGCGGCGATCGCTAGCTTGAGCTTTAGCAGTAATAAAAATTGTGGGAATATGCTGGGTCTTAGGATTAATCTGTAACTTAGCTAATGTCTGTAGTCCATCTATTTCAGGCATCATCGCATCCAACAAAATAGCATCAGGTTGTTCCGCTTCCGCGATCGCCATTCCCTCAATTCCTCCTGAAGCACTAATCATTTCCCAGCCTGCTTCTGACTCCAGACAAAATTGTGCCAGGGTTTTGATATCATCCTCATCATCAATAAACAAAATCCGTTTAGCGCTCATTTTAATAACTGTTACAGATTGCCAAATTCTATCCGCCAAATGTGATTATACTGTGATTTTTGGCACAAAAATGATTAGAAAATATAAGTAGCAATTACTATAGCTGTGTTGATTTACCTTCGGTTTGCTTTCTGTGCCAGTATTCACTTAGAAAATGAATTTGCTGAAAACCCACCCAAATATTTAATCCAGGGATAAGCATCCACCAAATTGTTAGGGGTGTTTCTAATCCTTCTTCTCGATACATTTGATTGACGGTACGGTAAAGGCGAAATTGAGCATAATAAATCCAGCCTAAACCCAAGATAGAAAACCAGCCAAACCAAGGATCGACATCAGGGTCTAATCGCCACAGAATTTGTGGAAACAGTACACCGACAAAAAACGGAATCAGGCACTGCGCCCCCGACCAACTCCGTCCGTCATAACGCCGTAGTTCATCTTGAATCATCCATTTATAGTATCCGTAATAAGCTAAAAAACTAAAGCCAGAATACAAAATTACTTGCTTTAATGGACGTGGTTTAGCGATCGCTGTTTTAGTCATTGATTATCTATCATTTGTTCCTTGTTCCTTGTTCCTTGTTCCTTGTTCCTTGTTCCTTGTTCCTTGTTCCTTGTTCCTTGTTCCTTGTTCCTTGTTCCTTGTTCCTTGTTCCTTCATTTCTTACCCCTTAACTATTGCCCCAAAATCAGCCAACACCCTGGCATGATTCCGTAACAAACCCAAAAGATTTAAGCGATTGCGTTTAACATCAGGGTCATCTGCCATAACTAAGACGCTATTTTCACCATCAAAAAAGCTGCTTACCACTGGAACAATTTTGGTCAACCCATCGATTAATGACTGATAGTTGCGCTCTTGTTGAGAAGCTTCAGTTTGCGGTAGCAATTCTACCAATGCTTCATAAAATTCTCTTTCAGAAGACTGCTCAAACAACTCAGGATTGATTAAATCTTCGGGATCTAAAGCTTGAGTATCAAGATCTCCCTTAGCTGCCAAACGTGCGGAACGGTTGATCGTTTCGTAGATTTCCTGTAGCTTGCCATTATTACGGGTTGATTGCAAAAAGATAGCGCGATCTCGAACATCTAATAAATCTTCCAAGGCTCTCTGGGTATATTCAGGGTCGTTTTCCCCCACCACCGCATTAACCAAATCGTAATCAATCTGCTGTTCATCTTGCAGTAAGGTTCTGATTCGCTGAATAAAGAACTCTTGTAAAGCCAAAATCGGCGATTGGCGCTCAGAATCTCCCGAGGCAAAATCTACTGATCCTTGTTCTAGTAGTTGAGCTAGATCCAGAGGCAGATTGCTGGACCAAGTGATATTAATTACTCCATTAGCAGCCCTTCGCAGGGCAAAGGGATCGGATGAACCAGTGGGAATCATGCCTAAACCAAAGATGCCGACTAAAGTATCCAAACGATCAGCCAAACCAACTACCTGACCATTTAAAGTAGTAGGCATTTGATCACCTGCCCCTCTAGGTAAGTAATGCTCAAAGATCCCTTTTGCTACTGTAGTCGATTCACCGCTAACCAAGGCATATTTTTCACCCATGACTCCCTGTAGTTCAGGAAACTCATAGACCATTTGCGTCACTAAATCTGCTTTGCAAAGTAACGCTGTGCTTTCAATTTCGTTCTGCTGAGATTCACTAACTTCTAACTGTTCGGCAATAGTTTTAGCCGTATCAATAATGCGGTCAACCTTATCCCGCATCGAGCCTAAATCTTCTTGAAAAGTAACATTCTCTAGTTCAGGTAAATAAGTATCAAGATGCTCATCACAGTCGGCATGGTAAAAGAATTGAGCATCTGCTAATCTGGCACGAATCACTCTACCATTACCTTCGGCAATAACTTCTTTCTTATTCGGATCGCCATTAGAAATAGTGATGAAGTTGGGCATCAAGCTATTATCATCATCATCCTGATGCACGGGAAAATAACGCTGATGACTTACCATGACCGTCGTAATAACTTCTGTGGGAAGCTTGAGGAAATCGGCTTCAAAGCTTCCTGTGACTGCGGTAGGGTACTCTACCAAATCTATAACTTCTGCTAGTAAGTCAGGATAGATCTCGGCTTTCCCGCCAATATTACTAGCTTCTGTTTTAATCTCGGCAACGATCTTTTCTTTCCTGGCTGCTGAATCCACCTCAACCGCAGCACCTCTAACTGCTTCAACATAATCCGTTGCTTGAGCGATTGCTACTTCGGCAGGATGCAATACCCGATGTCCCCGAGAAATGCGATCGCTTTGGATGCTTTCGGAACCGTTAACTAACTCTAACGGCAAAATCTCACTATCCCACAATGCTACTAACCATCTAATAGGACGAGGAAAACGTAAATCCCCATCACCCCAGCGCATAAAGCGTTTACCTTCTAAACCCGTAATCCACTGGGGGCATAATTCCTGCAAAATTTCTGTTGTCTGTCGACCTGCAATCTGCTTTTGAATAAAGACAAACTCTCCCTTGGGAGTATCTCTAATTTCCAAACTGTCAATATTTACACCTTGCTTACGAGCAAATCCCTCTGCTGCTTTAGTGGGCTGACCATCTTTAAAAGCTGCTCTTAAAGGAGGTCCTTTGACTTCTTCTTCTCGATCCTCTTGTTGCTGAGGTAAATCTTTGATTAGCACGGCTAAACGGCGAGGAGTCGCATAATATTCAATCTTGCTGGGATTCAAAAACTCTGATGACAAACTTGGGGGAATTTTTGCTTGCCACTGTGCGATCGCACTACTTACGAAATCTGCGGGTAATTCTTCCGTTCCTACTTCCAGTAAAAAATTAGCCATAAAAGAGATTTATTGGTTGCCGTATCGTTTAATCAGAATAGCAGTTATTAATTCTCTATGATCAAGGTGGTCAATACTTTTGAATTTAAGTTGATCTTTATCGGCGATTTACGAAGCTAAGCGGTCGGCATCGCCATCAGTTTTATGAGTGAGCATTCTGCACTTATTAAGTAATTTCACTGGCTTTTTGGGATCAAAACGCAAAAATACAAAATTGAGTTATAATTTTAATTTTAAAGTAGCCTACTTTTATTTGAAGTCTCAAGGCTTACTATATCAGCAATCTTTGATTAATATTTTCACTTGTAAAATTAAAAGTGACTTACTTTTATAGCGCAGTTAATCATAAAAGCATTTTTTAAACGCAAAAATACAAAATTGATTTTTGGAGTATTGCCATGGTAAAAATTAAAACTCCCCAGTCTGTATCGAGCTTGTTAAGCTTGATACCCCAAAATAATTCAGAAAACTTTTTAAATCTGCTGGACAAATATAAAGTAACTGACAGCAAAGGCAAATATCATCATTGGAATGAATTTCAATGGAGAGTGGAAAAGGGTGACGACCAAAAATTGGCTTGGCTAGCAGCTAAGCTTTCTCGTAAAGCTGTGTCTAAGCAGCTAGCCATTCTGCAAGCAAAGGATCGATCTTGTTTTAGTTACTGTATTCCTAATTCTTTGTTAGCAAAGTTGCATCAGATAGACACGATGACAGGAGGAGGCTATAGGCTGAGTAACAGTAATTTTCTGGTTGACAGCGATGCCGAAAAAAACAAATATTTGGTCAAAAACTTGATCATGGAAGAAGCAATTACATCCTCGCAGCTAGAAGGAGCTTCTACAACCAGAAAAGTCGCTAAAAGAATCCTGGAAAAAAGCTTAAAGCCTAAAAATAAATCACAACAGATGATTGTCAACAACTTTCTTCTAATGAAAGAAGTTTTAGCAAGGCAAAGCGAAGACTTGTCTGTGGAGATGATTCTAGAATTGCACAAAATAGCTACTCTAAATGCAATTGAAAACCAAGCAACTCCAGGATACTTTAGACAAAACGATGATATTTTCGTGGGCGATCAATTTAACGAAAGCTATTATCAGCCTCCCGCTTCGTCAAGTTTGCCCGAGAGGTTAGAAAATCTTTGTGCTTTTGCTAATCAATGTCACAACCGAGAAGACTCGGATAATTTTATTCATCCGTTGATCAAAGCAATTATCTTACATTTCATGATTGGCTATATCCATCCTTTCGGCGACGGTAACGGAAGGACAGCCAGAGCCTTATTCTACTGGTCTATGCTGCGCTCAGGCTATTGGTTATTTGAATACGTTTCTATTAGTAAACTAATTCAGGAAAAACGCACAGCCTACGATAAAGCTTTTATCTATACCGAGACAGATGATTTCGATCTTACTTACTTTATTTACAATCAAGTAGAGGTTGTCGTCAAGGCGATCGCTGCTCTTAAAACTCATATCGATCACAAAAAGCAGGAATTGTCTGATTTTATGGCATGGATCGATAAAAGCCCCATCGCCAAAACACTCAAACGAGGACATTTAGAAATTCTGAAAGAAGCAGTAAAAGAACCGGGAACAGAATTTACGGTTCCGCAAGTAGCCAATAGTTTGGGCGTGAGCCAAAATACTGCTAGAAGCTATCTTAAAAAACTAGTGGACGAAGGCTTATTGATTCTAGCCGCAACTAAAAAAGTTCGCACTGTAAGCTATATTGCTCCTGCTGAACTTAAAGACAAACTCCAAGCATGATCTAAATACTTAATTTCATTTATCAACATACTTATTTCTTTAATAAACTAATCTTTTCTACTTTTGTCTCTTAATCAAGTAGTAATACTAGTTTATTTAACGATCGCAATAAATGATATTCAGGCAAAGTTGAGCTAGATCTGTCTCTTGCAGGATATGTCACCTTGTTCTCTACATTTGATATGAGTTAAAAATTTATGCAAAAAAGCAATCTATCTCTTTGAAGCTATTTTTCAGCATTTTTGCTGAAGCCATAATAGTTAACTTTCAAGTAATACTAAATCCGATTACCAAAGTATACTTTTAAGCTTGGGGTTAAAATTAGGCTTAAATGCTACATGCGGGCAAGCCCTTTGTGCCTCCTGCCTCCTGCCTCCTGCCTCCTGCCTCCTGCCTCCTGCCTCCTGCCTCCTGCCTCCTGCCTCCTGCCTCCTGCCGAACTTTTAAGTGTTGTATGTAAACAGGATTTAGTATAAGCAATCATCTGTTTTCCCCTTTATTAAAAAACTACAGGTTGCTAGGCAGACGGCTTAATATTCTATTCAACCTTAGCCAAGGGTTCAAGGCTTATCATTGATAGTAAAACCAAGTTTTCTTTATTATTTCTTAATATTTATCTCTTTTATTTAAACTGGCTACTTTTTAACGTTATAGCCTTATATAAGATATTTTATTATCTGTTTCTTTACTTTTTCTATATCTAGTAGAAACACACTTTTTTGAAATTTAATCTAAGTAGAATAGTCACTAAATAACTTATCTGAAATTTGTCTTTTCAACTATCATTTTTTTTACTTTTTAATCTTAATCTTGTAGACATCAAGTAAAGAAAATAATTAATCAGGAAACGACAAGAAATGAAATTACAATTAAAAGCTTTATCTTTAACTCTAGGTCTAGTTGCACTTTTAGGAGCATGTACTTCCGTTAAAAGTGGCACCCCCGATGTTTCTGGCACTGAAAATTCTGTAGAAATTGCTCCTGATGGCGTTGAATTAGAAGGTGTTGAAGAAACTGAGGGATTAGAAGCAACAGAAGATATTCAAGATAGCGAACTAGAAGCCTCTGAAGAATTTGGCACTGATGAACTGGAAGCCTCTGAAGAAATCGAAACTGATGAGCTAGAAGCTTCTGAAGAAATCGAAACTGATGAGCTAGAAGCTTCTGAAGAAATCGAAACTGATGAGCTAGAAGCTTCTGAAGAAATCGAAGCTGATGAGCTAGAAGCTTCTGAAGAAATCGAAACTGACGAATTGGAAGCCTCCGAAGAATTTGGCACTGATGAATTAGAAGCAACAGAAGATGTTCAAGATACTGAATTAGAAGCCTCTGAAGAGATTCAAGATGCTGAATTAGAAGCTTCCGAAGAAATTGAAGATGCTGAAGCTGCTGAGATCGAAACTCCTGAATTAGAAGCAACAGAAGAAGCTGACTCTGTAGATCAATCTAGCAGCATTGAAGGTACAGTAGATGATGCAGTAGAGTCAGTAGAAGATACAGTAGATGATGCTAAGTCTCAGTTTTAGGTTGCTAATAATTAACACCTAAAGATTATAATTCCATCGTGTTTAAGAATTAGAATTAAGCAAATCTCCCTAGATAATATTTTAGGGAGATTTTTTTATGGAACTAAAATCAACTAGAAAAAGATCTCGAATGATCTACGAAGGTTTAGCAATCTCTAGTTATGTTGTTGGCTAGTAACGCTAGATGCAGGGACTTGTTCTTCCGTTGAGGAATTGTGGTTTCTATTTAAGGCTGCTTTGACTAATCCCAAAAACAAAGGATGAGGATTGTTTGGGCGAGAACGAAACTCAGGATGAAACTGGGTAGCGATAAAGAAAGGATGATTTGGCATTTCAATAATTTCCACTAAGCGTCCATCAGGAGAAGTTCCACTTATTTCATAGTCTGTTTCTAAGAACAAACTGCGATAGGCATTATTAAACTCGTATCGATGACGATGACGTTCATAAATTACTTCATTTTGATATAAAGAATGAGCCAAAGTATCGGGTTTCAAACGACAAGGATAGGTTCCTAAGCGCATTGTCCCCCCTAGATCGATTACGTCCTGTTGTTCTGGCAGAATGTTGATGACAGGGTTAGAAGTTGTCGAGTCGAATTCAGCGCTGTTAGCATCTTTAAGTTGGGCGACGTTTCTTGCCCATTCAATGGCGCAGCATTGCATCCCCAGACATAATCCCAAGAAAGGTAAATTGGTAGTACGGGCATATTCGATTGCTGCTACCTTGCCATCTACCCCCCGAATCCCAAATCCTCCAGGAACAATGACTCCTCCCACATCATGCAAATATTTAGCTGCGCCGTGAGCTTCAATATCCTCGGCACTGACCCAACGTAAATTTATTTCGCAGTTAGAGGCGATCGCACCGTGACCTAGAGCTTCTACTACTGATAGATAAGCATCACTTAATTGAATATATTTACCGACGATCGCTATCTCAATTTTGGTGCGGGTGGAGTTCATTTTAATTACTAAATTGCGCCAGTCTTGAAGATCTGGTTGACGCTGTTCTAGATGTAATAATTCTAAAGTGCGTTGAGCTAATCCTTCCTGCTCTAGAATTAAGGGAACCTCATAGATTGTACTAGCATCAAGGGAAGTCACCACTGAGTCCACTTCTACATCGCAAAATTCAGCAATTTTTTCTTTGATTCCTGGGAATAAAGGGCGATCGCTACGACAAACTAACACATCTGGCTGAATACCAATGGAACGTAATTCTTTAACCGAGTGCTGTGTGGGTTTGGTTTTCATCTCCCCTGCGGCAGGAATCCAGGGAATTAAGGTGACGTGCATGTAAACCACATTATTTCTGCCAACATCTTTGCGGAACTGTCGGATGGCTTCCATAAACGGCAATGATTCAATATCTCCTACCGTACCGCCAATTTCTGTTAGCACTACATCCGACCCCGTATTGTTAGCAACGCGATGGATTCTTTCTTTGATCTCGTTAGTGATGTGAGGAATTACCTGAACCGTACCTCCTTCGTAATCTCCTCTTCTCTCCTTATTAATTACCGCTTGATAGATCGAGCCTGTAGTAACACTGTTGAGACGAGACATGGAAGTATCAGTAAAACGCTCATAATGACCCAAATCAAGATCCGTCTCGGCACCATCATCAGTCACAAAAACTTCTCCATGTTGATAGGGACTCATCGTCCCAGGATCTACATTAATGTAGGGATCAAGCTTGAGAATTGACACGGAGTAATTGCGTGATTTTAATAATCGCCCCAAACTTGCCGCAACGATACCTTTGCCAATACTGGATACAACCCCGCCAGTAATAAATACAAATTTAGCCATAATCAATATTTTTTGTTCTTATTTCTACTTGTTTGCTAATTACTGATATTTTTCTGAGTCACGACCAAATTACGGGCTTGCCTGCAATTATTGCGCTGACTCTACCAAAGATGATGATGGATCATGCATCATCGGACTTACTCTCTAACTCGTTGATCTTGATGTAGATTGATACTGAGAATTAGAAATACAACTATGACTATGTTTAATTGTATAAAAAGTTCATAACTCGGCAAAACTTAAGACAAATTTCGTTTTTACGAAGTCAGAGGAACAGTTGCGGCACAGGGGCTACCGCCCCAAGTCGCGTCTAAGCGACGCTTGCAAGCTTTGCTTGCTGTGCCTTACTCGTCGTACGTGCGGCGGTTGCGAAGCAAGTCCGAAGGACTCACTATGCGCCTTTGTACGGCGGGGTCTCTCTGACAACCTATTAACATTAATAGAAACAGTCTCGAAATACAAGCCGATTGAGGGCGATCACACTGTAATTTAGTCTCAACCTACTGCGTCGACTAATTAATCTGCCATCGAGTAGCTAAATGATCTCTAATCTCAAAGAAATCCTGCCACATAACATAAGGCTTATCTTCCAAATCTAAATATTGCATCAGGCGATCGCGGGCAAATACCAGATCAGCCGCCAGAGACATATTAATATCTGTTACCGAATCACCAATCGCCACTTTTTCTGGAGTGGGATATCTCTCCATAACCATAGCCTTAGCAATAAACTCGGTGTCGCTTTCCACGGTCGAATAAGCTCTCAAAAATTCTCCCGTGGTATCCACTTCTCCAGCATGAATGGCAGTCACTTTGTCAGCTAATCCCTGTCGCTCTAATACGGCTCTAACCATTGCGGTTAATCCACCAGAAATGACAATCAAAGGTACCTGATAATAATTAAGAAAATCTATAAACTCTGGCAGACCTGGTCGAATTGGTTGCCCAGACATAAACTCAATTATTTCGGCATAGTAAGTGGTGGGAATGGAACCCAAAGTTAGATTGATTGCTGCTTTGAGACTTATCTCTCTGCTAAAAATTGCAGGTAAAACTCTAGCGGCAACTTCAGGCACAAATTTTTCCAACATACTGACAAAAGTGTCTTGGGTGGTAATAGTGCCATCAAAATCGCAAAAAACAACTTTTGAAGAATTCATTATTTTTTATAAAATGTAGAGATAAGACTGGTTTATTGCTGGCACAGAAAACGCTATGATCGACCCAGAACTAACTTACTTATAGTTAATATCATGGGAGAATCGAAACGTCGTAAAGCAGCACTAGGTCAACAATATGGTAAGGAATCTGAGCGAATTCTTCCTTGGATACCAATTACCAAAAATCAAGCAGATCAGTTTCTTAAAATAACTTCTAAAGGAGCTTGGATTGGAATCGGCGTGATGATTGCTGTTTGGCTTACCGTCAGATTTATTGGTCCAGCATTCGGTCTCTGGGAAACATATTAAGAGAAAATTCGCCCCTTAGAGTAAAAAAATTTAAAATAGATATTATATAGCAGGTCAACAGATGAGCGAACAAAATCCCTACGAACAACTTGGGGTCACAGAAAATTCTTCTTTTGAGGAAATACAGGCCGCCAAACAAAGACTTTTCGATCAGCATGGTAATGATAGT
The DNA here is from genome assembly GCA_039180345.1 of Cyanobacteria bacterium P01_G01_bin.39. GTDB lineage: Bacteria > Cyanobacteriota > Cyanobacteriia > Cyanobacteriales > Xenococcaceae > Waterburya. The sequence continues at coordinate 13,057 of JBCDDK010000018.1, read as the reverse complement.
GCCGTGTTGGAAAAAGTCGAGATTGCTTACGATTCGATCATTATGGATCGTTTACGATTACGTCAAGAGGGCAAAATCAAAGTTCCTGAGAAAATAAGGTTTCCTGATCGCAATGTAGAAAAAAATCTCAAAGTTCCTCCCTTAGTTAATGAGCAATCTGCGGCTTGGCTTCAGGATCTAATTGATACTCCTTCTCAAGCAGACATTCTCTGGCCAACTGGCATTTTCTTGACCCTCTCCGCGATCGCCGTTTTTGCTCAAAATACAGGCGGCTCAATTCTATCTCTGATTATGGCATTAGGTTTTATCGCCAATATTTACTTTCTTAACCGTAAAGAAGGGCGTTCGGGACGGGCGTTTCTAATCAGCTTTTTAGCTCTTTTTGCGGGAATTGCTTTGGGTACGGCTTTGGGTAATTTGCTTTTAGGTCAAGGGGGGGTAACTGTCCTAGGAGGAGACCAATTTGCCTCGGCTGTAACCTTTTGTTTGTTCTGGCTAGTTAGCTGCTTTTTACGCTAATTGGAATTTATACTAACCCCAATACTGCTTATTGCCACCTAAGCTAAACCAGCCATATCTATATCTAACTAAAAGTCTTATTTTGTGTTACTTGGTTGTTACTCAAGTTGCTTAATAAGACTTTTTTAATTCAAGCAATTTTCAAACAAAGCGGGTATAAAATATCACGATCAAGCCGAGTTTAATTTAACTTTAATAAAATCAAAATGTTTGAAGAGAGGATCGCCTCTCTTTTTTAGTGGCAGATAACCTTATCTTAAGCTAGCAACAATATTTGTAAATTTGTGTACATTAAAGCTACAGACTCAAAAAAACATGTTCTAATAATTATTATCTGCATTAAATTCCATAAATTCACGTACATAAAATTACTGAGATTGGAATTTTGCAATTGCCAATCAATTTATAAAATTTTTAGAGCAGTTCGATGGACACTTCAAAAGTTAATAGCGATATAGAGGAATCTGGATCAACTAGCTTCTACTCTATAGATGGAACTAATAATAATTTTTCTAATCCTGACTATGGTTCAACTGGCAGCGACTTATTCAACATTGCTCCGTTAGATTATGGTGATGGAATATCTAGTCCCGCAGGGTCAGACCGTCCCAACGCCAGAGAGATTAGTAATACCCTAGCGCAACAGGATCAAATCATAACTAGCGATCGCGGTTTGACTAACTTCAGTTGGGCATTTGGTCAATTTGTCGATCACGACATTGTCTTGACTCCTGAAGTTGAGGGGGTGGAGGTAGAAATTCACGTCCCCGAGGGAGATCCCTTTCTTGATCCTGAAGCAACAGGAGCAGTTTCGATTCCGTTAGATACTACAGCCTTCACCGAAGGTACAGGAACTAGCGTCGATAATCCAGCGCAAATTCCCAACAATATTACTGCCTGGGTCGATGGTTCCAATATTTACGGTTCGGATCAAGAAAAGAATGACTATCTGCGAGAGGGTAGTGGTGGTTTGCTCAAGGTAAGCGAAGGCAATCTTTTACCTTTTGCGAATGAGTCCTTTGATAATGCCAATCCCTCGCGGCAAGATCCTACTGAGTTATTTGCCGCGGGGGATGCTCGTGCCAATGAAAACTCAGTATTAGCCTCGATGCATACTTTGTTTGTCAGGGAACACAATCGTTTGGCGCAAGAGTTAGCGATCGCTCATTCCGATTGGACAGACGATCAGCTCTATAACCAAGCTCGTCAGATCAATATTGCCCAATATCAGGCGATCGTCTATAACGAATATCTGCCAAGCATTTTAGGGGATGTAGCGATTCCTGAATATAGTGGCTACGACTCGTTAATTAATCCCAGTATAGACCGTAGTTTTAGTTCTGCTGCCTTTCGTATCGGTCATACACAGTTAAGCTCAGAAATTCCTCGTCTGGACATAGATGGTCATGAGATAGCAGAGGGTAATTTAACTCTATCGGAAGTATTTTTTCGTTCTACGGGAGTTATTCAAGAAACAGGAATCGACCCCATTTTACGAGGATTAAGTTCGTCTCTTTCTCAAAACGTCGATTTAAAACTGATTGATGATGTGCGTAATCTGCTGTTTACCTTTGGACCCCACACTACAGGTAGAGATTTGTTCGCGATTAACGTTGAGCGAGGCAGAATTAACGGCGTTAATGACTACAATACCGTAAGAGAAGCCTATGATTTAGCTCGGGTTGATAGTTTTGATGATATTACCAGCGATGTTGAGGTTCAAGCTCACTTAGAATCACTCTATGGCAGTGTTGATAATATCGATCTTTATGTTGGGTTACTGGCAGAAGATCATTTGCCTGGAGTGGCAGTAGGAGAAACTTTTCAAGCCATAATTGCCGAGCAGTTTATTGCTTTACGAGACGGCGATCGCCTGTACTATGAAAACATCTTCTCTGGGGCTGAGATTGCCGAAATTGAAAGCACTACTTTAAGTGAGATTATATTACGCAATACCGATACGGAAATCATTCAAGACAATGCCTTTTCTTTACTCAATGAAGGTACTGACTTCGATGATGATCTACACGGTGGACTGGGTAATGATTCTATTTATGGCGGCTTAGGAAGTGATTTAATTATTGGGTTCGGCGGTGATGATTCTCTCGTTGGTGGCGCTGGAGATGATTTTCTACTGGGTTTTTCAGGTGCAGATACTCTAGAAGGTGGCTCAGGGGATGACTTCTATCAGTTAAGTTTAGATTCTGCTGGTAGCGAAATTATCGATACGGCTGGTTATGACTATCTTGTAATTACTGATGACGAACTCAATTCTGATAACGTAGATTCAAGTTCCTCTAGTTCGACTGCAACCAGCTTTGGTGAAACTTCAACTAGTGAAAATTCAAGTTCCTCTAGCTCTCCTGAAATTGTTATTAGCCAACCCTCAGCAGGAATTATTGGGTTATCAAAATCAGGTAATGACCTGATTATCGATCTCAATCGTGACGGCATCGCTGAGGTGGAAGATGACTTGAAAATTACTGATTTCTTTAATGGTACAGCCGCAGGGGCAGGATTTATTGAAGATATCAATAATGCCTCGGGAGATGAGATTCTTGATTATTTTGGGGCTAATACTAGTGACGGCGATCAAGCTTCTGTAGTTCACCGCTTCTTCATCCCCAGCGTTGGTTCTCATTTTTATACTGCTTCTGAAGTAGAAAAACAAGCAGTAATTGATAATCTGCCCAATTATGTCTATGAAGGCGCTTCTTATCAGGCTGCATCTAGCCCCCAGACGGACGATTCTTTAACGGTCGCCCAACCAGTTTATCGTTTCTTTAACCAGAATACTGGAGTTCATCTCTATACAATTAGTGAGGTGGAAAAAAACTATGTGCAGGATAATCTTAGCAACTACGCTTTTGAAAACGTAGCTTTCTACGCATACGACACTCCACAAGAAAACAGCATCGAGCTATATCGCTTTTATCACAGTGAGGGAGATTTCCACTTTTATACTCCTTCCGCTGACGAAAAAGACTATGTTGTGGACAACTTACCCCAGTATCAGTTAGAGGGAGATGACGGCGTAGCATACTATGTTGAACCCTTAAATGATTCATTTTAGTCATTAGTAGGTAAAAACATTACGCCAGTAAAGAATGACAGTGAGGCGTTGAAACCACTCAGATCTTAAGATCATGCTGTCATTCTCTAATCATCAAGCTGGTTTATAGTCATTTCAAATAGCAACTAAACTAATCACCAAAGTAATATCAAACAAGCTTGCTTGGATTAACGACCAATGACCATCAACAATAAAGCTACATCAATTAATTGAAATGACTGTAAACTCAACTAGCCAATACTCGATAAAACGTCTGTAGCATGGGTGCTGGTATTGACATTGTCATCGACTTTTACAATTTTACCGTCACCATCGATCACATAAGTGACACGTTTGGCATAGCCGCCACCATCGACATCGTAGGCTTTAGTAATTGAGCCATCACTATCAACTAAGAGTTTGAAAGGAAGTCCATATTTCTCCTTGAATTTTTGATGTGATGCTTGATCATCCATACTGACTCCCAAAACTACCATGTCTTGATCTTGATATGCCGCAAAATTATCACGGAAGCTTTGGGCTTGCTTAGTACAGCCTGGAGTATCATCTTTGGGATAAAAATAAAGTACGACTATTTTACCTGAGAAATCAGATAAAGATACGCTCTTTCCCTCGTCATCAGTAGTGGTAAAAGCGGGAGCAGTTGTGCCAACAGATAAAGTCATGGTGAGATAAATCCTAAATTAAGTCTCTTTTTTATTTATTTATTATCTACCCTATTATTGATCGATTGCTTATTTGAATAAATTAATTAGTTAACTGTTAATAGCAATTACCCTGATAACTTGGACTTTACCTAGGCTTAATCAAAATACTGTAAATAAAATACTAGTAAAATGTTTAGCATCTTTGGTTTGAAGCTTGCTTCAAATCAATGTTAATTTGCTAATAGATAAAATTATTTAATCTTTATGAATAATACTTACGAATCAAAAATAGAGCCTCGCTCAGGCGTTGAAAGAACTATAGATAATGCCTTTTATTGGATAGCTAAAATCTTAGCATTTGCGATCGCTGGTGTATTGGTTTGGATTACAATTCAGGTAGGATTAAAGGCGATGCCTGCTATTCAAGAATTTGGTTTGGGGTTTTTATCCACCAGTAGCTGGAATCCTGTAGAGAGTGAATACGGAGTTTGGCCAGCAATTTACGGCACCTTAGTTAGCTCTCTAATTGCTCTATCAATCTCTGTTCCCATCGGCTTGGGTGTAGCAATTTTTCTCAGTGAAGATTATCTTCCTCCCTCAGTTCAAAGAATCATTGTCTTCTTAGTCGAGTTATTAGCAGCAGTACCCAGTGTAGTTTATGGCTTGTGGGGTATTTTTGTCTTGATTCCTTTTCTCAAAGGTTTTACCCCCCTTAGAGGACCTGGAATGTTGCCTGCGGCATTAATTTTGTCAGTGATGGTTTTGCCGACTATTGCGGCAATTGGTCGTGATGCAATTACCAATGTTGATATCGGTTTACGTCAGGCTGCGGTTGGCTTAGGTGCAACCCGTTGGGAAGCAATTCTTAAAATAATTTTACCCGCAGCGTCTTCAGGAATCATTGGTGGCATCATGCTGGCTTTAGGACGTGCATTAGGCGAAACGATGGCGGTTACGATGTTGATTGGTAATGCCAATAAAGTGAATCCTTCCGTATTTGCTCCTTCTAACACGGTTTCTTCTCTCCTAGCTAATCAGTTTGCCGAGGCTAGCGGCTTACAGGTGGCAGCACTGATGTATGCGGCACTGATTTTATTCTTCATTACCTTGGTCGTCAATATTCTTGCCCAATTGCTCGTCACCAGACTGCAAAAAATTTAGTGGGCGTAAGCGCGAATTTATGAGTCCTGGGGCGCGAACCTGTGTCGCGCCATTGAAGGACGTTTCGCGCTGATGAGGGGCTGTCTGCCGCTTGCGAAGCAAGTCCGAAGGACTCACCTGTGTCGGCAGCTTGTATGCCCCGTGACCGCCCAGTGATTTCACAACAGCAATTAATAACACTTCAGATTTAAATTTACAAGATCATGACAGCACCTCATCTAGAAAAATCAGCCCCGACTCCATCAGGCTTTGCCGACTTTACTCTCAAACGTAATCCTACCTCTCCCCGCACTTTATTTGGCTTAATCATGAGCGGTATCGCTGGCTTATTTACTCTGCTAGCGATTATTCCTCTATTTATTATTCTGACTTACCTCATAACTAGGGGAATTAGTTCCCTTTCCGCTTCAGTTTTTACCGAACTTCCCCCACCACCTCTAGTAGATGGTGGCGGTTTTGGTAACGCGATTATCGGCACCGTGATTATGGTGGGAATTGGCGCTTTAATTAGCGTACCCTTGGGCATTATGGCGGCAATCTATCTTTCAGAATTTAATGAAGGTAAAGTAGCAGAATGGATTCGCTTTGCGACCAATGTTTTGAGTGGGGTTCCCTCAATTATTGTGGGAGTTTTTGCCTATAGTGCGGTTGTTTTGACCTTTAAAAGTTATTCTGCTTGGGCGGGGGGTTTTGCTTTAGCTATTCTAATGCTACCGATTATTGTCCGCACTACTGACGAATCCTTAAAGCTGGTTCCCCAAGATGTGCGTCAAGCATCTGTCGGAGTTGGTGCAAATCGATACCAAACTGTACTACAAGTAGTCTTGCCTGCGGCACTCCCTGCAATTATCACTGGGATTACCTTAGCAGTTGCCCGTGCATCAGGAGAGACTGCACCATTGCTGTTTACTGCCCTATTTACGCAATTTTGGCCTAATTGGGACAACTTATTGGTTGAGCCGACAGCTTCTTTATCAGTATTAGTTTATAACTTTGCGATTGTGCCTTTTAAGAATCAGCAAGAATTAGCTTGGGGTGCAGCATTTATCCTGGTGTTGTTGGTATTAGCTACCAGCATTATTTCTCGTTTAGCAACAGCAAAGCGCACTTATTAGTTAATTATTTGTTGGTAGATTAAGCATCATCTTATTCTCGAAGTAGAACTACCTCGATAGTTCTAATAATCTTTAGAAGATATCAAAAACCCAGCTTATCTAAGCTATGTTGAGCCTATGCTGGGTTCTAATACTGATATTTTGTTAATGGTTGAATTTTATCTTAACTATTATCATAGATCAAAAATTATGACATCAAATTCATCATTGATGCTATTTGATAAATCCATAGTTTTGCTTTATCTAATTGTTTGATACTTAAATACTATCTTTCCCTATAAAGTAAAACAATTACATGATCGTGTAGCTGAGTACTTAAAATGGAGCAAGATTAGCATACCTTTTTTAGCATCTCTATTGATTTCAATTTTATAATAATTGTAATAATATTTTTTTCAAGCAATTACTATAATAAGTTTTTATCAAGCATTCTCTACAATTTGTTTGAGTTAATAGACAATAAAAATGCAACCAGTTAGCTTTTGTGACTCATCTAAAATTGGCTGCAGATATAGTCGTTTTAATTAACTTTTGTATCTTCTAATTATTCTGTTCGGGAGACTAGGGATTAGGGATTAGGGATTAGGGATTAGGGAGAAATTTATTTCTACAATTCTTATTTAAGATAACTATAAAAGAAAGTAATGTGGATTAATTCCAAAGTGCTATAAATCTTATTTTTATGTAGCTTTAGTTGTTCTTGATCAGTTTCAATATTAAGAGTTAAGATTCCTCCAGAAAGCGATCGCCTGTGAAACTGCATTGATTTAATGGTCTTAAAATTGGCTAGGGGATCTAGCCTTTTTGCTAATCTTTACTTCTGGCAACTAAAACAGTTTAAAGCCTAGAGCATTATTAAGTCTCTCATTATGTCCGAGAATTGGAATTACATTTTTTCAGCGAGATTTTGATAAGATTTTGAGATATTCTTGCACAGTCTGACTAAATCCCATTTCCAAAGCTTCGGCAGTCAAAGCATGACCAATAGAAACCTCTAAAATACCTGCAATCTCACAGAATTTAGGCAGATTATCTAAATTAAGGTCGTGTCCTGCATTAACTCCCAATCCTAATTCTTGAGCTTTCTGGGCAGCATCAGCAAATTTTTGCCAAGTAGCTGGCAAATCTTTATTTTCTCGGTATGCTGTGGCGTAGGGTTCGGTATAAAGTTCAATGCGTTCAGCACCAGTATTAGGAACTAGGCTAATTTGTTCTGTGTCAGCATCCATAAATAAGCTGACGCGACTACCAAGACTATGCAACTCTTTGATAATAGGAATCAACCGTTCTTGATCTTGGGTTAGATCCCAGCCACTATCTGAAGTAAAGGTATCAGGAGTATCAGGAACTAAGGTGCATTGAGTTGGCTTTACTCGACGCACTATATCCATGAAAGAAGTTTCTAAAGGATTGCCCTCAATATTAAACTCCACAGAGGTAACAACGTCTGCCAAATCATAAACATCCCCTGGTCTGATATGTCTTTGATCGGGTCGAGGATGAACTGTAATTCCGTTAGCACCAGCATCAATACAAATTTGTGCCATTTTAGTGATGCTGGGAATACCAATATTGCGGGTATTTCTAATAAGTGCCACCTTATTCAAGTTGACGCTGAGATTTGTCATGATACTGATGGTCAATAATCCAATGCTAAATATCCTAGATGTATCACCATATAACAAATTGTGGCGAGTTTTCCAGGTATTGTGCCTGGAGAGAAATAAATCTACCTAAATTAAATAATCAATTAAGATAAGACACTGTCAGCTTTTCAGAGACAGTGGCAATTAACTCTACGTCAAATTCCTCTTCAAATACTTCTTTCTTGTAGCTAAGATTCCACAATTCTAAAGAACAAGTATCACCAATTTCTGTTGGTTGAATTTGAAGATGGACAGCACGATTATCATCATCGTATTGACATTTTACATGGGCGATCGCACTTTTGTTTCTCCGTTCTAAAGCTACTGCCAATCTTAAAATAGCGCTTAACTGCCGTACCATTAGCTGATACTCTTTGTGAGGCAACTGATTATATGGCTCGTGTTTTTTCTTGGGTTTGCTGCGACGATGATAGCGGGCAATATTAGAAATTAACTCTAACTCTAATTCGGTAAAGCCCAGTAATTCAGCATTGCGAATCAAGTAATAGGAGTGTTTATGATGAGCAGAATGACTAACATGAATCCCACAATTGTGGAGTATGGCAGCCGACCATAATAATTCTCTTTCATCAAGATCCCAGGAATGCAGTTCTCCTTGAAGTTGGTCAAAGATACTTAAGGCAAAGTCAGCAACTCTCTGTCCATAGTCGAGATCGACATGATACTTCTGAGCAATCTTGATCACGTTGCGCTTTTTAACTTCATTTTGATAACGTAAGCGACTATTAATTAAACCATGACTTAACATCCAGTCAACAATCATGCCTTCCCGTAAAGCACGTTCACAAATCATGATTGAATCTAGTTTGAGCATGCTCATCGCTTCCAGTAAAATTACTGCTCCTGGTACAATGATTTCGGCTCGCTTCTCTGATAATCCAGAAACATCTAATCGCTCTTCATAGCTCATCTGGGCAAGCTTTTTAACGATTTTTTCGATGTCTTGATAGTCAATTTTATAGCCATTGAGGGGATCGGGAATTGCTCCTAGTTCTTCTTTAGCATGTATCCCCGCAATAGTTTCAATCGTGCCAGAAGTCCCGATAGTGCGCGGAATCTCATTAAGCTGAAGATTATGCCAGATCTCATCTACAGGACGCTCCAACATTCCTCTAACGTATGCCCTAAGTACCTTCAATTCACTGTCACTGATTGGGTCAGTAGTGACAAATTCTTTAGCCAGACGAACCGCACCAACCTTAGTACTGCTCAAAAAGCGTGGTTCATGAATATCCGCCAAAATCAATTCCGTTGAGCCACCACCAATATCGATAATAATATGGGGTTGCTCATTAAAGTCCATTCCCGATAACACACCCAAGTAAATTCGTCGTGCTTCTTCTCGACCCGAAATAAGATTAACGACGATGCCCAAGTCTAATTCAATCTGGCGTAGAAAATCTTCGCCGTTGGGGGCTTCTCTCGTAGCGCTAGTTGCCACAGCAATAATTTGTGATGCTTCGAGACTAGTTGCTAGTTCTTTACAGCGTCTTAAAGTATCTAATGAGCGTTTCATCGCTTCAGGAGTTAATGCCCCTGTCTTCGGATTGCGATCGCCCAATCGCACCGTGTTTTTCTCTTTGGCAATTACTGTAAAGGAGGGAAGAGACGGATCAATCTGCACAATTACCATATGAATAGAATTGGTGCCGATATCAATCGCTGCAATGATCTGTTGGTTCATAGCAAGGGGTAGCTGCTGATAATTAACTTGGGAATTAAATTGTCGATACTATATAGATTGGAAAATTTCGAGACACCAAATGAATTCTTAATTTGAAATTTCAAATTTGAAACGTCAAATCTTATACATTTGTATAATCTCATGGATTTTGCCAGGAGAGATAAATCACCTTAAGATTTTATAAATATTTATCGACTTATTATCTATCTAGTTTCAAAGCAAATTTTTTAATATGACTCAAGTTTTTGAAGAACCGACTTGGAAGACAATTGTGCGGCTATTGCGTTGGGATAAGCCAGCGGGAAGGCTAATTCTGATGATACCTGCGCTGTGGGCAGTGGTTTTAGCGGCAAAAGGAACCCCGCCCCTACCTCTAGTTGGGGTAATTATCTTAGGCACTTTAGCTACTAGTGCCGCAGGCTGTGTGGTTAACGATCTTTGGGATCGTGATATTGATCCTCAAGTAGAGCGAACCAAGTCTCGTCCTATAGCATCTCGCGCCCTTTCAGTCAGGGTGGGTATTGTAATTTTTGCGATCGCCCTCTGCTGTGCTGCGATACTAGCATTTTATTTAAATCGCCTCAGCTTTCTACTTTGTGTCGCTGCTGTTCCCCTAATTGTCTTCTATCCTTTAGCCAAGCGAGTTTTTCCCATACCACAACTGGTTTTATCTCTAGCCTGGGGGTTTGCTGTATTAATTAGCTGGACGGCAGTAACAGCAGAAATAGAGGCGGGGACTTGGCTACTTTGGGGGGCAACAGTCGCCTGGACACTTGGTTTTGACACAGGTTACGCCTTGAGCGATCGCGAAGATGATCTCAGGGTAGGGATTAACTCTAGCGCTATTTTCTTTGGTAAATATACCCCTGAAGCGATCGGCTTTTTTTATGCTTTAACCGTCATTTTTCTAGCTTTTGAAGGGTTCAAGTTAACTTTAGGAGTATCTTTTTGGCTTAGTTTAGTCTTAGCTTTAGCTGGCTGGATTTGGCAATATTTAACCTTACGTCAGCCTTCTATTCCTCGCGCTGTTTATGGCAAGGTCTTAGGGCAAAATGTTTGGTTAGGCTTTATTTTATTGGCAGGAATGATTCTAGGATATTTAATAAATTAGCCTAAGTTGGAGTTAAGCAGACGGGGTTAAGCTAAACCATTGAAAACCTGGTAATGTTTAATTCGGCGATCGCTTTCTCTAAATTTATTAGCTAAAATGCGATCGCTCAGTTTCAATTAATCAGTCAGTTACTATAAACTAATAATTTGATTAAACAATTTTATAGCTCAAAAGCTATTTGTTTCATTTAATTAGAAATAATACTATTAAACAATTCTTTACCTTGTGTCCTCATTGAGTTCAAATGCAGCCTAAAAATATAACAATTCGGTAAAACAATTTTTGCAACCGTTAATACGTAAGCTTTATAAGCATTAATCAAAATCATTTTTTTCACGCAGAATGGGCGACTCTCGTAAGCCTCAGATTATGAGTCCGAGCAATCAAATTTTGTAAGGCATATATAAAGAGAGTATTGAGGACTACGGTTTATGACAATACTATCCGTGTTGACAATATTCAACATGGTCTAATGGCATTGCTCAAACTTATTTCTCTTCAAGAATTTATAGCAACTTAATTCAAAATTCAAGAACGCTCTAACTCAATCAAATAGATACTTCTATGGTGTGATTTGAATCAAAGATTGAATTATCTAACTCAGTTATAAATGTAGTATCTAATACCAAAGTTACGGATTACTCCGCCTTAAGAAGACGAAGCCTGCACAAAGCCTTTTGGCTCAAAGTCATGCGCGGACACGAAGTGTCCCAGTCCGAACGGACTGCGCGTTGCGCTGCCATGACGATGGCGCATTGCGCCGTACCGTTGGTCAATTTTTACTGTCTAATTTCAAAGCCCTAATATTTTTTAACTGAGTAATTATTCATGAAATCTAAACTAGAACTACAACAATTATCCTTAAATCTAGTAGCCAAACACTACAATCCCGCACGCATTACTCCCGATTTTCTAATAGCTAGCGGAATAATTCCCCAAAATTGGGAATTGGCTTCTAAGCCGATGATTGCTCAAAACAAAGTTCAGTTTAGATTTAAAAATAGCTTAAATATTGTTGCTCAACCAGGAAAAATTACTTTCAACGAAATTGTCAATCCTAATGGCTTAGACAAAATGGAGGTAGCTAAAGTAGCCCGTCGCTGTCGAATCTTTACCAGCAGCGAACTATCAACTACTCCAAATTAGCCCCGTAAGCATTTACAATTTAGGCGAAGAAGCAGATGCAGTTGCCAAATTAATTATTAATGCTTTACTTGCACCTTCACCTTGGCATTCTTTTGGCTCTACGCCAGTAAAAGCAGCGATTAATTTACTTTACAAACTAGAGCGTTGTCATCTGAATTTAAAAGTAGACGAAGTTAGATTGCAAAATAAAGAGGCAAATGTTCCCGCACTTTTATTTGCTGGAGATTTTAACTATTTATTAGCGGAAAAAGAGGGTCAATCTAATTCAGCATCTATGTGCGAAACGATTGATAACTGGCAGCAGGATGTCAGCTTATTCCAAGAAAAGATTTCTCAAAATATTATCAAGACTGCTCAGGCTGCTTTATCAGAACAACCAAACCTTTCCAGTCAATTAGAAACTGAAAAAGTAGCGCAATAAGTTTTATACCTAATTAAAACCATCATATTTTGGGGTCTGAGTTACTGCTTAAACCCCGTTTTTAACGGAAAAAATTAATTACCAATATCTGTAAAGAACAGATATCTATATAAACTAATATTTAAAATTTTTTAATCATGTCTGAAGAACAGTTAATTACGGGAAACGAAGATAACAATAGTCTCATAGGAACAATTGGAGACGATCTTATTGAAGGTTTAGGTGGTAATGATACCTTGAATGGAGATGCTGGCAATGACACTATTGATGGCGGAGAGGGTACTAACACTCTTAATGGTGGCGAAGGTGATGATGCTCTAATTAATAACTTTGGTAGTGTCAACGGAGGAGAGGGGAATGACACGTTGAGGGTGGACTATTCCGAATACAACTCGGCAGTAAATAACACTGTATTCAACGGAGATTTCAGAAGAACCAACACCAATGGTAGATTGCTCGCTTACAGCAATATCGAACAGTTCGAGATTACGGGAACTGAGTTTAATGATTCTT
>JBCDDK010000017.1:0-73709 GCA_039180345.1 Cyanobacteria bacterium P01_G01_bin.39 | reverse complement strand
GGTTGTAGTTTATCAAATGTGCCATCGCTGGGTTGACCAGTTAATGATACTGACTCCCAACAAGCTACCTTTTTATCAACAGGGTCTCAGAGCTAAAACGCTTATCCTTTCCTCTTTTTGAATTCATTGTCACCCCGTGAGTCATTATCCTTTTAGCCAAGACAAATTGATTATTGGTAAGTTTTGTGCTTTAGCTAAAGATATAAAGTTTATTATGAATGGCGCAAATCATCAATTATCTGGATTTTCGACTTATCCCTTTTATATTTTTGGTGGAGGTTGGGAAAAAGTAACGCCAAAGGATGAAGAATTGCCTTTTAAAGGTGATACGGTAGTTGGTAATGATGTCTGGATTGGTTACGAATCTGTAATAATGCCAGGAGTAACAATAGGAGATGGTGCTGTAATAGCTGCTAAATCGGTCGTTACTAAAGATGTACCACCCTATACTATCTTTGGAGGTAATCCAGCTCAGGTTATTAAACAAAGATTTGATGACGACATAATCGAGAAACTGTTAGAAATCGCCTGGTGGAACTGGGATATAAAAAAAATATCAGCCAATTTAGAGAAAATTACTGCTGCTGATATTAAAGCTCTTCTATCTACCTAAAAATAGTCTTTTTAGTGAAGTACTATTTTTACGAAGTCACCGTTACTATACTACCGTTTTTGCCAAATCAATGAGTAGCGCCAGAATAGATGCCTCTGAAGTCTATAGCCAGGAATCAATGTTCTCGCCACTGTTTCTATTTGCTTAAGGGACAGTTGAGCAGGGAGGGTTGGAACAGCAGTAGTTGTTATCTCAATTGATTCTGTATCTCTATGCCAGTTCAAATATACAAGGTTGAGGAGAACTGAAATAACGCTATACATGTAATCCACTACAGTTATCTCTCGGTAAAGTCCAAGAACTAACAACTTTCCAGATGAGCAAAGAAGCACTTTTATCTTTTTTAAAGCTGCTTCTAGATCCATATGATGTAGCGAAGCAATACAAACGATTACATCGTAAGACTCTTCAGGCAAGTCAGCTTCAAGAAAGTCAGCGTGTCGGTAAAAGATATTAGGTGCAGTATTATGATCTGATGTCTCTTTAATAATTGCGCCGTCGACATCAACTGCATCCACAGTTTTTGACCGTTTGGCGAGTTTTCTGGTAAAAAGACCTAATCCGCAACCTATATCCAATGAACGATTAACTTTTGTCGGAAATTGGCGCAGTAGATAGTTATGAAAGTGTGTATTATGATTCCACATTACTGATTACAAAAAGTCAGGTCGATATAACCCTATATTGTTAGTGAGTGAGTTATACCTTCCTTTATTTGAAATGACTATCAAAGACTACTAGCGCATGGTCACAAACTCTTCGGCAGAACTAGGATGAATGCCAACTGTAGCATCAAAATCAGCCTTAGTAGCACCCATCTTAACGGCGATCGCTACTCCCTGAATAATTTCTGCTGCGCTATCTCCCACCATATGTGCGCCAATAACCTGATCGGTTTCAGTATTAACAATTAACTTCATCAAGGTTTTTTCTTGCTTGTCAGGTAGAGTGTAGTACATGGGACGGAATTTACTGCGATACACCTTAATGGCATGACCATATTTTTCTCTGGCTTCGGCTTCGGTCATACCCACTGTAGCTGCTTCAGGAGTAGTAAATACCGCGGTAGGGACATTTTCATAGCTCATCTGACGAGATTTGCCGCCAAAATGAGTATCAGCAAAGGCTCGTCCTTCATTAATAGCCACAGGAGTTAAATTAATGCGGTCAGTACAGTCTCCCACTGCATAGATGTTTGATTCGGCAGTTTGATTATACTGATCTATCGCCACTGCACCATTGACAACTTCCACCTTCGTATTCTCTAAACCTAGGTTTTCTAAGTCAGGTTCTCTTCCTGTAGCAGCGAGACTTACCGAGTCGACTACGATTACTTCTTGACCTTCATTATCGTGGGGAATGGTAACTTCTAATCCAGAATCTCTTTTGGCAATCGACAGTTCAGGTTTGTTGTTTAAGATACGAATACCGTGTCTTGCCATCCCGTCTTGAATTTCACTGCGTATATCTTCATCAAAACCACGCAAGATTTTATCTCCCCGAATCACCATCGTGACTTCAGTTCCCAAGCCATTAAGAATACAGGCAAACTCAACACCAATGTAGCCCCCCCCAATGATAACAGCTCGTTTTGGCTGTTCTTTGACATTGAAGATCTCTCGGGAAGTAATTGCATATTCAATTCCTGGAATATCGTCAGGCTTAACAGGCTTACCACCAACGGCGATTAAAATTTTGTCGGCGGTTACTTGCTGATCACCTATCTCAACGGTATGAGGATTAAGTAATTTTCCGTGACCCCTAAATACCTTAACTTGAGAATTGTCTAGCATTCGACGATAGATGCCGTTTAAGCGATCAACTTCGTTGTTTACGGCAGTAATCATTTTCAGCCAATCAAAGTTACTTGCTCCCACACTCCAGCCATAACCCGATGACTCTTCAAAGCCAGCAGGAAAATGAGAAGCATAAACCATTAACTTTTTCGGCACACAACCTCGGTTAACGCAAGTTCCTCCCAAGCGATCGCTTTCAACAATTCCTACTTTAGCTCCATACTGTGCCGCACGTCTGGCGGTAGCGATGCCTCCTGAACCTGCACCGATTACAAATAGATCAAAATCATAATTCATTTTTTAAATCCTCTCTTTATAAGTAACTAAGGTAATTAATATATTTTGTTAACTTTAGGAGAGGAGTGAAAGAGGTAGAGACAGTCAAAAATCAACCAAAAAAGCTTAAAAGTTTTCCTGTATGTGATTTTTTTTTGCCCGTTCCACTTTTGCCCCTTCTACTAAAGACAAAAGCTGTTAGCTTTCTCTACCTCTCAATATTCTCTTCCTTGGTGAAAAAAGATCATCACCAAAATTTAGCCAATTCTAACCGCGGAATGGGTTGGGGCATACAAACTGCGCGGGAGACCCACGCAGACAGCCCCTTTTCAACGCCGTTTGCCTGAACTTGGTTCAGGCACTCGTGACGGATGCGGCGGTGTAACGCTGACCTTAAACTAAATGAGCTTCTAAGAACCAAAGACGTTTGTCTACAGTGCGAGAAATCTCAGTATACAAATCTGCCGTATCCGCATCCCCTAAATCATCTGTAGCGTCGATTGCTTCACGAACGTGTTTAGCATAGACACCATAGCGATCAGCCAGAGCCTTAACGTGTTCTGCCCCAGTGACGGCATCTAAAGCATATTCTTCTAGTATAGATTCACTAGCTGCAATGCGGGCAGTGCCTAGGGCTGTTCCCCCAAGAGCTGTAACTCTTTCGGCTACCATATCAACATATTCTTCTAATTCTGTAGCCATCTCATCAAACAGCTCGTGCAGTTGATAAAAATCCATTCCCTTGACGTTCCAGTGTGCCTGTTTGGTCTGAGTTTTAAGATCCAAAGTCGCTGCCAAAGTTTGATTCAAAATCTCGATTTCTTTCACTCGCAGCTCTTCTGGTAAATCAATTCGAGTTGAATACAGCTTTTGCTTGGAAACAGTAGAAACCATAATTTAATTCTCCTGAGTGTTTATTTAGTTTAAAAAATTCTGCCTGCAATCTTCAAGTAAATAATTGCTAATAAATAATTATTGAATACTGGAACAATTTGTAGCTTAACCAAAGGCAATATCCAAAAACATCATGGCAACAAAGCCTGTCATAATCCCCAATGTTCCCTCTTGAGCAACACTCTCACGGTCAATCTCAGGGATAATCTCATCCACAATCACAAATAGCATCGAGCCAGCAGCGATCGCCATTCCCCAAGGTAAAAAAGATTGACCAAAATTTACAATACCTGCTCCTAAAGCACCACCAATCGGTTCTACCAAACCTGTAAGTAAAGAGATTCCCAGAGCATACTTGATCGAATATCCTAGTTCTCTGAGGGCTAAAGCTACTACTAGACCTTCAGGCATATTTTGTAGACCAATCCCAATTGCTAGAGGTAAACCATGGCTAATGCTGCCATCCCCAAAGCCTACTCCTACGGCTAAACCTTCTGGAAAATTATGGATAGTGATGGCAATTATAAATAACCAAAGGCGTTCAAAATTCTCGGTAACTCGACCTTCAGGACCCTGCTGAAAATGTTCATGGGGAAAATAGTTATGCATTAGCCATAATAAACTTCCCCCCACCACCATTCCCAAACTAACTATTAAGGCTGATGCTGCCTGAGAATAACCCAGCTCTCCTGCTGCTTCTTTTCCTGGAATAATCAGGGAGAATGCCGTTGCTGCCAGCATTACTCCTCCTCCTAGACCAAGCATGATTCCCTGCCACTTTTTACTTAATTTAGCAGTGAATAAGATGGGAAGCGCCCCAACTGCGGTAGCTAATCCCGCGCCTAAACTAGCGATCGTACCGAGATAGATTGTTCCCATAATTTTGTGTTAGATAGGAGTATTATTTTTTTCCTTTAAGATAGGCTAGCATGGTGCCAGCATCAGAAACTTCAAAGGGGTCAGTCGGACAGTCATCGCCATAATCTGGTTCAATAAAGGCTTTTTCGATTTTAAGATCGTTAGCTAAAAGAGAATAACGCCAGGATCGCATCCCAAATCCAAGATTGTTTTTCCTAACCAGCATCCCCATCTGGCGAGTAAACTCTCCATTGCCATCAGGCAGCAAGATAATATTTTTTACTCCCTGCTGCTTGCCCCATTGAAACATGACAAAAGCATCATTTACTGATAAACAAACAATTTGATCGATACCCAAAGACTTAAATTCTTCGTAATGCTTTTCGTATCCTGGTAAATGGGTTGAAGAACATGTCGGAGTAAATGCCCCAGGAAGAGAAAATAAGATGCTTTTTTTGCCGCCAAAGATTTCTTCGGTAGTTTTGTCTTGCCAGCGATAAGGATTGGGACCTTCCACGGACTCGTCTCGAACTCTAGTCTTGAAAACTACTTGAGGTAATGTATCTCTCATCTGTGTATTGATTTTATGCCTAAGCGTTTGCTACATGATTATTAATTTCACTGAATAAATCATACTCATAACGACTATGAGTTGTCAAGCGGCAAATTTAATTTCAACCTTTAGCCTTTAGCCTTTAGCCTTTAGCCTTTAGCCTTTAGCCTTTAGCCTTTAGCCTTTAGCTATTAAATATTTTGGGTGTAAGACTGTTGATGTTCAATGTTCAATGTTCAATGTTCAATGTTCAATGTTCAATGTTCAAGTACAAAGCTGATGATTATCTGCTCTAGTTTCCGAGTTAGTTTTCAAGTAGTTTTTAATCCAATTACAACCATATTGAAAATTATCTAGTTTTAGTATCTGCTGGAGATCCCAAAGCTTAATGGTAGTATCTTCGCTGGCAGAAGCGAGCTGCTCGCCACTAGGACTAAATGCCACGTTCCAGACGCGACCTTGATGACCACGCAAAGTAGTCAGAAGTTCACCATCACTATTCCAAATCTTGACTGTTCGATCTGCGCTGGCAGAGGCTATTTTACTGCCATCAGGACTAAATTCCACATCTAAGACAATTGCTTGATGACCTTCTAAAATTGTTAACAGCTTGCCTTGTCTGTTCCAGAGTTTAATATTTTGTTCTTTTCCGACCGTAGCAATTATTTGTGTATTAGGGCTAATTGCCACGCCCTTCAACCCTGTAGCATCAGCAATTACGCTGCGTAGCAATTGTCCCTGATGATTCCATAGTTTCAAATAGCGATCATGGCTTACAGAGGCAATTAACTGCTGATTAGCGCTGACATCAATATCAGTGATTATTGCTTGGTGGGCAAAAATAGTCTGCTTGAGAACAGCTTTTAGCTTTCCCGATACTATTTGCAGATCCCACATTTTAATAGTTTTGTCGGAGCCTCCAGAAATCAAAGTATTATTCGACCAAAAAGCCACATCTTTTACAGGAGCATTATGCGCCCAAGAAGTGTGCAGCATGGTGCCATCGGTTTGCCACAGTTTAACGCTACGATCTAGGCTGCTTGAGGCGATCATGTTTCCCGTAGGATTAAAAGCTACTTCATAAGTTTCAGCATCATGTCCAGTAAAATTGGTTTTTATTCTCCCATCGGTTTGCCACAGCTTAACGCTGCGATCATCAGAAGAAGAAGCAATCAGCTCACCTTGAGGTTGGAACGCAACACCTAAAACACTAGCGGTATGACCATAAAAAGTTTTAACCAAAGGTTGCTTAAGTTGCCAAATTTTAGTGGTGTTGTCCCAGCCAGCAGTGGCAATTTCCGACCCATCACCAGACCATGCCAAACGCCAGACTCTTCCTTGATGACCCATCAAATTTGAGTGGAGAGTGCCATCTGGGTGCCATATTTTAATAGACTTATCCCAACTGCTGGTAGCAATCAGTTTACCGTCAGGAGAGAACTTAACTCCCGTTACTGGTGCCTCATAGCCCTTGAGAACTTTGATTAACGGACCGTCAAGCTGCCAAATTTTAGCTAGGTTATCGTCACCTCCTGAAACTAACTGTTGCCCATCGGGGCTAAAATCAAGACCACGAATTGGTAAAGCGTGAGCCCAAAAAGTTCGGAGTAATTCTCCTGAAAGGTTCCAAATTCTAACCCTGCCCGAGCGATCGCCTGTGGCGATAGTTTTACCATCAGGAGTAAATGCCACTGCTAGGACTTCTCGCTCGTGTCCAGTTAAAACGTTAACCAAGCCTCCTTGACGGTTCCAGATGCGGACAGTTTTATCTTCTGAGGCAGAGGCGATTAAATCTCCTTGGGGGCTAAAAACAACTCGATGCACGCTACCCCGATGACCATTGAGGGTATTTTTGAGTTTGCCTTGAGCATTCCAGATTTTTACGGTGTTGTCTTCTGAGGCAGAGACCAGAATATTTTCTTTGGGACTAAATGCCACATCAATTACCGCATCTTGATGCCCCAAAATAGTTTTTAATAGTTTGCCATCTCGCTGCCAAATTTTGATACTGTTGTCGGAACTACATGAAGCGATTAACTTGCCATCGAAACTATAGCTGACGCTATTAACAACGTCTTGATGACCCGCAAAAGTATTTTTTTCAACTACATTATAAACAGCCTGTTGTAGTGCCAGATCAATATCTGACTCCAAAGATTGATCGACTTCAGGTAAGTTAGTCAAATCTTGTTTAGCTCTGAGGGCTTCTACTAAGGAAGCAAAACGTTGTTCAGAATTAAACAGACTTTCAGCAGAAGTAACATGAGCTGCTAGCTTATTTTTTTCGGCTCTTATTTCATTGCTTTTTGCCTGCTGATAATTGCGATAAGCGGCAATGCTTAAAATCGAAGTAATAGCTAATGCTGCCCCCACGGTACTCAGAAAGAACCTTTGAGTTTGAGCTAGTTTTTGCTCCTGTACCAGTCGAGATTCTATTTCTTTGAGCCTTTTAAATTCTAACTTCTGGCGAATTTCAAACTGTTCTTGTTCTTGACTAGCATTTAAAAACTGATACTCGGGCTGACTAATACTATGACTATTAGCCCATCGTTGAGCATCTTGGAGTGCCTGACCACGAAGCAGACGGGAGCTATCTTTGCCTTGAGAATCGAGCCATAACTTGACCTCTCGACTATAAGGACATAGTTTATCTGACTGTTGATAAATCCAGTCTAAATCAAATATTTGTTGATAAATGCGATTACGAATTACTAGTTGGTTGTTGCTTTTAATAACTAAGTTAGTTAGCAAAAGTTTGCTTTGCTCAGGACTATCATCGGCAGGAATAGAGCCATATTGAATAATTTCTTCAGTCAATCCCAAAAGACGACTGACATTTTTTTCATCTCCTAACAGGCGATCGCGAATCGTTTTTAGATGTTCTGGTTCGTCATGAGTTTCCCAGTTCTGAATAATTTGTGATCTGGTTAGTTCAGCAACCCATTGGGCTACAGAAATACTCAAAAGAGGTGCATTTGCTTGAGGCGCGTGTTCAAGAGCCAGCTTACAGAGCTTCTGGGTTAAAAAAGGTTGTCCCCCCGTCCACTTCATGATTTCGGCTAAAACTGCTTCAGGGTCTTCAAATCTTCCTTGTAAACCATTTATTAAAGGTTTAGCGGCATTTAATTCAAACCCCGTCAGCTCGATCGCCCGACCGATATTGAACGGAGTACGGCTAGAGTCTCTAATCAGATCGCTGGGGGTGGCTACACCAAATAAAGCAAATGCCAGACGATTAAATTCGCTATTTTCGGCTCTGGCATTGTAAAAATAGCGAATTAAGGCAAAAAAGTCATCGGTAGCAAAGTCTAGGCTCAGAACGCTATCAATTTCGTCAATAAAAATAAATATTTTGTCCGCCGCGATTTGGGGTAAAACCACATCGCTAATGAATAAATTGAGATGCTGGAGGGGGGATAGTTCTGTATGCTCTTTCCACCATTTTTTTAGCGAAACTTGCCCCATCAAATTCAAACCCCGCCAAATTTCTGAAGCAATACTTTTATACCATTGCAAAGGAGAAATGGCTTGACTACCAATATTGGTCATATCTATGGAAACACAGGCATATCCCCCCTGTTCTAGGCGATTTTTAACCTGAACGCGGAGGCTAGATTTTCCCATCTGGCGACAGTTAAACACATAGCAAAACTCCCCCGCAATCAAGCTTTGGTAAAGCTGAGTATCCGCCTGACGCATCACATAGGTGGCAGCATTTACATTGAGACTCCCTCCAACTTGGTATTCAGACATTTTGTATTTATCGTTATTAATGAAGACCTTGGACAGTATTGAAACTATTTTACAATCGAGTCAATTTTAAGTACTCCCTAAAATGTTAATCAAAACACTACAAAATATTCGCTTTGGTTGACGATTTTATTTATATCGCTGCAAACATGATCATGTTTCATCTGAGTAATTAAACTGAGCCTGATTAATCATCTAACTTAGCTTGAGTAGGTACACCGATTCTGAAAGAGAAGGCAGAAGCTAAGACAGTAAAGTCGTTGCCAAAACTGGAATTAGTTGTTTATGCGATCGCCTGCTAGTCTCTGTCGCTTTTTCTTACTTTTAGCCTTAGTTGCAACTGTTCTATCGTTTCCAGGCTATCTTAATTATCCACAGGTACAGGCTCAACCCCTAAATAAAACTAAGCAACAGGCTCAACGCAACTATCAACAAGGGCGAGAGTCAATTGCTGCGGGTAGTTTATTTGCGGCAAAACCGAAGCTGCAACAGGCGTTAAAAATTTATCAAGCTCTTGGCGATCGCCAGGGACAGTCTGATTGTTACTTGGAATTAGCCAGAATCGACTATCTATCAGGGAAATATCAGCAGGCGCGTTCCCAACTAAGATTAGCAAATCAAGCCGCTAATTACCGTAATAACAATGGTACAGCTAAAACTCTAGAGGGTTTGATTGCTTTGGAGTTAGGAGATTATCGTGAGGCTTTGAGTCGTTTAAGAGTTGGGGTACACGAACTTAGAGTTTATGGAAGCAAGGATCGTCTGGGTAGACAAGAGTTGAATCAGGCACAAATTGCTTTGGGGGAAGTTTATTTTTACCAAGGTTTATATCAACAGGCTCAAGTTAATTTAAATCAAGCTTTACGTGTGGCACATAATTCTGCGAGCCGTCGTAAGGCATACAATGTGCTGGGTTCCATTCAACTGGAAATTGGGCAATATAACCAGGCATTACAAACTTTTGAACAGGCTGCGTCAGTGGCTAATACTCCAGGCGATCGCTTGGGCAAAGCTAAAACTTTAGAGAATTTGGGTCGAGCCTATCAGCTTCAAGGAGATAGAGCGCTGGCTTTAAAACAATATCAGTTGGCTTTAAATGACTTACGCAGCATTGGTGCCTGGAGTAGACAGGTTTATGTGTTGAATAATCTGGGATTGCTGGCGATGGATTTGGGGTTAAGCAATCGCGCCTTAGAGTATTTTAAGTCTGCCGAGGGAACTATATCTAGCTCTGGTGGTGTCGGACAGGTTATCACCTATATTAATCTTGGTGACTATTATTCTAGACAACAAAAATTTAATTTAGCGGTAGAGTATCTCGAACGAGCCTTAAGCTGGGCAACCAGTAATGGCGATCGCATTGGTCAGGCAAAAGCCTTGACTGGTTTGGGTGCTATTGAGTTTGAACAACAGGATTTCCGCGATGCCAGTAAGACTCTAGAATCGAGTATCACAATATATGAATCCTTGCGCCCTGGGTTACGGGATGAGCAAAAGATAGCCTTAGCCGAAAGCCAGAAACAAACCTACGATTTATTACAACAGGCTTATGTGGCACAGAATAAGCCTGGGAATGCCATGGTAACAGCAGAAAGGGGCAGAGCTAGAGCTTTTATTGAGCTACTGGCACAAAGAACTACGGCTAAGTCAGAACTAGAGGTGGCAACTAAAGCCCCAAGTCTGGAACAAATAAAGGCGATCGCTCGTAAGCGTCAAGGAACTCTCGTTAGCTACTCCATCATTGAGGATCAACAGGGTCAGGAATACCAACTTTATATCTGGGTTGTTAATCCTCAAGGAAAGGTTCATTTGCGACAGCTA
Source organism: Cyanobacteria bacterium P01_G01_bin.39 (assembly GCA_039180345.1). GTDB lineage: Bacteria > Cyanobacteriota > Cyanobacteriia > Cyanobacteriales > Xenococcaceae > Waterburya. Next base: position 63,148 of record JBCDDK010000017.1, on the reverse strand, counting down.
GATCTCACCACCATTAAGCAACAGTTCAAAACTTCTATTGCCAGCATTTCTGACGATGCCCGTCGAGCAGCTTCAGGAGGGTTGGATTTAAGAAGACCTCGTTTGCAAGACTATGTAGTTTCCTTTCGGGGGGAGATGCGAGCCGACTCATTAACCGAACGACGTAAGCTGAGTTTTCCCCGCGATGCCTATAAGCTATTGATTGCGCCGATTAAAGATCTGTTACCTGAAGATCCTAATGAATTAGTAGTTTTAATTCCTCAAGGCTCCCTATTTTTAGTTCCTTTTCCTGCCCTGCAAAATAGTGCAGGGGAATTTTTGATTGAGCAGCATACACTGCAAATTTCCCCCTCAATTCAAAATTTGGCAATGCAACCGTTAACAAATTCTAACCTGAAACAACAGCCTCTGATCGTGGGTAATCCTGAACCAATGCCCGATTCCTTATCGCCTTTAGAAGGAGCCGAAGCCGAAGCTAAAGCGATCGCCGAAATTCTGCAAACAAGTCCGCTCATTGGGCAGGAGGCGACAGAAGATGCTGTAATTAACAAAATGCAGCATGCCAGCTTAATTCATTTGGCAACCCACGGCTTGTTTAATGAACATCAAGGTTTGGAGAGTTCTCTAGCTTTTTCTACCAGCGATAACAGCGAGGGCTTTTTAACTGCGGCAGAAATCCTCGACCTGGAGTTAAACGCCGATTTAGTGGTGCTTAGTGCCTGTAATACTGGACGAGGCAAAATTACTGGCGATGGAGTTGTGGGACTATCTCGCTCTTTTCTCCTGGCAGGAGCCAAAAATACTCTTGTTTCCTTGTGGTATGTTCCTGATTTATCAACCTCTGCTCTAATGACTAATTTTTATAGTCAGCTACAGGTTAATTCTAATAAACCTCAAGCACTGCGTCAGGCAATGTTAGACACGATGCAAGTCCATCCTGCACCCCGTGACTGGGCAGCTTTTATGCTGGTGGGGCAATGAGATAAGCTGTCACGCATTTAACATTTAATTTGCTTGTTGTGGCTGACAAGGGGATTAGGGGAAAAGAACAAAGGGCTTGCCCGCATGTGTGGGAGAGGGGTTAACAGTTTTTCAGCCAATCAAATAATATGCAGTTTAAATGATTAACAGCTTAGACAATTGAAACTGTCTTGATAAAATGCTTAAAAAACTTTGTTGCGTTTATTTCACATAGCTTGTATATTAAGAGAACAAGAATGAATATTCATTCAATATTCAGCTACTTAGACTCAATTAATTATCATGGCAGTACTAGATAGACAAAGGAAAATACCAATCCCAACTGAGGCAGATATTCAACTGTCTACACAAAGTAGCCGTGTCTTAGCCTCGCTAACTAATTCTCACCAAGAAACTCAAAAAATCACTGTTGAATCAGAAAGTGGAAAAGAAGAATCACTCTTAATTCCTTCTGTGGCATATGAACTTTTGATCGATATCCTGTCTCAGATATCTCAAGGTAATGCAGTTACTTTAGTTCCAGTTCAAGCCGAATTAAGCACTCAACAGGCGGCAAACCTTCTCAATGTTTCCAGACCATACTTAATCAAGTTGCTGGAATCTAATGAGATACCCTATCGCAAAATAGGAAAGCACCGACGAATTTTGGCTCAAGACTTGTATCAATATAAAGCAGATATTGATGCGAAGAGAAGTCAGTCATTGGATGAACTTGCGGCTTTAACTGAGGAATTAGATCTATACGAAGATGATTAAAAAATGATTTCTAATTTCACAATAGTCTACGATGCTTGTGTTCTTTATCCTAATACTCTTCGAGACTTATTAATGGAGTTGGCTGTCAGAGATCTTTATCGAGCAAAATGGACAGAAGAAATTCATGATGAATGGATTAGAAATCTTCATAAAAATAAACCAGGCTTGACCTTAGAAAGGCTCTATCGTGTTAGGGATTTAATGAACGCAAATGTTCGTGATTGTTTAGTGACTGATTATGAGTGGTTGATAGATAAGCTAAACCTGCCAGATCCAAATGACCGTCATGTTCTGGCAGCAGCCATTAAAGCTAAAGCCCAAGTAATCGTTACCAGTAATTTAAAAGATTTTCCCCAGTCAGAACTAGATAAATATAATGTCGAAGCACAACATCAAGATACCTTCATTACAGATCTAATCGATCTTTATCCTGTGCAGGTAATTGAAGCAGTAGAGAAATGCCATCAAAGACGCAAGAAACCACCCTGTTCTTTTGAAGAATATTTGATGAGACTACGGAAACAAGAGCTTCCCAACACTGTATCTATGATTAAAGATTTAATTTAGAAAACTACAGCAAGGGGTTGTTAGCTTGGGAGATATTAACTCAGTGTTAATTCTATCTCTTTATGTTCCTCATTCCTCATCGTCTATCCTTTCCCCAGTAATGCTGAAAGCACGAATTTCAGTGATTTTCACCTTAACCGTTTTGCCTTTCAACTCCTCAATCTTGCCAGGGAAGAAAGTTAATCGATTACCTCTAGTTCTACCCATTACCTGAGTCGGATCTTTAGTATTTTGCGCTTCCACTAAGATCTCTTCCACACGACCCAAATAACGCTGGGAACGAGCTTCCGCCATCACCGATACTAAACGATTGAGGCGTTGCAGGCGATCGCTTTTTACGTCTTCGCTCAATTGATTATCCCACAAAGCCGCAGGGGTTCCAGGACGAGGAGAATATGCCGCAGTGTTGATTAGATCAAATTCAATATCTTCCACAAGCTGGAGGGTATTTTGAAACTGCTCTTCGGTTTCGCCAGGAAAACCCACAATCGCATCGGCACTTATAGAAGCATCGGGCATATATTCACGAATGGTATTAATAATGCGGCGATATTTTTCATGAGTATAGCCCCGCTTCATCGCCTTGAGGATTTCGTTGTCTCCTGACTGGAAGGGGATGTGAAAATGTTCGCAAACTTTGGGTAATTCCTGACAGGCTTTGATTAGCCTCTCTGTAAAGTAGCGGGGATGGCTGGTGGCAAATCTCAGGCGATCAACTCCAGGGATATCATGAACGTAATATAGTAAATCCGTCAGGGTATGCTTGTGTCTGCCTTCGGGGGTACTTCCTGGCAAATCTCGTCCGTAGGCATCAATATTTTGTCCCAAAAGAGTAATTTCTTTATAATCCTGCTTACCCAACTCTTCCATCTCCCCTTTGATCGCCTCAGGGGTACGGGATTGTTCTGTCCCCCGCACGTTTGGCACTACGCAGTAACTACAGCGCTCATTGCAACCATAGATAATATTCACCCAAGCGGTAACTTCACTATCTCGTCGAGGCTTAGTAATATCTTCGACAATATGAATTGGTTCAGTAGCAACCACCTGGCTACCATCGAACACCTGTTGCAGCAAATCTTCTAAACGATTAGCGTGTTGAGGTCCCATTACCAAGTCCAATTCAGGAACCCGACGCAGTAATTGTTCTCCTTCTTGCTGTGCCACACATCCAGCCACCACTAAGGTTAAATCAGGTTGCTGGTGTTTGCGTTTCGCCTGTCTTCCTAAATACGAATAAACTTTTTGTTCAGCATTATCCCGAATCGTGCAGGTATTGTAGAGAACTAAATCAGCAAGATTGGGGTCTTCGGAGGCTTCAAAACCCATGTTTTCCAGTACGCCAGCCATCCGCTCAGAATCAGCTTTATTCATCTGGCAGCCAAATGTGACTATGTTGTATTTTTTACTGGCGTTATTCATAGGAAATTAAAGAGGGCTAGAAGCTGGAACAAAACTACTATTATAGTATACACAGCGCTCTATAAAACCATCTATTACAATACATCATCACTATTGATTATCAACGAAGCAGATTAATTTATCTGTGTTCATCTGTGTTTATCTGCGGATGATTTTCTCTGACCTAAATTGAACCAAAATAAGCTATGCAACGCTTACTAATTCAAACTAAGAATGTTTTTTATAATTTAATTATTGTCTGCTATCTTTAGATTTCTTCATTATAAATAACCAAGCTATGTTTTTTAAATCTTTCTAATATAAAACTAATTTGTCTATTTATAATTGCAAACTCTTGAATATTAATAATATCCTTAATTGATATAATTTCAATATTAATCTTTTTATTATTACAATTACAAATATATCGACATTGATTTTTATCGCTTATATTTTCAATTTTAGATAAAAACTCAGAAACATTTTTTTGGGATATTTGATTGAATAACATAAGATGTTCAGAAGTACAAGAGAATTCTTCACAAGTCAATTCTTCATCTAAAATGCGACAGTCAAACTTAACCTTTATCTTTACTTTGGATAATTTTTCTGAAGTAATAAAATTGTCAACAGCCAAATATTCTACTTTTAGAAGTCTGTTCAAGCACTTAATTGTCTGTAAATTCCCCTTAAGTAGACTAAGAGAACTATGATTACTCCACGCCTCCTCTAAAGTTAAACGTTCAATCAAATTATTTTCTGATAGAACAGGTAAATTAGCACCAGCAAAAATTTCTGGATTTAGGGTGATAATTGCTGCAATATTATTCTTTTGAGCAATTGCAACTTCTACCGCAGACTCAAAATCTTTAATAGATAAACTACTAGCATTATCTCTAATATCAATGTCAAAAGGCAGCAAACGATTATTAAATTTTTGCTTCACCCAAGATACTGCATCGTAACCAAGCTGTGAATCATTATGACCCACAAAAGATCTTATTTTATCTAAACATAATTCAGTTGCGTAAACTTCTACTTGTGGTTTATCTTGCAACAACTTAAGCAATTTTTCCGCTTGTTCTATATATTGCTGTCTATATACAAATAACTCTAGAACCCAATCGTTATCTACCAGAATTTTCATTATTTAAGATTTTACTGCTTTTATTTAAAGTCCATTTGAGGATTGTTCTGAAGTTTTTTTACTAGTTCCCCAGCGTTTACGAAGTTGTTCTAAGGAATTTTCTTTAGATTGAGGTTCCTTAAAAATTAGCTCTTCTTTTACTTCCAGATTAAGAGCTTTCTGGATGACTAATAACTTGGTGAAACTAGCACTGGCATACTTATTATTTTCATCTCTTTGAACCTGTTGTTGTTTCACCTGTAATATTTCTGCTAACTGTGCTTGAGTATAGCCGCGAATAATTCTAGCTTTAATTAGTGCCTCTGGTAGTTGTTCAAAAGAATCTAATTTTAAACTTTTAATATTACCTTGTTTTAATTCTTCGTATTCTTTAATTTCAGCATAAAATTCTTCTAGTTGACTATGCAAAGTATCAAGATGAGCTTGGTGACGAATTTGCTCATTAATAACTGTAGGTTCAGACTCGTTATTTAATTTAGCAACAGCCTGTTCAAACTCCCTTACCTTAGTTTTGGTAATTCCATATTGACGTTCGTTTAATATCATCTTTCTTTAAAAATTATGGGATACTCAAAGCAATATCTCTACTATTCCCTTGGGATTTCCATTGCGATCTTTTTGGAAAAATTCGAGAAATGTCTGACCTCGATCATCTGCTGGAACACTAGCTAAAAAAAGCTCTCCGCCATATTTGGCTTTTTGAGCCGCACGTTTATGACTAAAATCTAGCAATATTGGATCTAACTCTAATAAAAGTTTCAAATCTGCGTTTTCATCCCTCCAGCACACATCAAAGTCGCCAGGAAATTCTTTATTAGTAGCAAAACTACCACCAAGATAAATTTTGTCGCATCCAGCTTGTTTCAAAACTTTGCAAGCGCGTTTTAATCCTGCAAGTAATTCTTGACGACGAGAGTTAAAAGCTAACTTTTCTTCAACCTGTTCCCAAGTACAGGTATGTATTCCTGCGGTCAGATTTCCATCGGCGTTGAAATTCGGTAAGGACATAGTTTGTCTCTATTTTTTATCGAATATGACATGGTGATCACCATCTTTAATAAATTTTCCAATTAGCTGGACGGGCTTAATTTTAGTCTAACACAACATTTTTGTTGTGTCGCAAGGTAAAGTATCAATACTGTCTGATTTTTCAACAAGCAAATTGCGATCGCTGTTAACAAAAAATAAGCTTCTTAAGACCTAGACAACAAACAAATTAGTATCCCTAACAGAATTTATGATGATGAAGAGTCTATAAATAATAGAAATTTTTGATTTAACATGAGTAATAACAGAGTTGCATTAATTACGGGGTCAACTTCTGGTATCGGCTTGGCGATCGCAAAACAGCTTGCAGCAGATGGTTTTACTATTGCTTTTCATTCTCATTCTTCTGTAAAGCAAGGTCAAGCCTTGGCACAGTCTTATGCTAATTCTTCCTATACCCAGGCAGATCTTGCCGACCAAGAGCAAGCAGCGGTGTTAATTACTCAAGTCTTGTCCCAGCACCATAGTTTAGATGTATTAGTAAACAATGCTGGTATCAGCGCTATGATTCCTCATTGTGATCTCAAACAAGCGACTCCTGAAATTTGGCGTAAGCTCTATGAAGTAAACGTTATTGCCCCTTGGACGCTAATTACTGAGGCAGAAAGCGCGTTGCGTCAATCCTCTAACCAGGAATATTCTAGCTGCATAGTCAATATCACATCCCATGCAGGGATTCGTCCTAAAGGGGCTTCAATACCCTATGCCGTAAGCAAAGCAGCCTTAAACCATATGACAAAACTGCTGGCGTTAAATCTTGCTCCTTCAATTCGGGTCAATGCAATTGCTCCTGGGTTAGTAGAAACCCCCATGAGCAAAAATTGGGATGCAGCTAGAAAACTCTGGCAAGAGCGATCGCCAATGCAACGGGGGGCGCAACCAGGGGAAATTGCTCAAATAGCTTCGATGCTGATCGCTAGTAGCTATCTGACGGGAGAAACTATAATTGCCGATGGCGGACTCAATTTAACTTAGAAATACTTGCAAAATCTATTCTTAAAGTATTTGGCTTTCTTAGTTATGAACTTAAAACTTAAGCGCCAGGGTCTACTCTATCGATAACATAGCAAACGATTAACCAGATACCTGCGCTAATAAATATGGTTAACAACAACCTCAAAATGAATAGTCTGACATTAGATAAATCTTGGCTAAAATTGTAAATTAAAGTAGCGTCGATCGCCGCTGTAAAAAAACCCAGACCCTGTTTTAAATTTTTATTAGAAAGTTTATTATTATCCATTGTAAATTGATTAATATAATATATTCTTTCCAATTTTAGGGACTAGTTTGATATCTGCCCACTCTCGGCAGAAAGATGTCATTCTACTTGACTGTAAAGCGATCAAAGTGTCTAAATTTCCAGGCGATCGCTGATGAGCCACAGCAAGTAGTAGAGTTGGTTGCTCACGTTGAATAGAATCCAGGGAAGATCGCAACTCAAATAGGTAAGCGATCAAGTAACTCATGTCTGGGGTACATTAGGTCAGGTCAACAGATGAATCGGTATCAAGCTGGATTGGATAATAACTTTTTGCTGCAAATCCTTGCTTATTTTAATTTTCTTCTTTCGTGCGTTTATCCTGACAACACAACTATTTGAAGAGCAAATATTGATCGCTACTTATGGTTTTCTCAGGTTTAACTCAGAGAAATTGACCTTTTTTTTAATTAGCTCTTAGATTTTTCTCCAAATTCTCTCAGAATTAGAAGTGATTATCTAGATAACAAAAAAGTTCAATGGTTCTAAACCAATGAGAAAAAAACGACCGAGAATATCTGAGAAACGTTACTTCTCATCTACGCAATCTCAACAACGACTAAAGCATTTTTTCCTTTACAATCGTTAGACAGATGACGCACCAATTGATGAGCGATCGCTATACGCAGTTACTTTATTTCCATTCACTGCACCCTATACCAAATAGGCAAGATACCACTTAGTTTTGCTTTTGGGTTCTCTAACATCTACTAGCTTGTAATTAAATTGAATAACCTATCTTTCAGTTTAGTGAAGGTTAAAAACAACTTTAAAACAATACTATAATAATTGGCTATGAACTTAAAACAAAAGCTGGCGATTAGTCTGGCATTAATTCGTTTTAGTACGGGAATATTTTTTTTAGTGTGGTCAATAGAAAAAATAGTTTTTCCCGAAATTACGCAAAAAGTGTTTTCTCGCTTTTATATGATCGAAATCTCTCCCACTATTTCTTTGTTAGTTGGAATAGTTCAAACTCTAATCGTGCTGGCTTTTGTGGCTGGATTGTTTAAAATTTGGACTTATGGAGCAATCTTAGGGATGCACGCAGTCTCTACTCTTGCTACCTATCAAGAACTATTTAATCCTTACGAACCACCCAATCATTTATTTTGGGCAGCAGTACCTACTTTAGCAGCATTAATAGCATTATTTTTACTGAGAAAAGAGGATAATCTATTTAACGTAATTTCGAAGTAATAAAAGAGACAGGTTGTAAGGGGAAAATAACGACAAATTCAGAACACCTGACCTATGCCTAGTTCAGAATAATTGTTGTGTTCTGTTAGCGATTTTACCACTTATTTAACTCTAGCAAAGTATCAGTTATTGCTGATGCTTTGCCATTGAAAAGCCATAACATATTAGTCAGATAGAATACTCTCTTTATCGTTCTCTCACTAACTTTATATTTAATTTGCTAGCAGGCTTAATTGCTTATTACCATCGTCTTCAAAAGCTATCTGTTGCTGTTGATTACTTTGTTTTATCTGCATAACTCTTAACCCGAACTCACGTTAACACAATAGAGCGATCGCTATTTTACCCAAGCCGTAACCGTTCCCAAATTACTTGCAAAAGATGCGATCGTTGTTGCTGCAAGATATTTATTTCCTTCTAATTGTCTCAAGGGGAATGACAATTTTTTCATGAATTGTACATTTAATTAATTTTATTTGAGACTATATTAGTGCTCAGGGTAGACGCAAGAAAAATTGTAACTATTCAGCGAGGGTCAACTAAATCTAGTAATTTGATATGAATGCCTTACTTGATTCCTCAAACCTTTCTGGAGAACTTGAAGGTCAAGCTTCCTTGAATGCCTGTTTCCACGCCAGATCCTAGCATCACCAGTTTTCCATTTGCAGAAACTTCAGCAGATACAGAAAACTCAGTAAATTGGAATTTGCCTACCTCATCTGGTGCTTTTTCCAATATGCCTTCAATTTGGGTGAGGAATAAATTAACGTTTTCAGCTAAAACCTCAACCCTGAGTTCCTTGGGACTTCCTCCTCGCTTGACGGTAGCATCTGTGGTGCGAACTGAGATCGTATTATTACTCATTTGAGCCTCCTGCTTTAACTAAGCGAATGGATGGGGGTGCATACATAGAGTACAGCAATCCCGAAGGATTTTTGTGATTTTGCCAAAAGTACCGCCGCGCAGCTAACAAACTTTTCCCTAATGGCTCCCCTGCCAGAAGGTGATTGTACAACTTTTTGGCAAAGTCAGCGGCAAAATCATCGGGTACATTGCATTCAGTCGCCACTACTCCACGTGCACCATACTTAAGAAATGCGGTGGCAAAGTTTGAGGTATAAAGTGGGTTGCAGTTGCCTGTCTCGCAGGCATTCATGATAATGAGGGGATGTCCGTCAATTTTGATCTCGTAGGTATCCATGTCGCTAAGGGGGATCTGAAATTCTTCCGAGAGTAATATGGATGAACTGTTGGGGGAGGAAGAGTCATAGGCAGCATGGCAGGCAAAGTGGGCTAGATCAAAGCTTTCTCTCCAGAAGTTTCCAAATTCTTGAAATTCTGTTTCCATCTTGTCGGGGTCGGGATCGAGCGAACGCAGCTGAATGAGCTTGAGTTGACCGTTAGCATCTAGTTGTTTGAAGAACGGAACCTCTTTTTTATCGACACTAGGCAACCCACTGTAGAGCAGCATTCCCAATTTAGGACAAGTATTGAAACTGATTTCTGGCGAAACAAAAGCTCCAGAACGAGCATCTTGAATGATAGTACGAGAGATGAGATAATTCATTCCCCAAAAATGATCGCAGGAAAATGGCTTATATAGGCTGGTGGGATAGATCAGTTCCCAAGGTAAGAAAAAATCTTCTGAAACAACCTGGATAGAGACTTCTGGATTAGAGCTAATGAACTCTTTTATGGCAGTCCGTGCGTCGGAGTCGGAGAAAACCCTTACGAAGGCTCGGTGACCAACTTTTGACAAATTTACTAGTTCCTTTTCTGTTGGTGCTTCTTGTTGATTATTTCTGGCGATTTCATCAATCGCTTGCTGTAGTTGCTCGTTAAGTTCCGCCAGATCTTGCGATGTCATATTAATGCTACTCCGTATTGGTATTGGTGTCCCTAGAATTTCTAAGGCATACCGCTTTCCTTGAGGATAAATACGCAAATAGATATCTACTGGATAGTTGTGGTATTTAGTTGGTGGAATCCTAGTAGTTTTTTCTGTTTTTGTTTCTTGCATGGTTTGTTTTACTGCCCTCTTTGAACCTGTATGATACTGAGACGGGTTCCTATGCTTCAACTACCTCAAACTTAAATTCAAGTTTCGCTAGCCAGTGTCGCTGATAAAGAAACTCGACCCGAATCTGCTTACGTCCTGATTTTGTTGGCTTGAGCTGAAATTTAGCCAAGGAATTCTTTTCTGTTCGGCTAAAACGGTATGTCTGCATCCAGGCTGGCTTAATTTCCATATCTTCCGCCCAGACAACAATTTCTAATTCTATAGACTCTTGCTGGTCAGGGATTTGGTCTTTGATACCTGCTTGAAGTTCGTAAGTTTTATCTGCATAGAAGGGCTGCTCTGGTTGATGGTCTTTGATTGTTGCGATCACATATGTCTCAGGTTCATTGATCACATATGTCTCGGGTTCGTTATTGTAATTTGACTTAAGATCCTCTTGTACCTGCGCTTTTAAGGTGGGTAGCCAATCAATCAATACCTCAGCTAATGCTTCATTTCTGTTTAACAGATTCAAAGGAGCCAAATGCTTACCTGGTAATTCTTTCAATAGAGTCGGTGGATTTTGCGGTAAGGTCTGGAGTAAAAAATCTATTGTACCTGCTTTCTCTTGAACATCATCATCTTCAAATTTAACAATCGAGGTAAAGTGGAATAAATTATCGTTCCTAATTAAACATTCGGTTTCTTCTTTAGAAGGACGCGCATCAAAATATGGCTTGACTAATTCTGCCAGAGGCTTAATCGGAATTGCTCCTTCAATTCCTGTAATCACAGGCGCCATCAGGATTGAAGCCTGATTTTCCAAGGAAATATACTTTAGATCTTGTTCTTGAATCCGTTGTAGAGCATCTTGAATTAGCTTGATTTCTTTGGGGTCTTCTTTGCAAGCACCCAAAAATTCGGCAACTCGATCAACATTTTCTTGTTGGCATAGTTGCTCTAATCGTTCCAAGTTACCCAATAGTTCTAGTAAGGCAACATACTTGCAACCCAAACTATGTCCTAACCAAAAATATTCTCCCTGTCTAAATCTTTCAGGGTTGCAATAGAGATCGAGGTCTTCATAGGTTTCTCCACCAGGAATAGAATTACGCCGTTTCGCTTCTGCTGCAATTGCTTCTCGTAGAGGTTTTGCTTCCTCAACCAAACCAACGGCAACAGACCAGTGATTTAAGGTAAATCTGAACGGTAATGCCACCACGGTATAACCAGCTTCAAAGATTTGACCCAGAATATAGCGGTAAAATATCGTCGGAAAACTACCAAATCCTGCTCCCCCAATAAAATAGACCACGCCTTTGGGCTTAGGATTGATTAAAACCCAGTTGGAATAAAGATAGGTAAACACCAAACCTAAATCTGACTCTAAACCAAGGTAAGGTAATTCTTTTTGAGAATATCGTTCCGTTAACAACAACAAGAGAACCATAATCAATTCGGCACCACTGCCTGGTAAAGTGCCAAATTGAGATATAGGCAGAACATTACCCACCAAACCGATCAAAGTTCCCCAAAATAACCAAGACCATCCGCCTTTAGTCCGAATCCAGAAGCCAAGACCAATTAGCAGGACGAAAACAGTAACGCTGATGGTAACAATTGGCACATCGCTCACTAGGGTTGTGTAGCGTAAAACACCTGCAAAGTAGACTGGCTCAAGATCCAGCCCGATGTATCGTGTAAAGATGTCGGCAATTCCCAAAGCCGCAGCTAAGATCCATGCTAACCAGCGAGTAGGCAGAATCGCCCAACCTGCACCTGCTCGATTAGCCAGCTCAACACCGACGACAATTAGAAAAGGAATAGAGAGATAGTGAACTAAAAAGCGGATTTGACTCAGAAATAACAGTAATTCTCCTTCACCGATTAACGTCCCACCTGCAAGCAATAGATTATCGTAGGTAAGACTAATCACAATAGCTGGCAATACAATCATAGCCGTCGACCTTGACTGTAGCCACAGACGAATCGACCAACCGATCAGAAACAATTCGGCGATCGCTATTAAGAAATGACCTAGGGGATACAGTTGAGAAATCATTAGTTAATATTCCTCGAAATACTATGTGAACAATACTATATGAACCAAAGAGTAACTTTTACTTCTGTGAACTTAGCTCTGGACTGAATTCTGCTTTGCTGATGCTTTTTGATAAATTAACCAGGTCAGAGAGACCCCGCGCTAAAAGCACGGGGCTTCCTCTGACTTCGTAAAAATTGCTACTCCCGCTTCTGTTCCACCAAAATCATGGAGAATATGAAACAGTGCATTGGTAACAGGTTCAGTTCCATATTCATCAAGTAAAAAGATGAAGCCTAAATTTACCCCTACGGAAAATAAGGGAAATAGAATTATTTTCCAGGTTTCTAGTAACTTATAGCCGCGATAGGTAAGAACAGCAAAAACTAACGTCAGCACTATATAGATAGGAATCTTATAGCTTGGATTATCCGCTTCATAGCCCAAAGGATACAAAATCGACACGATCAGCAGACCCAATGCAAATACAATATTAATGGCAGCAGTAATCCAAGTTGTTTGCCCCACCAAACCATCTGCCCATAGTGCAAAGGAAGAAATCAGAAAGAAATAAAACATAAAGTTGAGCATCGTAAACTGATTTTGGTAATACCAGCATTGAGTTACATGCCAACCAATTTCAGAGGCGATCGCCACCATAATAAAAGATAATCCTAGCTGTGAGCCGAAAATGGCTTTCGCTTTTGATGGCGACTCCTCCAGTAAGATATCTAAACTTTGATAAAAGACTCGCATTGCTAAAGGAATTAAGGCAAATGTCAGTACGTGGGTGAGAATTAAAGCTAATTTCCAGCCACCAGCTATGCATACAGGGGATGGAGGAGCTGCTCCTAGTAGACTTGTCAAAATATAGCCAAAACCGCTCAGGGCAATCAAAAAACAACAGGCGATAATAATTAAATTTCGACTAAAGATTTCCTTAATGCTCTGATCTGAGTTCATGTTACTTTCCTCAGGGTTTATTTTCTGGTGTTTATTTTTAGTTCACAAGAGTTTGAAGCGTTCTTAGTTTGTCTAATCTTAAACTATGCTCGGATTACGAAGCATTTTTTTACTATTTTCAGGAGATATTTTTCGATTAGCTAAATGTTGATTTTATCTGGATTAATTTAATTTAGGAAGCTTTGTCTGCACATTCAACTTAGCGTTTTGCTCCAGTTCTCATCCATTTTGCAATGTTTATTTACAATAATGCTCAATTTCTGCACAGCTATATCAATAAAGATGTAATCTAAACAACATTGATATCATGCAGAACTAAAATATGATCTTAAGCTTTTTGGTGTTGGTAAACAAGAGGAATTACTGATAGTAAAGCTAAAAAAGTAAGAGCGAGAAAAAACGACAGGCGATCGCCTCCTGCAATGGCAATTTCGCCGCTTTTGCCAATCCAACTGTATGCCAAACTACCAGGAATTACACCAATTAAGGTAGCTAAGGCATAGTCGCGCCAGCTAATAGTAGTTAAGCCAAACAGGTAATTAACTAAGTTGTAGGGAGAGATAGGAATTAAGCGAGTTGTCAGCACAAACCAAAATGGCTGTTCTAGAACTGCGCTTTGAAATTTAGTTAATCTTTTACTGTGGCTTAATTTGCGTTGAGCTGAGTTACGAAATAAATATCGCGCTGCCCAAAAGGCACATAATGCGCCAGAGGTGGCACTAATAATGGAAATTAGAGTGCCATACCAAACACCAAAAAGACAACCGCCAACGATAGTCAAGACTGTACCAGGAACACCAATGACCGTTAATAAAGTATAAATAGCAATAAATATGATCTCGACATAACCTTCATATTGTTTAATCAGGCTTTTAAACAACATGGGGTCAAAGACAGTTCTTAAAGGAGTAAAGATACAAAGTAGCAGAACAGTAATCCCCATGGCTAGCAACGTCAAAAACTGGGGATTGACAATTTGCTTGACCAAACGGGCTAACAAGGAACGGTAGTTAAGGGTAGTGATCTTGAACATCGATCAAACATTCAAAGCAATGATCCGCAACAACTGGAGCCTGTACCTGCGGTACAACCATAGCAGTAGTTGGCGGTTTTAATATCTTTAATTAGATCAAGACTATTTAATTGTAATAGTTTGGCAACGGTTAACTTTTCCCCCTGGGTCGTTGTGGCAGGGATTTGCTCCATCTGGTTAAAGTCACAATCATAAACATTGCCCAGATAGTCAATTGATAACTCATTGCGACACATGACGCTATCTAAGGTAGCCCGATTATAATTATCAGCTAAAAATTGTAAATAGCGATCGTGAATTGATCGGCGTTGTAAAAATTGCTTGGTTCTACCGATAGGAATATTGGTAATTGTAAACAGATTATTAAACTGAATTTCAAAGTGTTTGGCTAAATACTGTTTATAGTCTTGCTCTAACTTTTGCTGGTTGGGAGTAAGACTAAAGTTAGTATCTGTAGGTAATGGCGGATTGTATACTAAATCAATTATTAAATTAGGATCTGTCCCGTATCCCAACTGATTCAATTTTTGAATTGCTTTGATTGAATTGTTATAAACCCCTGCACCCCTCTGCTGGTCTACATTGTCTTCTAAATAACAAGGTAGAGAAGCTGTAACTCGCAGTTGATATCGGGCAAAATACTCAGGTAAATCTTCATAACCAGGTTCAAAAAAGATAGTTAGATTGGAACGGACGATAACCTCTTTTCCCTGACCTCTTGCCGCCTCGACAATGGGTCGAAAGCCATAGTTCATCTCTGGTGCGCCACCTGTCAAATCTACAGTTTTGAGCTGCGGAAAACGATTAACAACCTCAATCAGCTGTTGACACACTTGATGAGATAATTCTTCAGTTCGCCTGGGGCTAGCTTCAACGTGGCAATGAGTGCAAGCAAGATTACATTTACGCCCCAAATTAATTTGTAAGACAGTAATTTGATCTTTGCTTAATGGTGATTTAATTTTTTTGGCAAAGGGAGTAAGAGAAGTTTTAATAGTAGTCATTTTTATACTTCTAATTTTAATTTCTGATAATGGCTTTTGCGGTTTCTTTAAAGCAACAAAAGATAAGCAACACCGCTAATAATTGCTGCAATTGGTAAGGTCAGTACCCATGAACTCAAGACTTGGGAAAACATTCCGAGGTGGGCTGTCTTAGAAACAACTCCAACGCCAAAGATACAACCAACAGAAACATGAGTTGTCGAAACAGGAACTCCCAGTCGACTGGCAAAGATTACTAAAAAGCCTGTCACCAAATTAGCAGCCAAACCTTTACCTGGATTGAGGGTAGTGATTTTATTGCTTACAGTCATTGCAACTTTACGGGCATTTAATAAGCCACCAATTGCCATGCCTAAACCTACAGCCAACATTCCTCCTTGAACGGAGAAAGCCGTCACCGTCAGCAGTAAAGCAACAATCTTGGGGGTATCATTCAACCCTCTGGCAAAACTGACTGCCCCTGCACTAAGAAAATGACAGATATCAACCAATTTTTGATTATCTATACCCCAAAAGTCACCTAAATAATGTTGACCACAATTTTCGATGGTATCTACCGTAATTTCAGGATTAAGAGCAAGTGCTTGTGCTTGACCCATCGCCACAGGTATTAATTCCTGCTGCTGACCCACACAGACACACCAAGCCTTTTTTATGCCTAGAGCAGTACGTCCATAATGCAGCAAACTATATAAAATAGCTCCTAACATCGTGGCAATCAAGGGACTAAGCAATAAGGGAATAAAAAACGATTTGCCCAATGCAGCAAAGTTTAATTGCGTGCCAATGGCAGCTAGTCCCGCCCCTGTTAACGCACCCGTAATGCCGTGGGTGGTGGAAATAGGGAACCCAGTCACCGTAGCTATAATGACCGTTATCGCTGCCCCCAAAGCTACTGCTAAATGGAATGAACTAGTATCAGCGATTGCTTCTGGCACCAGACCTTTGCCCGAAAAATTTTTTAGCAAAGCATTCGCCAAAACCACTGAACAGAGGGAACCAGCAAAGGTGGTAGCAGTTGCCCACCAAATTGCTACCTTGTAGTTAGTTGTTTGGCTGCCAAAAAGAGTTGCTACCCCTTTGAAGTTATCGTTAGCGCCATTAGCATAAGCTAAAAATACTGTCGCTACGAAAATAGCAAAAACCCACATAGAATATTTACTGATTAATGATTACTTTTGGTGGGCAATAATAGTCGATTCTTATTTTAAAAATAAAGTTGATTTTTTTTTGCCCACCCAACACCTGGTTACTATTAACAGCAATCTCCAGGGGTGCAACATTCGTCACTGCCAGTTGCCGTAAGATTGTATTCCGAACCTTTGGTTTCTCTGGCATGACGCACTGCTTTAGTTTTGCAATTAAACAATTCAGCCTCTGACACAGCAATGTTTTCATAAGGCTCAATGCCAATAATATCCTGAGAATAAGGACTACAGCAGCTAGTCATAATTTTATAGGTTTTATCACAGACTGCCATCCGTTCGCCACGACAAAAAACATGACCATCATCATCGATGACTTGCTTCCAGGGTCCTTTATAAACTACGGACTGCTTTCTTTCCAGACATACACCCTCTTTGCCCTTATATGCCCGTACCGTCATGGAGCGAAATTCCACCCCATCAATTACCTGCCAGGGACTCTCTTCCCGCTTGAGGATTTCCACACCATAAAAACCTGCTGATTCAAACATCTTGAGGAACATATCTTCTCTGAAGGCACCTGCTATACAGCCACTCCACAGTTCAGGATCATTCATGATCTTGGGAGTAGGATCTTCATCACAGACAATGTCGGAAATTACCGCTCGACCGCCTCGTTTTAGCACGCGGAAGATTTCAGCAAAGAGCTGTTTTTTGTCTTGAGGACGGACTAGATTCAAGACACAGTTAGAGATTACGACATCTACGCTATTATCAGCAATTAGAGGTGATTGCTGTCTCAGGCGATCGCATTGAGCTTCGTATTCTCCAATCTTGTCGACTGAAGTAACAGGATTTGATTGCAACCATGACTCTAAAGGATCAAGGGGTAATTTTAAATCTTGGATTTTGCCTTTAACAAACTCAGTGTTGGCATAACCTAGCTTGTCCGCCATCTCTCCCTGGTATTTACGCGCCAGATTTAGCATTTCATCATTGAAATCCACGCCGATAATTTTGCCTGAGTCACCAACTTTCTGCGCCAAAATATAGCAGTTTTTCCCTGCCCCAGAACCCAAATCAACTACAGTTTCGCCCTCTCTGACATATCGAGTCGGATCGCCACAACCATAATCTTTTGCCACAATCTCTTCAGGCAAAATCTGGGTATAGTTACCCTCATATTCGGTGGGACAGCATAGGCTTGGTTGTTGCTGTCTGGCACCTTCCTGATATCTTTCTAATACTGCTGACTCAACATCATAATCGACAGCATTGGATACGGTTGCTTGGTTAGTTAAAATCTCAGTCACAGATAACTAAATCCCTTTACTTAACTAGATTTACATACAGATTAATAGAATCTCTAAGAATATAGGCTTAATTTTTGCCAAACAAAAGATTATTCCCAGATAATTTAACTTTTCAGTCGTAGTCATACTTTTAGCGGTGACAGATGATTTTTCCCTGAGAATTTGCTGTTTCTGGGTTAAGTTTCCCGATTATGCTGAAGATATTAATTGCGTATCATGATTTTCTGAAGGCGATCGCCTGATGTTAAGATTAACTAGACAAAATTAAGGCGTAACTAAGAATAATTGCTTAAGATGAATAGATATAAATCTTTGTAAGTATTATTGAGCGCAAACCCGATGGCTACTGGACAAGATACTCTGTGGGAGAAATTTCTTCAGCCCATTTTTGGGTTTTTAATCAATAGAGAAGAGTTAGAAGAGCTTTCAAATAGCATTGATTGGTCAGTCCGAGGCGATCGCTTAAAAGATCCTCATTTACTCTATCCTGAATATTATAGTTCCCAAAATTTTCACGGTATTGCGGGGGGCTATCTCACTAGCGGGGCAGCAGTAACCTACGATCCTGTAACCAAACACGCCCTGCCGCCCAACGAGGCTTGGAACCGAGAAGCGGTGATCAAAGCTATCAAAGTTAATCCCAGCAAAATACTTGATCTAGGCTGTGGCACTGGTTCAACCACAATTATGCTCAAGCAGGCTTTTCCCAATGCCGAAGTGATTGGTCTAGACTTGTCACCTCAGATGTTGGTTATGTCGGAATACAAAGCCCAGCAAGCAGGATTAGATATTCAGTGGATTCATGGTCTGGCAGAGACAACCAAATTTGCTGATGGTGAATTTGATATAGTCACCGCATCTCTGTTGTTTCATGAAACCCCAACTGCGATCACTCAAGCTATCATAGATGAGGCATATCGCTTACTTAAGCCCGCAGGACAGATAATTATACTTGATGGTCATCAAAAAACCCTGCGTAATACCACCTGGCTGACAGACATATTTGAAGAACCCTATATCAAAGAATATGCTGCGGGAAGTGTTGATGCTTGGCTGGGTAAAGCAGGATTTAGTCAGGTTTCAACCGAAGATGTTTGGTGGACAAATCAGCTAAGTACGGGAGTAAAATCAACTAGTTATTGATATTCTAAGCGGCAATATATGAGTTTAAAAGCAGTTTTGTTGGATTTTAGTGGTGTAATTATCGATGATGAGGCGATTAATCAAGAATTGATTGCCGATATTTTGCTCAAGGAAAATTTGCGGGCTGACAACGACGAATATACTCAATACTGCCGTGGTCGCAGCGATCGCGCTTGCCTAAAAGAGATTTTAGCCCGTCGAGGTCGGATCTTAAGCGATGAATATCTCGATCAGCTTTTGAAGACTAAAGCCCAAGGCTACCGTCAAAAGATCGAGGAACTTAAAGAGATTGCTTTGCCTCCTCACCTAACTGACTTTTTAATCGAGTTAAAAGCCCAAAATATAGCGATTGGCTTGGTAACAGGAGCAACTCGCTCAGAGGTGGAATATCTCCTGGAGAAGTTAGAACTGGCTCAATATTTTGATGTAATTGTAGCGGGAGATGATTTAGAATCCAGCAAACCCGAACCTGAGCCATATTTACTAGCGGCGCAACAGCTCAACGTAGAGACTGCTGAATGTCTGGCAATTGAAGATAATCCTGTTGGGATTGAAGCTGCTAAACGAGCTAAGATTCAGGTAGTTGGCATTTCTAATCTTTATCCTCTACATATGCTACAGCGACAAGCTAACTGGACTGTGGATGACTTTATGGAAATTGAGCTAGATCGAGTAGATCGAGTTTTGTCTGAGATTGGTTAACTTTCAACCCAAGTTCAACAGTTAAAAAATACTCAGAAGTATCAGCCTGATCAACCATTAGGCTGATTGAGATCAGCGAATTTTAGCAGAGACTGAATTTCAGGACATATAGCATTACGAATCAGGGTTAAGACACTCTAATTAATTTTTAATGATGCAACGCCAAAGTATTTTACGAGGAGCATTTTTTATCGTTGCTTCAGAATTAAGTTTTGCCTTAAGTGCCGCCATCATCAAGTTTGTCGCAGGTTCATTGGATAATGAATCAATTGTCTTTTTCCGCAATTTGTTTGGCTTGGCAATTTTAACGCCTTTAATCTTTAGAAGTGGCTCAGATATCCTCAAAACCGAGCGATTACATCTGCATTTGCTGCGTGCAGGTGTTGGTATGGGAGCAATGTATTGTTTTTTCTATGCCCTAGGTCAGATCCCTCTTGGGGATTCCATGTTAATCAAGTCGACTATTCCCTTAATTATTCCCTTTATGTCAGCCCTGTGGCTACAGGAAAAAATTACTCCTCAAGTTATGGTGGCTGGGGCAATCGGATTTTTGGGGGTCTTTCTGATTTTGGAACCAAACGGAGAAACTAACGGAGCTAGTTTAGTGGCTTTAACTAGCAGTATCCTGGCAGCAACCGCTTTTGTAACGGTACGTAAGTTATCAGCTACAGAACCACCATTGCGGGTCGTATCCTATTTTGCGATCGCTGGAGTGATAATTTCCTCGATACCGATGATCTGGCATTGGCAAACTCCTACCCCAGAACAGTACATCATGTTAGCTGGGGTAGGATTAACTACGACTATTGGTCAGCTACTACTCACTCGCGGCTACCAAAATGCTCCAGCCGCCAGCGTTGGTATTTTTACCTATACTTCTGTTCCCTTTGGCACTTTTCTTGGTTGGTTAGTGTGGAACGAATTGTTAGAGCTAAATTCTTTATACGGCGCAGCTTTAATTATGGTTGCTGGTTTGATTATTCTGAGAACTAAAGCTGCTCAAATTCCAAAGGATGGTTAATGGACTTTTTGCACGAATCATAATTGACTACAAAAACGTCAGTTCGGGATAAAACAATTGACTGCTAGGGGTAGCTGTTAGCCATTAGCCATTAGCCATTAGCCATTAGCCAATCGAAGCATTTAAGATGAAGCCAACACGATTAATCAAACCAGAAATTATCGATTTAAAATGCTTATCCAATAGAGGTTTCATCCTTTACCGAACTCACGTTACAAAGGTAAGAGGTTGAAGGCAGACAAGTAGCTTTCCCTTTGGCTATTCTTTCAATTGAACCAGAGCGATCGCCCGTCATGTAGCAAGCTGATAATTTTTTAGTAAAGGAAATTAATTGGAACCGCTTTAATTAACGTGAATTCGGGTTAAGCAAAAAGCTATATCTGACAGTATTTTCAAGCGGTGCTATTTTTACTCTTTTTTTCTAATTATTCCGCCCGAAGAACAATCAAAAAGCTTATAGCTTAAGGCTTATAGCTGATAGATATCCTCACATACTAACTCTCTTATCCCGAACTGACGTTAATTATTGATCATCTCTAGATTGTTGCACTTCATCAATGTGCTGTTCACTCCACTCTGCCAGTAGAGACAGGGGGGCAATTAAGGTTTCTCCCAAGGGCGTTAATGAATATTCAACCTGTAGCGGCACCGCGGGATATACTTCTCGCCTGACTAAGCCGTTTTTTTCTAGCTTGCGTAAGGTTTGGGTTAGAACTTTCTGAGAAATCCCTTCAATTTTGCGCTCTAGTTGTCCATATCGTCTAGTTTGATAAGCCAGACAATAAATAATAATGACGCTCCATTTATTACCAATAATGTCTAAAACCTGTTGCGTAGGACAGTCAAGGGTGAAAATCTCTGGTTCTGGTCGATTACGAATTAATTTACGTACCATTTGGTATGTATCTTACTTTTTAGTACCTTCTTGATTGATTAATAGATTGGCTCAATCATATCAGTAAGGGATCTTAGTTTTTTTGGCAATACTGTAATGGATGCTGTTGGCTAAGAACTATTGAATCCAATGTCACCGTAAAAACAGACTAAAACTTAATGAAATCTAATCTTTTTGATACCTTCCAACTTGGCTCTAATACCTTAAATAATCGGGTAGTTATGGCTCCCATGACTCGCTTAAGGGCAGATGGCAACGTTCCCACCGAACTAATGGCAAAATACTATGCTCAAAGAGCCAATGCAGGTTTAATTGTTACCGAATGTACGATGGTGTCTCCCTCCAGCCAAGGTTACATGAATGTGCCTGGAGTTTATAACGATGCCCAAATTGCAGGCTGGAAATTAGTTACTGATGCCGTTCATGCTCAAGACGGTAAGATATTTCTACAGTTGTGGCATTGTGGACGAGTATCCCATACCGCTTTACTTAATGGATCACAGCCGATTGCTCCTAGTGCGATCGCAGGTAAGGGACAGCTGCATACTCCTGAAGGTAAGGTTGAGTTGTCAACGCCCCGTGCGTTAGAAGTCTCAGAGATTAAGGAGATTGTGACTCAGTTTCGCACCTGTGCAGCCAATGCGAAGCAGGCAGGCTTTGACGGCATTGAGTTACACGGTGCCTTTGGTTATCTAATCGATCAGTTTCTGCAAGATGGTTCTAATCAACGCCAGGATGAGTATGGCGGTAGTATTGCCAATCGCGCTCGTTTTCTGCTGGCGGTAGTAGCTGCTGTTACCGAAGTTTGGGGGGGTGATCGCGTTGGCATCAAACTCTCTCCCAGCAATACTTTTTACGGTATGTCTGATTCTGATCCTAAAGCTACTTTTGGCTATGTAATTAAGTCTTTAAATGAATACAATCTAGCCTATATTCATCTGATGGAACCCAATGAGGCTGACTTGAATACCCGCGAGGTAATTAATCCTGTATTACCCGTGTTTCGTCCTCTGTATCAGGGTAATATCATTACCAATGGTGGTTATGACAAGGAGTCTGGTAATCAGGCGATCGCATCTGGAAACGCGCAGTTGGTATCCTACGGTAGACCTTATATTGCCAACCCTGATTTAGTTGCCCGATTTAAGCAAGATGCTGAAATAGAGGAACCCAATCCCAAAACTTTTTATGGCAGGGGAGATACCGAAAATGCCCCAATCGGCTATACAGATTATTCTAGTTATTCCATTAGCTAACCTGAAAACTACTGATGTCACAAAAGTGGAAGAGTTCAACTTGATTTTGCTCCTTAATTTGAGTTGGATTAATAAAATTAGAGCAACTAGATCATTATCTAGTTGTTATTTCTATATTTTCTTAAATTTCTGTAAATGTCAGTGGATTCTCTCTAGCAGTTTATTTTAGTCTGTGAAACGATTGTAAGTAATTACATTAGTGATTTACCTAACCTATTTTTAGTAAATATCAGGTTTTGACCAATAACTGTAAAGCGATCGCGACCGGGAAAAGCCCGAATACTTGGCAACAGTTGGGATTAAATTTAGCTTCTCGTATCTACGGGGGGCGAGATGTAGTTATTGCTATTGATTTAACGGAAAGCGTCGGCTTAAATGAGGAAGGAAGATTACGCTTAACTCAAATTATTGAGGATAGTTTGCAGTCGGGAGATACGGTTTATTTGCTTCCTTTTGCTGCTACTGTTAATCCTCTGCAATCTGATATTAATCCTTTAACTTTATCAACAGGAATTAAGTTTAAGAGAAAGCCTGAAGTTATCGACCAGATTTTAGATATTCTCCCTTTTGAATCAGAAATTAATCTCCGTAATACAGATATTCAGCGGGCTGAATTATTTACCTACCAAGGTTTAGCCCAGCTTAATCAATGTCGTCTCAATGATACTGTCGCACCGAAACCGCAGTCGATAATTTGGTTGACGGATGCTCCTTTGTTAACTGAACCTGGAATTGATTCTGCCACTTGGATCGAGACTCCTGGTAATAGCCCTTTTCGTCGTCCTAATTCTCAGCCTAGTAAAGACCGAGCCAGTTGGCTTAATGCCTTGCCACTCAATCCGCGATCGCAAATTATTACGACGGAAAATGATCGTACCTATGAGCTTACTGTGGTTGATATTCCACCAACGGTTCAGGAATTTTGTACCCCTGCGCCAGGAGGGAAGGAAACTTGTTTGGTAACTCCCTATTTGCTGAAGTTGCTACTATTTCCCACTCTATTCCTAATTATTTTATTAGGTCTTGTTGGCTGGGGGACAAAACGTTTTATAAGTCTTAATAAAAGGTGGCGCATTAAGGTCAATTTTGCCTCAGATGATAACTTAGAAGCTAAGTCTTGCTATTTAAAACACAAGGAGAAAATTACTATCGGCGATAATAGTACTAAGGGGATTTTTTGCCCTGGGGAAGATATTCGGGGCTATTTAATTAGAAGAGGAAATAAAATATATTTAAAGCCGACTAATAATGGGACTTTGTTATATGGCGATCGCTTAGTAGAAAAAGAAATAGAGATTACTCGCAATAGTTTTAGTATTAATTGCCCTTTTGAAAATAAAAAACGACAACAAGATTTTGAAATCGAACTAAGAGTTTCACGATAAAAAATAAACAAAATGATAATTATAAATTAAAGCATTAATTAAGTTTAGACATGAAAATGATAATAATTATTTTTAATAATAAAGCTAAGAGCTAAAAGCTATTATCCAATTTCCATCGTAAAAATCACTTCAAGAGATATTTAAAATCATGGCATTTAAAGACGTTCACTCACAAAAGATTAACCGCACTATCTGTATTGGTTTAGGCGGAACAGGGCGGGATGTATTGATGAGAATTCGTCGCTTAATTGTTGAACGTCATCAAGATTTTAAACAACTTCCTGTAATTAGTTTTGTCCACATTGATACTGACAAGGCAACTAATAGCACCACAGGTTTAAGAACAGGAAATACTTTCCATGGTGTGGATTTACGCTTTAGCGATGCGGAAAAAGTAGCTGCTACCATGACCAGAGCAGAAGTTGATAATTTTGCTAGAGAAATAACTAGAAAGGGACAAAACTATGATGGTTCTCCTGGAGTATATGAGAATATTTCTAGTTGGTTTCCACCTCAGTTATTGAAGAATTTAAAAGCGGTTGATGAAGGGGCTCAGGCAATTCGTCCTGTGGGACGATTGGCATTTTTTCATAATTATAGAAAGATTAAGGCGGCAATTGAATCGGCGGAAACAAGAACGCGGGGACATGAGGCATTTATGATCCGCAATAATTGGAGTGTAGATAATAAATTAAATATTTTTGTGGTGGGTTCCTTGTGTGGAGGAACTGGCAGTGGTGTATTCTTAGATGTCGCTTATTGTTTGCGTAAAATGTATGGCAATGATGGGGCGCAAATTGCTGGTTATTTTGTGATTAGTCCCGAACTTTATGGCAATGCTCCTGATAAAAGTGCCAATACTTATGCGGCATTAAAAGAGTTGAATTATTATGCGACCATGGGGACAAGCTTTAATGCCGACTATGACTTACAATATTTGGAATCTATTGAAGAAACTCGTCCTCCCTTTGAATACATTTATTTAGTATCTAACCGTACTGCTAAGGATTATAGAATCTTAGAGAAGAGTAAACTTTGTAATATTATTGCCCATAAAATTACCTTGGATTTTGCTGGAGAATTATCACCAATAGTTACGGCACAACGGGATAATTTCCTGCAACATATGATTCAAACAGATGAGCATCCTCGCCCTAATGTGCAGCGTTATTTAACTTTTGGCTTGGCACAAATTTACTTCCCGCGGGATATAGCAGTACAGGTATCTCTTAACCAAATTAAACTTAAATTACTTGACTTTTGGCAACAGGGAGAAGGACAAAGTGCCGATCCTAGTAATCTCTTAAATAGTTTCTTAGATCGTTGGTATGATCGCAATGAAGATGACAACGGATTTGTCCAGAAATTAGAACAAGCTACTACCGATGGTAGTAAGACTTTTAATAATGCTTTAAGTAGTTGGCGCAATCGTCTGGAAACTAATATTGCCGAGATGCAAAACCGTGAAGACAGACAAGATGTAATTGCTCAGTTAGGCAGAGAAATTCGCAGTGAGTTTCGTAAGGTACAGCCAGGAGAAACTGCTAGTAGTCGAGGGTTATGGTTTAGTAGTTTACTGAAACAGCGAGAGCGTCTGACTACGGAATATATTCAAGATATTAATCGTTATGTAGGGGAGTTACTTAACCCAAATAATATTAATTTTTCTTTGACAAATACTCGTGCTTGGTTAGAAGCTTTAACCACAGAGCTAAATAGATCTTACCGTAATTTAGAGGATCATATTAATAGTTTGGGGACACCTCACGCATTAGAAACTGTAGAACGTAAATGGCAAGATGCTCAACAAAATATTCGGGATGTAGAAGATAAAAGGGATTTATTTAGCTTTAGAGATAAGCAAAAGACTAGTCAAGTTCAAGAAGAAGCCAAAAGAATTGTCGGACAAGTTAATAAACTTATTAGAGATAACTATGACTCGGCTTTATTTCGGGAAGCATTAATTATCGTCAAGGCATTACAAAACCATGTGAGTGAACTAACTACTAAAGCCAGTGCTTTTAGTAATCTATTAAATAATGTTCAAGTCGCCTATAAAAAAGCAGAAGATGACGGCAAACGACTAGATGTTGATGATATGAGTGGCGAAGCGATCTTTGGTGATACTGACACGGACACTTGCTATGAAAATCTTTTACCAGAAAGCGATCGCGCGGCTCAATTAGCATTAGTAAGTAGTAGAATTACCGATAAGATCGGCTTGGGAGAATCTTTAGCTAGTTGTCTCGAGCGTGGTGTGATTGATGAACAAAATCTAACCTCAGAAATTAACCAGATCGTTGATAAAATGTTTGGCTCTCGTAGCGGTTCAACGGTACAATCAGCAGTGAAGCGTTTCTTAGAAAGTTATTCTATTAGCGATCGCTCGATACGTTTAGAACAGATTATAAGAGAGTCTGAGCCATTATTACCTCTCAACACCAGCGATCCTTATTTTTATAATGACCCAGGAAAAAGCGTAAGTATTATTGGGTTTAAAGATACCGATAAACCAGAGATAACTCAGTTTAAAAATATTCTGGCGCAAAACTTAGGTATCCACGACAGTGATTTAAAACCAATTCAAGAAGAAGATAAAATTATTCTGGTCAAGGAATATGCGGCTTTTCCCTTGAGGTTAATTCAGGGTTTATCACAAATGCGGGCGCATTATCAGCGTCAAAAAACCCACGGGAAAGGTTTTCTGCATAACGATCACAACACTCAGTTTATTGATATTATTCCTCCCGATGCAGGAAATATTAATGATTTGCAGGATATCTTCTATTCTTCCCTAGCATTTGAGTTACTTCCTTATAACAGTGAGACTAAAGAATATGAATTGCAATATCATGACCAGTTTCGAGATAAAACTGAAACTACTTCCCTGAGTTATGTCTGGGATGAGGCTTTAGAAAAGCTGGCTAGTATGAAAGAAATGGTATCAGCTTTAGATGAGAGATTGAATGAAGCGATCGCCGATCTGACGAGAAATCCAGCCAAGTGGAATGAGTACTATTTACCCAAGTTAAGGCAGTTTGTCACTACAGTAGATAGTTTACCAGAAAGTCACCCTAATTATCTTTATAAAGAGATAGTTGTGGGGACAAAAGGCGGTATCCAAAAGCGGGGACAAGAAGGCATTGTTAATCGTTTTTGGAAGAGAATGCAAGATGTTGTTCGGAAGGCAATGGAGGAACAGAAACAACAGCAACAGCAACAAAAGATAGCAGGAGATGTTCAGAGCGATCATCTCTTAACTTCAGGAGATACAACTAATAGTAAACCACAAAATAAGACTAATAAAGCTGAAGTTGAATTTGCATCTTTTACCCAGCAAAATCATCAAAATGGTCAAGATACTAGTACTCAGAATAAGCCAGATAATAATTCAGTCTTAGATGCTGACTATTGGGATAGTAATACAGATACTAACTCGGTTATAGATCCTGTCTTTTCCGACACCCAATCAGATAATATCTCAGTTATAGATGGAGAAATTGATCATAGCGATCAAGATCTTCAAGAAATAGTTCTCAAGCTAGAAAAGCTGAAGAAATTAAAAGCCAAGGGAATAATTACCGAAGATAATTATAAAGCAAAGGAAAAAGAGCTATTGGATGAAATGTTATAAGCAATTCATGATCAAATACCTAAGATTTGTGGCTTTTTAGACAAATAATCTCCAATTATGTATAATTTTATTGCTTAAAATCATGTCAGAAATCTTCAATATTTTTCCCTTCGAGCTACTATTATTAACAGTAATTTTAATAATCATTCCGACAATAGTAGTAGGCGCACTAAGATATTCTCTGTACCATTATTTAATAAATTCAGCCCACAAGGTATCCAGACTACTTATACAGGGAAGTCGCGGCAAACAACCAGAAATTGTTAGTAAGTTAGAAGCTAGATTTAGACAAGCAAGTGCCAAACTTGAGCAGGTAAATACCATTGCCTTAATTGATGGTCTATATGGTCAAGAAGAATTAAACTTTCTCGGTATATCACTACGTTGTGAACAATGGGATTACTTTTGTCGGACATTACCAAATTTATTACTCGCTTTTGGCTTACTGGGAACTTTTATTGGTATTAGCTTTAACTTATATAACCTCAGTCAAACTATTAGTCAGAGTGGAACAAATGCTGATGACCTAAACTATTTAGTCTCCCAGTTACAAGTTCCATTACAAAATATGGGGATTGCTTTTTTCTCTAGTTTAATTGCGATCGCCTGTAGTTCAATTTTAATTGCGATCAATCTACGCTGTAATACTAACTTTGCTAAATCTCTATTAATTAGTTCCCTGGAAGACTATCTGGATAACATTTTTAAAATTAATGTTCAGGGAGATACCCGTTTAGATAAAGCTGTTGATCGCATGGTAAGACAACAGCAAGAATTTTTGGAACGATTTCATCTAAAAGTGGGACAGGTAATAGAAAGCACTATTGGTAATGCCGCTAATAAAATGGTAACTGCTAATCAAGGTTTTCAAAACAATGTCGATAGTATGGTTAGTCAGTTTAATGATATAACTCACACTATGGCGACAAGTACCAATAGCTTTCGCGAGTCGGCACATAATCTACAACAAGATATCCAAACTGTAAGTCAAATTGTTCCCAAGTTTGTCACTTCCGCTAACAAAATTGAATCTGCTTCCGAGTTATATCTCGAAGGTGCCGAAAAAATAGAAGCCAGTAAATTTTCTGAACATTTAGAAAGCCTGACTGCTGATTTAGCTAGGACTCAAACATCCTTTACTAACTCCACAACCTCTTTAGAAAATCAAGTAATAAAAATAGGCGAAATCCAGCAACAAACAACTGAGCTAGCGCAACAAGTTTATACTCAACTAGATACCGCTTCCGAGAAATTAGAAAATAGTTCAATCAGTTTTCATGCAGCAGCAGAAATATTCAAAGCGAGTGACTTCGCCGACAAACTAACTACTGCTACTAACGAACTTATAACTATTCCCGAACAATTCAACAAATCAACTGCAAGTTTACATAGCTCAACTGATGCTTTAAAAATAGCTGTTGATAATCTCAACACTTCCAGCGAAAAAACCACCAACTTAATCGAAGATGTAAATAAGCTCAATCAAAAATCATCTGACTTACTAGAACAAAGCGATCGCCATATTCAAGAACAAATTACTAGCTTCAATAATATTCAATCTGAATTAGAAACTGTCGTAGAGACATTAAGCCAACACAAAGCACAAATTAATACTAGTATTAGCAACTTTGGCGAGAAAGTACTTACTAGTTTCCGAGAACAAACAGAAAACAATACTATCGAACTACAAAAATTAACTTCGGGAATCAATAATAACCTTGAGTCTTTGCAAGATACTAAAAATGAAACAGTCAAACTGATAACTATCTTAGAAAACTATCAAAATAACTTCAATAACATCAACTCCAGCTTAAGCAACTTAGCCAATACTTCAGCACAACAAGGAAAACAGTTGAATTCCAACTTGAATGGAATTGGCATAACAAGCGATCGCCTTTTAAACAGTTTTGAACAACGCTCACAAAATAATATTAAAGAAATCCAGAACTTAACTACAGAACTTAAACAACTTATTGGTCGAATAGATAATGTACCCTCCACAATTAAAGAACTGCTCAGTGAGTTTCAAAAGCATGAACAACAAATGAATGCCAATATCAATAACCTAAACAACAATATTAGTAACCAAGCAAATCAACAAATAAATACCTATAACCAACAAATTCAACAACTAACCGACAAATTCAACAAAATCTTGTAAAACATTTCCCATATCAAATAAATAACTTATATAGCTTTTTTATACTGACCTTAGTGCGCGAAACAAAAGATGTCTAGACTTTTATTATTCTCAAGCTTAACAGAAAAAATAAATAAAATTATTTAACATCAGTTTCAATATAAAACCAATAGCTTCTTTGCGACTTTGCGTAAAATAAAACATGTCTAGACGTTCCCTATATACATCTCAATCAACAACAGAATCAAATAGCATATATCAATCATTTACCGACCTAATGTCCAATGCTTTTATGATTCTCTGCCTATTACTACTGCTCGTATTATTTCAATCCCAAAAGCTAAATCAAGACTTAACTAAAGCCAATAAACGTCTACAGTCTGCCTCACCAATCATCATTGATGAAGAATCAGGAAACTTTAAATTCAACTCAGGTAGTGCCGAACTCAATCCTCAATTCAAGAATCATATATTGACCAAAATTACTCCAGAAATAAATAAAAATTTACAATTAAAAGAAATCGATTTTATTCAAATAATTGGACATACCGATGGACAAGGAAATAATTCCTCTAGTAATCTCGATAAAACCCTAGAAGAAGTTGCACAGGGAAAACAACCTGTTAAGAACCTCAGACCAGGATCAAACGCCGATTTAGGATTAATGAGAGCCTTAGCCGTAGTCCAAGAATTACAAAATGCTGGGCTAAAAAACGTCGAGTTTAGGGCCTATTCCGCAGCACAGTTATACTTACCAGAGCAAGAAGGTGGCGGTTTAGCGCCCCTTAACCGTCAACCAGACGAAACCAGACGCAGAATAGAAATTCGTTTTATTCCCCCTGGTCAATCAAAAAGGGAGCAAAACTAGAAGCTCCACATTAATTGATCTTAAAAAGCGATCGCGTAGCGTAGCCTTAGGCTAATCGCATTTCTAATGTTATCTCAATAAACGATGAAAAGTATTGAGTTATGATATTCGTCGCCGTTAGTTTTCATCATTCTGTTATCGATAGGATGTGTAAAATTACTCGAAAGCTCAAAGATACTTTTGATCATTAGTGAGGAGATAGATTTAAAGTGCCACCAGTAATAGAACCAACAATTCAGCTCAAAGTAGAACAAGCGATCGCTCGGAGTCAGCAGCATTTATTAGCAATTCAAGAACCTGAGGGGTATTGGTGTGCTGAGTTGGAGTCTAACGTGACTATTACCGCCGAAGTAGTAATGCTACATAAGATTTGGCGGACAGGCAAAACCAGACCTTTAGACAAAATAGAGGCTTATTTGCGATCGCAACAGCGTAGTCATGGTGGTTGGGAGCTTTATTATGGTGATGGGGGAGACCTTTCTACCAGCATTGAGGCTTATATGGCATTGAGACTATTAGGTGTCCCGAAGAGCGACCCTGCATTGGTCAAGGCGAAAAAGTTTATTCTGCAATGTGGTGGTATCAGTAAGTCGCGGATCTTTACCAAAATGCATTTGGCATTGATTGGTTGCTATGACTGGCAGGGATTACCGTCAATTCCGCCGTCAATTATGCTTTTGCCCGAAACTTCTCCCTTTACTATTTATGAAATGTCTAGCTGGGCAAGAGGCAGTACTGTCCCTTTATTAATTGTCTTTGATCGTAAACCTGTATATCAGCTAGAACAACCAATAAGCCTTAATGAACTCTATGCCGAAGGATTGAGTAATGTTCGCTATGAATTACCCCGCAGTAATGACTGGACAGATATCTTTGTTGCTCTCGATCAGGCTTTTAAAGTAGCGGAAAATCTCAATTTAGTCCCATTTCGGGAAGAAGGTTTAGCGGCAGCGGAAAAGTGGATCTTAGAAAGACAGGAAGCCACAGGAGATTGGGGTGGGATCATTCCAGCAATGCTTAACTCCCTTTTGGCTTTACGCACCCTTAACTATGATGTCAAAGATCCTATTGTGCAGCGGGGTTTGACTGCGGTGGATAACTTTGCTGTTGAAACAGCAAGCAGCTATCGAATTCAACCTTGCATTTCTCCCGTCTGGGATACAGCATGGTGTTTACGGGCATTAGCCGAGTCTGGTATTCCACAGGGTGATCCTGCTTTAGTTAAGGGGGGAGAGTGGTTGCTATCAAAACAAATTTTAGACTATGGTGACTGGGCGGTTAAAAATAAGGGAGTAACTCCTGGCGGCTGGGCATTTGAGTTTGATAATCGCTTTTACCCCGATCTCGATGATTCGGCAGTGGTAGTCATGGGTTTATCTGGGATTGAGCTACCTGATGAACCGCAAAAACAAAAAGCGATCGCCCGTTGTCTCAACTGGATTGCATCGATGCAGTGTAAACCTGGAGGCTGGGCAGCGTTTGATCTGGATAATGATCAGGACTGGATCAACCTAATCCCCTATGGCGACCTCAAAGCGATGATTGACCCCAATACTGCTGATGTTACCGCCAGAGTATTGGAAATGTTAGGGGAGAGTAATCTCTCGATGGACGATTGGCGAGTACAAAAAGCGATCGCTTATTTAATCGAGGAACAAGAAGCTGACGGTAGTTGGTTTGGACGTTGGGGCGTAAATTATATTTATGGCACTAGTGGAGTATTATCTGCTTTAAGCTTGATTGCACCACACCGTTGTCGTAATCAAATTGAAGCAGGGGCAACTTGGTTGACAAACTGTCAAAATGCCGATGGAGGTTGGGGTGAAACCTGTGCTAGCTATAAAGATGCTAGTTTAAAAGGTCAGGGGATTAGTACTGCTTCTCAGACAGCCTGGGCGTTAATTGGCATCATGGCAGCAATGGAAGGGAATAGGTTTGAGGGACACAAAGCCGTGACCCGAGGAATTGAGTATTTACTCTCTACTCAGCAGGGCGACGGGACTTGGGATGAAGATCAATTTACGGGAACAGGTTTCCCTGGTCATTTCTACCTTAAATACCATCTCTATCAACAATATTTTCCGCTTCAGGCGCTTGCTAGATATTCCAAGCTCTAAACTACACTTAACAGAGTAAAGCGATCGCTCTTATTAAAAGCGATCGCTTCAAAATTTAATTCTATTAAAGTTGTTTATAGTTCAAAGACATGGAACACTGCATCGCCATTATTTTCCAAAGAAAAGTTTGGTAGGTTATCTTGGATATAGCTTACTTCATCTTGATTGATTGTATAGAGATGGGAACCAGAATCATTATTAAGCATTCTAAATACAGGAATTGTTTCTATCTCTGTAGGCTTAGACTCAAAAGCATAATACTTAATCCCTTCAAAATTATAGTTATCTAAAGTGTCTTCAACGAAATTTTTCTCGTTCTCATCGTTAGTATAAAAATGAGCGCCAGTCTGGGTATTGAAAAAGCGATAAACAGGTGTTACCCCATCAAGAGTTTCACCAGTCAAAACATCTTTATCATCGCTAAGAACGCTATACCTATCTCCCTCAGATTGATAAGATAAGTTGCCCGCAGCACTTTGTTCTTGAATAAAGTCAATTTCGTTGTCATCGGTAGTATAGAAATGAAATCCTCTTTCAAATTGATAGAAACGATGAATCTGATCGATAGCAAAGCGATCTAAATCATTAACTACAGGTGGTTCAACTACAGGAGGCTCAACTACGGGAGGCTCAACTACAGGCGGTTCAACTACAGGAGGCTCAACTACAGGAGGCTCAACTACAGGCGGTTCAACTACAGGTGGTTCAACTACAGGTGGTTCAACTACGGGAGGCTCAACTGTCGATGAACTGAGATCGACCAGAAAAACATCCCCAGTATCATTAGTGTCATCGCTAACTAAGGTACTGAGGCTAGAGTTAAAGATCAAAGACTGACCGTCACCACTCAGAGTCGGAAAAGAATCGCCATCAAGAAGTTTAGTAGTCTGATCGGCTAGATCACGAACAAAAACATTAGACTCCGCATTAGTATCTGCTGCAACCAAATTATCAGCCTCAGATAAAAAAGCAACCATTTGACCATCATCACTAATAGAAGCACTTCTGCTATCGCCGTTACCTAAAGTACCTTCGCTAGCAACGCTGACTAGTTCAGTAGTTTGATTATCGCGGTTATAAACAAAAACATCGCTAAATCCATTGCTGTCATTACCTACTAAGTTACTGGCATCTGATTCATAAACTACATACGAACCATCACCACTAATGAATCCTGAAGTACTAGCACCATTTGCATCAGCACCATTAATGCTGTTGACTAATTCTGTAGTTTGATTGACGCGGTCATAGACAAAAACATCGCTAAATCCATTGCTGTCTCCAGGAACCAAATTACTGGCATCTGACCAAAAGCTAATATATCGACCATCATCACTGATCGAACCTAGATTAAGATCACTATTAGCTTGAGCGCCATTCAATCCGACCTTGATTCTACTAGTAGTCTGATTAACGCGGTCACGGACAAAAATATCCTTGGTTCCGTTAGTATCATTTGCCACTAAATTATCAGCGTTTGATTCAAACACAACATAACGACCATTGGCATTAGTTGTGCTAAAAAGACTCAATCCATTGGCTTGTGTTCCATCGCTCGCAATGCTGATTAACTCAGTTGTTTCATTAACGCGATCATAAAGAAAAATATCGCGCTGCTCGTTATTATCATTCGGGACTAAATTATCGGCAAAAGAGGCAAAAGCAATATAGTTGCCATCACCACTAATCGAACCCGAATTACTAGAGCCATTAGCTAGAGAGCCATCAGGCGCTATAGAAATTAGCTCTACAGTTTGGTTGGAACTATCATAGATAAAAGTATCAGTCTGTCCATTGGTATCACCAGCGACTAAGTTAGTCGCATTGGATTCAAAGGTAACAAATCTGCCATCATCGCTGATTGAGTTAGAACCGCTTTGCCCATTGGCTTGAGTACCATTATTAGCAACGCTAATACGTTTTATAGGAAAAGATTGATCTTGATTATTCATAAAAAGTCAGGGAAATCATTATGTTTAGCGTTCCCCAAACACTACATAAAGACTCATGGATCGGCTGTGATTTCAAAGAGCAACCAAGCAAACAAACAAGTGAGTAAGCACTTGAATTCAGTACAAAAGAAGCTAATAATTGTCTCTAAATATACTAGAAGTAACTAAAAAATTCTCCCCATCTCCTTGTCTCCCTTGTCTCCCCATCTCCTTGTCTCCCTTGTCTCCCCATCTCCTTGTCTCCCTTGTCTTCCTTGTCTTCCCTGTCTCCCTTGCCTCCCTTGTCTCCCTTGCCTCCCTGGTCTTCCTTGTCTTCCTTGTCTCCCTTGTCTTCCTGGTCTTCCTTGTCTTCCTGGTCTTCCTTGTCTTCCTGGTCTTCCTTGTCTTCTTGTCCCCTTGTCTCCCTTGTCTCCCTTGTCTCCCCGTCTCCCTTGTCTTCCTGGTCTCCCCTGGTCTCCCCTGTCTCCCCGTCTCCCCGTCCAACAAAACAATTAAATGTAAAAAGTTTACCCTTGTAAGGCTTTTTCTCCAGACAACAGACACTATCGAGCTAATTCAACTCCTGACTGTACCCGCCATAATCTCCCATAAATACTGTTAAGTGCTAGCAATTCTTCATGAGTACCCGATTCGGTAATTTGACCCTGATCCATCACATAAATACAGTCACTGTGCCTAATAGTAGACAAGCGATGGGCGATCGCAATAGTAGTTCGATTTTGGGTAATCTTAGTTAAGGACTTTTGAATGGCAGCCTCGGTTTCATTGTCCACCGCAGATGTAGCTTCATCCAGAATTAAAATCGGTGGATCTTTGAGAATCGCACGAGCGATCGCTAAACGTTGTCGCTGTCCTCCAGAGAGTTTTTGTCCTCGTTCGCCAATAACGGTATCGTAACCCTGGGGTAGTTGTTCGATAAAATGGTGTGCCTCCGCTAGTTTTGCCGCCTTAATAATGCGATCGCGAGGGGCATCAAAGCTCCCATAACGAATGTTTTCTGCTACCGTGTCCTGAAATAAAAAAACATCCTGACTTACCCAGCCAATCGCGCCGCGCAGTTCGTACAGGTTGAGATCTCGAATATCTATGCCATCAATAGTAATACGTCCAGTTTGCACCTCGTAAAAGCGCAGCAAAAGTTTGATTAAAGTGCTTTTGCCCGAACCAGTTACGCCGACAATGCCAATAGTAGATCGGGGGGGAATGTGGAGAGACAAATGTTTAATAACTCGATCATGTTTGCGGTAATCAAAGTTAATATCGTCAAATTTCACCTCACCTCGGACTACGTTGGGCAGCCAAGCCTGACTCCCTGAAGGGATAGTAATTGCCGTATCCAACAAGTTCATAACCCGTCGCACCGATGCCATAGCCCGCTGATATTCGTCCATAATTTCGCTCAGTTCGGTAAAGGGCCAGAGTAGACCTTCAATCATAAAAATCATAAAGCCATAAGTCCCTACACTAAGGCGATCGCTCAGAACTTCTAATCCGCCAAAATATAGCGCGACTAAAAACCCCAGCAAAATTAAAAACCGCAGCAATGGTTTAAAAGCTGTACTGAGAGCGATCGCCCTGGCATTGCTACGGCGGTAGGCATCACTGTCTACGTTGACGCGACTGCTTTCATAGGCTTCGGCGGTAAAACTTTTAATCGTGGCTATACCCGAAAGGTTGTTAGAAAGGCGATCGCTAATTGAACCAGCTTTCTCTCTTACTGCTGCATAGAGCGGTTCTAGTTTTTTCTGAAAAACAAACGTTCCCCACAAAATAAGCGGAATGGGTAACATCGCACTCCAAGCAATAGCGGGAGCTAACAGTATAAAGCTAATTCCCACTGCCAGCACCCGCGTCAAGAAATCGAGCAGATCTGTCGCCCCAAAGTTAAGGAATCGCTCAAGCTGGTTGATGTCATCATTAAGGATAGATAATAACGTTCCCGTACTGCGGTCTTCAAAGTATGCTAGCTCTAATTCTTGGACATGGTTGTAAGCATCCACTCGAAGCTGGTGCTGAAAAGTTTGAGCTAGATTGCGCCATAATTTATCTGCCATAAATTGGCTCAATGATTCCAATCCCCAGACGATCGCCGTCAGTAGCGATAGTAACAACAACTGAGTGGGAACATCACTTATACCCAATCGAGCCAGCAGAGAAGTTTCTCGTTCGACTACTACATCTATAGCCATGCCGATGAGGTAGGGAGGGGCGAGATCGAATAAAGTGTTGAAAATGGAGCAGATAATTGCACCCCAAATCTGAACTAAATAAGGTTTGCCATAGCGAAGTAACCGCAACAGAGGTTTAGATGAAGACATAATCAACAGGATTTGGATAATTTTCAAACATCAAAACGCGATCGCTATTTCCTAGCTTTAACAAATAGTTGTGTTTTGATCAGTGCAATCGTCTTTTTTTATTGGGCGATCAGATATTTTTCCAGATCGTCGAGAACGACATTAGCTGCGATCGCTCCAGTGCCGATCCAGTAATCTCCCACTTCATAGACTTTTCCATGTTGGACAGCATTTAGTTTTGCCCATAAAGGATCGGCTTTGAGAGATGCTAATACTTCTTTTATTTTTTCATCCCAGCTACCGACAATGACAAACACAGCATCACCATCTGCTTTATCTAGAACTTCATTAGAGATAAGGTACTGAATAGTACTAAAGTTTAATACCTTAGTTTCTTTTAAATCTAAATCTTGTGAAGGTGGGCGAGATAAACCTGCATCTTCTAGAATCGTGCCGATAAATCCTGGTTTAGTATAAAGCGCAATTTGAGTGGGATATATCCGCACTACTGATACTGTAGTTTCACTTGGATCGCCTATTTTTTGTTTAAATTCTTCTGCCTGTTGATAGTAATTAGCCATTATCTGTTCCACCTGATCAGATTTACCTAAAACCTTTCCCACAAAAGCAAAATGTTCTTTCCATTCCCCGCTATGTTCAAAATTTACTAAGACAGTAGGGGCAATTTGACTAAGCTGCGAATATGGTGGCGGAGAGTCTGTTGTTCCCAAAATGAGATCGGGCTTGAGTGATAAAACTCGCTCCAAGCTTATTGCTTCAACATCACCAAGATCGATAATATCAGTTGTGTCTACTGAGGGGGGTGCAAATTCAAGAGGACTACCTACAGGTTTTTGATTAATTGCCATAGTAGCTTCTAACATCACAGAGTCTAAAACAACAATGCGCTGCGGATCGAAAGGTACACAGGTTTCACCCATCGCGTGTTGAATTACCTGACAGTTTTCAGTTAAGGCAGAATTAGATTTATCTGACCTATTGTTATTACAAGCTGCGATCATAATTACAATTAAAACGCCGACCACAAACAGCAAAACTAAATGATAAAGTCTTTTAAACAATTAAATTGACCTCGACAAATTAAAACTCTACATCAACAGTGTTTGAAACCTTAAATGGATTGCCAGCATTGACTTTAAAGCGGGAATCGAAGCTTGTAGAAGAGTAATGTTCAACTAATTAAGCCTGTGATCTCATTTGACAAGATACTTATGTAGATCATCAAGAACGGCATTAGCTGCAATTACTCCATTTCCGATCCAATAATCTCCCACTTCGTAAACCTTTTCCTGTTGGACAGCTTCTAATTTTGACCACAGAGGATCGGCTTTGAGAGATGCCAGCAAATCTTGAGCTTCTTGATTCCAAGATGTAACGATGACAAAAATGGCATCGCCATCTGCTTTATCGATAACTTCTTGAGAAATAGTGTATTGAATCGTATCGCCTGTAATTTTTTGAGTTTCTTCAAGGTTTAAATCCTGAGAAGGTGGGCGAGATAAACCTGCATCTTCTAAAACTGTACCGATGAAACCAGACTTGGTATAAAGATTAATGTGAGTGGGATAGATCCGCACAATGGATACTTCATCGCTACTGGAGTTCATCTGTTGCTGAAATTCTTTTGCTCGTTGGTAATAATCAGCCATAACTCGTTCGATCTGTTCAGATTTACCTAAAACTTTTCCTGCAAAAGCAAAATTTTCTTTCCACTGACCGCTATGCAGCGATCGCAATTACAATTAGAATCGCAGTACAGAATTGCCAGATGAACGAAGATAAATAAAGACGCAATTTAAACATAAGCGAAGGAAGCATTTATTAATTGATAAATGGGCGTTGGTAAATGCGTAATGCTACTAGAGCATTTTCTATCTCTAAAGGAGTAAACTTGGATTTGAAAAGCTTGAAGCTTAGAGCTACATGCGGCGTGACAAAGCGCCTTTGTGGCTTAAAGCTACGACAAGTAATTCTTTGTAAGACATTACATGATGACCAACGCCGATAAATGCTCAATGTTAAATGATTAAAAATCCACTGCTACCTTGCCCAAGATAGTAAAGGGATCGCCAGGATTGACACCTAAGCGGGAATCAAAATTAGTTGAGGCAAAGTATTCAACATCAAACAGATTTTCGATGTTCAACTGAGCAAGCCAGTTGTCGCGTTTATAAAATAGGGCAGCATCGGTGCGAAAATAACCAGGTAGGGTAAAGCTATTGTCTAAATCTCCAAAGCGATCGCTCAAGGCAAAGAATCCCAAACCAACCCCCAAGCCTTCTAAGCTACCTCTTTGAAGGTTGTAAGTTGTCCAGAGGCTAAACTGACTTTCAGGTACATTAGGTAAGTCGTTATCGACAACATCGGTGTTGTCTTCGCTGACGAAAGCGTCGAGAAAAGTATAGGCTGCGGTAATATTCCAACCAGGTAAAATTTCACCATTTACATCGAGTTCGATTCCGCGACTGGCTTGTTCCCCTGTTTGAACTGAAAGAGTAGGATCGCTGGGATCGTCTGTCTGAACACTTTGTTTGCGAATATCAAATGCAGCGAAAGTAAAGCTTAGTTGTTCGCTGATCTCTGTTTTAACTCCTACTTCAAACTGTCTTCCCGTTTCAGGATCGAAAGACAAACCATCTCCGTTACGACTTGAACCAAAAGTAGGATTATAAGAGGTGGTAAAAGAAGCATAAACTGATACGGGTTCGATAGGCTTGTAAACAATACCGACACGGGGGGTGAAGTCAGTATCGTCCTGCCCAAACTCTTCTCGTTCTTCACCTAAATCCTGCACAGTACGAAATTGATCGACATAATCAAAACGAACTCCTGCCAAAACTATTAGATTTGACAGAAGATCTACTTGGTTTTGTAGATATACACCTACCGAATCCACATTATCATCACGAAAGAAGTTGGGTTCGATTACAAATGGGTTGTTACTGTAAACAGGATTAAAAACGTTAATTGAGGGGAACGGATCGCTAAACTCGAAAGCTTGCCGATCAACATTGCTCAGATATTCCACCCCAAATAAAACTTGGTGTTCTATTGAACCAGTATTGAATTCGGCGATCGCATCAACGTTAGTAAAAAATCTCTCAAATTTTTCATCTGTACCGTATTCAAATCGAGTTAAATCCCCTGTGGTTTCGTCAAATTCGCCAAAAAATACCCCAAATCTTGAAGGTTCGTATTCGCTGTATTCCAATGCGTGTCTAACCGACAAAGTATCATTAAACTGATGATCGAAACTGTAACCAACTCTAAACTGATCTTGCTCGAACTCACCAAAGTCTTCATCTAAAAATCTTTCTTGAGGTACATCAACGATACCATCGCCCTGGGCAGGGATGCCACTATCTACGGTTTCTTGGTCACTAACGTACTGTCCATAAAAATCAATAGTGGTGTTTTTACCTATATCCCAGGTCAAAGCGGGAGAAGCTAAAAATCGCTCGCCATTGACAAAATCACGGAAGCTTTCATAATTTTCATAAGATAAATTCAAACGATACTTCACTGTCTTTGATTCATTCAAGGGACCCGATAAGTCTATAGCAGCTTCATAAGTATCAAAATTACCTGCGCTAAATGATGCGGAGTAAAGTGGTGTTTCTAGAGGTTTTTTGGTTACTAGATTGATAATTCCTCCTGGTTCTCCCTGTCCAAATAAAATTGAAGCAGGACCTTTCAGCACCTCAATCCGTTCGAGATCGTTGATACTTAGGGGTGCTAGGGTGTTGGTAGGAATACCATCTCTAAACAATCCGTCCCCTACATCAAAACCACGAATCTTAAAATTAGGACCAAAAACACTACCTCCTCTTCCACCAGCTTCAATCACACCAGGAACGGTTTCCAGTGCTTCTCCTAATTCTCTAACATTGCGGTCTTCAATTACTTCTTGAGGAACTACCTCAATCGATAACGGCGTATCTTTGATTGGCGTATCTGTTCCAATTGCCGTACTGGAATCTTTGGGATTGTAACCGTCTTCCTCGGCTTCTCCTGTGGCAATAATTTCTATCTCTTCATCGGGTTCTGCTTCGTTGGTGGTTCCTTCTGGAGCAATACTTAAAACTAAATCATCTCTTCCAGGCATTACTTCTGCACTGGGTGCCTGATTTTCTCCTGTAA
Source organism: Cyanobacteria bacterium P01_G01_bin.39 (assembly GCA_039180345.1). Classification (GTDB taxonomy): domain Bacteria; phylum Cyanobacteriota; class Cyanobacteriia; order Cyanobacteriales; family Xenococcaceae; genus Waterburya. The sequence goes on along the minus strand of JBCDDK010000017.1, from coordinate 21,719 downwards.
TCCTGACTTGGATGCTATTTGACTCGACTTTGTTGACCGTAATCTTGGTAATTCCTGGTGCGGGATTGAGTTCGGTGATACCATTGCTCATTGAGTTGGCTAAAGTGGCATCAAGGATATCGATCACCATATCTTTTTCCTCACTCAGAATTAACGGTACTAATCTCTCGCTTCCTGCTACGGTTTTCAAGATTAATTCCATTCCATCATCTGTCTGGATTACTTCAACTCCAGTAACCTGGGCAACTCCCTGAGCCAACAAATCGATAGCTGTACCCCTGACTATTCCTGGTCTGATAGTCTCCATTACTCCTGATGCCTTAGCGAATACATGCGCCTCAAGCCTTTGTTTCGAGCTGCTCCTCTGCTCCTCCGCCAAAATTGGCATTGCAGAAAGCGACAATAAACCTGCCAATACTAGTAACTGTAGTCTATTCAACATAATTCCCTACGCCTTGCCAATAAAAGGCAGCATACCTTTTTGATTATTGATAATAATTACTGATAAAGCGAATCTTATCAGAAGGGAAGTTATGAGAATAGGATTAAAATTGTCCGAAACGGAATAAAATTTGTCTTATACGGAATTTTTATATTTAGTTTGATATTGCTTGGGTGAAACGCCGTATTTTTTACGGAATACTTTTGAGAGATAGCTGCAACTGCCAAACCCAATCTGATTGGCAATCTCTGACACATTGAGACGATTTTCTAACAAAAGCTGTCGAGCTTGCTCTAAACGATAGTCGTGCAAGTAACCAAATGCTGTAGTGCCAAAAACTTCTCGAAATCCACGTTTAAGAGTGCAATCGTTTAGTCCTACCTGTCGCGCCAAGTCGAGTAATAAAGGCGGGCGATCGCTCTGCTGAGTCAAAATCTCTTTGGCATGATGAATACGTTCTATATCATCTGGTTTTAGAGTAAAGCTAAAACGCTTATCCTGATGACGTTCCTGTTCTTCTTCAACTAAGAATGCCATCAGCTCCCAGACTTTACTTTCTAAATAAACCTTTTTTGTAATGCCCTGGAAGGGACAGTGCAAAATTTGATGCAGCACGGTTTGCATCGCTACTGTTGTTATACCTTCATAATTGTAATAGCAGCGATCGCTTGGTCGCATAAGATGCTCCAGACCCATAGATGCTAATTCACAATCGCCTAAAAAAGTTTGAAATAATTCTGGCTCAATATGAACGCTGATCTGCATAATTGGTTCGGCTGCCGAACGTTCCCATATTTCAATTGGAGCCATACCACTACCGCATAGCGCATATTGTCCTGCACCAATTGAGCCAGTAAAAGGTATACCCTCGATCGCAAACTGATACTCTAGAGGATGCGATCGCTCTGGAGATTGCGTGATTATATCATCATGTAAATGGTAACGCTCGATTGCCAATTCTATTCCCTGTCGTAGCTGAATTTCGCGATGAGTACCTTGTCCTAATTGTTCTGGATATTGCCAAGTAACGTCAAAGGGGTCTCTGTGGTTGAGATTTTTTTTGCGTTGAGCTTCGTAAACTAAATCCCAATAATCTTGTTTTGAAATTGTGACGGGCATGTTTTAAGTAGCAGATAGCAATTTCTTATGATATTAGAGTAGTTGCAAATTTTTATCAATATGCTTTAAAAGAGCGAATAGATGAAAGGCGATCGCATGCAGTACTTACATAAATATTGTGATAGTAGGAAATGTGAATCTAACCTGATAAGCGTTCATTACTTTATGTCTAATTACCTTAACCTTGCCCACACGGGCTTTATCTTTATTTTAGGAATACGCCAATTTGACACCAATTTGACATCAATTGATTCCTAGTTGCCTTCTGAAATATTCAAAACTACCAAACTTTTCCGCAAAAAGACTTGACCAAAGCACGGAATCTCGTTACTATAACTAAGTTGGTTTAAAAGCTAACCTAAATGCGGATGTCGTATAGTGGTAATACCTTAGCCTTCCAAGCTAAAGCTAGGGGTTCGATTCCCCTCATCCGCTTTTTCAGTTATATCAAGGGTTTCAGAGCTTGAGTGTAGAGGACAAATCTTGAGTACTTCTATTATTGCCCAAGATTTGCCCAAAGTGCCTTGCTTCATGCTCTCTTTATGAAAGTATTTCTAAGCTGTAACTCGTCGCCAAATCTTTCCCCTATTAATTTCCCCAATAGTGGAATGGCTAACATTAAACTTATTGCCTAATTTTCTTTGAGTTAATCCTTGTTCTAGTTGTTGTAGTATCTGTTCTACTTCGGATTCAGAAAGCTTTGATTGGCGCAATCCTATTCTGTAAGCATGGGAAACATTAGCACCACCTGAACTCCATTCCAGATTAGTCACTCTATTATCAGTTTTACAGCCATTGATATGATTTACTTCAGGTAAGTTATTGGGGTTTGGAAGAAAAGCCTTTGCTACAAGCCTATGTATCGATAATCTCTTCTTCTTACCATTGAGCCAAAAGCCAACTGTTAGATATCCTTTTTGGGTCTGATAGGGCTTAAGTATTTTATTTGTCTTCTTGCTCCAAACATTACCTAGATTGCTAACTTCATATCCTTCATAACCTCGGGTATCCACAAACATTTCTGGGGTGTGTCTTAACGCCATTGATATTTCTTGCATTAATATTATTCATAATTCAAAAGTTTCAAATCAATTACATGTACTACTATTGTACTGCCAATTCTCTATAAGTAGTTTCTATGTACGACAACTCTCAAAAACAAAACAATCGACCTGCTGATTTAAGTCTGTCACCTTCAACAGCTAACTTAGTGAGAAGAGTAATCAGTCGTGGGCGATGTTTTGTTCCCCTACAGATAACTTATGTAGAGGAATCGAACTATACTGCTGCATCGTCCCGACGCAGGAGGGCTGCACTTGCTATCTCTTCGGTCGAAACTAAAGTGGACTCCTTCGTTCCAGATGAAACCTTCTCTACTAAATAAATCTTAGAGAAACTATATTCTTCGCCTACTCTAGATGGTAGAGATTTATGGTACAAACATTCTGCTAATACAAATTCTCCTTTGTGTTCCTTGACCATGTAGGCACTTCTACTATGAGAAGTACTAGTTATGACATCTCCAAATTCCACTTGATCTAAGGGTATTTCTGTGTAGGGATAGCTAGGAAAATCACTCTCACCTAATACCTGAGACTTTTTAATTTCTTGCGTTTGTGGAACATAGATATGTACGTCTTCTGTTAGTACACTCCACTTATCAGTAATAGCTTTATTGGTCTTATGCTCTAACTCCTTCTTGAGATTTAACCCAGATAGCTTACGCGCATTCTCTTCTGTAATACATTTAATTACTAATTCATGTTTACAGTTAGTTACTACTGAAGGTTTACCTACTGTGTATCTAGAATCATATAACTCATGGATTTCTTTAAGGTGTGCGCCATAGGTATTAGCTCTTTGATAATTAGTGAATCCTACAAAGCATCTGGATGTAGAAGGATCATAGAAGATATCAGGAGCTATACGTACTAACTGTTCTTGCCAGTCTAATTCTGCTTTCTGATCAGGTGTCCAGTCATTAACTATGTCCTCGATAAACTCTTTTGTACAGTAGAACTTAACCTCGTATTTATAGCCGTTCATCGTGTCAGTATAACTAAGCATTGAAGGCTCAGAAATACTATCTCTAAACTTTTCTGCTTCTTGCTTATCGTTAAATCCAATGTAGGCTCTACCACTTGAAGAGTAGGTAATATTAGGGGCTAAATCTTCAAAGGTATCTGGACGTAGATCTGGTTTCCCAGTTAGCTCATAGTAACTAAGAGGATCAAACTCTTTCTTTGGTTTTTCTTCTTGAGGCTCAATAACCTCTTCTACTTTTTCTTCTAGATAGACTGGGGCTTCCATCTCCGATGAAAGAGGAGCCTCAGTAGGAAAGAGTGTTAGTAGATGTTCTTTGAAAATATCTATATATTTGGGATCTATATGTTCTAGAGCATCTTCTATTTTCTCTGCTGCATCTTCTGCGAAGGCTTGGGTCATCTTGAGGCGGTCAAGTTCTTGCTCGGCTAGTTCCTGCTGCTCTTGATGATATTGAATTTGACTTTCTAGTTCTAGTATTGATGGGTTGAACATGATGTAGTTACCTTTGTGTAGTGAATGTGGAGATAGGGCTACACGGCATATAAATATATATGTGCTATAATAGTAATCAGGACAAAGCTTTACTAAATTAGTCTCCCTCACGATGGCTTGTGGGGGGGCTTTTTTAGTATCTATGTGCTATAATAGTAAGACCAGCATTTCAGGACTATGTTAAAGCTTTGTCCAAATGCCGTTGGCTCAGAGATAGAACCTCAAGTGACCCAGGCTAGTTTTCATACTTTTATAGTCAAGCAGATAAAGTATGTGACCCAACAATCTAGGGGCGCAACAAATGATTGTATAGATGAGAAACTATTCAATATCTCCAACTCTGATAAGTTGTAAAACAATGACAAGCCATCACGGGTGATGAAAAAGCCCCCATCTGGTCAAAGAGCTTAAGAAACAAGTGCAATCCGACTATCATACCCCTAGCAGAAATGCGGTAGTAAAGCAGATGAAGGACAGACAACTAATACAGTATCTTTAGTTGAACAGCGTCAAAGCCCCATTAGAGAATTACTCTGATTAGAATAATAAGTCTATCGATGACTCTAAACTCCTATTAGATAACTGTTATTAGAAGCTAAAGGGGGACACTATATTTAAAGCTTTCTTCCTTCTAGAGAGTACTTCCTAAGTGAACCAGCGTTGCGTATTGATTACTTAGTTATACAGTATAAGTTTTACTTATGTGACATAAGTTTTATTTATGTAAGTTAATCATCCATATTCAACTTGCCCACGTAATCATATTGATATGACTGCACTCTATGAATTAAGCCATCTTGTTCAATCATGTCTACATAGTTGGCAAATGCTTCTCTGAGTAAAGGTTTATCGGTGATATCTAGTTGAAGCTCCCTGACATATTCGTCAAAAGATCCTGAGACATCTTTTTCACTAGATGGATTGCCGTAGTATTCACATATTTTCTCTACTCTTTCTAGAGTTAGTTTACGAACACGCCGACAATTGATGTCGTTATATTCCTGAATTAAATCAGAATCATTGTATTTCTGAAAGTTAATTGGTTTCATTTGCTCTGTAATGTAGTGTTGAAGCGAGATAGAACTACAGGTACAGATAAACTATTACTTTGAGATCAATTCGTTGTAGATTTGTTGAATAACACAGTCACAATGTATTGCCTGACCAGTAGTTGTGCGACACCAGATGTAAGCAATACCTAAGACATCCTCTACAACAGTCTCATCATGCTCTTGTAATTTCTTTCCAAGCCAAGATGTCACGATCCAATGCTCAAATACCTCAGAGCGATAATCATTTAAGTCCCATCCCATATCCTCGAAGTACCACTTGATTAGTTCCTCTTTGCTTTCGTATTCATAATCAACAATTGGGTTATCTGCATCATCATTGTCGTACAGGCCCCAAAGATTATCCTTTTGATCTAGATAAGAGCCATCTTGGTTGATAGCATATTCTGCATTATCAAAACTAATAGGGCCTTCCCATAAAGAAATTGCCAGTTCTTCATCTAGTTTGTTTTCTTGTGTAAGTGTGTGTACAAGAGAGGAAACGCAATATATTACTTCTCGTTGTACTAGGTCTTGAATTGAGATGCTCGTAGTAGTCATATTAATTATCTAGTGATGTAAATGGATAAATAAAAAACCTTGCCTATTAAAGTTAGAGGCAAGGTTGGGTAGTGATAGGGAGTAGTTTTGTGACTTCTCGGTCAAGATTTTTAGGTGAGCTATAAGTGAGCCTTGAGCCAAATGGTGAACTATCAAACTTGTAAAGTGAACCAATAATGAACTATAAGTTCACCAAAAGTGCATTTATTAAGTGTTTAAATATAAGTAATCAAGCCAGATATATCAATATTCCTGATTTAATTAATGTGTGCTAAACGTGATTAATAAAGGTTTCTAGATTATCTGGCTTGAGTAAAAAAATACAAGCTTACGCCGAGCAATCTCTACGTCGATGTCTCGGTCACTTCTGCTGCATATTGACATTTTTATTCGGATTACTCTACTGTTATATGTAATGCCACGGGCAGGAATGTTTAGCACACATTAACAGTTACATATATACAATCAGGAGTACCATTATGGTCAAATTTGGTAAGTTTTTGCTTACCGTCGCAGTTGTAGCAGCAACTTTGAATTTAAGTATTCATGTTTGCGTAAATGCAACATCCGACGGTACAATTCCCGCTATTCCAGAAGAATTGTTAGAAATTCTTCCTGATTCCGAATAGTTGATTGACTTAGTAGCTTTTGCACATAGCATATTTTGTTATAGGCAAAAGCTATATAGATCTAAGTTATTAATAAACTAGGGGGATATAATATCCTCCTTTTATCAAGAAAGTTAAAAGTTTGAAACGTGGCAGCAACTTTGAAAGCATCTACACAAGGATTAAAACTTGTAGATGATGCTAGAAACAAAAAAGGATGGAACAAATATGATGAGGCTTGGTATGGGCTAGCCTTTGTTTCTAAAGCAACCCTCAAAAGATTTTGGCAAGGGGCTCCTATAACTCAAGATAATTTTGTCAATATCTGTGATGCTGTTGATTTATCATGGGAAAGAGTTGTTGACACAGCAGAAAATCATAAAATTTCTAGTCATAATTGTTTTGCCATAATCAAGCAAGGAGTATCTGTTTGGAATAAATGGCGGGAAAGTAACTACGACTATAGAGTTAATTTAAGTGCAATTGATCTTAGAGGATACGATCTTAGCAACATTGATTTACGTGATGTAAGCCTTAAAGGTGCAGATCTAAGTGATGTTAATCTTTGTCATGCAAATTTAAGTGAAGCGAATTTAGTAAATGCTAATTTGAGCAATGCAAATTTAAGCAATACAAATTTATCCAGAGTTCAAGCTTTAGGTACTAATTTAACAAAGTCAAATCTTACTGGTGCTTGTCTGGAAGATTGGAATATCAATAACGATACAAAGCTTGATAATGTAGTCTGTGATTATATTTATTTAAAGGATAATTTTAAAGAACGTCGTCCTTCTGCTCCTGACCAAATCTTTAATCCAGGAGATTTGGCTAATCTTATTCAAAAAATATCAGATACAGTTGATCTTATATTTTCTGGAGGTATTGACTGGCAAGCTTTTTTAACATCATTTCAAGATATACAAGTTGAAGATGGGAATAGAGAACTAATCATACAAGCTATTGAAAGAAAAACTAATGGCGCGTTTGTAGTTCGTGTTGAGGTTCCTTCTAATACTGACAAGGCAGAGATAGAAAGATATTTCTGGCAAAAATATAATCCTATACTTGAAGCCAAAGACAGAGAGATAAAATTACTATTACAGCAAACAGATTTTTATTCTGAACAAATACAAAGCATACGTAAAGATAATACAAGAGTACTTGAAATTATTGAGACAATAGCAGGGAAAGAAAATATAAATTATGATTTGAGTAATTCTCAGATTAGCGGTAATTTAGATGTCGGAAATAAAATTGGTCGTGTCGATATTACAATAAATCAAAAACGAACTCTAGCAGAAGCAGCAGAAGAAATACAAAACTTACTTAAACAACTAGAACAAACCAATCCTACTGCTACTGAAGCTGAAATAGTCGATCATATTAATAATGAAACTACACCTGAGTTTAAGCGTAAAGCCCTTGCTGCACTAAAAGCCGCTGGTGATGATACTATTGACAAGTTTTTAGATAACCCCTATATCAAAGTTGGTAAGGCTGCAATTATGGGTTGGATGGATTCATAATAAATTAGCTTGAATTCTCAGCCATAGTAAAACTTCTAATGTCATACTACGTAAATCAAAGTTAAATATTATTTACCTAATCTAATTTTAATAAGCTTGTGAGCAATTTGTGATGTTAGCTTGCACCCGCAGCTTGTAGACTCTTTGACCATATATCAACTTCATGTAAATAATGTACATGATAATGTTTCTCTAAGGCAACTTCCGTATCTAAACCATCGATTAAAATATCTATGTTTTGAATTTCATATTCAGAGTAGTTATCAACATTAAGACTATCCAAATCAATACCTAACACTTCTTTCAAATCTGCTTTTTTATCTGAGAAGAAATGAAAGGCTTCACCGAATGAATAAGAAGATTCGGAGTGATCCTGAAAGTATAGACCTAGTAAAACACCAGTGATAGCCCCAGTAATAGCAGCTACAGTTGGATTTTCTGTAACTTCCAAAACTAAAGACTTAACACCTTCTTTTATCACCTTTGAGAGCATCACGTAAGTCCTCGTCTAGAAAATCAGAAGTTTGAAATTAATATTTTTAGATTATAAGTATTCTTATTTAGCTTATGTCACTAAAACTAAGATATCTTAATAATCTCATGCTTACAGATATTCAAGCATTAGTAACCTTGTGTAGCGTTAGGTAAGAAGGTTACTAATACTTATGGAAGATGGCGCGATATATGAATAAATAAACTGACTCCTAGACTACGGCAACTATTTTCATAGAACTCAAAACCTTTTGCATCCATCTCGTTCTTGATAGTCTCAATACAGAATACTAAAAGTTTGGCCCTCTACTCAGTGAGCTTAGATAGATCTTGTTTCTGGCGGTCTGTTAGTAGCTCTGGCAATCCCAAATCATTACTCAGGTAATCATCTACCGCAGAATTAGCGATTTTTTGAGTAACACTACCATTGCTATTAAATGCGGAGCCACCATCCATAATTTCATTAACAGATTTTAGCCCTGAGCCACCAATATTACGAGATGGTTCTCTATCAAGAACACTATATTTACCCTTATCAGATTCGATAAGCTCAACAATATCGCCTTTGTGCTTCGATCTAAATACCTTATTACCCAAATCGTCACTCCAACAGGCGACTTTGGAATTATCACTAAGAAGTTCTGCATTAAGAACTAACTTGAGGCCATATCTGGTTTTGGCTTGGACTACATTTATTACTTTTGCTTGATGAGTTTTCATAGTTATTATTAGTGAATAAATTGACATTAAAAATGAGCCAGCTTTAACGTCATGGCTCAGGACAGGTATTTAATTAGTGATGGCAACAAATTTCACTTATATCGTTGAAAAGTAAGATTTAAGATTATTGGTATCAGCACAGCAATGTCTTAATTACTTACTTGTCTATAGTTGATAGGATCGCTTGGTTGCCGAAGTCTCCAATAAAACTCTGCCCTATTCCAGACAACAGTTGTTTGAGAAATATTTCTAAACTTCTCTAAAACCTTCTTTGAAATCGCAGGATTTTGATTTTCATTTAGATAAGTAAAATGCTCACCAAAGTGTTCTTCAATATATGAAGCAGCATAATTTTGATAGAGTTGTCTATTTGATTTAACTTGACTCAGCATCCAAGCAGCGACATCTTTAACCGTCAAATTTGGATCTGGAGCTGATCTAGGCATTTGCTCTGTCTTAGTTATTGGCTCTAGATCAAGCCATTCTGGTTTAAGATCTTGCATTAATGATGATAAATCAGTTTCTAAACAATCAAAATTATGCTCTAAATTTGTAGATGGAATTTCTTCCAGCAATTTGCCCAGATCGACATCAGGCCAGTCTAATTCAACAGGAGGCTCATTGTTCAATTCTTTCAGTAGATGGTCTAGATCATCATCAATACAATTTGTCTCTTCAGACTTAGAATTATTATCGACTGTCATTTACTCTGTAAATTTGTCTAACTGCACGTTTACTGAATTATAGACAATAGCTTTGATCCGAATGGTGCAATATTATTATGTTCACTTCTTCTATAGAGGTTACGAAGATGCGAGAAGACTTTATTCAATTACATTTCTCAAGTATTGCTTGTTCAATATCTTCGGCAGATCCTAATGTAAAAGTTGGGTCGGCAATGGATTAATTGATCAAAGTAACCTCGTATTTATCAAAGGCTGAATCTACAGTAACGATGGGTATGTCTTCAGCCACGGATTGAGCAATAATGAGACGATCAAAAGGATCTCTATGATGGAAAGGCAGAGTAGAGTTAATCCTTAAATGCTCTAGTTCAATATTGAGTAGTTGAATAGTACTAGTGGTGACTTCTCTCTCAACAAACTCTTCGTAGTTAGGGTCTAATGTTAGCTTACCTAAGTTGAACTTAATCGACATTTCCCAAAGGCTGGCCACACTTAGGTATTTAACATTGTTTGTATCTTCAATTAGGTCCTTGAGATGGTTACTGAGTCTGGGGTTATCGTTTACAAACCACAGGAATGTATGGGTATCTAAGAGTAGCTTCATTCCATGTATTCTCTAAAATCTTCTAGAGGCTCATCAAAATCATCAGACATCCAAACCTTACCTTTAGCACTACCTCTTTTCAAAGGTCGTAGTGCAGGAGTGATGGGCGAGATTTTAGCCACTGGTTTGTCATCTTGAGTAATCACGATTTCTTCGCCACCAATGGCAAGGTCTAACAATTTAGAGATATCAGCCTTAGCTTGAGATATGTCTAGTTGAGTCATAAGGTTAGTTTTAGCTTTCTACTTCAACTATATCTCCAATAACATCTATTCCACTCTGAAGAACCCACACAAGCTCTGAACGCACCATATCTTCAATGGAAGGACAATCTTCAGGTTGTTGTATCTCATGACCTTCACAATAGACTTTTAATAGTTGCTCCTCGTCTATTAGTAATGTGGCTGTGAATTTCTTCATTGAGTTGTCTCCTTCGGTGTAGTCGATAAGTCTTCTATAAATTCATAAGTAACTTTGGCTGCTGATTCAATACAGCCCCATACATACTCAGGATCGTAATTCTCAAACGGTTCCCAGTTATTCTCAATGAGAAATTCATTCTGCTGGTCTTCGGTCCAGTCGTACCAATTGCTAGGTAAATTAGCAGACAAGTAATGACCCGATGCCAACTGTAGGCATTTGAAATACAATTTGCTATTCATTGTTTGCTATCTCCATAACTTTGTAGGAGTATTCTTTATTGCTGGGAGGATTACCATTTCCAACTATGGTGTGGATATAAATTTTGAGCCTAATATCCTTTTCATCTTCATAATCATTTAGTCGGTCTTCTAATACTTTTCGTCTTCCTATTGCTTTAAGACCAAGCATTTTACAAATACCTTGGGCTTCACGATAGGTAAGCTCATCAATCGGACAGCTACCGTCAGGATTAAACATTCGTGCCATTGTTTTATACCTCCTAAAAGATTTCTTCTGCAACAGTGTCTGGTACTGGAATCCACACCGACTGGATCTGCCAATGTTTACGCAGATAGCCTTCTTGTTCTAATAGTTCTGCGATCGCATTCCAATCAGAGCAGCCATTTTTACCATGAGCAACTTTGTAAGGTACTGATGTGTACACTACTTCATCATCAACAGGTAGCTCTATTGCTCTTCCGTCTTGAATAATGGTGTCGGTTTCTACTGTGATTAAAGTCACACCTACAGTTACAGTTTCAGGATGAGGCGGATCTTTATCAACGCTGTACTTAGGGATACTCCCACTGTTACGTGGCTTTGAAATAGTCATGTTAGTATTTGGTAGTTGTTTAAGCGCAACAAAAAAGCCCCTAGAGAGTAAGGAACTCTAAGGGCTACCTAGTTTTATGCCTTGTGGTAGGGCATGACATTTAATATTTTGATTGTATGGATTGATTTTTATGTCATGTGCAAAATCGTATATAAAAAAGCCATCGTTTTTCAACAATGACTCGATGTTAAGAAATAAATTTAGATGGTAGAAATACTTGCTGTTTTCTGGTCAAAAACAGAGCGACTAATTCTGTAATGATTTACAGAAAGATTACAGATCTTCCCTGGACTTCGTAATCCATAATCAAACCCACCAATATCATTACGATATTGATAAGCTGAAGCAGGTACAAAAGGTCTATCTTTAATACGGGGTAAAGGTTGTCCTTGAGACAGTAACTCTCTATATATCCACAGTTTATCAACCCACAAGTGATTGATATGCCCAAGATACTCAAGGGTTTCAGTTTCTTGAATAACCTCAAACACTTCTATGTGTTGGATTATCATGCGATTTTTTAGGTCGCTGGTAATTTTTTCTCCTCTATTAAAGTAGCCTCTAAAAGCTAACAAAGTACCATGTATCACAGGTTCATGAAGTACTTGCTCTCTATCATTGTTAATAATAGAAGTTCGCACTAGCTTCTTAACCTTAGCGGGCTTATTAGATAATTCTAATATAACTTTCCTCGGTTTCGAGTTTAGTGCGGCTTTCTCTAATTCAGCCAATTTATTTCTATAGTCAATTAATGATTTGGTTGCAAACATCAGGCTCTCCTTCCGTTCTATTGATTTATAAATCAATTACCTAATCAATAACTTTCAAAAGTTTAAGCATGATATTAAGTAAGATCGATGATATTAATCACATATTGCAAACAAAAGTTTTTGTAAAATCAATGATGATTTGAGGTCAACAAGAAAATGTCAAAACGTCTATGTTGCCAAATCACAGGCTTTTTCAATAATTTCTATTATGCTCGTACAACAATGATGTTGTTTTATTAAAAACAGGGAAGCTTAATGTGATGAAAGTCGAATATGGTCATGTTAGAAAATACATTACTACAAGAGGTTTTGGATTTGTAACTCGAACATTTGACAATACTATTCGACAAGATAATAAAGATAGAGATGTCTTCTTTCACATCACAGCAATAGAAGATAAGTTTCCCGATCTAGCTCAACAACTGAATAAAGGGTTTGCTAAAGATGTTTGTTTTTGGTATTTGGTAGATACAAGTGACCGCGAACAAGTCAGTCAAGTTTGGTTAGATGCCAACAATATTCCTAATTGTTTTAGAGACGCTCTAATTATTTACATTGTGCAGCTATGGAATAGCAACCAAGAATTACCTCTATGGCTAGAACAAGTCACTATTGATTTACTTGGGAAGGCTCGTCAAGAAGAACTCCATATAATTCATCTGTGTAGAAAGAGAGAAGCTAATGACTTAATTCAAGCACTAAATGAGGCACACGCAAATGAATTAAGACAACTCCAGAAAGAAGAAGATGATAAACATTTAGAGCTTGCTGAAAGAATGCTCGATAAAGACTTATATACTTATATACGGGTTTACCAGAAGATTTAATTAATAGAGTACTCTGGGTTGAGCGTGATATCAGAACCAATTCTCTTTCTCATATACCAGGTAGAATAGATCTCGTTATTGAATATTATGATGGGCGAGTTTTAGCATATGACTGGATTAACCTGCCTTCAATGTATATAGCAAAAGCTATCTGTGAGTTTGAACAACAGTGTTGGGTTCGCTCTTATTATCGAAATTATCCTCATTTTATAAATTATTTTGAGGCTTGTGATAAAAGTGGAAATAACGCTTTTACCAAGAATTCTTTGTTTAGGATATTTGCTAGAAAAGAACACTATAAAAAGCCTGGAGTTTATGGTTCTTTTGAGGAAATTTGGAACTCAAGTATATCTACATCATATATGGCTCTTTTTCGTGCTTTAGTAAGATTTGAAGACCACCATGTATTAACAAAAGCAGAGTTTATCGAAGGACTAAAACGAAATAAGGAAGCCAAGAAGAGAAAGCAACAGCAATATACATCTAGAAGATATCAACTGCTTAATGGTTGTAAATCACAGTCTAGATAAAGAGTCTTTTTTATACTTATACAACACAAGAATTTTGTATATTGCATCCCACAAGACTAATGACTCTTAATACTTCTACTCAATCCACATCAACTAGCCCCAAGAAGAAACAAGAGCGTATTTTATCTAAGTGGGAACAAATAGACCGCAGTAGAAACACTACTAGGTTAGAAGGGACTGCGATCGAAGTATTTGTAGAACAAGAACTCAAAGATGACTTGAGGTACAACATACTGACCAATGATTTTGAGCTAAAAGGAAAGGTTTTTAATATCAAACTGTGCCAGTCAGAAATATACGAACACTACAATGTAGACTGCTCTAAAATACGCCTTACAGATGTCATTACTAAGTGGTGTCTGAGAAATAAGTTCAACCCCATCAGAGAATATCTACTAACTACTTCAGAAAATGTAGATCCATTAGATAGTATTTCTAATCTAGCCACTAGGTACTTTGGCAATGAAGATCCACTAGACAATGCTCTAATAATGAAATGGTTATTAGCTACTGCTGCTAGAGGTTTATATCCTGGGACTAAGTTTGATGGGGCGTTAATTCTTACAGGGATTAAAGATGCAGGTAAAACATCTTTCTTCCAACAAATTAGTAGAGGATGGTATACAGCAGATGTTACAAGTATCTCAGGCGATAAGGACGCTAACCTATTAGCATCTAGTAAATGGATTGTCGTTCTCGATGAGATAGAAAAGATCATTAGAAAAGCTAGCCGTCAAGATATCAAAAGCTGGGTAACTAAGACTAGAGATGATTTTAGAGTCCCCTATGATAGAACTCCTCAAAGTTTTCCCAGAATGTTTACTATCGCTGGTACTTGTAATGATGATGATTTTCTAGTCGAAGCAGAAGACAATAGAAGATTCTGGATTATCGAGATTCAGAAGAAAATACGCTTTGATGTCTTTATCCCAGAAATAGATGCTATGTGGTCTGCTTGTGTAAGTTTTATCAATGAGTATCTCAAACAGAATAGAGAATTAGAATCAGAGGAAGCATTAAGAAGACTGTGTGAGTTATCTGAAGCTGAAAAACAACAGTTGAAAAATCGTAGTAAACGCTTTGCTATGACTACTGGTTGGGATGATGTAGTAGAAGAGTTTATCAAAGATAATCCCAGAGGTTACTACTGGCATACTGAGATAGAAGAATATGCCAGAGAGCAAAATATCTTCCCTGCTGGTAGTAATCCTCAACTAAAGATCAAAGATGCCTTGAAACGATTGGGTTATGAACAATACAAGAATCCAGTAACTCGTGAGTATAAAGACAAAAAGTATAAGAAACGCTGGTGGTACTTATCCCATCCTGAAGTAGTCTCTTCTTCAGATAATTCAGATCGGGAAGCAATGATGGAAGCTTTGAATTCTGAAGCTGCGAAGCACCTCTGCGAGGTGACGATGCAGCATGGAGCACAGATGGAACCTGAATTACAAGAAATGCAAGAATTCCAACAAGCACTAGCTATAGAAGAGCAAGAGCAATTAGATGCATATTTAGAATCCCAACGAGAACTAGCAGAAGCTTGGGATTCCTTTACCGAAAGAGACCTGTCATCAATAGAGGAAATGACCAAATTTGTAAATTTAATTAAAGGGGAATAATATAAGGAACTGTGGCACAATGGCACAACTTTTATTTCTGCCTGTTCCAAAATTGTTCTTAGCTAAAATCCATAACAGATAAGGGATACAACAGGTATGGAACAATTGGAACATCAAAACTTTATGAGAGTATTGTTTGTAATTATGTTAGGTAGATAGGGTCTGTCAACATATAAATACTCCAACAAGAGTAATTACTGTTCCATTGTTCCAAGTAGGCTCAAACAGTATGTATAGCAATGTTTTTATCTGGCACATCATTTAGTTTGATAAGGAACAAAGGTATGAGTTATTATTCCTCGTCTACTACAAAGAACCTTGTATCTAAGAAGTTCTTAACCTCTGATTTCAATACATAAGATTTTGTCAGGTCAACTCTATCTTTAATACGATGTATAAACCCTTTCTTGATATATCTATTAAGAGTAGGAGGGCTTACATTGAGTAACTCACAAGCCTCTTTGATGCTTATAACGTCTTCTGAAATAATTGTTTTCATTTTTTTTAAATTAATATATGGTATTTAGTATCCTTTGCGTTGGAGATAAAAAGTAATTGCTTCTCGTACTATTTGGGCTGTGCTAACTTCACGTTTACTAGCAAGCCTCTTAGTTCTATTCCACTCACTATCTTCTATATAAATATTGTGAGATTTTAATTTTTTGCTTTTCATATAGTTATGAATATAAATATGCCTATGGTCATACTTAAATATATCTTATGGACAATGGCAAATATTGGGCTTGATTTATATTCAACTATCAAACATATTTTTTATTACAATTTATTGTTTAAGAAAATGTGTTGCTTTTCAAGGTCATTCCACGGAAGAAATAAGGATCTTTTAATTGCGGACTGCTTTTTTTGGCTAACAGCACCTGAAATATTTATTAATTCAATAATAAATTCTGTTGCCAAATAATATTGCTTTAGATTTTGCCATTGTTTATCTGTAAAATGGTAATCACAAGCAATGTTCCTATATTTTATCAATACTTGATTGAATTTTCTCGTCCATTGATTACCATGAATTTGCCACATGTTAATAAAAGCAAAATTATTTTTGGGTTTAATTAGTATATCCAATTCTTGTAATTTACTTTTAAGCTCTAGTAACTCATTTTTAAAATCCAAATTAGCAGCTAGCTCAATGGATTGATTTAGATTTATCTTGAGTGCATCGTAATAACCGTAATCAACTTCGTTGTTTAAAAGACTGTGAGCATAACTTAAAACTATAAATAGAAATTGATCTAATTGTAGATTATTATCATTGTGAAAAAAACTTTCAAAACATAAATCTATATTTCTAGAAAGTTTCCTGTAATCAAAGAAATCAGTAACTGTTAAAGCGTTTTTGCTACTAAGCATAAAATAAAACGCTCTAATAGCTGCAATATTTGAATTTTGTGTTCTATTAATTGTTTTTTGGTTTATAGATTCTAGAAAAAATTGCAAATTCGATTCGAGTGAAATCATTTTGTCAATCGATGTTTTTATTCTATTGATTAAATTATCTGCTGGTTGTTGCGATTTAACCAAATGCTTTATTACAAGTTGCCAATGCGAATCTAAAATTATTTTTGTTAGCTTTTCTAAGCATAATTCATTAAGCCATTTAACTGTAAAGTATTCTTGAAAAGTTAGATGAGAGAATGACCATACTTCATTGGCTCTTTCAATTAGTAATCCATGTTGAGACTCAATTGATTGTAATACAGCCAACCCTTGTTTTTTGTTATTTAATTTTAAATAATCATTAATATAATTTACAAGATCTTTTTGACTAAACAACACAAAATTTTCTTTGTTATTAAATTTTAGTGCGGCAATTTCAGTTAAAAGCTTTTCTTTATTATCAATGCTTAATTTTCCATAAAATTCATCTCCAAATTCCCAATTATGAATTTGCTTATTATCATTCCATTTACCAAGTAATTGTTTAATTCCCTTTTCGTAAAGTGAGTTTCTGTTTAATTTGTTCAAGGGTATATTTTCGTTATCCTGAAAGATAATGCATAATAAAGAAAGTAGTATTGGAGATTCTGTTAGGCTTTTCAACTGAGGTATTTTCATTACAGTATTGTTGAAATAATTTAAACTTTGCCTAATGTTTTTTGTTGTGGATATAGTATTTGTACTCAGCCAATTTTTGACAAACTCTTCAACTTGCTTTGCTGTAAACTCTGCTATTTCTACAGGAATGAAGTTTGACAAATTATTATCAATTATTTGAGTTCTACAAGTTAAAAATATTCTGTTTTCAATATATTTTTGGGAAAATATATTAATTTGATTGTAAACTTTTGATCTAAGCTTTTCAATTGAAATCTCATCAAAGCCATCCATGAATATAAGAATTTTGCCATTTTTAAGAAAATATTCTAAAGGCAATGAACTTAATTTTTTTTCTGCTTTACTCAGCGAAGACTTAATATCGTTTATTTGGTATATATATTGCTGCCTTTTAGCTGATTTTCTTTTCTGTTTTTCTCTAGAGAACTTAGTGTCTTCAATATTATTTATTTTACGTTCTACTTGCTCAATTTTTTCGCGGAGGATTTGAATTAAGGTGCTAAGTTTTGAGTACTCTTCCCAATTGTTGAGACCTAATTCTCTATCTATTGCTTCTAATAAAATCCATTTTTCGTCTGTAATACGGCGAAGTTCCAAGAATACAGCAATCTTTTGAGTTTTAAGTTTGTTTTTACACCAATATATTGCTAAATGTTTTAAAAAAGTTGTTTTTCCAGAACCTGGCTTACCAAGAATAATCAAGTTATTATCTTGATTTATCAAGTCAGTTCCTAACTTACGTTCACCTAATCTTTTGCCTAAACCATAACGATCTTTTTCAAAATCGTAATATTGTTGATAACTTTCGATAAATTTGTAATGATTTTTTTCTGGCCGTTCCAGTAAATAAACATCTACATAAAGTTTTTCAGTCTCAGCAAAAGTTCCATTTAGCAGACGCATCCAACTATGCTGCTTAAGTATTTTTTGACGGCAGTGTTCTGTAACCCTTTCAATCAGAGAATTATCAATACTTGGTCGATTATCAGAATTATTTGTTTGAGTTTTAGAATATAAATCATCTTCTTGAATTGCAAACGAAGTGGAGTTATGTTCTGAAGGTCGATCCTTCCCTGATGCAATTTCCCAATTAACATCTAATAATTCGCATAGTTTCACAAAAGTTACGCGATGAACATTTTTTCCAGAGCTAAATTTTTTAATTGTTGAAATACAGTAATCGCTCTTGTCTTCAAACTCTTCAAGTGTCCAAGCCCTCTTTGTTAGAGCATGTTCTATGAGTTGCTTACCTTCAGGACAAAGTTGCATCGCGTGGTAGAAATGGAGAACTCTTATAAGTTTATTTCATTCATACTCAATTCATCCCGAACTTATACCGAAATACTAAACTTGTACTAAAAATAGCTGAAATGCATACCAGACAAAGGCTGAGGTTTTCAGTCAGGTTAGCGAAGATAGATTCATGATTGAGCAACGGAATAATAAATCATGAAAAAAACATTATTAGCTATTACTTCAGTAATCACAACAATAGGAGCAACCACAAGCATCTATCTTTCTACTGTAGATAATCCAACTGACATTCAAAAGCAACTTAGTACAACCGCTAATGCGGTAACTGTTGCTGGTGCTACCGCTATCTTCGGATTAATGGATGATGATTAAATATTATCCAATTGCATTCTAGAATTTCAGCTTTAGCCTATCAATAAGAGATTAGTACTTATAGTAGACCCTTAGAGATCAAAATCTAAGGGTCTTTGTTTTATGTGGATAATACTTTGTACCTTGAGAGTATTTAAAGATCTATATTTGGCTAATTATGTGGGGCTATGAGTACTTTTATAAAACACTAGCAACGAGTTTAGAAAAGGAAGTGGAGAGTACACATACTTTTAGGTGATCCCGCCTTTCTTTAACGCCTAACCACATCCTCCCCTAACGGGGCGGGCTGCTCTATTCCTCGCGGGGCGTTATACCTATATTACTTATTTCTCATCAATTAACTATAGATGTACTTTCCCTCTCCAACACTATAAATAATTACTAGTGTTTTGTATTTTTTTCTAGGATGACTGTATATATAGCTTTTTGGAGATTTAAAGGTGGTGAAAAAACACCACTTTAACACGGTAGAAAAACACCACCTATTTACTGACATATGTAATATTTAAAGTTACAATTGGATTGGTAACAAAAAAGAGAGCCAACTACCAAATTAAACTCTCTTTTTCCTATTAAATATTTTTACTTTATATGACAATTATAACATTTCAAAACCAGGAGTGTAAGGCTCTAAAACAAGTCCCTATGACCAAAGATATGCTGGTTAAAGATCTATTCAATAACATAACCAAGTCATCCTTGAAGTCTTCCGTATATTCAAAACTTCTCGATGAATTAAAGTCTAGTTTAAGGTATAGAAGTTGCCAGTCTAAACATAACCGCGTATGTGATGTAATTGAGGCTACCTTTGGAAAGCAAGATAGTAGATACACCAAAGCAATGTCCCACTTAAAAAAGCTAGGTGTAATCTTATCTCATAAAGGAACACTTTACCTTAATCCTCTTGTAGAAACTAGAACTTCTGCTAAATTTTATGAGCTTGTAATCGAATACTATAATTTACTTTGGTCTGAAGAGTTTAGATCTAGCGTCTATATAAAATATAAAGACTTTAGTTTTACTCTAAGCTCCATAGAATATATAAAACAACTCATTGCTGATGATCATAAGGAATTACTTCAACGGGATGAAGATCTACAACATTTAACTACTCAACAATTATATGATCTTGCTTTTACTCACTCTAAAAATCATTTAGCTACTCCAGAGCTATTAGAAGATTGGGCGGTTTCTGAAGCCCACTTACTTATTTCTCTTAAATCTAAGATGGGCAAGACTTACAGCAACTTAGGACACGCTTGTATGAAAGCTATTGCAGCTACACATTTTGATATTCTCTGTGAGCAGTTACCTATTCAAAAGCTAGATAATAATGAGGTTGCATTTGGTCGCCTCTCTAAGAAATGGAAATGTATTCACTTCTCTGAAACATCTACTTACAGTCAAGCTATTGAGTTATACAACTTATCCAATAAGCAAGAAGATCTACAACAACAATTTGAAGAAGAAGATTTCTCGATGTCTAGTTATACTTATGATGAATTATCTGCTGTTTCTGACCTCTTTGAGAGTATAACTACCTCTAAAGTAGAAAGGAAACAACAATTAGAACCGCTCGATCAGCTTCCATCTGCGATGCAAGAGCAGCCGTTAGACGAACAATCACTAGATGAATATCCCCTTGTTTTTACTCCACGAGAGCAACAAGAACTTAATGAATACTTGAAAGACCAACAATTAGGTTATCTCTCCCCTGAACAAATCCTTAATGATTCTATTTTTCCTTATCATAAGTCTCGTTCTCTAACTCCTGTTATTGATTTTAAACCCCAAGACCTCCCTAAAGACCATCCCAACCATATGCCTTTCTAAAGTTGGGTGCGCCCTCTCTCTTTATTATCCTACCTTTTACTATTAACCATCCAGTATTATATAAACAATACATAACACTATTAACTCTTTTATATAGTTATTAGTATTGTTTTTTTCATAGATTCTGGCTTACTTTCTTAACTCTTTAACTCCATTTGGGACGGATTAGACATAGTGATCGTTAAAGATTATGTAAGTGATTTAAGTATACTTAAACCTCCTCTTCTTCTATCAGTTTTGTCTCTGATCTTAGTTATGAGGGGGTTTTTATTACCTATTTGTTCCCACTAATGTAGGAAATATGGTCCACATCAGCATCCTTTCTACCACACTTTTTTAATTAGTTAGTATTGCTTGAAACCATTATAAATACTAACTTTTAATTTAATTACTTGCCTACTTTTTACTTTCATTACGCTTCATTTCGGAGTAATTTATATAATTCTTTTTTGGTCAATCTATAAAGATTACATATTAGTGAGTACCTCCCATTACCTTGACGGGCTAAATATTTTATCTCACTTAAATCTTTTTCACTTAAATTGTTTATCATTAATGGTGCTTATAATATCTAATTAATTGTCGGATTACTTGACTCATATTGGGATTAGACTCTGGAAAGCGTTTACTACCTTCTGCTAATCCTTTTATATATAAGTAATCCTCTTCGGATACTCTTACTTTTAAATTATGTGTTTTCTTTTTCATTACTTCTTTGAATTCTATCTTTAGTTTTCATAATTAATAAGATGATTACAGCATCTATATTAGTTGAAGTAACAGGATAGGCAATGCATGGTGGTCTATTCAAAAGCAAACGGGATCAACGACACAT
>JBCDDK010000016.1:0-74364 GCA_039180345.1 Cyanobacteria bacterium P01_G01_bin.39 | reverse complement strand
TCTTTGACACATTCTTGTACACGAGTTTTCTCTGATGGGGTCATTAGCTTTTTTCATCACCAAGTCTTCTTCTTAGTTTGCTCTCCATCGCTCTTATCTCTCTACTTCTTCTGTTTTTCTTCCAAAATGGGATGCTCCCCAGTTAATTCTCTAGCATGGTTGATATAGGCATTAGCTGTAGTATCTTGGGCAATATCTTTGTTAATCAGTTTTTGACAATTATTAATAATTTCTCTCGTGTTATTGATTAATATTGGCTGATTACATTTTTCTGTTAAATTTTCAATAGCCACTTCTTTATCATTTAATTTAGCAATATAAGGACTGGCTAAGATATTGCACAACACTCCAATCAAACCAATACTAGCGGTAATTAAACCAACTGTTAAAACTGTATGTTCACGATAAAAAGCAATTAAGCGATTATCATTCCTGTTAGATAAAGTCATAAGATATATGTCGTTATCTGTATTAGTTAAGGAAGTTAATGATTATTTTTTCTCAATTATGGATAGATTTTACCAATCTCTATCATCTTCAATTAATAATAAATATTCCTGATTTTTAAGCTAAGTAACTCCATAAAAATAAGTATGAAGTATGAATTAGTATTGAAAGCAAGTCAATTCAATCTCACCTTAGATTCAGTTTGACTAAGATGAGATGTATCTGCACATAACTCTAGCTCCCAACTACCCTCTGGAGTACGAACCGCTTTAGTTAAACAACAAAGAGGAACTTTAAATTCGGGAGTATCTGGGATCAGACCTTTAGTTGCCCCAAATACCGATGCACCATGACCCACAATCAAGATATTTGTCACAAATTTGGCTGTTAAGTGTTGAACTGTCGCTGCGACACGTTGATCAACCTCTGCCGCACTTTCAGGATATTGAGGATATTGACAAGATTGGTACCCCCAGTCGATTAAGGGATATTCCCGCGCCAAAAAATCTTGAGTCTGAATTTCAGGTGATTCACTCATCCAGGCTTGATTATGCCATTCACTCAATCCTGCTTCTAGCTTGATTGGCAACTGCAAAACTTGGGCTACTTCATTAGCAGTTTGGATAGTTCGTAAAAAAGGAGACGAGAAGATCTCGTCGATTTTGACATATTTTAATCTTTGTCCTAATTCTGCCGCTTGGACAAAACCATCCTCTGACAATGGAGGATCATAACGTCTAGCCGCCGTATTAAACCATTCTGGATTAACAAAATCGAGACGATTACCATGTCTGGCTATCCAAACTGTTTGAGGCATGATCGTAAATTTAAATTAAGAACATGAAGAACATTCTTATTGTCGATCAATATCGAGCAAAAGTTTAGTTTGACTATTAAACACTAAATTTTTGGTATAGCAAACACCTCGATAAGTATAATAATGCATCGGTCTAATCAAGATAATTTTGTTGGCATCATGAGCATTACTAAGGCGATACTTTCTTAGACTAATATCAGGTACGGATGCTTGAAACTTTTTTGAAACCGCTGCTTGTTGAGACTCGTAGCGAATACCACGATAAATTAGGCTCATTGTATTTTCTCGGTAATAAAGATGATTGATTACCGTCTATATACGTATGTCTCCCCAAAAAATTGCAGTCACCGCCTAAAACATTGACCGCAACTCAAATTTACCTAAATCTAATAAAGCTAACAGTTAACTATCAGATTAAAATACAGTATATTATTATTGGCTGTTTCGGTGCGCGTTCCCTTGCGCCTGAAGTCGACGCGGGGTCGCACCGCTGTTGACTGTTGACTGATTATTACCTACAGCCCAAAGATTCACGAGTATCAACTCCAGTTTGAGGATTGATTCCCGAAGCATTTTCACAGAGTTGTTTAACCTGCCATTTTTCCAATACAGCAAAGGTAAAATCAGCCCCTTTTATTTTGGCATCTTTAAAAGTGGAAAAAGATAAAATAGATTCCTGAAAATTAGCATTGGTCAGATCTGCACCATCAAAGTTGGTCAAATAGCCAAAGCCATAGCTAAAATCTGCTCCTGACAGATTGGCATTAGCCAAATTAGAAGCATTAAATACAGCGCCTCTAATATCTGCATCGCTAAAATTGGCATCTTCAAGATCTACTTTGGCAAAGTCTACACTCTGCAAAACTTTACCTGAAAAATCTTTATTTTTAAAATCTAATTCGCTAAAAGTAGAAGGAGTCACAGAAGAAGAGCTGCCCGCAAGAGCTGGTACAGGAAAGATTAATAGAATTAACAGCAACAAAAATGCGCTTAGTCGGAGAAAATATTTCATGGATTAAATTTAATCTTTAGCAAATTTAACAAAAAAGCATACAGTTTCTCATTGTAAAACGTCTGCTGTCTCCAGGCGAGTGATCGCTAGTCAAAGATACAAGTCAAGGCGTTGCATCATAATGAGATGGTTAAGGTTGATGGGGAGACGAGGAGAAAAATCTTTCTTCTTCTAGTCAAATCATACATGGGTTGAACCACACGCCTTTGTGCAACTATGCAACGCCTAAGTTAAAGATAAATATAGACATGGATAATAATTCAATTGATTTTTCGCAATTGCTGCAACAGTTGTTGAGGCAAGAATCACTCGATCAGGCTCAAGCTAGCCAATTAATGACAGGATGGTTGCGTTCAGAAATTCCTGATGTTTTATCTGGAGCAATTCTGGCAGCTATTCAAGCCAAAGGAGTCTCGGCTTCTGAATTAGCAGGGATGGCTCAGGTGCTAAAGTCGCAATCTCTCCAGCAACAAGAAATTAAGTACGATTTTCCTCTCGTCGATACCTGTGGTACGGGAGGAGACGGGGCTTCGACGTTTAATATTTCTACTGCCGTTGCTTTTATTGCCGCTGCTGCTGGGGTTAAAGTAGCAAAACATGGCAATCGCTCTGCTTCTAGTAAGGTTGGTTCAGCAGATGTTTTAGAGTATCTAGGTATTGACCTTAACGCTGCTCCCGAAAAGGTCAGGGAGGCTGTAGAAATAGTAGGTATCACATTCTTATTTGCTCGCGGTTGGCACCCTGCAATGAAAAGTGTGGCACCTCTCCGCAGTACTCTTAAAATTAGAACTGTCTTTAATCTTTTGGGACCTTTAGTAAATCCTCTCTGCCCTACAGGACAAGTTATCGGAGTTTACGATCCGCAATTTCTCCACAGTATGGCTGAGGCTTTGAATATGCTGGGAACCAAAAATGCAATCATCGTTCATGGCAGAGAAAAACTAGACGAAGCAGGGTTAGGAGATGCGACTGATTCAATGATGCTTCAGCAGGGTCAGGTTGTACCTGGTACAATCAATCCTCAAACATTAGGTTTAAAATCAGCAACTTTAAGGGAGCTAAAAGGAGGCGACGTTGAGTCAAATGCTGCTATTTTGCGCCATGTGCTGCAAGGCAAAGGCACCAAAGCACAAATGGATGTAGTAGCTTTAAACACTTCATTAGCGCTCCAGGTAGGAGGAGTTGTTCCTCTAGGAGAGCATCTACCAGGAGTTACCCTGGCGCAGGAAATTATTAACAGTGGCGTAGCGTGGTCAAAGTTAGAGGAATTGGTGCAATTTTTAAAAAGCTAATAGCTTTTACTGGATATTATGAACAATAATCAATACCATAGCAGTCTAGGATAGAGTTACGGATTTTAAATTCCAGTTGGATTAAAAAAAATGAAACAACTGCTTGCCAACTGGCGTAAATCATCATGGTTAGCAGGTAGTTCTTTGGATACTCGCTACGCCTTAATTGAAGCCTGCTTAATTGGATTGTTTTCTGCTTTAGCAGCAGTGTTGCTAAAACAGGGCATTGGTTGGCTTGGTGGATGGCGAGTTCAAACTGCCAATGTAGCAGGAGCAAAGTTGGTCTTACCCCTGCAAGGGCTAATTTTAGGGACTGTTGCTGGAGCAGTAATTCAGCTTTTGTCACCCTCTGCCGCAGGAGGGGGGATTCCTCAAGTTAAAGCAGCTCTGGCTAAATATCCCGTCATTTTAAATCTTCGGGTCGCTTTAGTTAAGACCCTCGCTACTATTCTGGTTGTGGGAGCAGGTTTTACCCTAGGTAGGCGAGGTCCCACTGTACATATTGGTGCTGCTTTAGGAGCCCAGGTCAGTCACTGGATTCCCAATTCACCGACAAATCGTCGTCAGATGATTGCCGCAGGTGCAGCGGCAGGATTGGCGGCAGGATTTAATACTCCTATTGCTGGGGTTCTATTTGTGGTGGAAGAGTTGATGCGAGATATATCTGGCTTAACTCTAGAAACAGCGATCGCTGCTTCTTTTACTGGGGCAGTTGTCTCGCGTATTTTTGGCTCTACGGATTTGAATGTTCCCTTAGCAGTAATTGACTCTGCCCGCAAAGGTAGCTTTGCTGTACCAGAGATTCCTTTTTATCTAGTGCTGGGCATTCTCGCAGGTGTCCTGGGGGGAATTTTTAATCGGGCGATTGTTCGAGGAATGAAGTTTGGTCGCAGTTTACCTATATCAATGCCAATTCGGATTGGTTTAGCGGGATTTATCTCAAGCGCAATTATTGCCTGGATGCCATCTTTTTTTCAGGACAATGCGGGATTGAGAGAATTAGTAATTGCGGGACAGTTCACTTGGCAAACGACCGCCTTAGTCTTTGTTACTCAGTTTTGTCTGACTATCCTGGCTTATAGCTCAGGAGCGCCAGGAGGACTATTTTCTCCTGCTCTGGTACTAGGTTCGGCTTTAGGTTACATGGTGGGCTTGGCGGAAGTAGCGCTAATTAGTTCGGAATCTCCCTATACTTTTGCTTTGGCGGGAATGGGTGCTTTTTTTACTGCGGTAGTGAGAGTTCCTGTCACTGCGATTATCATTATCTTTGAGATGACGGCAGATTTTAATTTGGTCTTACCGTTGATGATTACCTGCGCCGTAGCCTATATAGTTGCGGAAAGCGTTTCGGCAGGATCTTTATATGAACACTTATTAGAGGCGGTAGGCATTGAACTGACAGAAGAGCATCCTCAAAATGACTTTATGGCAGAATTGACGGCAGATGATGTCATGCAGTCAAAAGTAGAAACTTTTCCTAGTAATTTGCCTTTACCTGAGCTAGTCAAAGCTATGTCCCGTTCCCATCATCGGGGTTTTCCTGTAGTGGACAAGGGTAAACTAGTGGGAATAATTACTCAGTCAGACATTCCTCAGGATATCAAACAGAGTAGCGATCAGTTTCTCAGAGATATTATGACTCCGCAGCCAATTTCGGTTAGCACCGAGACTCCCTTAGCCGATGTGTTATATCTGCTAAATCGTTATCAGCTTTCTCGTCTTCCTGTAACCGAGGGGAGTAAGCTCCTGGGAATTATTACCCGCAGCGACATTATAAAAGCAGAGGCTAAACAGCTATGTGAACCCCAGCCCCAGGTTAGATTCGATCCCTCTTACATAGTGTATCAAAGTCGCTCTCCTGCTACGGGAACGGGAAAAATTTTATTACCTTTAGCTAATCCAGAACATACCACAGCATTATTAACCATCGCTGGAGCGATCGCCAAATACCATCACTATGAACTTGAATGTTTGCGAATTATCAGGGTTCCCCAGCATGTCCATCCTGCTCAAGCTCAAGTCGAGCTGGAGAATGAACGAAATTTAATGTCTCAGGTGGAAACCTGGGGGAAGACAACAGCAATTCCCGTTCACACCCAAATTAGGGTGGCTACCGACGTTAGCGAAGCTATTTTGGAAACTATTGCCCGTGAACATATTGATTTACTGCTAATGGGTTGGAAAGCTAAAAGTTCTCGTCTTGATGCCATTTTTAGTAATGTAGTGGACTCTTTGATCCAGCAAGCACCCTGCGACCTCATGCTAGTGAAGATTGGTTCTGCTCCCCATGCATTTCCGCAACAGCTACGACTAAGACATAAATGGTTGATTCCGACGACTGGCGGTGATCGCATCAAAAAACTCTTAACTATTTTGCCTGCTTTAGGCTCCTTGAGCGCTATTCCTCCAAAAATTCAGCTTTGCCAGGTATCTCCTCCTGACCAAGCAGATTCTTTTTCCGTAGCTTTTAAAGAAGCCGCTGCTTTACTGGCAAACAAGATTAACTATCCTCTAATACCGCTATTGCTTCGGGCTGATTCGGTTTCTAAAGCTATTATTGACGTAACTCACCGCAGAAAGTATGGCTTGATTATTTTAGGCGCTAGTAATGAAGGACTATTACAAAATGTAGTTAAAGGCAATATACCCGAAGCGATCGCCCATCATGCCAATAGCACAGTAATTATTTTTCGCAGTTCAACTAAATAACTGACGTTACGCAAAAAAATAAGAAATCAGTAGTTTGAATCAAGATAGCAAAACAGATAGATCAACCCTTTAACCCTTTCCCAGCCTTAACAGATCAAATTAGTGCGTAATATCAGTAAATAAGGTTACCCACAATACAGATTCAATCTGCTAGTTGAACGAACATGGTAACAGGTTAAATAAAAACTGCAATAAGATCTAGATTTGCTTAACATTTTTGGTTAGCAAGCTGCCGTGATTGCAACTAAATAGTTAAGAGTTCTTGATATTAATGTTGCATACTTTGACAATTTTCTCATATTTAAGAAATTTTATTTATATTAGAGATATACAGACAAATTAAGTTTAAAAAAAGATTTGTTGCATTCAGTTAAGGTAAATAAAAATCATGAGTTTTAATAGTTGTCCATGCTGTTCATCATCAATGTTGTTGCATCTCAGTAGTCGTCGTAGTTACTGGCTTTGTCCCCACTGTAGATTGGAGATGCCTGACCTGGGAACCCAGGTCAAACAACAGGCAAATAAAGCAATTCGCTTTAATTCATCTCCATTAAAAACAACTATGGTTTCGACAAAATCACCCCAGCCAGTGGTTGTTGCCTAAGAGATTTTCAGTTTCTTTTAATAATCATCTAGCTTTAATATGCATTGAAAGTTAATAGCAAAGTTTAAAACTAAATTAATGAAATTAACCTGAGAAAAAAGCCAATAAAATGCATCAGTAATTGTACGTAAATTTAAAAAACTTTTGGTTACAAGATTAAGTGTTTAACAGTAAAGTCACTTAAATTGCTTAGTTGTCTTGTGACGTAATCGATAATAGATTAATAGCCAAAATTAAACAATTTGGTAACACAGTTTCATTTGAGAATGCTTTCAAGAGTAGCGACAAAGTTAGGATAAGAAATAGAAGCGGCTTCGGCTCGATGAATTATAGTTTGACCCCGAGCATTTAAAGCAGCGATCGCCAAGCTCATGGCAATCCGATGGTCAGTAAAACTATCCACATCTGCCCCCTTTAAACGGGTTCCTCCATCAATTTCCAATCCATCTGATAGCTCGGTAATCCTGGCTCCCATTTTGTTGAGTTCAGTTGCCATCACCGCCAGGCGATCGCTTTCTTTTACTCTTAGTTCTGCTGCATCTTTTATTACAGTTGTTCCTTGGGCAAACACGGCTGCTACCGCTAGGATTGGTATTTCATCAATCAAGCGCGGAATTAAATCACCTGAAATTGTACAGGCTTTGAGTTGACTAGATTTTACCCTCAAGTCTGCTACGGGTTCTCCTGCTACCAGGCGCTCGTTTTCGCGGGAGATATCTGCCTCCATCATCGACAAAGCCTCTAAAATACCTGTGCGGGTAGGATTAACTCCTACGTTGGTAATCAATACATCTGACCCAGGAACAATTGCTCCTGCTACTAACCAAAAAGCAGCCGAACTAATATCCCCAGGAACAATTACTTTTTGCCCTTTAAGGGTTGGCTGACCAGTTAAGGTTACGCTATTAGTATTATGATCGATATCTAAAGTGGCACCAAAAGCCTGAAGCATTCTTTCGCTATGGTCGCGGGAGAGGGCTGGCTCAGTAACGGTAGTTTGACCATCTACCATTAAACCAGCTAGCAAAATGCAGGATTTAACCTGTGCCGAGGCGATAGGCGAATGATAATGAATCGGCTGTAGCTGTTGTCCTCGCACAGCAAGGGGAGCTAAAGAATTGTCTTTTCTTCCCCAAATCCTAGCCCCCATTTGAGTTAGAGGTTTGACTACTCGTGACATGGGACGAGAACGCAATGAGCTATCTCCAGTCACAGTAAATAAACGATCAGGGTGGGATGCCAATAATCCCAACATCAAACGCATGGTGGTGCCCGAATTACCTGCATCAAGGATGTCTTCGGGTTCTTGTAAATTGCCGATGCCGACTCCATGAACTATTACCTGCTGGGAATTTAGTTCAGAAATTTCTGCTCCCATCGCCCGAAAACAGGCGGCAGTACTGCGAGGATCTTCCCCCAATAATAAACCTTCAATTACTGTTTCACCTTCAGCGATCGCACCCAACATTAAGGCTCTGTGAGAAATGGACTTATCTCCTGGGATGGTAATCTGTCCTATTAGCGCAGTTCTTTTGTCTTGAGAATTAATTAACAGTTGTTGCGAGTTATCGGCACCATCTTTAAGGCTAACCATGGAAGAAGACATAAGACAAATAAGACAAGAATTGACAAAGTCTACGCAATCCTCGGCTTTTCAAACCGAAGAAGGTAACCTAGCAAATCTTAGCAGAATATGGTTTATTAATATTCCTCCTTCCTTGTTCCTCCTTCCTCAACTAACATATATGGTTTTCGCTAAGCGAGAACTTTGGTACTTCTAATTGGAAAAAAAGCTTAATACTAAAATTACTAATCAACTATGAGTAATTAGTACTATGCCAAATTTTTAATATCTAAAAGCCATTAACTGATAGATAACAACAAATTCTTCAAAAAGTGATTGATTATAATTGCAGGGAGCAAATCACAGCTTAGGGCAGCCCATGAATCACAAGTGTGTTGCGTGCGGGACGGCTAAGAAATCCCTCTTGTTCCAATTGATTAATCAGTTTTGTGACTGTAACTCTGGTAGCGCCCACAAGTTCAGCCATCTCTTGATGAGTCAAACGAAAATTGATCAGATGACCCATTGCCAATTCTTGACCGAACTTATGACTTAACCAGAGAAGAATTTTACGTAAGCGTTGATAAACTTTGTGTGAACGTAAAATATACAAGACTTCTTCAGTTTGTTGAATATGATTTTGAATCAAATCGGTAACTTTAGGTATCTCTTCTAGAGAAATAGACAAAGCATCAACCGTAGTTAGGCATTTAACCTGATAAGGATAGACGAAAGCTGATGGCTGCCCAATTAGGTCATCTTCACCCCAATATCCTAAGGTAATTGGTGCTCCTTCTTCTGTCCAGGTACAGGTTTTGACAATTCCACGTTGCACCAACCAGTAAAAGTTAGCTTCTAAAGGGAGCAAATCACCAGCAGCAAAGGTTCGAATTTGAACATTAGATTTTGGCTTCTTTTTAATCAAAGTATCGGTAATCATGAAGATTAAATATCTAAATATCAGTATCGGGCATAATTGTTCAGGATCATAGTCAATAACTGCCAGTAAATCAATTATTAACTAAGAAAAACTGTATATCAATTGACTTTCAATTACATTACACATGCTAGATGGCTTAGTCGATAAACTGTAATTCTGGCGATCTAGCTTAATTTGCAAGCTATTCATGGGATCTTCGCCAGAAGCAATTAAAAATTCCAACCGCTCAAGATCCCGATGATCTGCTAAATTATCCAAAATTGCCGTTACTTTTGCCAAATAAGGATGATTTTGATCCTGATACCAGTGGCTATCAACTAAATTAGCTCGGTCAAACCCGAGGTGAAAAATTAGATCAGATTTGCCAAATAAAGCGATCGCAATTGGGCGAGCTTCTTCCTGTACCAGTAAGTGATGTTCTTGGGCTTGATAGCGAATTTTGTCGAGCTTTTCGTAACGTTCCTCAGGAGATAAAGACTTGGTTTGCCAAGATACTGCCACCGTAATCAAATAAGTTTGCAGGAGCAAATGACCCAATTTCTTGGCTTTGGTAGCGAGATATCCAGAATTATGATCATTTGCCTCAATCAATAAGGGAAGACGATCCACAATTTCCAAGCCGTAACCTTTCAAACCAGCAATCTTACGGGGGTTATTGGTAATAAGACGAATTTCTTTAACGCCGAGATCGTTAAGAATTTGCGCTCCCATGCCATAATCTCGTAAATCGGCAGGAAAGCCCAAGCGTTCGTTAGCTTCCACCGTATCTAATCCCATATCTTGCAGAGTATAGGCTTTGAGCTTATTCACCAGACCGATACCACGACCTTCCTGACGCAGATATACCACCACCCCCAAACCGTGAGCCTCAATCATTTTGAGGGCTGCCTGGAGCTGCATACGGCAGTCACAGCGCATCGAACCCAAGGCATCTCCTGTGAGACATTCCGAATGCATCCTCACCATTGCTGGCTTGCTTGCCAACTCGGCTGTATCTCCTTTGACAATCGCGAGATGTTCTGTTTTATCTAAAGCATTAGCGTAGGCATAAATCTTAAAGTCACCAAACTGACTGGGAAAATCACAGACAGTCTCACGGTAGACAAAGCGATCATGTTGCAGACGATAGCTAATCAAATCAGCAATACTAATCAACTTGAGATTATGTTCTTTGGCGTATTTTACTAGCTGAGGTAATCTTGCCATCGAACCATCAG
The DNA here is from genome assembly GCA_039180345.1 of Cyanobacteria bacterium P01_G01_bin.39. Lineage (GTDB taxonomy): Bacteria > Cyanobacteriota > Cyanobacteriia > Cyanobacteriales > Xenococcaceae > Waterburya. The sequence goes on along the minus strand of JBCDDK010000016.1, from coordinate 63,762 downwards.
GATTTTGAATCTCACAAATTACCCCCGCAGGATAGAGTCCTGCTAATCGAGCCAAATCTACTCCTGCTTCAGTATGTCCTGCTCGTTTTAAGACCCCACCAGTTCTGGCTCTTAAGGGAAATATATGTCCTGGTCTAACCAGATCTTCGGGAATGCTGGTAGGATTAATTGCCACCTGAATGGTGCGGGCGCGATCATCTGCGGAGATCCCTGTGGTGACTCCCAGCTTTGGTGAAGCATCAATACTAACGGTAAAGGCTGTTTGATTAGTGTCAGTATTTTTACTTACCATCAGAGGCAGATCGAGAGCATCCAGGCGATCGCCCGTCATCGCCAAACAGATTAAGCCCCTTGCTTCTACTGCCATAAAGTTAATCATGCTGGGGGTAGCAAACTGAGCTGCACAGATAACATCACCCTCATTCTCTCGATTCTCATCATCTACAACTACTACGGAACGACCTGCTTTGATATCAGCCAAGGCTGAATTGATTGAGTCAAACATAACGGAATTGTTGTGAGAGGTTTCCACTGCAAAGAGTTAGATAGAGTTGAGAATATGGTTAAATCGATTGCTGTTCTTACAATACAACAATTGTAACTTTTTCAGTCTGATTAATATTTAGATCGATCAATTTTCAGCTAATTATCTTTTGTAATTGGGATGTAACTCTTGTTGCTAAGTAGTTTCACTTCTTGATGCAGTCGCTGCACGACGCTTCGCGTCGAAGCGTCGCTAGACGCGACTTGAGCCTTCGGCTCTGCGGGGAGACCCCCAAGCGCTGCGAAGACCGCGCTGCATCGCTTTATTAAACATGAAATAGCTGAGACGGGGATTGGGGATTGCGGTGCGACCCCGCGTCGCCGTCAGGCGCAAGACAAAGGACTTGTCCGCATGTACGCGCACCGTTAGGGATTAGGGAAATACATTTTTCAAGTATCTATATTTGTTTTGTGCCCTTTTAGGTGGAGCTACTTAAAAAACTTATTAAATCCTTGTCCAACCTACTAATGTAGCCAGCGATCGCCTGATAATTTCATTTAAGTTTAACCGCTGAATGTGGCTGACCAGAATTATAACGGCAAAAAAAAAGCTAGCTTTTTTAGTTTTAGTATCTTAGTTAGCTATTTCATAATTAATTTCGCCATAGGATTATCATCTGAGTAATTTGGATATGGTAATGAAGGAGTTTAATTCTGTTTCGGCAAAGATCGATCATGATTTTTTGAAAGATCCTGAACAAGGTAGAGTTTATCTTAAAGCAGCATTAGCACAAAATGATGAACAAGTTTTTTTGAGCGCTTTACACAATGTTATTGATAGTCTAATTGATTCTGAATTTCTTCCTAGCTCTGGAGTAACTCAGTTTGCGATCAAGTAAATCTTGAGTATTAATCACAACTCTATATAAGATTCAGCAAGTATTTGGAGGTAATGGAGAGAGATACTCTGTACCATCCTATAGATAATCAAACTAAGGTTATTTAAATTTCTCTCTAGATCTTCTCGTTCACTAATTATTTTTAATAGTGTTGTTATTAGTCCAATAGGAGTCAGCAAAATGTCTGAACAAAAATTAGCTATCTTTAACTGTTTCTTGCTAATTATGATGATTTTGTTCGTAATCGCATGAGTTTTGATAAATATTAGTCCATCTCAAATAATATTTTCAAAATAGTCAGGATAGCTGCAACTATTCTGACTTATTCAATTGCTGATTAGCTACATTAATACATCTACATAATAATTTCAGAGAAATCTTGGTATCCAAAATCTAAATGTCAGGAAATTACGACACTAATTCCCCATAATTAGCCAAAAATTTGCAAATATAAGAGTAGGATATATAAAAGCCCAAACGAGTGATGTGTATTCATGGTTTCCCCTGGTATAAGCACAGATCAGCTATTTGGGGTTATTCATCAGGATAAATCTGTTTCACAACTTATAAGAGGTATCAATGACACTAGATTGCAGTCATATTCAATTTTGCGTCGATAAATCCAAGGTGGATTTTGCTCAATTACAAAGTTTATTTGTCAAAACAGCTTTCTGGGCGCGATCGCGAAATATTGAACAACTGAAGATTGCGATCGCCAATAGTAATCCTGTAGTTACCGTTTGGGATAATGAACGCCTAATTGGTTTTGCCAGAGCTACTTCTGATGGTGTCTACCGTGCCGCTATTTGGGATGTGGTTGTTGATCCAGGCTATCAGGGAGCAGGTTTAGGTAGAAAGTTGGTGCAAACTGTCTTGTCCCACCCCCTAGTTAGCAGAGTGGAGCGAGTTTATTTAACTACTACCTATAAACAGAGTTTTTACGAGAAAATCGGCTTTAAGCGCAACGAAACTAAAACCATGGTCTTGTATAATTCCGATACCTCCGATGATCTAGCCCGACGTATCCAAGAAATTCCAGTGAGCATTGAGAGGGCGTAAGTTTGAGGGAACCTCAAACTGTTGACCGCCCGAAATTGAACATTAAGCATTGAGCGATCCAATAAAGTAATGGTCAATGATAAATGATAAATGATCTAAGCCATCACCATGCCGCCGTCAACATTAAACACCTGTCCTGTAATGTAGGCTGCGGCAGGATCGCAACCTAAGAAGCGAATAGTTCCTGCAACTTCTTCCGCTTTGCCATAGCGTCCCAGGGGAATAAACTTGATGATGTCGTCTGACTTAAGGTCATGAGTCATATCGGTTTCAATAAATCCTGGTGCCACAGCATTAACGGTGACACCACGATTAGCTAGTTCTTTGGCAACGGTTTTGGTAAAGCCAATCACCCCCGCTTTTGCCGCGCTATAGTTCGCTTGTCCTGGGTTGCCCATTTGCCCTGCAACGGAGGCAATATTAATAATTCTGCCACTACGCTGTTTGAGCATAGTCTTACTAACAGCTTTGGTACATAGAAACACTCCCGTCAAGTTGAGGTCAATTACTGCCTGCCACTGTTCGGGCTTCATCCGCAGCAGCAGGGTATCTTTAGTTATGCCTGCATTATTAACTAAAACATCAATGCGCCCGAATTTATCCAAGGTGGTTTTAATCAAATTATCCACAGCCTCACTTTGAGAAACATCAGCACCAACAGCGATCGCTTCTCCCCCAGCGGTAGCAATTTCCTGAACCGTTGTCTGTGCCGCATCGCTAGAGCGAGCATAGTTAACTACAACCTTTGCCCCCTGACTAGCCAATGCCAAAGCGGCAGCTTTACCAATGCCGCGAGAAGCCCCTGTAACTATCGCAACCTTATCTTTTAAATGCTGTAAATTCTCTGGCAGTAATTCCATAACTTGCCTCTCCCATATAAGCTTAAGAAACTCAATAAAATTACCAAAGTTTCTCTCCAACTTAGTTATCATATAGGCTAACCAGTCTCATCGACTAATTTTCTGGTTGCGACCCAATTAGTTATTCATCAAGCGCGATCGCCATGGCAGTTAAAAAGCAATTTTCCAGTTTTGAAGATTTACTAGCAAATTCTAGTATCCCAGTCTTAGTCGACTTTTATGCAACCTGGTGTGGTCCTTGTCAGATGATGGCACCTATTTTAGAACAAGTAGGAGCTAATTTTCGCGATCGCCTCCAGGTAGTCAAAATTGATACCGATAAGTATCCTAATTTAGCTTCTAAATATCAAATTGAGGCTTTGCCTACTTTAGTATTGTTTAAAGATGGACAGCCAGCGGAGAAGATTGAAGGTGTTCATCAGGCACCACAGTTGATTCAGCATCTAAATACTTTGGTTTAGATAATCCTTTTTGACTGACACGGTTGAGTTAACGCAGGATTAGATTAAAGAAGGAGAGCAAAAGTTGTGCTTGCTATGTCTTTGTACCAAGCATTGATACTGTTTTACAGTACGCCTAATGTAAATTAGCTTCGTTGAAAGGTTGTTGGTTCGTAGCCATTAGCCATTAGCCATTAGCCTTTTGATCTTCCAAAGATTAACTGTTGTAGATCTGAGGTTACGTAATTCTTTTCATTTCAACGTATCTATTCGGTCTTTTTAATTCACATCAGACGTTTACAGTAAGGATTCAGGTAGAGGTTGAAGAAAAAAAGCAATTTAGGTAATGTGGAAGTCAAGATGAGTGAAAAAACTTCCACAAAGAATCAAGATAAACTAAGCTAGTTGTCCACAGAAGAACTTGTTGAAATAATACTGACTCAACAAGAAGTAATTGAGTATCTCAAGGTAGACCAAAGAAATTTTAATTCTTCATTATTTATAATTGCTCCAAGTAACTCTGCATCATGCCAATCGGGACAATCAGTTGTTTCTTTCCAATTAACTATAGTTTTAGCTGGAAATTGTCCATTGCTATCTTTGAGCATAGGATCGTCACTCCAATTATCTTGAAAATAAAGTCTCTGTCCCCTGCTTGATAGCGATTAAAAAGTTCTTCTAAAGTAATCACGATTAATAAATATTGTATTTAGTACTTATATACCTATTTTTCATAATACAAAGAAATCTAAAAGAGACAACAAAAAGTATCTACTTTTAGGTGATTATTTGTTGAAACTATTGATCTTCTGTCGTGCTGCTTAACCTCAGTTAACTGCCAAAAAAATAGCCTGCAAATGCAGACTAAAGATGAATACTATCTGAGTAAATTGATAGCTTGAATTAATTACTAATCAAATCTTCTACTGCTGAAACTTGTATCTTACTCTGCGGTACTTCCTGAGTAATAATAGCCGATCGCAAAATTGGTGTAGTCGCAACGGAACTAGAACTCAAGGTGAACAGAGGGTTGGATAAAATTCCCGCCAAGGAAGTAACAACTGTGGCAAAAACGATCGCTACCTGCAAAGGACGCATTCCTGGCAGTTTCCAGTTGATCGTGGGATAGTTTTTGACTGACTCCGACATTTCCTGGGGTTCTTTGACCACCATCATTTTGACAACGCGGATGTAGTAGTAAATGGAAATTACGCTGGTGATTAAACCCAGTAAGACTAAGCCGTATAAACCAGCTTGCCAACCAGCCCAGAACAGGTAAATCTTACCAAAGAAGCCCGCCATTGGTGGAATACCGCCCAAGGATAGTAAACAAATACTGAGGCAGAGAGTTAGCAGAGGATCTTTTTGATACAAGCCAGCATATTCACTAATTTGGTCGGTACCAGTACGGAGGGAGAAGAGAATGATACAGGTGAACGCTCCCAAGTTCATAAACAAATAGATAAACAGATAGAAGATCATGCTGGAATAGCCATTATCTGTTCCCGCAATTAAGCCAATCATTACAAAACCAGCTTGCGCGATGGACGAATATGCCAACATGCGCTTGATGCTAGTTTGCGCCAGTGCCACCACATTACCCAACACCATACTTAAAATTGCTAGGGCGGTAAAGATAAAGTGCCACTGTTCAGTCATGGAACCAAATGCAGTTGTCAACAGGCGGATTGCCAAAGCAAACCCAGCCGCTTTAGAACCAACAGACAAGAAAGCTACTACAGGAGTAGGGGAACCTTCATAGACATCTGGTGTCCATTGGTGGAAAGGAACCGCCGAAATTTTAAAGGCAATACCCGCAATGATAAATACCAGAGAAATAGCCAAACCTAAAGACTGAGTTCCGTTAATTTCTGTAACTTTAGTGGCAATAGTATTAAGATTTGTTTCACCACCCGACAATCCATAAAGCAATGACATCCCGTAAAGAAAGATTGCCGAACTAGCAGCCCCAATCAGCAGATACTTGAGTGCAGCCTCGTTAGAACGGGGGTCGCGCTTCATGTAGCCCGTCATCAGGTAGGAAGAGATACTCAGCATCTCTAGAGAGATAAACACCATTGTCAGTTCATTGGCACCACAGAGAAACATCCCTCCTAAAGCAGCAGTAAGCATAATAGCGATAAATTCCGCTAAAGATGTCCCCGACTGCTGGATATAGCGAATCGACATCGGGATTGTGACTAAAGCTGAAAGAGCGACAATGCCGCGAAAAACGATGCTGAGGTTATCTCCACTAAAAGAACCCAGAAAAGCGATCGCATCACTGTTGTTCCACTGAAAGAAAAGAGCTACCAGAGTATTAAATAATCCTGCGATCGCTAAGTAGGGCAACCAACGGGAGGAACTGCGCCCAAAAATCAAATCGCCAATCAAGACAGCCATGATGGTAACAATGACAATGCCCTCTGGCAAAATTGTCGCTGCATGAAGCTGAGAGGCTACATTGCTAGAAAAATCCATAGAGTTTATTGGTATTGTCAGATGATAGATACAATTAAGCAATTGCGTTAAGAGTTTTACAAAGAATTGTTACTCTGCATTCCTCTTCTGTTTCAGCTTATTATGTTTTTACTTTTTAATAAACTTTTCCCTAATATCTTGACCAAGTAAGTCGCAGCGCACAAAGGACTGCATCCCGCGACCGACTGGCGGACGATACAAGCACCGACATGCGGCAAACCCATTAGGGGTTCGTTAGTTGCTCATGGGGGAAACCCCCAAGACCGCACTAACTCACCGAATCGCCTTTGTTTCGAGAAGCCCGCGATGCCCGAACCGAGTTCGGGCATTTCAGACGGGCGCGGCGGTGTCACGTCCTTACTATGGTAAGGTCAACGATACAGAGAAACATTTTAGTACTGAGTTAGTATTAAAACCCGAGAGCATATTATCAAAGAAGCACTAACTAAATTGGTAATTTAAATTTAGTGGTTAGAGAAATCGAAGCAAAAGGCTCACGATTCGGCTCCTGGTTTAAATTTAATCATGAGATTATCAGCCTTGACCCGCTAAAAGCAAAATCGTCACAATTTTAATTAAGACAATTTGCTAAAACTAGATCAAAACAAAATATTTGTCGTTTAAGGGATTATCACTATAGATTAGAAAATAAATCTCTATAAAAAACCATACCTGCTATTTTACTTCGTTAACTTCATCTCTATGTCAACATTAGTAATTGTCGAATCTCCTACAAAAGCACGTACTATTCGTAATTATCTGCCTTCTGGGTTCCAGGTGGAGGCATCAATGGGTCATGTTCGTGATCTACCTCCTTCCGCGAAAGAGATTCCTCCTGCCTTTAAAGACAAAAAGTGGGCAACTTTAGGCATCAATATAGAAGATGAGTTTCAACCAATTTACGTGGTTCCAGAAAAGAAAAAGAAGGTGGTTAAAGAGTTAAAATCAGCTCTCAAAACTGCCGATGAATTAATTCTGGCGACGGATGAAGATCGCGAGGGAGAAAGCATTAGCTGGCATTTACTAGAGATTCTCAAGCCAAAAGTTCCCGTCAAACGGATGGTGTTTCATGAAATTACCAAAGAGGCAATTCAAAAAGCACTACAAGACTGTCGCGAAGTAGATAAAGACTTAGTCCATGCTCAAGAGACGCGACGGATCTTAGACCGTTTGGTGGGCTATACCGTTTCTCCCCTACTCTGGAAAAAGATCTCCTGGGGTTTATCCGCTGGGCGAGTACAGTCGGTAGCAGTACGTTTGACCGTGTTAAGAGAAAGAGAACGTCGGGCATTCCAGTCTGGTGGTTACTGGGATCTCAAGGCAGATTTAGAACAGGACAAAAATCCCTTTGAAGCCAAACTAATTACCCTTGACGGCAAAAAAATAGCTACTGGTAGCGACTTTGACCCCGACACAGGAAAAATCGCTGAAGGCAGAGATGTGGTTTTGCTCAATGAGAAGGATGCTAATGAACTAAAAGAGCGTCTAATCGACAAGACTTGGACGGTGAATGATCGCACAGAGAAAGGCTCCACCCGCAAGCCTTATGCGCCTTTTACCACCTCTACTTTACAAATCGACTCCAACCGTAAGTTAGGCTTATCCGCACGTGAAACCATGAGCGTGGCACAAAAGCTCTACGAAAAAGGCTTCATTACCTATATGCGGACAGATTCAGTACATTTGTCCCAACAGGCGATCGCTGCTGCGAGAAGCTGTATTGAAGAAAAATATGGCAAGGACTATCTCAGTCCCAAACCCCGTCAATATAGTACTAAAAGCAAAGGCGCACAGGAAGCTCACGAGGCGATTCGTCCCGCAGGAGAAACTTTCCGCACCCCCAAGGAAACTAAGCTCAAAGACCGTGAATTTAAACTTTACGATTTAATCTGGAAACGTACCGTAGCTTGTCAGATGGCGGATGCTAAACTGACTCAGATTGCGGTAGACGTTAAGGTGGAAAATGCTATTTTTCGGGCTAATGGCAAAAGAATTGACTTCCCTGGCTTCTTCCGCGCTTATGTCGAGGGTTCAGATAATCCTGATGCCGCTTTAGAAGATCAGGCGATTCCACTACCTCCTCTGAAAAAGGGAGATAAGCCTGATTGTAAAGAATTAGAGGCAATCGGACATGAAACCCAACCTCCTGCTAGATATACTGAAGCATCTTTGGTTAAAACCTTAGAGAAAGAGGGAATTGGTCGTCCTAGTACCTATGCCACCGTCATCGGAACTATTCTGGATCGTGGCTATGTGCAGATGCGAGGCAAGGCTCTAGTTCCCACATTTACGGCATTTGCAGTCACTGCCTTATTAGAAGAACATTTCCCTGATCTAGTGGATACTGAATTTACCTCCAAAATGGAGCAGACTTTAGATGAAATTGCCCGTGGTGGTGCCGAGTGGATTCCTTACCTCAAAAAGTTCTATCAAGGAGAAACAGGGTTAAAAACCCAAATTGACGTTAAAGCAGAAGAAATCGAACCAGCGATCGCCAAAACGATTCAGCTAGAAAACTTAGATGCTACAGTTCGCATTGGGAAGTATGGTCCTTATATTGAGATAACCAACGAATCAGGCGAAACCGAAGCCCTAAAAGTTTCGATTCCTGATGATCTGACCCCAGCGGATCTTAATCCTGAGCAAATTGAAGCTTTAATTCGCCAGAAGAAGGAAGGTCCTGAAAAAGTAGGCATACACCCAGAAACAGGAGAACCAATTTACTTTAAGGTTGGTAAATATGGTCCTTATGTACAGCTTGGGGATAAGACAGATGAAAATCCCAAGCCCAAAATGAGTTCTATTCCCAAAAAGGATAGTAAAACCAATGCGACTAAGGACGATGTGACTCTAGAGATGGCAGTGGGCTTATTATCTTTACCTCGCTTGTTAGGACAGCATCCTGAAACAGATGGGAAAATTAAGGCAGCATTAGGGCGTTTTGGTCCCTATGTAGTTCACGAGTTTAAAGGACCTGAAGACACCAAATTGCAGCGGGATTATCGTTCCCTCAAGAAGGAAGATAATGTGCTGACGGTAACTTTAGAACGGGCTTTAGAATTGCTGGCGCAGCCCAAACGAGGACGCGGTGGCAGCAAAAAGACTCCTTTGCGGGAATTAGGAGTTCATCCAGCAGATAAAGAACCAGTTAACATCTATAAAGGTCCTTACGGCAATTATATTAAGCACGGCAAGATTAATGTTGGTTTGCCAGAAGATGAGACCGTAGAAGAGATATCTTTAGCCAAAGCGTTAGAGTTATTGGACGAAAAGGCAGCAACTAAAAAGAAAACCACCAGAAAAACCACCAAGAAAAAGACAACTACTGCTAAAAAGAAATCTACGACCAAGAAAAAAACTACTACTGCCAAAAAGAAATCTACAAAAACCACTGGGTCTAAAAAAGAAGCTTCTTAACAGGAGTATGGCTTAGGATAAAAGCGATTACCCCTATTAGTCTGTTCATTGTTCATTGCTCATTGTTCATTGTTCATTGTTCATTGCTCATTGTTCATTGTTCATTGTTCATTGTTCATTGTTCATTGTTCATTGTTGACTGATAACCTCTTTACTTGAGCATCCTGGCAAAGCTTTATGTTGAATAAAATTTCTGGACGGGGCTACTTATTAATCGCGATTCTGATTTTTGCTGCGGCTAATTCTGTCACCCGCAAGCTAACTGAGTTGGGTGCAGATAATTTAATCAATGGTCATAATCCAATTTCCTTTTGCAATGTTTTATTTGTCGGTAATTTGTGTGCCTTGGCGGTTTTAATCGCTATTTATAGCAGTGAATTTCGTTCCAGCCATTTTAGAAGACTGACTTTACCTGACTGGATCAGCATGACCGCAGTTGCGATATTAGCAGGTGCATTAGCACCAGCGATGTTCTTTTTTGCCCTAGAGAAAACCGCAGTTAACAATGTCGTTTTAATTGGTCGCATTGAACCTCCTGTAACTCTGGCTTTAGCTGTATTAATTTTGCGCGAGAAAGTCAATAATTTAATTGTAATTGGCGCAATTTTAGCCTTTATCGGGGTCATCCTGACTATTGTGCTGCAACCAGAAACCAACGACATGGTGACAATGGGAGGCTTTAATATTGGTCGAGGAGAATTAATGACGGCAATTGGAGCGATCGCTTTGGCGATCGCCAACATCATTAGTAAGGTAAAGTTGGATAGTATTCCTTTAGGACTATTTACGATTTATCGGACTGCTTTGGGTACAGTGATTTTCTTTTGCTTGGCAGTAAAACTTTATGGTTACGATCACTTTACTAATGTTTTTACTCCTATCCTTTGGCAATGGATGTTATTGTATGGGGCAATAATTGTGGTAGGTGGGCAGTTGGCTTGGTTGAGAGGTTTGCAAGATACAAATGCGGCGGATGTATCTTTAGCTAGTTCTATTAGCCCTATAGCAGGGATTATTGCTGCTTTTTTGATTCTAGGGGAAGTTCCGACAATGGCTCACTATATTGGAGGGAGTGTAGTGATTATCGGTATTGTTCTCAATCAAATTGGCACAGCACGTCTTAATAGTCCTAAAAAAGGTATGGATGAACAAGTGGGGTTTAAGGGGATTTGATTCATTGAACATTTAACATTGAGCATTGAACATTCAATATTTATACTAGTTCTCAATAGTATCAGGAGTTTTTTTATAATTACTGAACTTTAGGATATACCAGTAAGATAACTAACAAAGCTATCTTAATTAGCATTGGAGCAAAATAGAGGCTCAAGAATAGACCAAGACAGGCGACTAACCCCGCAGATACGGCTTCAACTTCTTCGCTGAGGGTCATTTTTAAGTAACCTGCAATGCCAGTCATGGTTAAAGTTATTAGTAAAGTCATTTCATTTATCATTTATTATTTATCAGCGATATTGGCAAGAACACTGGATGCTCAATGTTTAATGTTCAATGCTCAATGTTTCTCTGTTGTCCGAATTAGAATATGTCTGAAGATATGTAAGTTATGCAGCAGAAATAAAGTTTCAAGCAATGATCAAAGCAAAGTGGCAGATTTTATCAGCATCGACAGTACCTTCAGAGTTTGTGGCAGGGGTCGAGGAAATTACAGGTAGAAAGTCGACCCATTGCGCTCAATTGCTGTGGCAGAGAGGGATTCAAGATTTGTCACAGTTGCCAGGATTTTTAGATCCTGCATTATATCAACCTGCTAGTCATAAGGCTTTTGGGACAGAAATGGAATTTGCGATCGCTCGTTTGAAGCAAGCACGAGATTTGCCAGAAAAGGTGACTATTTGGGGGGATTTTGATGCTGATGGGATAACTTCTACTAGCGTCTTGTGGGATGGTTTGGGACAGTTTTTCCCGCAGAATTTACAGCTAGATTATTATATTCCCAATCGTCTGACGGAATCTCATGGTTTAAATAATCCTGGTATCGCCAAGTTAGCCGCTGCGGGAACAAAGTTAATTGTCACCTGCGATACGGGCAGCACTAACCTTGAGGAAATTGCCTATGCTAACGAGTTAGGGATTGATATCATCGTTACCGACCATCATACTCTCCCTGAATCTCGTCCTGAGGTGACGGCAATTATTAATCCTCGCTATCTTCAACAGGATCATCCCCTGTATCATCTTTCGGGGGTAGCGGTGGCTTATAAGCTGGTTGAAGCTTTATATGATGCCTTGCCCAAAATTCCTCGGCAGCCTGTAACCAATCTTTTGGATTTGGTTGCTATTGGTCTGATTGCCGACTTAGTAGAGTTGCAGGGGGACTGTCGCTATTTGGCACAGGTAGGTATCCAGCAGCTAAGAAAACAAACCAATTCCCAAACTAGAACTCGGCCTGGAGTAGCAAAGTTACTAGACTTATGTAAGAAAAATGGCGATCGCCCGACGGATATTTCTTTTGGTTTGGGACCAAGAATTAATGCCGTGAGTCGTATTCACGGTGATGCAAGTTTTTGCGTTGAGTTGCTTACCAGTCAGGATGCCCAACGCTGTAGTCAGTTGGCTGAAGAGGCGGAATTAGCCAACACTCGTCGCAAGTCTTTACAAAAAAATACAATTGGGCAAGTTACCAAAAAACTCCTCACTCAGCTAGATTTATCTACCACCTCAGTGATTGTCCTCGAAGATCCGCAATGGCAAGGAGGAGTGTTGGGGTTAGCTGCGGGGCAAATTGCTCAAGAGTATGGTCGTCCGACGGTGTTGTTAAGCAGTGGTGGGGAGAATGATACGGATACAGTTATGGCGCGGGGATCAGCCAGGTCGGTTAACGGCATTGACCTATATCAATTAGTTAAATCGCAATCAGACTTGCTGCATCGGTTTGGCGGACATCCTTTTGCGGCGGGGTTAAGTTTACCTTTGGCGAATTTAAGTTTATTTAGATCAGGAATTAACCAACAACTGCGACAACAGACTGATGTCTCGCAATTAATGCCTCAGATAGATGTTGATTTAGAAGTGACGGTGGCAGATCTGGGTCAAGATTTATTTAACGAATTAAGACAGCTTGAGCCCTATGGCATGGGTAATCCGATCCCCAAACTATTAATTAGAAATTGCTGGTTTAAAAATACCTGGAATAAAAATATCCAAGACAATCGCGGTCAGAAAATTCAGTATATCAAAACCAATTTTGAAATTTGCGATCGCTCAACTAAAAAGAGTTTTCCTGGTCTGTGGTGGGGTCACTATAAAGATGAAATTCCCGTAACAGATTCTAATGCCGCTAACTGTGAAGTGGTCGCCGAATTGGATTTTAATACCTATAGTAAACGCTATGAAATTAGATTAGTGGCAGTACGTTTGATGTCAGAAACTTCTGGGTTAAATTCTGCTATGACTTCAATTCATCAAATAATAGATCGCCGTTTTGCTGCCGATAAATTAGCTGATTTGTCAGTGCCATTAACCCAAGCTAGTCTATTGCAACAATGCCCAGATAACTGGAGTACAATTAGCCAGCAATATCGACAAGCTGTCCAGTGCGATCGCTCATTGATATTGGCATATACCCCAGAGCAATCTGACTCAAGTCAAGCAGTTTGGCAGCAATTAGTTGGTGTGGCAAAATACCTCAGCCGTAGTCAAAAAGAGGTGACAAAATCTCAAATACAAACCAAGCTAAGTTTAGGAGAAAGTAGTTTTTATCTTGGATTAAAAGCATTAAAATTGGCAGGATTTAATTACGAAGTAATCAACGATTTATATTACTTTGACTATCAAGAAAATAAGCTGACCCCAGAACTAAAATCTGCTGTTGATTCATTTTGCAGAGCAATCAAAGAAGAAAAGTTCAAACAAAATTATTTTTATCGAGTTCCTTTATCAACCATCAACCAGCAATTAAATATAAATTACAGTTAAACTATTACTACCAAAACTGTTTAGTTTTCATAAAGCTATTAATAGTATTATGTGATTTTACTTATGCCTAAAGTGAGTTTGTATGGGAGATTTTGTAAAATATATTATGTAGATTACATATTAATATAATAGATTTATTCTGACTCTCTATTAATGTTTCTTGGATTACTAACACTATTTATATCTAGTCAATATGTTCCACATGGACACTGCTATTTATGGCAAACACCTTTGGTCGGATTACATGTTGCCGCGGATGCTCTAATTGCGATCAGCTTTGCAGTTACGGGTCGCGTAATCGCTTATTATTCAATTCCGATTTGTTTAATCTACTTTGTGCGTCAGATCGAGAGGCTACCTTCTACTGTAATCCTTTTATTAGCGAATTACTAGGTTATAGCCCTTTAGATTTACTAAACCTTCAGAATAGCTTGTTAGAGAAATTAATCCATCCTCAAGATTTATCCAGAGCAAAGCAACACTTTATCAACTGTTTTAACCTTCAAGATGATAAATATTTAGAAATAGAATATCGTATTCGTGATGCTCAAGGTAAATGGCATTAAGATACCAAAGTCTACACGACCCCCTAACAAATCTTTATAATCGTCGCTATTTGCTGGAATTCCTGGGTCAAGAATTAGAAAGAGCTAATCGTAAACAATACCATGTCAGCGTAATTCTGATTGATATAGATTACTTTAAACACTTCAATGATTTGTATGGTCATAGTGCTGGAGATTTAGTATTAAGCCAGGTGGGGGCTTATTTAAGCTCACAAATCCGTCAGTACGATGTAGCCTGTCGTTATGGGGGAGAAGAGTTGTTGATTGTGATGCCGAATGCTTCCCTGGAAGATACTATACTACGTGCCGAAAAGTTTAGACAGGGAATCAATCAGCTCAAACTAAAACATGATGGGACAAAACTAGACTCCATTAGCGTTTCCATCGGCATTAGCTGTTTTCCAGAACATAATAATCAGGTTAAGGGATTAATTCGCGCCGCGGACCAAGCTTTATCTCAAGCTAAAGCAAGCCGAAATTCCGTCAAACCCTATCAATGCTAAAAAACATTAAGCATTGACATGACATGTTCAAATGGGGATTTAAACGCCAAGTACGCGGACGATATAACTTATAGAGGATAGAGATTTGACCCCCTAAGAAAGACAAAATGGTAAATGTTAATTGATAAATGATCAATGATGATTAATTATCACTCTTGAGATAGACTTCTTCTGCTACCTTTTTTAGACGCTTTAATTGAGCCTGCATATCCTTCTTAGTTAGACCCATGGCAAAAGTACTAAAGCCCCAGCTAACCACCCGATTAGGAATAGTAAACTCAAAGCGATTAAGCAAAAAAGTACCGTTTGGGGTTGGCTGACATTCCCAGCGATCGCGCCCTTTAAAAAAACCATCAAATTCCCAGACAATAAGACCTGGCTCCCTTTGAGCCACCACGCTACGAAGACTGGGTTGAATCAAAGGCAGCTTAATTGTAAAGCGACTCAAACTACCAACAGTGGTATTCCAGGTACCAATTGGCTCACATTTTAGTAATGGATTTAACCAACGATGCATCAATTTTAAATCCGTTAAACATTCTTCTGTAATGACCGAACTAGCTTTGATCCGAATCGATTGTTCAAAAACATGAGAGCGCATAAAAAATAACTAAAACTTGCAAAAATTGGCGGTAATTATCTCTATAAAAGGAAAGAAAATATTAAGTTTAAACTAGGCAAAATAGCGTAGAAAAAGCTAAGATTATTAACTTTTTTCGCATCTGCAATTTAATTTGGCATAATTATCCCAGAAAAATATATTTGCTTGTGTAAATAACAAGACATCTGTATCGTTTCCCGCTAATATTTATGGCGGAAATAACTAGATGAATTAAGACTAAAGAACATGACACAAATACTTAGTAATATTTCGTCACTAGATCCATTGCTGTTAGGGCAACTAAACCAGTTTGAGCAAATTCAATCTGAGCTAGGGATAAATCTGGGCGAATCTTTGCTCAACTTGCTTAAGGCGATCGCCATCTTTATTGTGGGATGGATTATTGCCAGCATTGTCAAGGGCATTGTCCAAAAAATCCTTAACAGCACCGATATTGATAATAAAATAGCGGCAGCGGTTACTGGGCAAAGAGGTGGAGAATCTTTCCCCATCGAAAGCTGGATTTCCACTTTGATCTTCTGGATCATCATGCTGTTTGTAATTATAGCGGCATTAAATGCTCTCCAGTTACAGGCTGTATCGGCTCCATTAAATACCTTATTGGATCAAATTACTGGTTTTGTTCCCAAAATTTTGGGTGCAGCCTTCCTATTGGGTATTGCCTGGCTGGTAGCGACTATCGTTAAGACCATTGTCACCAGAGGTTTAGGTGCTTTAAACATCGAGCAGCGGCTAGGTTTGACTACAACAGATACAGGAGACTTTTCTCTAACCGATACTTTAGGCAATGCCTTGTATTGGTTTATTTTCCTCTTATTTTTGCCAGCAGTACTAAATGCCCTCCAGCTCAATGGAACTCTTGAGCCAGTCCAAGGGATGCTCAATGAAATTTTGGCACTGTTACCCAATATTTTGGGGGCGTTAATTATTGGAGCAGTCTTCTGGTTTGTCGCCAATATAGTAAAACGTATTGTAACTAACCTTCTAGCAGCTACTGGTATTGATAATATTGGCAGAAAAGTTGGTCTAAGAGGCGGCAGTGGAAGTCAATCTCTATCCTCTATTATCGGCACTGTAGTGTTCGTGCTGATCTTAATTCCTGGGATTATTTCAGCTTTAGAACAGCTACAAATCAGCGCTATTTCTGAACCAGCTACCGATATGCTAAATCAAGTCTTAGACTTGATGCCCAAAATATTCGCTGCTGGTGTAGTTTTAGCTTTCTTCTACTTTGCAGGACAGTTTGTCTCAGAATTTGTAACTAATATTCTGACTAACGTCGGCTTTAACAATCTCTTGCAGTGGTTGGGTATTTCATCCGCCACAGCCGATACAGGAGTTCCTTTTGAAACAACTTCTCCAGATGAGCCAGCAGATTTAGGGTTAGGTACCGAACAACCAACCATGATCCAAACCGAACCTACTGTTGGAACCAAAACTCCCTCAGAGCTAGTTGGTTTGCTCTGTTTAGTAGGAATCATGCTGGTTGCTACCCTAACCGCAGTGGATATCCTGGGTATTCCTGCTTTAGAAGATGTCTTCCGTATTGTTTTGGCGATCGCAGGTCAAGTTTTGATCGGCGTAGTCGTTTTTGCCATTGGTTTATATCTGGCTAATTTAGCTTTTAACCTAATTTTATCGTCAGGCACCACACAGTCGCGCTTTTTAGCACAGTGCGCTCGAATTGCCATCATTACCCTAGTGGGGGCGATGGCTCTTAATCGAATGGGTATTGCACCTAACATTGTCAATTTAGCTTTTGGCTTAATTCTAGGCGGTATTGCTGTGGCGATCGCTCTAGCATTTGGTCTAGGCGGGCGAGAAGTGGCAAGAGAAGAACTCAAATCTTGGGTTAATTCTTTTAAAGCTAAATAAACACTGTCAACTATAATACTAAATTTAACTACAAATTTAAATTTGGTAAAAGCTTCCAGTAAATTACTACTGGGAGCTTTTTTGCTTCCTGTTCAATCCCCATCATTTATCATTTAATTCTTATCCCTTTGCCGTCTTACTATATTTTTCTTCCTTTTTCGGTTATTCTTTGTCTGAGATATGATTTCATTAGCGCATATCAACAAAATATCGCGCTTTTGGATAAGCTGATTAAGATAAGCTGATTAAATAGATCTAGCTTAGTGGGTGGCAAAGAGAGGAATCGATTGAGCAAGCAAATAACTCTAATAGACCGACTACAGGAACAAGCAAGTACCCAGCCCCACAAACGGGCATTTACTTTCTTGGCTGATGGTGATATCGAGATCGATAGTCTCACATACCAACAATTGATCGATCAAGCCCAGGCGATCGCTTATACTTTGCTCGATCGCAATGCTCAGGGTCAAAGAGCATTATTGCTCTATCAACCAGGATTGGATTTCATCACTGCTTTTTTGGGTTGTCTATATGCAGGAGTCGTCGCAGTTCCCGTATATCCACCCCGCGCCAATCGTTCGTTGGAGCGGTTGCTGGCGATCGTCACTGATGCCGAAGCGAGCTTTGCTCTAACCACTAATGTAATTCAGGATCAAATAGCAGATAAATTTGCGACTCATAATACTAATACCAGCTTTCAGTTCATTTCCACAGATGCGGTAGAACTAGATTTGGCTTCAAGTTGGCAGCATCCTGCAATCTCTTCAGATAGCCTAGCCTTCTTACAATATACCAGTGGCTCAACGGGTAAGCCCAAAGGGGTGATGGTAAGTCATGGTAATTTGATTGCCAACTCCCAAACGATTCAGCATTACTTTGGTAATCAGCGAGACCATATCTTAACTTCCTGGCTTCCTCCTTATCACGATATGGGCTTAATCGGCTCGATCATCCAGCCAGCATATGTTGGATCTTCGATGTATTTGATGGCTCCTGTGACCTTTCTTCAACGTCCTTATCGATGGCTACAGGCTATATCTAACTATCGAGGTCAGACTAACGGTGGTCCCAACTTTGCCTACGATCTCTGTGTAGACCGTATTACTCCAGAACAAAAAGCAACTTTGGATCTAAGCTGTTGGGA
Source organism: Cyanobacteria bacterium P01_G01_bin.39 (assembly GCA_039180345.1). Taxonomy (GTDB): domain Bacteria; phylum Cyanobacteriota; class Cyanobacteriia; order Cyanobacteriales; family Xenococcaceae; genus Waterburya. The sequence continues at coordinate 45,474 of JBCDDK010000016.1, read as the reverse complement.
GCTGGCTTTTTCAGGGGCAGAACCCGTTAGAGCGGAAACCATCAACCGCTTTAGTGAGTATTTTCAAGACTGTGGCTTTCGTCGTCAGGCATTCTATCCTTGTTATGGCATGGCAGAATCTACTTTGATGATTACAGGAAATAAGAGAGGACAAGAACCTGTAATTGCTAGCTTTGATAGCCAAGAATTAGCCAAAAATCAGGCAGTTGCTACTAGTGAAGCATCAGAACAAACGACATTAGTAAGTAGTGGTGGTAATGTTTCAGAACAACAGTTAGTTATTGCTAATCCTGAAACTCGTAATCAATGTCAAGATGGTGAAATTGGCGAAATTTGGGTAAAAAGCCCTAGTGTGGCCCAAGGATATTGGAATCGTCCTCAACTGAGCCTAGAGAGCTTTGATGCTGTACTAACAAATACTCAAGAGTCAGGCTGGTTTAGAACAGGAGATCTCGGCTTCTTACATAATGGCGAGTTATTTGTTACGGGACGCTTAAAAGATCTGATCATTATTCACGGGCGCAATTACTATCCCCAGGATATTGAACTAACTGTCGATCATGCCCATGAAGCAATTAGAGCAGGAAACGTCGCTGCATTTGCCGTAGAAGTAGCAGGGGCAGAAAGACTAGTAGTTACTCCAGAGATCAAGCGTACTGCTCTGCGCAAACTCGATGTAGAACAAGTTACCAAAGCAATTCGGAGTGCGATCGCCCAAAAACATGAGCTACAGGTTCATGCAGTTGTCCTGTTGAAAACAGGTGGCATTCCTAAAACCTCCAGCGGCAAAATTCAGCGTCATGCTTGCAAAGCAGGATATTTGGCGAGAAGCCTAAAAAGTGTCGGCGAGTATCAATCAACAATTAACAATCAACAATCAACAGTCAACAGTCAACAGAGAAAACTATTATCAGAATCGAACCAGAAACAAACTCAAATTCAAAATTGGTTGATTGATCAACTGGCACAGCGTTTGAGTATACCTGCGGCGGAGATAGATATAAATGAGCCTTTTGCTAGTACGGGCTTAAACTCGATAGCGGCAGTGAGTTTATCGGCAGATCTCGAAGATTGGCTCAAGATTAAGCTCGCCCCCACCATTGTTTACGATTACCCCAACATTGCTAGACTTTCAGTTTACTTATCCCAATCAACAATTAACCATCAACCATCAACAATTAACCATCAACCATCAACCATAAACAGTCGAGTTGAAATAGCCATCATCGGCATGGGCTGTCGTTTTCCTGGAGCAAATAATCCTGATCAGTTTTGGCAATTATTACACTCAGGTAAAGATGCCATTAGTAAATGCGATCGCTGGGAGGGTGAAAGCTGGGGTGGCTTTATTGATGATGTAGATCAATTTGATCCGCAGTTTTTTGGGATTACTCCCCGAGAGGCACAGGCAATCGATCCTCAGCAGAGATTGCTATTAGAGGTGAGCTGGTCAGCCTTAGAAAACGCCGCAGTAGCTAATAATCGACTGGCAGGAAGTAACACTGGAGTTTTTATTGGCATTAGCAGTAGCGATTATTCTCAACTCAGGTTTCATTACGGAACAGACGTGGATGCTTACTTGGGTACGGGAAATGCCCATAGCATCGCAGCAAACCGTCTTTCCTATCTGTTAGACCTAAAAGGACCTTCCTTGGCTGTAGATACCGCTTGTTCTTCGTCTCTAGTGGCATTACATTTAGCCAGTCAGAGCTTAAAAACAGGAGAATGCGATCAGGCGATCGCTGGTGGGGTTAATTTAATGTTGTCTCCTGAACTGACCCAAACCTTTACTGTGGCGGGGATGATGGCGCAAGACGGACGCTGTAAAACCTTTGATGCGGCGGCGGATGGTTATGTGCGGGGGGAAGGTTGTGGCGTGGTAATCCTCAAGCGGTTAACTGATGCTCAACGAGATGGCGATCGCATTCTGGCGGTAATTAAAGGTTCGGCGATTAACCAAGATGGGCGTAGCAATGGTTTAACTGCTCCTAATGGTAGAGCGCAACAGTCAGTAATTAGTCAAGCTTTAGCCAATGCTAATTTAACTGCTGAAGAAATCAGCTATGTGGAATCTCATGGCACGGGAACTTCTTTAGGCGATCCGATTGAAGTTAATTCCCTCAAAACAGTTTTGGGTTCGACACGGCAGCAACCATGTTATTTAGGCTCTCTAAAAACAAATATCGGACATTTGGAAGCGGCAGCAGGAATTGCAGGCTTGATTAAAACATTGCTTTGTTTGCAGCATCAGGCTATCCCCCCTAATCTGCATTTTCAGCAGCTCAATCCCTTAATCGATTTGGCTGATACTAAAATTAAAATTTCTGAGCAACTACAACCTTGGAATCAACCAACTAAATACGCGGGAGTCAGCTCTTTTGGCTTTGGCGGCACTAATGCCCATGTGGTTGTGGGTAACTTAACTAGTGCTGAGGGAAAAGCCCAGGAAGATGTATCTGTATCTGGGGGAGAAAATAATGCTGAAGTCACTAAAAGTAAAGTTAACTTGCTTACTCTATCTGCGAAATCTGCACCAGCTTTAAAAGAGTTAACTTTAAATTATCAAGCTTATCTGGGGGCAAATCCCCAAGCAGATTTAGCGGATATTTGTTACACAGCTAGTACAGGAAGAACCCATTTTGAATATCGTATCGCGATCGCAGCTAACAACACCACGCAGTTACAGGAGCGTTTAGCTAGTTTCAGCGTAGGAAAATCCAGCAGAGGTGTGGTGTCAGGGCAGGTCGAAGGCAATAATAACATTGCTTGGCTCTTTACAGGTCAAGGCTCGCAGTATGTCAATATGGGTTATGAACTATATCAAACCCAACCCGTTTTTCAGGCTGCACTGAAAGAGTGTGCGTCAATTCTTGATTCAGATTTAGAACACTCGCTGCTAGAGATTTTATATTCGGAATACACTTCTATCGGCAATAAACGAGAGGGAAGATCGACTCATACCTCGTCCCTACTAAATAAAACAATCTATACTCAGCCAGCAATTTTTGCCGTGGAATACGCTTTAGCGCAGATGTGGCTGGACTGGGGAGTAAAACCACAGGTCTTAATTGGACACAGTGTTGGAGAATATGTTGCGGCAACCTTAGCAGGAGTATTTAGCCTGGCAGATGCTCTCAAGTTGGTAGCAACCAGAGGTAAGCTAATGCAAAACTTACCTCAAGACGGGGATATGTATGCCGTATTTAGCGACGAGAAGACTGTGGCATCTATGATTGAGCCTTACAGTGGACAAATTGCGATCGCTGCTATTAATAATCGGCAAAGCATTGTTATTTCTGGAGCCACCACCGCAGTTGACGAAGTAATTAGCAAGTTTGATATTCAAGGAATTAAAACCAAACAGCTTCAGGTTTCCCATGCTTTTCATTCTCCTCTAATGAAACCCATCTTGGCAGAATTTAAGAGAGTAGCAGAGTCAATTAGTTACCATCCACCTCAAGTCAAGTTAATTTCTAACGTGACAGGAGATATCGCCACGGGTGTTATTGCCACAGCCGACTATTGGGTGAATCATGTTCTCGCACCTGTAAGGTTTGCTGATGGTATGAGCAGTCTTGCTCAAGAAAAATGTAACATTCTCTTAGAAGTTGGTTCCAAACCGATTTTACTGGGAATGGCACGCAGTATCTTTACTTCTAAAGAAACCACAAATATGGCATGGCTACCAAGCTTGCGTCCCCGTAAAGGAGATTGGCAGCAGTTATTAGAAAGTTTGAGCCATCTCTATACCAGAGGAGTCAAAATTGACTGGCATCAGGTAATGTTAGGCAAAAAGGGAAACAAAATTGCCTTGCCAACCTATGCTTTCCAGAGACAAAGCTACTGGTTGAATACCTCAGTCTCAGCCAAGAGTAATAAAATTGGCATCAAGGTTTCGATTCCCTCTAAGTCCCAACCTGATTTTTATCAAATAGATTGGCAGCTAGGTTCTGAAAACTTAGACCAGCAGAGTCTTGTCTTGGAGAGTAATAGTACCTGGTTAATTTTTGGCGCTCGCAATAGCTTAACTCAGCAGCTTGTTAAACAGTTAAAACAGCATAACTGTTCAGTTATTGATTCGAGGGATTTTAACCCAGAAAATCTGAGCCGTATCCTAGGGCAACATCGGAAAATCGACAAAATCCTCTATCTCACTGGGTTAGATACTCCTCATCAGCCATCAATTGCTGAAATTAACAACTATCAACAGCAGCACTGTACTAATATTTTGCATCTGCTGCACGCCTTAACCGAAAATAGTCGCTCTGTTCCAATCTGGCTTGCTACTAGGGGTAATCAGAAGTTGGCTGGCGCTCTTGATAGTAGTGCCGTTGCTTCTAGCTGTCTTTGGGGTTTAGGTCAAGCGATCGCCGTGGAACATCCCGAACTGTGGGGCGGAATTGTCGATTTGGCACCTCAGCCCGAGGCTAACGAAGCAGAACAACTGCTCCAGGCAATTAATTATAATGTCAAAGAAGATCGGATTGCAATTCGTGATCGTCAGCTTTATGTACCCCGCTTACAGACATCCAATCTCAGCTTGAGTAAGATAACAGCATTAGATCCCGATGCTGCTTATTTAATTACAGGGGGATTAGGGGCATTAGGCTTACAGGTTGCTCAATGTCTTGTCAACAAAGGAGCCAAGAATCTGGTGCTGATTGGTCGAAGTAAACCTTCAGATTCGGCGCAACCAGCAATAGATCAATTAAAACAGCAAGATATAGCTGTAAATATTGTCCAAGCTGATATTACTGATTACGATGCAGTCAAAAATTTAGTTACTGCATATCCCATTAAGGGAATTATTCATGCCGCAGGAATCTTAGACGATGGTTTTTTACAGAGTCAAACCTGGAGCCGATTTGAGCGGGTAATTGCCCCCAAAGTTACAGGTACTTGGAACTTACATTTCTCTACCCAAGAAATTGAGCTGGACTTTTTTGTCATGTTTTCTTCCGTGGCATCTTTAATTGGTTCCCCAGGACAAAGCAATTACAGTGTGGCAAACGCAGGTTTAGATGCGATCGCTCGTTATCGTCGCAGTTTAAACTTACCCGCCCTAAGTATTAACTGGGGTGCTTGGGGAGATAGCGGGATGGCAGTAAACCAAGGGTTTAAGCTTAAGGGATTAGAGTTAATTCAGCCCCAAGCAGCATTAAATGCTTTAGAACAGTTATTACTCTCAGATTTAACACAGGTAGGGGTAATTAGTGCTGATTGGTCGCAATTAAGCCAACAGTTTCCTTATCTGCAACAGTCTAATTATTTTTCGCGGTTGGTTAAGGTCAAGAAAGCTGCTTCAGATCAAAAGATCTTTAGAGAATTATTAGATACAGTCGAAGCTAAACGCCCTGCATATTTAACTCAATATCTACAACAGGCGATCGCCGAAATTCTTCAGATTCCACCAGCTAACTTATCCCTCAATGACAGTTTGCTCGATCTGGGGATGGACTCGTTAATGGTGATGGAAGCGATAAACCAGTTAAAAACAGATCTAGAGTTAATTATCTATCCCAGGGAGTTTTATGAGCGTCCTCGCATTAGCGATTTAGCGGCATATTTAGCGACTGAATTTGCCAAAGCTCATCAAGTATCTGAACCTAAAAAATCTCATAATCTGACTCAAAATAAAACATTAACCCATAAATTACCCCCCGCAGCATTTATTCTCTCAAGCCCTCGTTCAGGCTCCACCTTACTACGAGTAATGCTGGCAGGTCATCCTCAGCTATCTTCTCCTCCAGAGCTACACCTACTGCCTTTTGACACCATGGCAGAGCGAGAGCAAGAATTGGGCATATCCCAGCTAGGAGAAGGTCTAAAACGAGCCTTTATGGCATTGCAAGATCTTGATGCAGAGCAAAGTCAGAAAATAGTTGAGAATCTGGTGGAGAAAAACTTAACTATTGCCGAAGTCTATCAACAGCTACAGCAGTTAGCAGGCGATCGCCTATTGGTAGATAAATCCCCCACATATGCCAGCAACCGAGAAACTTTAGAGAATGCCGAAGCAATTTTTGACGGGGCTAAATATATCCATCTGGTGCGTCATCCTTACTCTGTGATTGAGTCCTTCGCTAGGATGCGAATGGATAAACTTGTTGGTAATGGTGATAGCGATCCTTATGAGTTAGCAGAGTTAATTTGGCGTGAGAGTAATCAGAATATTCTTAATTTTGCCCAAGATATAGACCCCCAACGCTACCATCTGGTGTATTACGAAGACCTAGTTAGCCGCCCCCAAGAAGTCCTGAGCAATATTTGTCAGTTTTTAGAAATTCCCTTCAATCCCGCAGTTTTAACTCCCTATCAAGGCGATCGCATGACTGATGGTGTTAGCGATACTGCTATGTCTTTGGGAGATCCTAATTTTCTTAACCACCAACAGATTGATGCTCAACTAGGAACAGCCTGGAGGGATATTAAGCTGTCATCACCTTTAAGTACCTATACTCAGCAGTTAGCGCAACAGCTTAAATACGAGTTGACTCAAGAAGCTAATCCCGATGTAGTCGATTTGCTGATGGAGGAAACCTTGATTACCATTAGAGGTCTCAAAATTTGCTTATGTACCTGGGGTCCAGAAGAAGGACCGCTCGTTCTCTGTTTACACGGCATTTTAGAACAGGGTGCTGCTTGGTCAGAAGTAGCAATCAGATTGGCACAAAAAGGCTATCGGGTAATTGCGCCAGATTTACGAGGACACGGTCGGAGCGATCGCGTAGGTAAGGGAGGTTCCTATAATCTGATTGATTTCTTGGGTGATATTGATGCCATTGTTGAGTATTTAGCTGGAAAAGCCTTTATTTTGGTAGGACATTCTTTAGGTTCGGTTCTGGGTGCTATTTTTGCCACAATTCGACCCCAAAGAATCAAAAACATTGTCCTAGTTGAGACTATTTTGCCGACTCATGGTGAAGACGATGATCCCACTACGGCGATCGCTAATCAGTTAGACAGTATGGCTAAACCTCCAGAACACCCTGTATTTCCTGATGTCAAAACCGCAGCAGAACGATTGCGCAAAGCAACTCCTGCAATATCTCCAGCCTTAGCCAAACTTCTGGCAGAAAGAATTACCGAACCCTGTGAAGGTGGCGTGAGATGGCGCTGGGAACCTCTGTTACGCACTAGAGCAGGGATTAGCTTAAACGGCATCGGGCGATCGCGCTACTTAAAATTATTACAAAAAATCAAGGTGCCAATTACCTTGGTTTACGGCGATCAAAGTAACTTTAATCGTATTGAGGATTTGAATAAGCAACAGGAAGCTATGCCAAACGCTACTAAAGTTGTGGTTTCAGGAGGGCATAATTTACCTTTGGAAGCTCCTTCAGCATTAGCAAAAATTATTAGCGGTGCTGTAGCATTAACTAACAAGTTGATTCCTTAGTTGCTCAAAACAAATTTTGATCTTAGTAAACGAAGGATTAAATACTAAAGCTAAAAAACTAAAGCTCCCACAGATAATGACCTGTAGGAGAAATTGTGTTGATTTCTATTAATTGTTTTGCTATTCCAGCTTGATTGTCTAGCGGTTAGCTTGAGAAGTAGCAGACACCTCAAGATTGGAGTTAGTTGCTGAATAACCAAAAGAAGGATAAGAGCTTTGGGCAATCATCTGAATAGTTATACTAGTGATAGCTAAAGTTGTGAAAAAAGCTGTTCTTTTAATGCTATTAAAGTTTTTCATGGTCTCCATTTCCTGACGATTCTCTATAATATGCGTTCTATAGAGTCTTATTTCTGAGGCTGAAGAGGGTATGCAAAAAAATTAAATAGTGAGTATTCAGTGTTAGGAGAGTTATTTAGTAGACTTATTGCACGAATCATAATTAACCACCTTTCCAAGAGGAAAAGGGTTAAAGTAATTCGAGCGTTACATGCGGCGAACTAAGCGCCTTTGTTTGCGCCTGACGGCGACGCGGGGTCTCGAATTTAAAGGGAAAATAGATTAGTCTGCAATGGGTGCAAGAGGTCTAATTATTCCTTTTACCCAAGTTACAGTTTAAAAATTTTCACTTAAGCCCAATATTTTAGATAGTTTGGCTTTACTAGATATGCCGCGAATTATCAAGACAGCCAATTTGATAAATTATCCACCAGCCAATCAAGGAACCAAAGGCATAGTGAGGAAAATCCCACCAGGCAAAGCTCGAACCTAGTAACAATCGCCAAACTAACGAAGAACGTATAGCATCAGGTACCAGATGAAACCATAGCTGGCTAACTTCAATGATAGAGGTAATTACAAATACCCAGAGGGCAATCTTAATAGTGATGTTTCTGAGCTTATTCAAGTCTTTGACAGGGTACATAAACCAAAAAATAACCAAACACCAAAAAATCTCATATAAGATATCTCCCGAATAGTCTTGCACCCATTGTTGTCCGATTCCCGTATATGCCTTGGATAATAACCCCAGGGGTGTGATGACAATTAAACAGAGCAAAATTAGCATACGGCGATCAGCTTTGCTGGTGCGCGAAGCGCGATCACATTTTTTAAAATCGCATTTCTTCATAACGGCAGTAGATTGTATCAGCAATAGCTTTAGCCAACAAACGCTTATCCTATGAGGGTTTTATCCTTCTACCCAACCTACAATATAAACCTAAAATAGTGCAGTAAATTACCATCCCATAAGATACCTATCAAAAAACACCTAAAACCCAGAACTAGTTGGAATGCAGACAAACCATCTGCGTTCATCTGTGGACTGTTCTAAATCAATAATCTATAGCACTACGTATTTTGGTTAAGACACTTATTACTCGTTACTCATTTAAATCTGTAAAATCCAGCTATTTTGGATTAAAGTGGATTTCGTGAATCGATGCTTACTATAGTTGTCAGAGGTTTATCGTTGAGAAATTGCTTTTCTACAAGCAAAGTTTGAAATTCAGAATTACTTCTTAAATGATCAAAATCGGGATTAACTTTCGCTTCTAATCGACATCTAAGAGGAGCGATCTCAATCGCTTTAGCTAAGTTTTCTGTTGCCTGTTTCTTGTCATTTTGAAGAGAATAACAGCAAGCCTTAGCATAATAGCCATTTTCATTATTAGAATTCATATTGATTGCCAATTCACAACAAGCCATTGCCTCAGAGTAATTACCTTGCCTTGCTAATATTATTCCTTTATTTGCTATTAGCAAATTATCATCAGAATTATATTCTAGAGCTATTTCAATTTGCTGAAGTGATTTATCAAATTTTTGTAATAAGCTCAGACATAAAGCTGTCAAATTATAGCAGTCTACTTTTATTTCTTGGTTTGGATTCTTGCTAATAGTTTTATTAAATATTTCTATCGCTTGCTCAAAGTTATGCAAATAGTATTGATTAATTCCTTTAGTATACCAAGCATCAATATTATGGCAATCAATAGATAATGCTTTGTCCGAAGCCTCGATTGCGCGATCAAAACATTCTAAATTACAAAATATATTACTTATTCTCAGCCAAATATCTATATCTTTAGAATCAATACAAGCTGCTCTATCTATCATTTTAAGTGCTTCAGAATATTGTTTTAAGTTAAATAGCGTATTACTATAATTTATGAAAGCAAGAGGATTACTAGAGTCTAAAGCCAAAGACTTATCGAAGCTTTCTATTGCTCTATGGTATTTTTTCATTCCTGCCAAAACCCAGCCATGATTCATATAGTTAATAGAGTTATCTGGCTCTATTTGCAAAGCTTTTTCAAAGCTATCCAAGGCTTGATCATGCTTTCCTTGTGCATTAAAGACAATGCCTATATTTCCCAAAAATATTGTATTTTGCGGCTCTATCTCAATTGCTTTGCTTAGTACATCTAAAGCTTCGCCATACCGATCAGCATCATAAAAACATCCACCTATATTATTCAAAAAGTTTGCATTGCTTGAATCTATATCAATTGCTTTTTGATATATTTCTAATGCTTCAGCACGCATTCCGAGTTGAACGAATATATTTCCTATATAACTAAGAATAAAAGCAACTACTCGTGGTTTTTGTTTTCCTTCTATTTCTTCTACTTGTGACTTAGCTTTCCTCAAGAAAGAAATTTTATCAATGTTTGTATTTTGGCGAAAAACTTGGCTAATTAAAGAAACTATTCTTGGTAAAGCATCTAAATAATCAGATTTTTGGTAGCAATGAGACAAAGATTTTTCTACTTGTAACTTAATAGATTGACCATTGTCATCAAGAGTAAACGTATAGTTGTGAGGATTTTCGGTAAGAATTATCCATCCAAAATTAATAGCTAAAGATATTGAAGTCAAAAAGTTTTTGGTATCGCTTGGTAAAAAATTATTAGTATCGATATCATACTCAGAATTGATAGCAAGATAAGAGTTTATCGCTATATCAGGATTTCTTAAAAATACTCCTTCAAAAAAGCAATTTAATAATTGAATTTGCCCTTTTTTCCTGTTTGCATATAGTCTGTGGTAATTAGATTCGATAATATAATTACACCATTCTGCACATTGATACTTTTCAGAATAAAAGTCATCTTTATCAATTTCAATGTTGGCTTGCTGTTGATAATAATCTGCTAACTGATTGTGTATACTTCTAAATTTCTGTTTATTACTTTTATGTTCAACTTGGAGGATTACATTTCTGGCGACATCATCTAGATAATAGTATTGATCTTCAATTACAAAGTTGCGACTGATTAACCATTTAAACCAGTTTGAATATTCTGATGGATTTTCCTGAATGTTGTTTATTTCTAATAAATACTCTATGGTATGCTGATCAAACCATCTGCAATATGTAGCTAAACTAACAACTTTTCTTTCTGTATCATTGAGACCATCTAATAGTATTTTAAGCATCTCGTTAACACCATAAGATAGATGGATTTGTTTTCCATCTTCTTTCTGTTGGCGAATTAGATTCAAGTGATATGGATAACCCTTAGTTGCATTCCAATACAAGCGAATATCATTAGTATTATTAATGCCAATCTCTGAAAGATAGTTTGTCATCTCCTTAAAGTCAAACTCCTCCAGTTGCCTTTCTGAGATTAGACTATTGTACTGTCGGTACATCCTTTTATATCGGTCATTTTTTAGAGATAATTCCCCAGCCATAACAATTCTTATCGGAGAATTTTGTAACTCTTGATTATATAAAATATATTGACATAAAAAGGTGTTAAATTCCCATGAAGCCTTCTCATGATTATCGATCACTAAAAGTATTGGTTTGTACTGAGATTTTTGAATAATAGTATCAACAAAAGCTTTAGCAAGCTTGGGAATAGGATTTTTAACTAATTCTTGTAATTCTAAATTGTTTTTTGTTAGTTTATTCTTTCTGAGCAAATCGTTGATATAGAAGGCGCTATCAACTGTTACATTCGATAATGGTGTACTAATACTTGCTGCTAAAGCACCTGCACCAGTAGATGCAAAAATACTTCCTAGTGCAGCCTTACCAAATTGCTTAACTGACTCTCTTATCTTCTCCTTGCTGTTAGAAGATTCTCCTTCAGCAGCTTCTAACGCCAATTTTTGACATATTTCCTCATATCTTTCATGTAATTCTCTAAAAGTATTAACATCCCATCCACTTATATCGCTTTCTATTTGATTATCAAAAGCTGCCATCAGATCAATTACGGTTTTGATCTGCGAATTAAGACCAAAAGAAATCTTGGCACATTGAAATTCAGAACTAAAAATTTCTGTAAATTTATTGATTAAAGTTGACTTACCAACTCCAGCCTTACCATAAACATTAAACAGCAGAGGATTACCTTGAGGATTCCTAATCGCTGCTCTAATATCTTGAGCCAACCTTATGGTTTGTTGACGTTGAATATCAGGCTGTTTGATAATCATGACTATGCATCGCATATTATTTCGTCTACGATTTTAGCCCTTTATTTTAAAAGCATCACTATAAATAGTTCATTAGAACTAATTTAAAGATGGCGATCGCTTTTTCAATCTTTGATAATTAGTAAAAAATTTAAAAACCTCCTTGCAAATGATTTCTATATTGGGTCAAACAAAGAGGTTAATGAGATTGTAGAGATAAGTTAAATAAATTTTTTACGCTTTAAATTCCTGCATGTCCTAAAGCAATACCTGTAAACAACATGCCAAATACTAAGAAAGGCTGGGCGCTGGCTTGATATTTAACGTCGTTTTCTAAAGGATTACGCAAAAAATACATATCTTGAAACACAATTTGGGGAATTACCAACAAGAAAACAATAGTTGCATAAAGATTTTCATGAATTGCCACTAAATAACCAGCGATGCCAATCTGAAAAATATCGATCGCCAGGACGCAAATCCAAGCGGCAGTAGTTACGCCAAACATTACAGGGAGGGACTTGAGACCCAATTCGCGATCGCCTTCGACACTTTTGAAGTCGTTAACAATAGCAATTCCTAAACCAGCAAAGCTGTAGATCAAAGTTAAAATTGCGATCGTCCAGTTTAAGTTGCCAAACAAGGCATGACCAGTCCACCAAGGCAAGGCAATATAGCTTGAACCTAGAGCATAAGTACCAAGCCAACCGTTTTGTTTTAGTTTTAATGGCGGTGCAGAATAAATGTAAGCGATAAACGAGCCACCCAAAGCGATACACAAAATAGTGGGAAACTCATGACCTACCGCCAGATCTAAACCATAGGCTAAGGCTATTCCCGCTATTAACAAAGCAAAGATCTGTACCTTTACCTGTGGCAAAGAAATCGCCCCTGAAGGAATGGGACGATAGGGTTCGTTGATCGCATCAATTTCGCGATCATACAGTTCATTGACGGTTTGGGTATAGCCAGTCATCAAGGGTCCAGAGAGCAGCATACAGGCTGCGGAGAGAAAGAAATTTTCAACCGTCCAGGTATAGTTACCTGAAGATGCCGCTCCACAAATTACACCCCAGATCAGAGGAATCCAGGTAATAGGCTTCATTAACTGTAAGCGTATTTTCCAGAGAGAAGTTGCTCCTGAAGCAGCCCCCTTCATCCCCAATAATTGACGAGCTTGGGAATTTCCTGAATTATCTGGTTGTTCTGGATTAATGGTTTCTGGATTAGTTGGGGAATCGGACATGATATTGGTGAATTGCTAGGAAAGTAATTAAATATTTATGTTATGGATGTAGCTGGTTATTACTGAATAATGCCTGTTGACTGTTGACTGTTGACTGTTGACTGTTGACTGTTGACTGTTGACTGATTCACCCAACGGTTATTTCTAAATAGCCATTTTGAAACTTGGCTCCCGTTACAGAGCTACCACGCCAAGCAGGAGGAAGAGTAATATTGCGTCGCTGATCTCCAGCCTCGATGGTAATTTCAGGACCATATTGAGTTAACTTAACATCCTTCTTCTCAAATCCAGGTAAAAACACCTTGACTTTACGCTCTGGCATTACAAACTCAGTTGCTTTAGGAACATCTAAGTTATTGGACATGGGGGGCAATTGATCGATGAGAGATTGCCAATTGTTACCATCATATTTAGGTACCGAGGTGACTTTTAAGGGAGTAAATTCAGTAGCAATTTGGTCTATGCCCTCTCCCTGACTAACCAAAACTCCGCCAACTCCTAAGCCTATCTGTTGAGCGCTTCCCCAAAGATACTTAGCGGTTGCTACAGCCGTAGGATCGGAGGTTGTTACCAAATAAGCCAAGACATTGCCATTACTTAAAGCTGCTGTGCCATCTGACAACATTTGCGTCGCTGGATTATCGGTGTTGCTGCTGATATCATTAGCAGTCCAGGTGGTATTTAAGATGGCGCTAGATACTGGCTGAACAAAGGGAGAAAGAGTTTTAACAATCTCAGATTCCGTAAAAATGCCACGAAAGCGACGAAAATACCAGCTTAATATTTCAGGCATACCAAACATTCTCAGGGTGTCGATGCCCCCTGTACCATCGTAAATAATTACGTCATATTGATTACTTTGATAGTATTCACGGATAGTGTTAAGAGCTAAAGCCCGATCCATTCCAGGCAGGATACCTAACTCTTGACCATAAACCTGTTTAAGAATTGGCGATCGCAAATATTGAGCTTCAAGCTGCTTAACCTGTGCCCAGCTATTTTCTAGCAAAACCGCAGAGTTCAACTGCATGGCAGCAAAATTAGTACCCAGAGTCTGAGGTTCAGTAGTAGGAGTTATTCCCAATGCCATACCCCAAGCAGGGCTAGAATCCTGACCCATTAAAAGTACTTTTTTGCCTTCTGTAGCTAGCTTCTTAGCAGTTGCGATCGCGTTAATGGTGCGACCCGTACCGCCTTTACCTAAAAAGGTGACGATCAAGGACATATGTAAAAATTTAGTCTGTTATAGATTTTATTTATTATGGCTAGTTTACGGGCTTTATTTCATCTTCAAAAAACCAGGTGGCAGTGCGATCGTCAAATTGAACCACTACACCGACGCCACTACCGTCAGTCATTTTATATTCTTTAACTGTGCCAACTTTACCAAGTTTGCCAGCAACACTACCATTTACTCTATCTTTAATTCTACAAACTTTTACTTTCTGCCCGATTTCCATTGCGATTTATTTATCCTGAATTATAATGAGCCATCTCACAGTTTAAAGCAAAATCTGCCCTCTTTGAAGCTAGTTGCTAGTAAGGTCTCTCTGACTTCAGGCTGAAAGATGCAAACTCATCTCAGTTATACAGGAAAAGTATTATGGATCAGACTTGTTGCCAGTTTCATCGTTAAGACACAAGCTGTCGTTAATTATTGAGAAAATCTTGCCATTCGACCTTAATTGGGCTTTGATTGTTTACAGATCTCAGAATAATGATTGGAGTCTTGGTCTTTTTAAAGCTAGAAACTCTGACCATTGTTCAATATCTAACCAGAGTCAACAGTTTCGTTATCATTATTTTCGCTACTTTTGACTACAATTACCTGCCATAGACAAAATTAGTTAAAAATCACTATATGGTGACATCTATCCCCAAAAATCTGCGAAATCAGGAATTATCTTGGTGTCGAGAACTATTGATTGTTTTGATCAGGCGCAATTTAAAAAGGAGATATCGAGGTTCTTTTCTGGGTATTTACTGGTCTTTGTTAAACCCTTTGGTAATGACCAGTTTGTATACAGCAATTTTTGGCGCTACTTTTGCTCAATATTATGATAATTCGGCGCTCAATTACGTTTTAGCAGCTTTTACAGGCTTAGTTGTGATTAATTTTTTCTCTGCTTCTACAGCTCAAGCATTATCGAGCGTGGTGGAAAATGGCGGAATAGTTAACAAGATTCGGCTACCTCTATTTGTCTTTCCCTTATCAACTATCGGCGCTAATATTTTTCAGCTACTAATGGGTGCCTTTCCCCTCTTAGTTATCATTACCCTGATCATCTCCAAGAGTCTGATTAATGCCTTAGCTTTATTCCTACCAATTACAGGATTAGTTTTGGTATGTACAGGGGTTGGTATGTTGATGAGCGCCCTTTATGTGTTTTTCCGTGATTTATCTTACTTCTACGAGCTGCTAACTTTTTTACTGTGGATTAGTTCTCCCATTTTTTATCCAGTTGATATTGTCCCTAAAAGTGTCACTCGATTTTTACTTTTAAACCCAATTTTGCCCATTATTGAGAGTATTCGTCAGATTTCACTCTCGGGGGATTTACCAGACCTGACCTTGATTGCTCATAGTTTAATTAGTGGTTTGATAGTTTTGACTATTGGCGCAGTGGCTTTTTCCAATTGGCGTTCGCAATTTATGGATCTACTATAAAAATAAAATTAGATCATGCAAGAATCGATCAGGTTAGAAGAAGTGTCTCTGTGGCGTAGAACTCAAGAAGAGTTCTCATACGATTTAAAAAGAACTTTGCTTTCTTTTCTGGAAGGAAAATATCGCCATCCAGCCAAGAAAATTGTCTTAAATAATCTTAGCTTAACTATTGAACGAGGTGAAAAAATTGGCATCATTGGCGCCAATGGTTCGGGGAAATCTACCATGCTCAAGCTGATTTCAGGTATCCTACGACCCACTTCTGGCAGCGTCAAGGTAAAAGGAAAAATTGCGCCTCTAATTGAGTTAGGAGCGGGTTTTGACTGCGAGCTGGCTGTGATAGATAATATTATCCTCTATGGCGTGATGCTGGGCTATTCTCAGGCTCAAATGAGAGCTAGAGCCCAACATATTTTAGAATTCGCTGAACTAGAAGACTATGCCTTAGTTCCTGTCAAGGGTTTATCTTCAGGGATGACGGCTCGTTTGGGATTTGCGATCGCCACTGACGTAAAACCAGATATATTAATCTTGGATGAGGTGCTATCAGTAGGAGACGTTAGCTTTAAAAATAAATGTAGTCAAAGGATGGAAGAGTTTTGGCAAGATCACGTTACGGTACTGCTGGTTTCTCATTCAATGCCGTTAATCCGTCAAAATTGCCACAAAACCATTTGGCTCGAACAGGGGCAAATTAAGATGGTTGGTGCTACTGACAATGTGGTAGATCAATATTTGCAATGTGTTACTCCAGAAGCAGAAGTTCCTCAGTCTGTGGCGACTTAAGTTTAAATAGTTGCTAGTTTTAGCAAACACTTAAGATTGATTGTGGAGGGACCCATACCATAAAATTCCCCATCTGTCCATAAGATAATAATGTAGTGTTTTTTGTTTGTTTGATCTAATTTTAATGTCTTTTTGGTGATCGCTTGTAAACTGATGGAGTGCAATAAGCTTCTAAAATAAAGCCTTGAATAATAAAGCGATCGCACTTGAGACTGATAAAATGTGATTACAATGTAGCTCGTAGCCTAATGATCGCAGTAGATAGATTTGTACCTGGAAATATTTTGACACTAATGCTAATCCTATTTGATAGTTACACTATTAGGTATTAGTTGCACTTTTGTCTTTTATAAACTGATGGTCATTAGAGCAATTATTGAATGGGAATAAATTCAGTATATTCTTACGATGTACTTGTCCAGAACTTAATTTTGCCTTTTCTATAGTTGACACGAAACAAGATGTAATCAAATTGATACTTAAGACTATTCCAGACGATTTATGTTCAAGTAATTCGACCTCTGAACAAGTCGAATTAGTTTTGTAAAGATAATAATTGAATGCCTCCCCGTACTCCTAGACTAACCTGTGAAACAAGTTATCAAACAACTTAAAAGCGCTGGATTTGCTGAAATAGCTCAAACTGATTCTCATCTAAAATTGTTTAATCAAGAAACTTAACGCACTGCAATTATTCCAATTCATAGTAGTAAAATTATTCCCATGGAAACTTTTAAAGCTATAGAAAATCAATCTGTAATCAAGTTTATATAACTTTTTAGAGAAATTGCGATCGCTTGATATTTGAGTCAGTTTGATTGCTAGTATTGTTTTTGTCTGTATTTTAACTACTTGTCCATAATTTAATAGTTTATTTGCTCTAAATCTTGTTACTTCTGTAGTTTATGTGGGAATGATAATTTCATAGGCTTACTTCCACACAACAAGACAGAGGTTTATAGTTCCATGGATTTTATTGATCGCGTTAAAGCATTTGTAGCTACAATTCCTTCAAGATTAGACAATATTAAGACTGAAGCAGCTACACAACAATTTTTGGTCATGCCATTTATTCAAAAAATATTAGGGTACGATGCTTTAAACCCGAATGAAGTTATGCCAGAATACGATGCTAATGTAGGCGCATCTAAAAAATTTAAATTAGACTACGCAATATTTCAAGATGGTGAGCCATCAATTCTAATTGAGTGCAAATGTTACAGTAACGATTTTGGTAATGACCATGAATGGAGTCAATTGTTTGCATATTTTTCGGCAACTGATGCTCGAATTGGCATATTGACTGATGGAGTAACATATAAATTCTATGCAGATTTAGAACAGACAAATAAAATGGATAAAACTCCATTTCTAGAATTGAATTTACTCAATTTGGATGAGTCAGTTATCAGAGAGCTTTCTAAGTTAACCAAATCTACATTTGATGTTGATAATGCCATTAATTCAGCTTCAGAATTAAAATATGTTGGTGGAATCAAAGCCTTACTAAAAAAACAGATGCACTCGCCACATGATGATTTTGTCAAATATTTTTTTCGAGAATTATGTCCTGACAATAAGTTTACAGGACAATTGAAAGAAGATTTTTTTGGGTATACTTTGCGAGGAGTTAAAGAATTTATTACCGAAGAAATGAAGCATCTATTAGATGATGCTGTTAATCCTCCAAAACCAGAATTAGAACCAGAACCAGAAGCAATTGAAGAAAAAGAACTTGAATTCACAGAGGATGAGCGAGAGGGATATTATATTCTTAGAGCAATTCTTAGTTCGGTGGTAGATCCCTCACGAATAACATATAGAGATACTGTAAATTATTGCAATATTCTTTTAGATAATAATGGTCGTAGACAAATTGTACGTTTATATTTCAATAATCCAGAAAAGAAGAAGTTAGAAATATTTTCTTTGGATACTGAAGGAAATAAAACATCAGAAATAATTTCTATCAACAACCTAAGTGAAATTCACAACTATGCTGATAGCTTTAAAGAAGTGGTGATATCTTATGAGCAACTTAAATCTGTTAAATCTTAAATTTGCTCTCTAATCGGTGGCATTTAATTAAGAGTTGGTTTATTCGTAAATGTGGAATTAAAGATTGAGTTTCAGTTTCAGTTTCAAGACAAAGTAAAACCGATGGTTATTCGAGCAGTACATTAAATTTATAAAAACAATATCGACATCCTAAACTTTGATGATTATATTAAGACAATCATTAATTTAAAATCATTGTTATGGAATGGGAATCTGTTCTACCTTGGATAGGAGCTATCAGTCCTATTTTAATTAGCTTAGGTGGCATAATTGCATTTAACAGACAACAAGCTACTCATGCAAATGAAATTAGAAATCTCAACGAAAAAATCACCAAAACAGATATAAGAATTGATAATATTAAATCTCCTGACAAAACAATAGTTGAAGAAATTAGAGAGTTCTTAAAATTGATTGAAGATAAACGTCAAATATTAACGACAGAAATTAGCGAAATACAAAAAAAAATAAATCATGCTAATTCAATTATAAAAAAGACTAGGAGCCAAATTACTTTCTTTGAAATGGAGGTTGTTCAAGCAGATCGAGATTTTCTAGAGTTTGCTCCTAAACTAGAGAAGCTAATGAATAAACAAAATGATTTTGATATGGCGAATCAATTTCTTGATAGCCTATCCGAGCATCGATTAGATATAAATATCCACAATAAACTTGAGAGTTTAGATCAGAAAATTAAAGACAACCATTTTGGCAACTATCAAGACTTAATTAAGTTAGATAGATCTAGGCTAAACGAAAGTGACTTTGTGAGAGTTGAAGGAGGAAACGATAATCAAAGAGAGGCAAAAAAAAGAATAGATTTCAACCATGAATATAAGCAAATCCCCAAAGTTTTTGTGGCGATAGCAAAGATTGATGCTATAACTGAGCTATATTCAAAAGAAACAGGAACCGTAATAAATTCTGTCGCCTATGCAAAATCACTTCAATCTAGATATGTCAGGCTTGAAGTAGATACAAAGCATGTAGATAATCAAGGCTTTACTGTAGTTGCCCTAACTTGGAATGACTCAATAGTTTTTAGTGTAGATATAGTTTGGATAGTTTTTGGAAGCTAATATCTTTTTGCGTTACTATTTGAATCGAAAAATTTCGGTAATCCCAACCTGCTAGCTGCTGCAACACCACTAGATAAAGCGTTAGGGTAAATAGATATAAAAATAATCTGCAAGCATCTATTTACATGACAGAAGCAACTATTACCAAAAATCCTTTATTAATTGGCAAGGGATTACCACCCTTCAACGAGATTAAAGCGGAACATGTGGTTCCTGCAATGAAGCAAATCCTAACCGAGTTGGATGAAAAAATTACTAAGCTAGAGGAGAATGTAACCCCTACTTGGTCTGGTTTAGTTGAACCTCTGACTAAATTGGAAGAGCGTTTAAGCTGGAGTTGGGGAATTGTGGGACACTTGATGAGTGTTCAGAATAGTCCTGAGTTGCGTTCAGCATATGAAAAAATGCAGCCAGAGATTGTCAAGTTTATCAACAGGCTGAGTCAGAGCAAGCCTTTATACGAAGCTTTTAAAGGTATTAAAGAAGGTGCGGAGTGGGCTCAACTGGAACCTGCACAACAGCGGATTGTGGAATCTTCGATTCGTGACTTTGAACTGTCTGGTGTTGGTTTAGAGGGGGAAGTCAGAGAGAGATTTAATCAGATTCAATTAGAATTAGCTGAATTATCTACTAAGTTTTCTAATAATGTACTGGATGCGACTAAGGCATTTAAACTTAAGCTAACTGATAAGCAAGATGTGGATGGTTTACCTCCTAGTGCTTTAGGCTTGATGGCGCAAACTGCTAAGGCTGAAGGCGAATCAGCGGCAACTCCTGAAAATGGTCCATGGGTGGTTACTTTAGACTATCCTAGCTATGTTCCCTTTATGAAATACGCTACCAACAGGGAATTGAGAGAGAAGCTATATAAAGCTTTTGTGTCTCGCGCTTCTAGTGGTGAACTAGATAACCGCGGTAATATTGATCGCATTTTAGAATTAAGAAAGGAAAAAGCGAATATTCTCGGTTTTGCTAACTTTGCTGAGTTGAGTCTAGCGAAAAAGATGGCACCTGATGTGGCAGCAGTGCAACAGCTACAGGATGAGTTGCGTGGTGCGAGTTATGATGCGGCGGTTAAAGAGTTTGAAGAGTTAAAAGCCTTTGCAGGTCAAGAGGATCTGATGAATTGGGATACTAGTTTCTGGGCAGAAAAGCAGCGTGAGGCTAAATTTGACTTTAATGAGGAAGAATTAAGACCTTATTTCTCATTACCTAAAGTTTTGGACGGTTTATTTGGTCTGGCAAATCGTATCTTTGGCGTAACTATTACTGCTGCCGATGGTCAAGCACCTCTATGGCATGAAGATGTGCGCTACTTCCAGATTGCCGATGAGAGTGGTAGTGCCATTGCATATTTCTATCTCGATCCCTATTCTCGTCCCGCAGAAAAGCGCGGTGGTGCCTGGATGAATGATTGTATTGGTCGGGCAAAGATGACGGTTGAAGGCAAAACTGAAACTCGCTTACCTGTGGCATATCTGACCTGTAACCAAACCCCTCCTGTAGATGATAAGCCCAGTTTGATGACCTTTAATGAGGTAACTACTCTCTTCCACGAGTTTGGTCACGGTTTACAGCACATGTTAACTACTATTGACTATCCTGGTGCCGCAGGTATTAACAATGTGGAGTGGGATGCGGTAGAATTACCAAGTCAGTTTATGGAAAACTGGTGTTATGATCGACCTACTCTTTTCGGTATGGCAAAACACTACGAAACTGGCGAAACTTTACCCGAAGAATATTACCAAAAGCTAGTGGCAGCCAAAAACTATATGAGCGGTTCAGGAATGCTGCGTCAACTCCACTTTGGCATGCTAGACATGGAACTCCATTCTAATTATCAACCAGGAGGAGACGAGACTCCCAACCAAGTTCGCGATCGCCTGGCAAAAACTACAAGCGTCTTACAGCCAATTCCTGAAGATAATTTCCTCTGTGCTTTTGGGCATATTTTTGCAGGAGGCTATGCTGCTGGCTATTATAGCTACAAATGGGCAGAAGTTCTTAGTGCCGATGCCTTTGCTGCTTTTGAAGAAGCTGGTTTATCAGATGAGGCCGCTATCAAAGCTGTAGGTAAACAGTTTAAGGATACTGTCCTATCTTTAGGTGGCAGTTTGCACCCTATGGAAGTATTCCAGTCTTTCCGTGGTAGAGAACCAAAAACCGAACCATTGTTAAGACACAGTGGTTTGTTAGCAACTGCTTAAATCTACGACTTAAATAGAATAAAACTCAAGCCCTTCTCTTGATACCCTGAGAAGGGTTTTTTAATCGCGCGAAAATTAAAATCTGTCTTAACTTACAAATTCACATGAATAAAATTAGGAATAGTTTTTAAGTAATTCAGCAATTTTTGTTTGATTTTTAACAATTGCAACATCGAGAGGAGTTTGATTATCGCTATTTTGTATTTGTGAGTTTGCGCCAGCTTCTAGCAGCATTCGTACCGTGTTTATTTGTTCCAATTCCACAGCTATATGTAAAGCAGTTCTATTTTTTACTTCTCCAACAAAAAAGCTATTGGGATCGGGTTGCGAAATTAAATCTAAATCAGCACCTGCTTCAATTAGTAACTTAGCTACGCTATGGTAATTTTTTATAATTGCCATCATTAAAGGTATTGTACCGTGATGACTATCTCGACAATTAACTTCTGCACCCGCATTGATTAAGATGTCAACAATAGCATAAACACTTTCTTCTATATTATTTATAGCTTTGGTAAATCCTTGTCTTGCCATAAATTTATTAGTAATTTCAGCGTAAAAGACAGAAATTATCGGTGTGTATTCGTGCATTCCTGTTTTATTAACATTAGCACCAGCATCAACCAAGGTTTTGACAACCTCTACCTTGCCACGACGACAAGCAGCAGTTAAGGAAGTATCGTACTGATAATTTCTCGTGTTTACATTACATCCAGCATCAATTATCATTTGTACGATTTCTACATTGCTATTTTCCGCAGCATCCACCAGCAAACGAAAACCTGTACCAAATTTAACCTTGGCACCGCGGTCGAGCAATAAATGGACTATTTTCGTATAACCTTTTCTCATTGCTTTTCTTATATAAGCTATGCCAGGATTAGCATTATTTGCGTTAGGATCTGCACCAGAATCCAGAAGCACTTGCACAATCTCCGTAAATCCTTTGTCGACAGCAACGCCCAAAGCATCAAAGGTGAAACACATTTCTATTTTGGCGTTAACATCACATCCCGCCTCAATTAATGCTTTGACAATATCTATCTTTCCTGCGGAAACCGCACCAAATAATATAGTCGGTTCATTTTTCTTTCTTTCCTTGGCTTTTTCTGCTGCTACCAATTGATGAAAAAATTTTTTGTCGCCTTTTTTAACAGCTTCCGACAATTCATTAAATACAGCTTGACTATCTTCTTCAGTAGTATTGTAATCACCATCAAAATGGTTGAAGATATTGTTGATCGCATTATTTAAGTTATTACTCATAGTCATCGGGGTCTGCTTGTCTTGTTTCCATTTCTGCCAGTTGTTCTTCTATTTCCAAAAAACTTACTTCAGCAATTATGCCTTGGGAAGATTCATCTACAGCTAAACCAAGTTTTCCCTCATCCTCAACGGGATAGCAAGCAGGAAGATAAATTCCCAAATCTTGAAAAAAAGCATCAACAAATTGTACTCTTGGTTCTTGACTGCAATCATATTCAGCATCGGGATCGTATTCTTCGTCGTCATCTTCTTCATCCCAGTCATTAAATTTGATATCTGGTTTATCCCTTAACTGAGATTCAAAATAAAAATCATCATCACAAGCTTCTTCAAAGCGTTCTAGGCTATTTCCTTTTTCAAATAATTCGTAGCCAATAGCACCCGAAGTATCTTCTTCTTCTAGATAAATTACCTTCGTATCAAGTTTTTCTGATAAAGCCTTTGTTTCTTCTGGAATATCCCATAGTTCATCACTGGCATAAAAAATAGAACGCAGAATTACAGTCCATTCGCTTCCTTGTATTTTGACAAAAGGAATTATATTAGCCAGTCTGTCCTCTTCATCCATATCCCGAATAAAGCTACTTCCTTTTCTTTGTATTTTTAAACTAGCTACGGGAACATCATTCGTTTTCATCGAACGATAATCAAACCTCTGTCTGGTTTTGCGGCTTTGAGATGTATTAATAAATTCTTGAATAGTTTCATCTAATGAGGCTTTCACAGCAATCAAACTATATTCAGGATGCCCTTCATAAATCATGCTAATAAAATCAATTGCCCCTAATTTTGTCGGCTGATTCATCTTTTAAATCTCTGGTACTAAACTAATGGATATTTCACATATTTAAAGTACCCATACAGTTTCTAGATCGCACAGCTAATTCTATCTCTGCGCTTGCGTGTCTTTAGGAGAAATAAAAAATCTGTAACAAGTAAGGCAATCGCTCTATCAAAATTATATATAGGTTTTAATCTATACTTTTTACAGATGCTTTAAATAAGCTAATAGTTTATAGTTGCTTACGCTGTTCATCTTGAGAATAAAAGTCTTGGCGTAAAATGTAAACTAATTCTAATTAAAAAAGCGATCGCTTTTGAGATAGATTAAAACTTTTAAATTAACTAAAGTTAAATTTATAGCATTGTCGACAACTTTGTGACCTTTTTACTATCAAATAAAAAGAAAATCATAGATATAAGATTAAAAGATTAAGCGACAAAAAAATATTATTATATTTTAGCTCTGCCAAATACTCATTATTCCTATGGTACGGAAAGAAAAATAAATGGTCAGTATACATGGAACCTCAATTGACTTTATCCAACGCTTTACTGGAGAGAAGTTAAGTAATCAAGAGATGATCGAAAAGTTTATTGATCAATCGTCATTGGATATTTGGATAGCTAAACAATATCCTGATCTTTCACCAGAAATGTACGATGCCATATCATTGGTGGCACAACCCTATTTTGAACATGAGGATACACCCATATACGTGGTGCTATGGGAAGATACACTGTTTATAACAGGTCATAGTGACTCTAGCATCAGCTTTATTAGACCCACTACATTAGGCAATCAGCAACAAATAATACTAGATCTACCCCACGCAGGAACTAAAGCACCCTCTTGCGTAGACGGACTGTTATCAGAAGATGTAATTGCTGATGAATCTATATGCTCTAACAATCCCTATACTATCTGGAATCAAGCAGACGTTGGTGTTTTGGAGGTATCTGGAAGCATTTGGCAAAATAACAAAAATATCACCTGTGGTTCAGCAGTATTAACAAACTTAATTATCAGCAATGGTAATCGCGCCCCAGCACAAGAAGGTCGGACAAACCAGGTCTATAATACACACACTTATCGTGGAACTTCTCTATACAAAGCTTCACAGCAGCCTAACGCAGCTATAAAACGAGCTTTAAAAAAGAATCATGATTTGAGTATCTCCGCTGCTGGTGCTTGTCGTGCTGCGGCTTATACTGCAAATTCCAATCATCCTATTATTTGTTTAGAACTACATAGCTATTCAGCATTTTCTCACGAAATACTAGATGCATTATTTTCACCCACAATAGATGGTATCAAACTGACTGAATTCGTGCCACAGAATGGCGGCATAGGTACCAAAGCACTACTAAATCATCTGCGTAATAGCCATGATAATAAATCGTATCAAGATTTAGTTAGACCACTGGTATCTGTACTGGATGTTTCAAGCACTAAGGATCTAGATAAATATAGTACCGTTACTCAGTCTGAGATGAATGCCTTTGTTGATCCTTTTATTCGCACATTATATGAAGCTGACAAAAGCCTTCTAATTGATTTCGATGATTGGGCACAGTCATTCCCTGACGTTTATGGTGCTGCTGATAATATTCTCGACAGGTTAGACGCAGTAATAAAGAAGGCAGATGATTATATTGACGCTAAAAATGACAACTTGATAGCGCAAACCATCAACACAGTAACTATTGAATATAACAGAGTGTTGATAACACCTGACGAGGCTTCTAACACTCAGACAAACGAACGAGATTTTTATAAACGCTGTCAATTAGTGGGTGTAGCATTTGTTGCTGGCTTAAAGAATATGCAAAATCTGATTCAACAGCATATGCGACAAGATAGCAATCATCATCCCCAGAGATATGTAAAACAAGCTATTGCAAATACAAAGGGAGAAATAGTTGAATTTCCTAATATCAAGTAACTGACATTACGCAAAACAAAGGGCTTGCCCGCATGTACTAAAAATTAATAATTCCAATAGACTAGCAGAATAAATAAAGTAATCGCACAGACAAGAATAAGCCCTGGCTGCAATCAACCAGAACTTGAAATCAGGTCTAAAACACCTGAAAAAACTTAGTAACCGTGGGGAAGGTACTGATTTACATCAACTTGGTCTTGAATGTTAGTTTGAACAGCATCTTGGTCGATTACATTGTAGTCACCTACTGCCGCAGCTTCGTTAGCGTTAATCTGTGCCGAAGTTTGAGCTTCAGGAGTAGTGTAGCCGTAACTCCCTAATTCTAATTGGTCTTGAATATTAGTTTGAATCGCGTCTTGTTGGATAAAGTTAGCATTGCCCACAGCAGCAGCGGAATTAGTGTTATGTTGAATGCTAGTCGAAGAATCTTGGGCGAAAGCAGTTAAAGGAGCGAAAGCGATAACAGTAGTTAAAAGAGCTAAAGTAGATTTTTTCATGATTTTGTATCTAGTTAGAATGAATAAGAGCGTGTTTTGCTTACATTCTCTAGATACGATTGATTGATTTTTTTATGCAGATTTGTTTTTAGTTAGTTCAAAGCGATGCAACCGACTTGCTGATTCTGACGGCTTGCGACCCAATCGCAATTGCACCGAGTAGGGGATAAATAGTAGATCTATAGTACTGAGTGAGATCATACAATTATTAGAAAGGAAGACTCCCGACTGGACATCTGCGAAGCTTCTCTAAGTAAAAACTAAGTTCAATATAACGATGAGCAACATCCAAATTGAAACCGACCTCAAAGAAATTCGGCGTTGGTGATTTGATGTATGACGTATAAAGTGTTTCTATTCGTAGCCATTAGCCATTAGCTGTTAGCCATTAGCTTAAGAAAAATGTGTATCAAGCAAATGAATTTTATTTTCATGCCTTGATTTACCAACGCCAGAAATTCTACAGGAACTAAAAGACGGTCAAAAGGCAATTATTAGCAAAGTAGAAGAAATCGATAAAAGATTAATTAAGGTAGAAACTAAGCTAGAATCTGAATTGTCAACCCTTCAAAAAGGCATTGATGAGATTAAAGGCTCTCATAAAGACGAAATCTAGAAGTAGGAGAAGTTGATCGTTATCGATGGGGAATAGAAACATTATGGAAGTTTTTTAAGATGCACCTGAAGCTAGATAAGTTGATGACCAAGAATGTCAACGGAATCACCATTCAAATCTATAGCTGTTTGATAGTATATGTAATGTTGCAGCTAATAGATATTGCCGAAGAAATAGGAAATAGCATATTAGATAAACTAAGATATCTTCAGTCGTTTATGAACAAAAACATCAGTTATATACACTGGTTTAGAAAGATGAGTTTTTCTTGGTGAATTTAGCTTTTGTCTGACATATTTATTTCTTATATGAAATCTAAAAAAGAATGCAAAGAATGCTACATATAAAGTGATGGAATAACTTATAGAAGCTGAGAGCTAAAAATAGAATCATTCGTAGCAAACATTTAGGTATTTTATATTATTTGTAAATATAATCTCAAAGATTTAAGTCTTTTGTAGCAGTCAATATGTATGAATTCTCTTCAGAATTGAAAGACTCAAACTCAGTAAAATAATTCATAAAAAAAGCGTCACTCAATCAGATTTAGCTAGCGATCAATTAAATGCTGAGAGCAAATTAAATATGGAATCGCAAAGCTACTAAATCAATCAACTTCTCTAAAAAAGTTAATATGACCTGATTGAATAACGCCTGATTAACAAAATATAGGTTGATTAAGTTTGTCTTTGATTTTATTGATTAAATTCAATCAAAAACCACTGACAAAATACACCTGTACCTAGAAAGAAACTAAGTATTCTTAGGATTTTTAAATTGGCAAACTCTTAATACAATGTGAATGCCCAAAAGATAGAAACCGCTGACAAAAGGAATAAGCAAAGAGGGGGAAATGTGCATGTTTACTAAGTAGTTTATCTATTGTACATCAAGCTTGAGTGCGAATAATACGCACAACTTTGGGAGCAACTGAATCCGATCAAAAACGATACGGATATAACTATGTAACTCAACTCAGGACTAGAATCGCTCGACAGCAACTCCATGACCTAAACCGTTACTTCTACATTACATAGTGTTAGTGTGGAACTTAGTTTGCTTTAAAAACTATCTTGCCAAAACTAAGTAATTAGTCAAAAACACTGAACAATCAACGCAATTAATTTTATGGCTCTTGCATCAGTCTTAATGCCTATGTTAATGGTTTTCTCATGGTTTGGCAAATTAAATCTGTATCTGAAATGACATATACCAAATCTTCATAGTTACTTCATGAAATTGTCTATACTTATCAAACCAATATCCTATATTTTTTGCTTGGTATTAATACTTAGTGTTTACAATAAAAATGACATTGTCGTATTCGCACAAGCTACCTCAATTCCAGCACAGCCTATGGTGCCGTTGACCGTTTCGGAAAAAGCAAAATTAAACCAGGGAGAAATAATACTAAAAGGAGAAAAGGGAAATTACGTTGGTCAAATAATGACTACAGGAAATATTGACACTGCCTAGGAAGTATTAACCGACTACAATAATTTTGAGCAATTTCTGCCTAATGTTGCCTCTAGTCAAGTAATCTCGGAGACTAACAACCGCAAAATATTTGAGCAGGTAAACATAGTTGATTTGTGGTTATTTAGTGAAAAATCTACTATGCAAATTGAAGCTCAAGAAACCAAGCCGCAAACTGTAAAGTTTCAACAATATCAAGGAGATTTAAAATCTCTCAATGGTAGTTGGCAGATTGAATCCGTAAAACTCGCGCGTACATGCGGCGGTTGCGGTTGCGAAGCAAGTCGTTAGACTCAGCAAGTCCGAAGGACTCCCCAAATCGCCTTTGTCTTGCGACATGCGGCTCAAGCCTTTGTGTCGGCGACGCGGTGAGACAGTCCGTTGCGGAGATATATGCGGGCAAGCCCTTTGTCTCCGTGCAGGAAGCGGAGCTTCCAAGCGTCGCTACAAAGGCGCTTTGTCACGCCGCATGTCGCGACTTGGGCGGTACCCCGCCCTGCGGAACTGTCGAACCCTTTAGGGGATCGCTCGTCAATTCCACTCAAATATTAGTTGACCCATACCGTAGAAGTGGAGCCTAATTCTGACATAGAAAAGCCTTTTTTCTACGGTATTTATGAAAGCACTTTAGAAGAAACCTTGAAAGCGATTAGGCTGCGCCTAGCCTACGGATCGCCAAAGAAATCAGCAAGCGTTCTCAACCATAAGCCTAGAGCGACCGCCAGACATAAACTGGACAGTGGGCATGGCGAACAACTCTTTCGGTCACTGAACCTAAGAGTAACGGATTGAAACTATTATTGTTATTGGCAGGGATAACGATTAGTTCAATGTTGTTTGACTGAGCATAATTGATTATGTTTTGACTAATTTTGCCAAAAAGTACTTCAAAATTGACAAGTCCATATTCTGGAGTATTAAATTTTGCCCTAAAAGTTTGTTCGACGTTATGCTTACGAGTTTGATCGTTAACTTTGTCCCAGACTATTCCTGGTTCTAAGGCGGATAACGGCGATAGCACATGAACTATGTGCAGGTGGGTCGGATCTCCCACAAATTCTAGAGTTTGCTGCTGGGCTGAGGTAGCAAGTTCAGAAAAATCAGTAGGAAATAGAACGCGATTTTTAGAAAATAAGCTCATAATTTATCAAATAAATTTAACAGAGACTATTGTTAGGTACTGGAGTTACTACTAGTTCCATCTTGTCCGTAGGTAGGCATTTGTCCTAACTTGAGACGTTGCATATAGTCATTGAGATCCGAAGCGACAATGCCAGATAGAAAATAGCAGCCAATTAAATTAGGAATTGACATTGCCAAAATCATCATGTCGCTGAAATCTAATACTGCCCCTAGGTTAACCACTGAACCCACAAAAACAAAAAAGACAAACATTCCTTGATAAATTAAGATGCTGCCTCTGCCAAATAAATATTCCCAAGCCTTTTCTCCATAGTAACTCCAAGAAATCATGGTAGAAAAAGCGAATAGAGTAACTGCTATTGCCAAAACTGAAGGAAACCAATCAGCAATAGTAGCAAAAGAATTAGTGGTCAGTAAAACTCCATCACCTACCGAACTATCTTGGTATGTCCCTGTAATCACAATTACCAATGCCGTCATGTTACAGATCACAATCGTATCGATTAGAGGTTCCAATAAAGCCACAATCCCCTCTCTCAAAGGTTCAGCCGTTCGAGCTGCCGAGTGAGCGATCGCCGCAGAACCCACTCCTGCCTCATTGGAAAAAGCACTCCGTCTAATTCCCTGTACGATTACGCCAATAATTCCCCCAGCAACCGCTTGAGGATTAAAAGCTTCGGTGACGATAGTTGCGATCGCATTAGGAATCTGCGTGATGTTACTCAGAATGATTAACAGACATGCCAGAACATAAACTACCGCCATCAGGGGAACTACTTTGTCAGTTACCGCAGCAATGCGACTAATGCCGCCAATAATCACAATTCCTACTAAAATAGCCACAGCAATGCCAAATAGCCAGCTAGGAATTCCTGGAATTACGTTGGAGATAGCGGCATAAGACTGGTTCGCCTGAAACATATTACCGCCACCAAAGGAACCAGCAATACAGAGGATGGCAAATAAACCCGCCAAGGCTTTACCCAGAGGTCGCAGACCCAGATCAGAGAAAGGTCGAGCAATATAGTACATGGGACCTCCCGCTACTGTCCCATCAGGTCTAACGCGTCGATATTTTTGAGCTAAGGTACATTCCACCAGCTTACTGGACATGCCAAAAAAACCGCCCAAAGTCATCCATAAAACAGCACCAGGTCCGCCAGTCTGTACCGCGATCGCAACTCCTGCAATATTACCTAAACCTACCGTTCCCGATAATGCAGTTGCTAATGCCTGAAAGTGAGATACTTCTCCTTCATCTTCAGGATTATCATATTTTCCCGTGACAACATCAATCGCGTGTTTTACACCACGAATATTGATAAATCCTAGTCGTAGGGTAAAGAAAACTGAGCCACAGATCAGCCACAGCACAATTAAAGGAAACCCTGCAACTTTTAGAAAGAGAATCTGGTCTAGAACAGCTACTAATTGAGAAAATACGCTATCAAGCATGCCAATAAAACCTTTTGGGGCTGCTTGATCCTGTGCGAGGGCTATTTGAGGAATACTAATTAAAAAAAATATGGCTAAACCTAAATAAGTCCAACACCGTAACGGCGATAATAAAGCTTTAAATAGCGAGATATGTGGGATTGAGCTGCTCAGAAATTGAGTTTTTTTTGACATACTCATAGTTTTACAAACGTTTTATGTTGGCAATGTAGTTGCGAAAATCAGACAGAGTAAGTCTGAGATAAATTAATGATCGCAGGAGTCGCGCCAAATTTTTGCTTAGTGACCACATTACTTTAAGAGCTAAAATCTTTTTTGGCATATTAATTAAGCATATTAATTAAGAGTGCAACTTGAGTTTGATTTCAATATGTTATGCGATCACTGTTAATATTTTGTTTATCTTGATCTGGTTTTATTGCGCTTTTCACATGAGTAGACCACAAAAATAAAAAGCTAAAGGCTAAAGGCTAACAGCTACGAACCAACTAATTAAAAGCGAAGTCCATTCAACTGAAAACGGCTGTGTAGAGCAATACAAGTTAAAAAACCGTCTCTTTTAAAGAAGCGGGTCTTCTATTGCAGTACGTAGATTAGTTAGGACAAGTTAAGTTACTAGCTTGGAAGGATGAAGGATGAAAAAGAAATAAAAATGTCCTAACCATAAGATCAGTTAAGAAAACAAGATATAGTATGACCAACAAATCTAGTGAAGGAAGATCGTTGTGTTTAATCTGTTTAAACTTTAAATGCCTCTAAATCCGATCCGATCATTCATGGTTAACTGATGAGAGCGAGATTTTTGCCCTTGTTGCCAAATTCCAATTTGGTTAATCACGGCACCGACTAAAATAATACTGCCACCAACATACTGCGCTACTGTGGGGACTTCCCCCAGAATTAAATAGGCGGAGAAAATGCCAACTATAGGAATTAGATAACCAGCATAGGAAATACTAGAAAATTCACTGGCTTTTAATCCTTTAAACCAGATAATTTGTCCCCCCGCAACGATGATAATTCCGTATAAAGATACCCACTGCCAAACTATGGGAGCAAAAACATCAGCAAAATGTCCCAAAGTATATAGCTTGACTACTAAGATCCAAAAAACTAAAGTACCGACTGCGGTACGAAAAATTGTAAAAACTCCCAAAGAAATCTGATCTAAGCGTGTTTTACGGGTGATGTTGGCAACAGCAGTTGCGATCGCACCAGCCATCGCTAGAAGTTCTCCCCTGCCAATTGTAAAACCAATCATCTTGATCGAGTTTTCCCCAGGAGTCTGTAATATCAGAATCGTTATAATCCCCACAACGGAAATTAATTCTCCCGTAAACATCAACCAATGGCTTTTCTTACCCAAAATTATTGATAAGAAAGCAAAAGTTAAAGGGGAGCCAATGCGACTAAGTAATACTACGTTACTAGCACTGGTGCGCTCTAGGGCAAAAAAGGTTAGAGAAGGAGCGATCGCACCAGCTAAGATCGCCACAGCAATCAAAATTAGCCAATTAAACCATGATAACCGTGTTAGAGAGCTAGGATTCCATTGCTTACCATAAACAATAGCCAATACCACCAATGCTACAACGTTACCGACAAACAGAACGTTGCAAAAAGAAATAGGATTTCTACCATCAATGGGATGCATCATGCCGATCTCGGCAAGTTTACTGCTAATAGAGCTAGAAGTGGCAAAGATAGTAATGGCAACTAGTAAATAACACCACCCAGGAATTTTATTTAACATCAAGTTTTTTTGCCCTTGTTTGTTCTTGGTTATTACATAGAACAATTAACTGAAAACTTGATTAGAAAGCATGATTGTATCAAATTTATATTTAAGGCTATAGGTGTTATTAATAAAATCCAACCATAACTGCGATCGCTTAGATTGGAATAGAGTCAATCACACATAGAATAATTCTTAGTGAGCAACAAGAAATAAGCCAGCATTATATTAAAAACAACTTAAAGATTTGCAGTTACTCTTCTTTCGCCTCTGTGTCTTGTTCCGTGAGCCAACCGGATAATACTGCTAAAGTTATTCCTGCGGCAGGGTGGACTAATGTTGTTCCAAGTGCAGCTATCCCACCAACTTTGAGAGCAGAAGTAACTCTTGCTTGTAGGGTAGGATTTTTTTCAATTTCTTCAACTACCTCAGCAGCAACTATCATTTTTTCTTGGGTTGTTTCAAGAGAATGATTTCTTGAACTTTGATTAAGAAGTTTCTGAATTTCTGCAACGGCTTCTAATACAATTTTATTTTGATTAGATGTGTTACTAGAAATTTTATTTGAGGAATTATAATCTCCATTAATAAATGTTCGATTATCTAGTTTAATAGAAGGAACAAAAGGAGGTACTTTATTCTCTTCTCTAACACTTTTAAATATGTTCAAAGCAGCAATTATCAATAATCCTGCGATCGCGATCAGAGCTTGTCTAAGATATAATTCATCAGTTAGTAGTATTAATATGTTGATTAATACAAAAGCTAAGATTATTAAAAAACACCCAATTAATAGCTGATATTTATTATTTATTAGATGATATATATTTTGTTCTTGTGCTGACTTATTAATAAATTTGTTTAAGTTTTGCGTGCTATTATTATTCATATTGATTTTTCTACTATAGTCGTTCTAATTAATTTCCGTACTATCTCAGTAATTTGTTCGAGGGATTAGGGAGAGATAATTAGTACATACTTTCGTATGGTTCTTATTAGGAATGACTATAATTCTGATTTAATCTTGATTGTCTTCTTCCGAGAGATCTGTTTAAGTATTATTTAGATTAGATAATAATTCTGATACATCTCGTAATTTAAAATCTAAAAAATTTAAAACCACTGAGCATTTTTAAATTTAGAGTCTTTTTGAGCATTAGCAGCTTCACCACAACTACGAGGAGTGGGAAAAACTTTGCCTGGATTGGCTAAACCTTTGTGATTAAGTGCTGTGCGAACATACTGCATAGTTGCCAAATCGGTATCATTGAACATATAGGGCATATAACAATTTTTGTCGGCACCAATACCATGTTCTCCCGACAAACTACCTCCCGCATCTACACAAAGCTTGAGTATTTCGCCGCCAATTTCTTCCACCGTAGCAAATGCTCCTGGTACGGCATTATCGTAAAGAATTAAGGGATGAAGATTACCATCCCCAGCATGGAAGACATTAGCAATTTTATACCCATAGCGATCGCTTAGAGCATTTATTTCTGATAAAACTTCTGCTAACTTGGTGCGTGGTATGACCCCATCTTGAACAAAGTAATCAGGACTTATGTGTCCCGCAGCCGCAAAAGCCGCTTTTCTACCTTTCCAGAGTTTGGCGCGGGTATCAATATCATTGGCGGTAGTGATGCCAGTGGCATTGTTTTGACGGCAAATTGTCTCAACTTGGTGCTTATAGGTCTTGACCTCTACTTTTAAACCATCTAATTCCACTAACAAGACTGCTTGGGCGTTACGGTCATAACAACCTGTTGCAACAATATCTTCTACGGCATTAATGCTGAGGTTATCCATGATTTCCATACCAGCAGGAATAATTCCCGCGCTGATAATATCGGCTACTGCTGCCCCAGAATCTTCTACAGTCGGGAAGTTTGCCAATACCACACACACCGATTCAGGGCGTTTAAGAATACGTAAGGTAATTTCAGTAGCAATGCCTAAAGTTCCTTCTGAACCGACAAATAAACCTGTTAGGTCATATCCTGGCATTTCAGAAACAGTTCCACCGACATCAATAATTGAACCATCGGTGGTAACAATCTTTAGTCCCAGGACATGATTAGTAGTCACACCATATTTGAGACAGTGGACTCCTCCAGAGTTTTCTGCCACATTACCCCCAATAGAACAAATGATCTGACTTGAAGGATCTGGGGCATAGTAGAATCCTGCACCACTAACTGCCTGAGTGACCCAATTGTTAATTACCCCTGGCTGTACAGTAATGCAGTGATTATCTAGATCCTGCCCCAAAATACGATTCATCCTAGCAGTGACAATCAATACTCCATTTTCATAAGGCAATGCTCCCCCAGATAAACCTGTTCCTGCACCTCTGGCAACCCAGGGTAGATCTTGGTCATGACAAACTTTAACCACTGCTGCTACCTCTTCTGTGGTGCGAGGTAGAACGACCAATGCGGGGCGTTGACGATAGCTAGCTAATCCATCACATTCGTAGGTGAGTAGTTCTTCTTTACGTTGAACCACCCCAGTTTTTCCGACTATCGCGGCAAACTGCTTAACGACTGACTGCCATTTATCTTGCTTGGCTGGAAAAAGTTTACCTAATACCATGTTTAATTCTAGACCTTATTATTTGCCCCTGATACTTATGATATCTAACTCTTGAGAAGTTATTATTTTAAATAGCTCTTAGCTTTGAGGATATTTTAATAAATTTATTGTTTAGCAGATTCTTTTAGTAACCAAAACGCGGTGGTTGTCATTCCAGAATCATCGGGTTGAATCAAAAGAAAATGTAATCCTTGAGCAGTTTGTTTTGTGTGTTCATACTTGCGGGCAATTTCTGCTGCTGCTTCTGATTCAAAAGTATTAAATATCCAACGATCAACTAAGCCTGTTTCTAAAACAAAGCCGCCAGATTTACCAATTTCTGTAGGAATATAGTTAATAAAAGCTGGAGCTTGTTGCTCAATCCAACGAGCAAGCTGCATAGAAGTTTTCCCTCCATAAACTACTATTCCAGGGATAAAAATATTCGAGGTAAGATTGAGATTAAGAGGATAAAATTCTTCAGGAATACTACTGATGGGAATCGGGCGATCGCAAAATAAGTCGATAATTTGCCCTGCTGCAATATTAGCTATTTGCCATTCGTCTCCCCAGAGGTTTTCTGGTAATGCTTGTGGTGGTGGTTTTTCTAGAGTAAGGGGATTATAGTGAGGATTATTTTGATATTTTCTACTTAATACTTGTTTTAAAGTCTCTGTGTTTCTGGTAGCTTCGACAATAATATTTAATTTTTTAGCAGCAACAGAGATTAAGCCCAATACTTGGGGTCGAAATATTTGGATTTTATCAGGTAGTTTGTTTCCATCTGCTAATAAAAGTTGTTCTTCTAACCACACCGCGTTTGCATCACTGCTAGAACATTTTGCTGTATAAATAGGGTTAGCTTGTTGGCTTTGGAGAGTAATTGCGCGATTGCATATTATTAATTCCCACTGTTTATTATTATTAGAGGATGATGGATGATAATAAAAATCAATTTGCCAAATATTCATAAAACAAGAGACGAGGCTCATTATATATTCTTTATTTTAAATGAATCTGGCGTTAATAAATGGTTGTCGAAATGTGGTTGACGTACAAGTTGCAAATAGGTTCTAGCCAAAAACCTTTGATTAATCGTCTTGTTACACAGAAGTAATGCTGGAGAACTGGCAGATCAGTCTGCATAGCGAGATTAAACTTAGTGTAAACTAACGCGATCGCATCCTTTAACATCTTTGAGGGCTGAGGCGGTACCTTTACCCAAATCTTTGATCACGCTAAAGCTACCATCTGTTTCTAAAACTACTGCATCGGCATCTTCAACGGCACCCACTCCACTAGCTCTTAATGCCGCTAAAACTTCTCCTTCGGCAACTCGTTCTCGTTTAAGTACTTCTTGTTTAAACTTTCCTTTGTAAAGTAATAAACTTGGTTCAGCCTTAACTAATTTTTGAACCATCGAGGAACGGGCAGAAATCCAGGTAAGAATGTATTGAAATAAGACCAGTAGACCGAACCCAAGAATTCCTGTACCAAAGGAATCTTTAGTAGATAGCAGAATACTAGATAAGATAGAACCAAAGGCGATGGTGACAACAAAGTCAAAAGAGTTCCATTTGGAAAGGGTACGTTTACCTGATATCCGCAGCATCAAAATAATGGCGATATAGGCAATGGTTCCTAAGACGATGGTATTGAGAAAAGGATTATCAAACATAGGTGGTTTTGACTCAAGTAATAGCTTGCAGAGTCTTGTGTTTTGTCGCTGGGCGATCGCGAGGCGTATCCTAAGGGTAATCGCAGTTAAATTTGAAATATTCAAGTAGAGATGCCGCTTTGGCTAGTTATTAGACGAAGGCTTAAATAAGTCCACCAACAAAAAACGAGCAAAAAACGCAAAATAAGTACTTCCTACTTCCCCATAGCGGTACTAGTGATTGAACATAAACAAATAAACAAAGGGCTGGCAATGCCAAACCCTTTGTTTATAATAATTCAATTAAAAAATTAAAAATTAAGATTCTGTAGAAGGTAGAACCTCTACTTCCATAGTGATGCTGTTGACTCCTGTAACTTCCTCAGCCAGAGGTTTGATACTTTCTAACTCTTTTTCGCTAGGTACTGTTCCTACAATCGCCACATCACCATTTTCTGCATCTACAGTGAGTTTGGAACGAGGAATATTAGCTTCTAATTTTGCTCTAATTTCGCTCTCTAGATCAGAATCAGCTCTTACTTCCTGATCGCCCAAAACATCGTTACGTTCTTCTCTGGCGCGAATATCAGAAGTCAACTGATCTTGTCTTACTTCACTAGTAGCGTCTTCTAGAGTCTCTTCAACTTCTCCCGCATCTTCAACTACGGGATTTTCGTCGACTGAATCAGGAGCATCGGCACTGGTTCTAGCAGTATCACAGGCTACTGCACCAAATAGTAATGTGCTGCCTAATAATAAAGTCATTAACTTATTCATTTTTGTCTTCTCCAAATTAATCATAATATTTTTAAACTGAGAGCAGAAAGCGCTGCATTGCATATATGCTCTCGCAGATTTTTGACTAACCAACAGTAGCTACTGAGCCACCGTCTACTCGGTAATTTGCGCCAACTACAAAGCTAGAGTGTTGAGAACAAAGAAAAGCAATTACTGCGGCAACTTCTTGAGCTTTTCCTCGGCGATGTAGTTCTAGATGGGGGCGTTTTTCATCGAGGAAGGTTTCAATTGCTTGGTCAAAGCTCATGTCTTTTTCCTTGGCCCTTTTTTCCATCATGGCGTCAGTCATGGGAGTGGCGATATATGCTGGGGATACTGAGTTAACTAAAATACCGTCTTTGGCATAGGCTTTTGAGAGATTTTTAGTCAGGTTAAGCACTCCCGCTTTAGCTGCACAGTAAGGCATTTCATCGGTGTAGGGTTGCACCGCATCTTCTGAACCAATAAGGACGATTCTGCCCCACCCAGATTTTTGCATTGAGGGGATAAATGCTCGACAGACACGCACCGCAGACATAAAGTCGACATCGATGGTTTCATACCAGTCTTCGTCGGTCAGTTTTAAAAACTCTTTGGTTGCCCCAGTAATGCCAGCGCAGTTAACCAATATGTCTACAGTACCAAAGTAGTTTAGTATCTGCTGCTTTGCGGCTTCAACTTCCTCCAGATTACGCAAATCTGCTGTAACTGGTATTGCCTCCCCAATTTTACTAACTTCCGCCGCAGTCGCTTTCAATTCATCTACGGTCTTATCAATTAGGGCAAGTTTTACCCCTTCGGCAGCTAGCAGTTTAGCCGTAGCCTTACCCATTCCCGAGTCGCCACCAGTAATAACTGCTACCTTATCTTTAATCCCAAAATCCATGCTTGTTATTTAATTACTCGATCTTTCTTTAATTAGCGTTTGATTACGTCGCCTTCAGCGTCTACTTCTAGCTCTTCGCGACGAACAGTTTCAGTTGCTTCGACAGTTTCACGTTCAACTTCTTTGCGAACGCTAACTTCTTCTCTGACAAATGCTTGCTTTTCAATATCAGCAGACTCTTCATATACTTCCATGCGAGCGACTTCACCGCCAGCAAAGTTAGCCGTACCAGGAGCAACTACTGTTCTACCTACAGCATCAGTGCGTTCGACAACGATGCGTTCCCTCTCGATGGGAACTGCAACTTCAGCAGTCTCAGTTTCTACACGCTTACCAATAGCAACTTCTCCCGCCTTGGCGCGCTGCTTGTCAACCATTAAGCGTTCTTCATATAGTCTGATCTTGTCATCATCTGCTAAATCAGTTCTAGTTTTAATGTCTTCATCAACATCAGCAACCGTAGTGGCTTTAGCACCTGGCATATCGTAAATATCGAATTCTTCAACACCATGTTGGCGCATAATAGTAGCTGCACGGTCGATCTCTACTCCAGTGCCTGTTACCATTACTAAGAAGCTGCCCGTACCAACGCGATCGCTATAAATCTTAGCTTTTTCTTCGGGAATACCTAGACCGATTAAAGCACCAATCAGACCACCTGCGGCTGCACCGATACCTGCCCCTGCTAAAGTTGTGGCGATCGCAGTTGCTTCTGCACCAGCCAGTAGTATCGGTCCAATACCAGGAATAGCCAAAGTACCTAATCCCACTAGCAGACCAGTTATACCACCTAATGCTCCACCAGTTAATGCCCCAGTAGCGGCACCTTCGTCAGCTTTGTTACCAACTTCTTCGGTGGTTTCTGTTCCTGCAATATTATCAGCATCTTTAGCAATTACTGACACTTGATCCATGTCATAGTCTGCATCCTTAAGAGCTTTTACCGCTGCTTCTGCTTCGTCACGGCTGTAATATAGTCCAGCAGCTCTTTTGTAATGAGTAATAGTCATATTTTGATTCTTTAACTTCGGTATCTTTGAATTCGGGCGTGCTATTAATAACTGGTTACGATTGAAACAAGCATTGATCATTTATCAAACCAGTACTTAAAAAAACACGCTTATGTTTGTTATTTCTATCTTTTCAAATTTAGCTTAGTAATTCATCTATCTATAGTTCAATCAAATAACTAACCTAAGATAGATAGAGAAGATCGTCATTTATTAATCACTAATATTTCAATGTCTAGCCTTAACAAGGAAGCATTAAATCTATAAGAATAGAGAGATCAAGATATAGCCCCAGGCATTATTATTTTTGTTACTTTTTGCCTTTTAAAATCGACCTTAGATTTTAAAACTAGAGTTTTTTTAGCGAGATCTTGATCTTGCCATTATTTAAACTGCTACTTATCCAGGAAAATGTTAAGTAAGGTTAAGTTGAATAGAGAATACTCTGCTCATTTGTAGCCTTTAATATATTGATGGGGACATAGCCCATAACCTTATAAATACCTGAAAAAGCTTCAGTATTTGAAACTAGCCCTGCTAAGGTGATCAAATCTTAAATATTTGAGTTGAGCTGCATTTTGGATATTTCATTCTTTGATTATAAAACTGCTTATCATTACTATTCAGCAACGCCGACAAAATAATTAGTACCAAAGCTCACCTTAACAGGAGTACTATTTACTACCTATGAGCAGTCATCTTTAAAAAAACTATTGGTTTCAAACTAGATACGGTTTAGATACAGTTTATATCTTGCTCAAGATAGAAGAAATGTCAGTTCTGAATATATAAGATAATTGTTACAAGACCAAGTAAATATTAGATATTAGAGAAAATTAAAATGGGAATTATCAATATACTTGTAGCGATTTTACTTCCTCCTCTGGGAGTATTCATGGCTATGGGAATCAGTCAAGCCTTTGTGATCAACATTTTATTGACCTTATTGGGCTGGCTTCCTGGTGTTATCCACGCTCTCTGGATTTTATCTAAAAAATCTGAACAAACCTCTGTTTAATTTTAGCTATCAGTCTCAGATTAATATAAGTATTGCTAGCCTTCGAGATCACTTCTAGGAGGCAATTTTCTATAGCAATCTATTTCTGTATATTTAAATATTTAACGATCGCTATAGAGTAATCCTGTTGGGAAATGAATAGTTATTACTTGTTCTCCCTCTTGTGTCATTAGTCTTTTGTCATTGGCTATTCTCTAAAATTATTGAGTACTGCTATATCTAAAACAACAACTTATTATAGGCAACCTTTCAAGAATAACCATACCTTAATACTATCTTTTCAAAGCTTTACCGTTGAACAGATACTGCACAACATTTGCTATATATCTCTGGATAGAGAATAGCAACCTTATATAAATCTCTCTATTACAACTATAGATAGATTTATTATTATGACCTGAAACATATTCTGAATGTCTAATAACTAAATATAGACTAATAATTTTTAAACTATTAACTTAATTTTATGGACTCTCTAAATCCATTGCAGACAGCTTGGCAACAGCTAATGCAAATGGTTAAAGGCACTGTAGAACTGTTGCCAAATATAATAATTGCCATCGTAGTTTTTATTTTCTTTTGGTTTGTTGCTAAATTTTCTAGAAGATTAATCAAAAATCTTACTAAGCGTAAACAGTCTCGCAATTTAGGTCTAGTTTTAGCCAGACTTTCTCAGGGATTTATAATTTTAATCGGTACGTTTATAGCTTTAGCAATCGTCGTCCCTTCCTTCAAGCCTGGAGATTTAGTGCAGTTACTGGGAGTTAGTGGGGTGGCAGTTGGATTTGCTTTCCGCGATATTTTACAAAACTTCCTCGCTGGTATTTTAATTCTGATTACCGAACCCTTTACCCTCGAAGATCAAATTGTTTTTAAAGATTTTGAAGGTACCGTAGAACACATCCAGACTCGTGCTACTACTATCAGAACTTATGATGGTCGTAGGATTGTAATTCCCAATGCTGAACTATTTACTAACTCAGTAACGGTCAACACAGCTTTCGATAAACGTCGTCTGCAATATGATGTTGGCATTGGTTATGGTGACGACATAGCAGAAGCCAAGCAAATCATTCTTGACGTACTCCGCAATACTCAAGATGTCTTGCAAGATCCGCCTCCAGAAGCTTTAGTGGTAGACTTAGCTGGTAGTACTATTAATATTCGCGCCCGTTGGTGGATTAATCCGCCTCGTCGTGCTGATGCTTTGGACACTCAAGATCGAGTATTAACAGAATTAAATAATAAGTTAGTAGCTGCTGGTATTGATTTACCTTTCCCCACCCAACAAATCTTGTTTCACGATCAGACAGAGGAGACTGACGGAAATCGCGCTCGTCAGAGAGAAGGATGGCCCGCAGCCAAAGGGGATAATCCACAGGCAAAGAGCATTGCTGGTTCTCTAAGAAAATTAACTCAGGGCAGTGTCAATCAAAATAATGATCGTAATCATGATCATCATCGTAACGGCACCCACAGTTAAAATGCTAAAGCGATTTGGAAGTTGGCTCAACAGTCGTCGTCAATTTTTGTTCTCCTGGTATACCAAGGATTCTCAAGAAACCCAGGAACCAGAGCGATCGCTGGTAGAGTTGCCTGTAGAATGGAAAAATAAGCTGGTTGATCAAGTGGAGAGTTTACCCAGTAATCCTGCTGAGGTTGAGGCGATTGTTTCTGCCTTAGATAAGGCGTTTGACTGCTGGTGCGAAGATCCTCGTAATGCGGACAACTCAATCGTAATTCTTAGTAGTCCTGTAACGGCGGTTTCACGTATTTTGTCAGAGACGCTGGGAGAGTGGATCGAATCAAAGCAGATGTCTATGAGACTGCTGCCCTTAACTGCTAGACTCGAAGACATTGAGCTTACCAAGTCTAAGTTAGAGCATTATCTCAAACCCCAATGCCAGTCTAGTAATTCTGGAAAGCCTGAATCTGAGGTGGTCATAATTCCTAATCTTAGCTGGTGCTTTTTGCGATCGCTTGAAGGTTTATCGGGTATTGAGTATCTGCGTAGTTTGTTATGTGATAACGTTGAGCATCGTTTTTGGATCATTGGCTCAGGTCAAGTAAGCTGGGAGTATTTGCACTCAGTCTGCGACCTTGAGGCATACTGCGGCAAAGTATATACGTTACCTGAGATTGAGCCAGAAAAGCTACAGGAGTGGTTAGAGCCAATTGTGAAAGACTTGAATCTTACCTTTGATGAGCCGAGAATTGATAAGCAGCTTTTAGAGGGTGAAGAGGATCATCAAACTCACTACTTTGAACGTCTTAGCTCTATCTCTCGGGGAGTCAGTACCATTGCCGTACAAGGGTTTCTCAAGTCAATTTACTACGAGGAGGAGGAAACAGATCCAGACGATCTGACCTCTAAGCCACAAAATTTGGTTGCTCAAGTTCCTAAATTACCCGACCTGCCCTTATTAAAGTCAGTGGATCAATATCTGCTGTATTCTTTTTTGCTACACGGCGACCTGAGCATCCATGCTTTGGCGGAGAGTTTGGGAGATGATGAAGCGCAGGTACAGGCAAGAGTTCAAATATTACGTCGTCAAGGGATAGTTGAGCAGCAAGGACAAGTTTTAAAAATTAACCCCATTTACTATCCTCAAGTTAAGCAAGAGTTAGCTAGCAATAACTTTATTATCAACAGGGAGTAACATCCATTGCCAATTATTCAGCAGCAATTCTATTGGTTAGCACAGTCGGCAGGGAATGCCGCACAAGAAACAGCCGAGAATACTCAAGAGATTGTTTCTCAAATTACTAAAGCCAAACTTACTCAAGCACTATTTATTCTACTGGCGGCATATTTAACTTTAAAAATATTAGATAAACTAGTTACTTGGCTGTCAGAAAGAATTGCTAAAGAATGGCGGTTGAGGGTTAAACAATTTCTGCCTTTTTTACGCATGATGGTACTTACCTCTACCATCTTCATCCTGATGAATCTGTTTCTCAACCTCTCTAAAGAGAATGTTCTAGCGGTTACAGGAACAGTGGCAGTCGCCCTGGGTTTTGCCTTTAAAGATTATGCCAGCTCGATTATTGCAGGGATAGTCGGTTTATTTGAATCTCCCTATAATGTAGGCGAT
Source organism: Cyanobacteria bacterium P01_G01_bin.39 (assembly GCA_039180345.1). Classification (GTDB taxonomy): domain Bacteria; phylum Cyanobacteriota; class Cyanobacteriia; order Cyanobacteriales; family Xenococcaceae; genus Waterburya. The sequence goes on along the minus strand of JBCDDK010000016.1, from coordinate 1,663 downwards.
CGCGTGAAAATTGGCGAGCATTATGGCGAGGTTGTTGGTTATGGTTTGCGTGCGGTCAGAATACAAACTCCAGATGATAATTTGATTACTATTCCCCACAATCAAATTTGGACAGAAGCAGTATCTAACGCCAATGCAGGAGCCTTAGAAGCCCAGGTAGTTACTAAGTTTTATTTTACCCACGACATTGAAGTCAACCTGGTTAGGAAAATTCTCTATCGGGTAGCCCAAACCAGTAAATACACTGCTCTCAAGCTGCCCATTGTGGTCATTGTGTCCGAAAAACCCTGGGGAACAGCATTCAAACTCAAAGCTTACCCCCTTGATGCTAGGGATGAGTTTATCTATCAAACCGATCTCACTGTCAGAGCAAAACAGGCTTTTGCCAAGCATCAACTAGCATATCCGAATTTATCGGCGATCGCTACAATGAACAATGAACAATGAACAATGTTTTAATACTCATTTGCTCCTATGTAGACTGTTCCCATATATGGAACTGGTTTAACACCGATTAAACACTAGAATTTCATACTTAATCAAGTCAAACAAACTAAAATACTCTAACCCTTTAGCGGTAATCCAATCATTGAAACTATTAATAATTAACTTATTGATTACTGGATATGTAGGCTGCACATTTTTAGTTATATCAACTACTTTTTCTAGTTGAAAACCTGTATTTGCTCCTATATTTTCATAATCTTCTAAACAAATAAATTTTATCTTATTTGTTGCTTTTGAACCATATGTATCAGTAATTAGACGGTTTAATACTTGTCGCTCGAACTTTTGCCAAAAATGGTAAATTTTATCATTAATAACAAAATCTACTACTATCAATTTACCTCCTATTTTCATGTTTTTTCTAGCTTCTTGAAAGAAAGTTTCTCTACAGGGAAAAGAAAAAATACATTCCAAAGCAATTACATAGTCAAACAATTGCTGAAATTCAGGTAAATCACAAGCATTAGCACAAATTAACTCAATGCAATTATTATTTTTCGGTTTAATAATTTCCCTAGCTCTGATTACTTGAGCTTCATCAATATTTACTCCCACCAAGTTTAATTGAGAGAAATCATTATTTAACATACTGATTGTCCCACCAAAACCACAACCTGCATCTAAGATGCTAGCACCGTTATTAATCCCGCCTAGTTGAATCACTTTTTGAGAAAGATTGTTAGCAGCTACACCTAAATCTAATAAAGTGCCTTTAGACTCAGAGGTATCTTCCCAGTAACCCCAATGAATATGTTGACCAAATGCTTTTTCTAGTTCAGGATTTTCTGCAAATTTATCAATGAGAGTATCAAAATAGCCCATAATTTATTAGTAATTTTTTGCGACACACAATTTTAAAAGTCGTTTTAGTAACAATATAAGTTATTTCCAAATAATAGGAAAGGTGAGCATACTGCCCACCCTAAATTAGACTACATCAAACTACGCATTAAAATATTTCGCCGCAGGATGATAATTCACGAAGTCAGAAATATGAAGTCAGAAATATGAAGTCAGAAGTCAGAAGTCAGAAGTTATACCTCTGCCTGAAGTCAGAGGATTCAAGCACTGAATATATTTCAATTTTTCTTCTTCATAAATGAAGAGGCTTTATACCAACTTCGGGCTATTTACTACATGCGGGCAAGCCCTTTGT
>JBCDDK010000015.1:0-74646 GCA_039180345.1 Cyanobacteria bacterium P01_G01_bin.39 | reverse complement strand
TTGAACCTAGCTAGCAATGGTTCGGACAAAATTTTATCAATAACGAAAGAATAGGTATTTGAGCCTTACGTTGGACTGAAATAATCAACTATAAATTAGGCTTTCATAACTTTTGTCAAAAACTGTCCGAACTATTGAGCTAGTAGACATGAGCGTAAATCGAGCAATCATTTATTTCAGTTAAAATTATGACTGTATATAACTACATGCGGCGGTTGCGAAGCAAGTCCGAAGGACTCACTATGCGCCTTTGTTACTTCCTACTTAAGCGCAGCGGTGCTAGCAACTTATCTTTCATTACAGTATAGATGTACTGAGGGCGATCGCGAGTACGTATTGCTACTTTTAACCAGTGACTAAAGTAATTATCGGGAGGGTTAAAAGGATACTGGAGTAATTCGGGAGCAAGTTGGGATAATAATTCTACTTGAACCAAAGAGCCAAGTCTTTTTGATTCTGGTATGCTCAACAGTAGAGAATAAATTCTAGCTGAATTTAAAATAGGAAAACGCTCTAGGGAATTAAGATCGTACACCTGTTCTTTCGCACTGAGCCAACCTGCTTGTCTTTGTTCGAGAAAAAAGCGATCGCGCCAGTCTAAATGTGATTGAGGATCAGCTTCCACCCAAGTTAACCAATGTCTTAAACCTTCTGTCGCCAAAGAGTCTTCTGGCTCATTAAATAATGCTGCTATCTGTGCTGCGCCTGTTTGGGGAGAATCAAAAGTAGCTGGTAGCTGTCGTAAATCATGAAAGCCACTGGCGATCGCAAATCCGTGTCCGCCAAAGGAAATCCCCTCTAAGCTGTCTCTCACACCCATGATAAAGGGTTCGGCATCACCATCAGAAACACTGCCTACGGAATGTTGCTTGACTAACTCTCGCCTATGCTGCTGTTGTTTAGGAGGTTTGTTACGCAACCAAACATGAGGTACGCTAAATTCTCTAGCTAATTTAGAGGGCAGAAGGCGATCAGCTAGAGACATTCGCCCTGCAATTCTGGTAAAGGTAGTAAATTCGATCTTTGCTGATTTAGCGATCGCCAATATCAAACGGGAATCATAACCAGCCGTCAAGCCTAACCAAAGTTGTTGAGGTTGTTGTCCAATATTGTGTAATGCCGTAACTAAACTCTCTTTGACTAACTTAATTGTCTCGTCATAATGGCGATCCACCTCAATCTGGGGCATCAGAGGGCGATGAATTAGCCGATCATGTTTAAAATCAAGTATTTGACTAGCTAATAGTCTTTTGATATCTTTAAAGCGCGATAAAGGAGGTGTGTACCAAGAAATTCCTTTACCATACTCCAAATAGCGTGCATCATAATTGCTGGACTGTAAAATCTCTATCAGTAAAGCACAACTACTAGAAATCCAGGTTTCTCCCTGAGAATTGCTGCCATAAAAACAACCTAATAGCCCATTGGCATCTAGGTGAATTTGTCCCTGACCAACTAGTATCCAGCGCCCTGTCCAGTTAAAATAACTTTGAACTACTTGCTCACTAGATAAGAGGCGGATTTGCGCTATAAGGTCAGTATTAGTCAATGTGTCAACTGCTAAACCCAATAGATACCAAACACAGCCATTTTTATCGGTAGCCCAATTAACTCGAAGATTAGGACTGTAAGAAATCCAGCTAGAGGAATCAAGTTGACGACAACACCAATCATCATCAGCATAAAATGGTTGCGAGCCAATTACAAATTGACGATTATGCAGCTTAAATTTAAGGTCGGACATTTTTTAACAAATACAGCATTTTATTAATGGCGTAATTACTTACCATCGACAGTAATTAGGTTCGCCGTTATCAGCCTGAATCACCCGAAAGTCCATCATGATCATTTCCCAATCGCGTTGCGGTGTTTGCCAAATCGGATCTTTGACTATATCGGGAGTATTATAAACACGACCATTGTATTCAAATACTAATGGGACTTGATACCCTGCTTTTGTCCACTTATGAATCAATTTTCTAAACTCGACGACTGGTAGATAATTATTTTTTAAGGGGCGATATTTATGCCCAACTTTCGCCTGTTCATCGTTGATGTCGATAAATTTGACCACATCTTCTTGATAGTTCCATATTTTTCCAGGATTATTGCCCAATAATAAATGATTGCTGACATCTCTTTCAGTACGCAGATTACTAAACATGGAAAAGTTACCTGCTGTACGCAACCCTAGGTAAGGAGTCATTGCCCATAAGGATAATACGAAAACAAATATATATAAGAAGCGGGGAGTTTTACTCTCAAAAATGGAAATACCTTGCCAAGATTTTGGATTAGATAAAATAGCTTTTACGCTGGGTGCAAGGACAATTAAGACTGATGCAATAAATATAATTCCCGTAAGCGCTTTATTATTAAAGTAAGGATAAACTAAATGATAAATTCCAGCGATAATTCCACCAACAATACTTATAATAATATAAACTAATGAGCGATTCAACTGAATATTGCTTACAGGTAATTTAACGGGAGTATTGAAATTATGATGATAATTTTGGGGAATAAAAACCAACCATAAAGCAAAAATTAGCGCTCCAAAATCAACAAAACCAACTATAGCAAGTACCAAGTGCATAAACATGGAGATTAAAAACACAGCAGCTTGGCAAGCAGGAATAAAAAGCAAGATACTACCAGCTAATTCCCAAGCAATGACGATAATTGCTGTAGATAAAAAGATTAAATTTTTAGTCACCTCAATTAAATCTAAAAAATAGATGCTTAACCCAGCCGCTAAAGTCAAGATTAAGCAGCTAATCAATAAAATTTTCAATAAGGAGTTGTTAAATAGCTGTTGTAATAAATGCTGATGCTGTAGATAAATAGTCTTATAAATAAAAAATAGGCTGACTATGCCTAAAATTATTATGCTTGGTATGCCCAAAGTAGAGGAAAGCAGCATGCCAACAATTCCTGTAAAGGTTGAGCTAGCACAGGAATATTCTGTATTTAAAAAGTCATGATTTAGTTTGTGAAATCCCGCCCAGAAATAAACTAGAATCACAACTATTCTCATAATAGGTGAGATAGCATCATAATAATCATTATCTGTAGAATACCGAGGACTCAGCCAGGTGTAAATTGCCCCTGTTAGTAAAGTAAAATTTATAATCAGAATTAAATTAACGTGATTGGCAACTTCAGGAAAGTGAAACCACAAAAAATAAGCGGTAGTAAATCCTAGAAACAAACAAAACTTGAGTTTGTTAATATCAGTAATAATAATTACCACCAATAAACACAAAGCAATAGCTGTGGCTAATGGATTATCCCAGTTTTCTGACATTTCCATCCAAAGGCCTGTGCTATAGAATGCCGCAAATAGAGCAAAGTGATTAAACTTAATTAATTTTAATGTTTCCATTTTTTATATATTTATTAATCGAAAATAAGCTTATACTTAAATAGTTTTAAGAGCAAATAAAATTTAGATCAATATATCCTAATCCCTAGAATCAATTACTTGAAATAGATAAAAATTAATTAGAACGACTATATTTTATAAAGCTGATTTTATATTTAATTATTAATAAAAAATCTCGATCATAGTTTTACTTTAATATCAATTGAGCATAAATTTGTGCCAATTCATCGTTAAGTCGATTCATGTCGTAATTCTGTTCGACGAATTTTCTACCAGCCCAACCCATTTCTTGCCACAGATCGGGATTGCTAATTAAAAAATGCAGCTTTTCAGCGATCGCTTTAGCATCTCTTTCGGGAACTAAATAACCAGATACGCCATCTTGAACTAGTTCGGGAATACCACCGTGAACAGTAGAAACTACAGGCAATCCCATCGCCATTGCTTCTTTTAAAGTATTAACGGGCGCATCTTGATTCCCATCTTTGGCGGTAACGCAGGGGGCAATAAAGATATGGGAACTATCTAATATAGAGATGATTTCTGGTTGTTGTTGCCAACCAAGTAACTCGATTTTGTCTGCCAAGTCTAGTTCGACAATTAATTGTTGTAATTGATCTCGTAGGTACCCATCGCCAATTATTTTATACTCTAGGTGAGGATAATCTAGAATTAGTTGAGCAACTGCCCGAATACCGTATTCAATGCCTTTTTTTTCTACCAAACGCCCAATAGTTACCAGACGAATCAAACCAGACTCAGGAAAATGGCGGGGTTTATAGCTGAACTTTTGACAATCCAACCCTGATCCATTGACCACAATTTTCGCCCCAGGGCAGCCTATTTTGATCGCGCGATCGCGAAAAAAATTACAGTTAGTTACAAAAAAATCAGCTACCTTAAACAGCTCATCGTATACTTGCTCTCCTTGCTCTTTGACATACCAGCTAATATCCCAACCCCGAAATGCCACAACTAGTTTTCCCTTAAGTAAACCTAAAGATCTCAGGGCGACTATTCCTGGATCGCTGGGTAGCTTTCCCTGCAAAGCATAAATACCAAACTGACAGTGTACGATATCGTAATCGTTTTGCTCTAAAAAAGCGATCGCACTATAAAATAATCGTAGAGAAGCAGCCTGCTTACCATATTTAACAATATTGAGTGAACGCCAGATTGCAGGAAAATTGCGCCATCCCTTAATTAAGAACAATTGCAGTGCCTTTAAAAATCGCAGTCCATAGTTTTGGGGAATTTTAGGCACGTAGTAGGCAAAATTAATTAAGCTATATTGCTCAACAATAGGATGAACCTTGGTTTCAGCGGAATAACCTTCAAGAGCATAAATATCCACTTTATGCCCCCGCTCAATTAGCCCGCTAATTTGATTTAGAATGAAAGACTCAGATAAAACGGGAAATCTTCCAACCACAAAAGCAACTCTTAAACTGAATTTAGGTTTCAAATTACGCCCTTAACTCCTTAGCCCTAACAACATTTAAATATTTAATATTGGTCTTAATATTGATCAATGTTGAATCAAATTAAGTTTTGGCAATGATTATAGATCAAAAAGTGTGATGAATTTTGTACATATAGTCGTTCCAATTAATTCTGGTACTTTCTGGTTTATTTGTTCGAGGGACTAAGGACTAGGGACTAGGAACTGACAAGGGGCTTGCACTAAAAGTAAAGCGATATCTTCAGGAGCATTGCCTGTACGAATACGACAGGAATCTTCCCCAAAACCTTTCGCCATGAGGAATCCTGATTATTAAATGGATTCTAACAGCATATTACAGCTTCATTTTTCTTGCGCTTACCCTGGCCAATAAATGAATGGTAAAACAATAAGTGCTGGTAAAAAAGAAGCGACTCTGATTTTAACTAATTCTAATAAATTAAAGCCGATTGCCATAATCATTAAACCGCCAATCCCCGTAATCAACAATAGATAGGGATTATTATTGATTGAGGGTAAGATATTGGCGATTGAACCCGCAACTAACTGTCAGCCATATTTAAACCAATCCAAACTGTCAGCAAGCCAATTCCTTGAGTAATAATAGTTTGTATATTGGGTGCAAGATAACCTCTGAGGAGTAAACCCAAACTAGCTCCTATCAAAACTGTAAAAATATTAATCCAGGTACCACTAGTTTGATACCAAAAGTTCAAATAAAGGCTCAATATTAAATACCTCTAAAAAATTATTATTAACTATCAGCTTCATCTAAAAAATTATTATTAACTATCAGCTTCATCAAAAACAAACTGAGACTACAGTGATATTACGGCTTACGCTGAATATTGTTATTGTTAGGATTGATTTAACTACCAGCAAGTCTGAGACCTCACACTTAAAATTTTTTTAGCAGAATGAAAGTTGTCAAAGAGCAAATAGAAAAAGTTAAATTGCAATTCCATAATGCAGTTGAGCTTAAGCAAAGCTGTAAAATTTATGTGACTACTACCAATAATGAAAGTTGGAGCTTTTATTTCAAAAAGGGTGGTTTAATTTGGGCAAGCAGCAGTATTCATCGTTTTAGAAGACTATATCGTCTAACTAATCAAATTTGCCCTGAGATCAACTGCCAGAATACCAGGCTGAGAGAACAAGAAATTTCTGAACTGTGGGAATATCTACTGGTTGCAGTTTTATACAAAAGGCAGCAAATTAGCATTATTCAGGTTAAAGAAATCATTCAAGAATTAATCAAAGAAGTATTATTTGATTGTCTGCTAAGAGGAGAACATATCGCTCAGGTTAAAGTAATCTTTGAGACCCAGGGAAATGGCATGGGGGCAATTTTAAGAAGTCCTCTATTCAAGCAGCCGATTGCTCAAATTAACTACAAAAATACTATTAATCGTCTCGAATCTGATGTTATTGACTGGCAAGCAATCAACCTCCGTAACTATACTCCAAACTTTGCTCCTGTAATTAAGGATATTCAAAAGCTAAAAAAAGCTGTAGACTCGACAACCTACCAAAAATTATTTATTCATATCAATGGCAAAAAGACTTTAAGAGATATTGCCCTGGCATCACAACAAAATCTTTTAGATCTAGCCCGTATGTTTGCCCCACATATTAAAAGTAGGGTAATACTAATGCAACAGGTCAAAGATCAAGAACTGACTCATCTTTACTTTACACCTCGCGATAGTAATTGTGCAGTTGAGAATCATCACACTAGAAGAGAGTATATTCAAGAGCTAGATTTACCTCTAGTGATTTACGTCGATGATAATCCTCATAGCTGCCAGTATGCTGCTCAAGTTTTAAATCCTTTGGGTTATCGCCTGCTTCCTGTTAATGATGCCGCCAAAACCTTGGTCGTACTGCTAGAAAATAAGCCCAGCTTAGTTTTTCTTAATGCCGTAATGCCTGATGCCAATGGTTATGAACTATGCGCTCAAGTTAGAAAAATGCCCGATGGTAAAAATATACCCATTATTATTGCTCGTGAACAAGAAAATATGATTGATGTAGTTAGAGCAAAAATGGCTGGGGTATCAGATTTTATTAACAAACCAATTGAAGCCGCAGAGTTACAGACCTTAGCACAAAAGCACACCCAAGATTTTGGAGATTGTTCTGTAGCTTAATCAATGATCAAGCTATATTTTATATGGCGCCTGTTTACATAACAACTTTTAATCTATTGATCTATGTAAACAGTAAACATAAACTCCGAAATAATGTTTTTGTCGAGTTATCTGAAATAAAAAAATGTGATTACCCAAAGGGTACACTCTGCGGTCGCAAAAAAAAGTTTAGAGGGTCTAGACACAGGTATCAGCATTTTGCTAAAACTATTTTCATAATGGGGGTATTTACATTTATCGATAAGAGGTGATATTTCCATTATGAAATTTATTTTTTGATTTAAGCAAAAAAAGCGATCGCTTGTCAAGAAAATTATGGTTTTTTGAGCGGTTCTAAAGCTACTGATCGCGTAATCATTTTTTAAAATTTAATTCTTATATCAAGCTCTGGGAAAGGATTACAGCTATTAGTCCTTGTTTTATAAGTTATCGTATCACAAATAAGGGCGATCGCTTTTGGCGAAAATCATACCTTCATTCACCAACGCTGTGATCGCGCTAATTCCCCGAAAACCGACAAGTTCGCTGTAACGCATCTTCAAATATGCTCCAATCTACTCTAATTTGGAGTATTGTTCCCCATTCTCAACAGCAAACATCGGAGAATACCAAACAACAGAAAAATTTTGCGTTGCCATAGGAGAAAAGTTTCCTTGTCGCTATAACCTATAAGATATAAAGATTTATGAATTTTAATTCAACTGCTGAACTTTAGCTCTTTAACTTGAGTTTTATTTATTTAAGCGTGTACTGTACGACCTTATCCGTTTCACAATTAGTTTTGAGATAATAAAATTGTCTTAAACTATTGATCGAAGATGCAAAAACTATTGGTAACGGGAGCAAGTGGTTTTTTAGGCTGGAATTTATGTCAGCTTGCTCAAGCTAACTGGGAGGTATACGGAACTTATTTTACTCATGAGGTTAAAATACCTGGAACAAAGTTATTCAAAACTGATCTAACAGATTTTGTCGCACTAGATCGGCTATTTAAACAAGTTAAACCTGATGCCGTTATTCATACGGCTGCTGCTTCTAAACCAAACTTCTGTCAAACTCATCGCGAAGAATCTTATCCTATTAATGTTGGAGTAGCGGTTAACATTGCTCGTCTATGTGGGGAACGCAATATACCCTCTGCTTTTACCTCTACAGACTTGGTATTTGATGGTGAAAACCCCTTTTATCAAGAAAGCGACCGTGTATGTCCCATTAATTACTACGGTGAACAAAAAGCGATCGCTGAACAAAAAATGAAGGAAATTTATCCAGCGATCGCTCTATGTCGGATGCCGTTGATGTTTGGTGCGCCGTCTCCTGTCTCTTCTAGCTTTCTTCAGGGGATGGTAAAGAATTTTAAGGCAGGTAAGGAAATTAATTTATTTACCGATGAGTTTCGCACTCCCGCTAGTGCTGTTGCGGCATCTCAGGGTCTGCTGTTGGCAATAGAGAAACAAGTTTCAGGGATCTTACACCTAGGAGGAAAAGAGCGAATTTCCCGCTATGATTTTGGCTTACTGCTGGCAGATATTTTAAAGTTACCATCAGACTTAATTAAACCAGGGAAACAAGCTGATGTAGATATGGTAGCACCGCGATCGCCAGATACTTCCCTCGATAGTAGTAAAGCATTTGCCTTGGGATACCAGCCTTTGTCCTTACGAGCAGAATTAACTCGTATACTAACTAGTGATTAACGTGATTACCGTAAAATTTTCAATCATTCTTTAATTGCTCCTTGAGAGATGCTAAAGAAGACCATCGACTATCAACATGAGAATCAGTACTTGAAGATGTTGTCACTGCTCCTGGACAATTATCACCGCAAACTTTTCTCAAAGGTAAAGCTAAAGAAAGCTGCTCAAAAATCCATGTTTCAGGATCAAAGTGTCCGTTAGGAGGCAGAGTTTCTGATAAATCCTCCAAAGCCACTTCTCTTTCATGGGGAAGCTCTTCTATATTCTGCAACTCCGATTCGAGCCAAATCAGTTCGGAAGTCTCAATTGCCAAACGATGATTATAATGTTGTAAACAGCGATCGCAAACTAAAGTTACAATTGTCTCAGCTTGGGCAGTTACCTCCAAAAAGTTTCCTCCATGGCGTAATCTAATGGCTCCTTTAACAGGAACTAAAGTTTCTAGACTAGCAATAGTATCATCGATAACTATCTCAACTTTTCTATTTGGTGCTTTGAGCAGATGTGGAATGTATATCGCTTCCATTATTTATTTATTTGTAATACTATCTCAAGCGACTTGTGCCGACATTAAACAGTGACAAATAAGACTCAAGAATTACTGCGGTAATATGATCAATTTTCGCTCTGGCTCTTGACCCCGACTTTCAGTGGTCATATTTTCTACATCCTGTAGCAAAGAATGAATTTGCTTTCTCTCTGCTGAAGATAATCCTGCTATTTCTACTTCTTGACCTGTTTGCCTAACTTTTTCCACCGCTTCTTGAGTCAAAGTTGCTAACTCCTGATTACGATTTACCCGATAACTATCAAGCTCCACGACAAAAGAGCTTTGTTCAAGGGGATCGCTACTCAAGTTAAGGATTGTATTGAGAAGATACTGAATAGCATCAATACTCTCTCCTTTGACACCTATCAGGAGTTGCTTGTGTTCTGGAGAAAAATTACTGCTGTCAATATTGAGCCAGCTAGAGTTGGGCTGGGCTTCAACTCTGGCAAACCCTTCCGTATCAACTTCAGCAGCTAAACCCATCAGAGCAAGTAGCTGCTGTAACCATTTTTTTCCTGAACTTACTTCACTTTTCACGATAGTTTGCGGTTATTAACCTGAAGTTTTTTCTTTCTTTTTAGATTTTTTGCGCTCAAATGGGAGAGCTTCTCGCTTGCTTGCGGCTTCAGCTTTTTCTTGTTCATCTAGAATTTGCTGCAAGTCTTCTGATAAAGGTTCCCTCATCAAAAACCAAGTCTGACCAGTTTGGAAGAAATTCGCTACTACAATATACATCAATACGCCAGCAGGCAGAGGGAAGAATAAAAACATTCCACTAAACAATAAAGGCGTAATTTTATTAATTGCCTGTTGTTGATCTCCAGCAGCACCAGCATTTTGAGCGCCACTCATCTGCTGGTTAACGTAAATACCCACCCCGAACATAAGCACCATTGCTAAAATATCAAAGTTGATATTGCCGTTTTCATCGGTAACGCCAACCCTACCAAGCTTTTCAATAAACAAAAACCCTGTATTAGCAGCAATACCAGGTATTGTAACTTGAACAGTAGCATCTCCAGGTTCTAAAGCAGTTATACTACCGTCATCATTAATTTTTACTCTCTCAGAACCTTTTGTAATCTCAAAACTAGGCTCAATGTCCTTATCTGGATACTCTTTCAGCAGAGTATTTAAAGATTTACCCTCAGAAGTTTGCAGTTCAACTCTAGTGGTTTCGCCAACTGCCAACTTGCTACCACCTGGTAACATAGCGGCAATTTTTTCGTGAACTCCATCTTCTACATAAATATTTTTAGGTTTAGTAGCAAAAGGCTGAGGTGCAATACGTTCAATCTGTTCTTGCGGCAAAATCTGAACGTTTACATCATAAGGAGTATTAGTAAAAGGCGAACCTCTCAAAGTCGCAAACAAAGCAAATAGTATTGGCATCTGTAATACTAGAGGCAAGCATCCCGCCAAAGGATTGCCGAACTCTTGCATTACTTTAGCCTGTTCCTCACGCTGCTTCTCTGGATCATTCTTATACTTCTGCTTAATTTGTTCTTGTCTTTCCTTCATCAAAGGTTGAACAATCTTCATCCTACGCATGTTGCGAATTTGTCCTGCGCTGAGAGGAACTACTGCTAAACGGATCACAATTGTCAAAGCGATAATCGCAAAACCATAACTCGGTACCAATCCATAGAAAAAATCTAGGATTGGAAGCATGATGTTGTTTGAAAGGAAGCCGATACCAAAATCCATTTTATAATCTGTCCAGCCTTTACGAAATAATATTAATTTTGAATTCTATTGTATTGATTAGCTTTGGGGAAAACTAATCTCAACTGCAAGTTGTCTCTCTAGTTTGCTCTAATAGCTTCTAGAGATCTACCCGTTTTATCAGCTGCCTTTTCTGAAATATAATCGTAAATTTCTCTAAACTGAGGAACAGCACGCATTTCCAAGCGACTTTTATCTCGCAAAGTAATAACTAAATCTCCCCACAGACCAACTCCCCGAGGAACTTTTACTACCTTAACAACTTCAGAATAAATAATGTCAGTTCGCTGTGTTCCTCTCCAGCCACCAATTACACAGATACGGCGATCCGTAATGCGATAACGTAACCACAAGGCACGGACAATCGCACCAACTGTTAAAGGGATACAGATCACAGTAAACGCTAATAATATATTAAAAATTAAATCTCCGACATGGGGACCGCCTTCGTAATAAACTTCTTCTTTAATACCCATTGATTATTTTTGCTTGTTTTAACAACTCTTCTAATTCTCGCAAAAAATGTTCATATTTGCATTTAATTGCTTCTGGTCTAACTACAATTACTATTTTCCAGCCAGGAGCCATCGTTCTTAGATTAGATGTAATCGCACTCTTAATCTGTCTTTTAATTCGATTACGAACCACAGCCTTTTTGCTGACTTTTTTGCCAATAGATATGCCAATCTTAGTGGGAGTAATTGGCAGCACATGCAGGCTAGACGGACAGCTGCACGCTCGTAAGGGGCGAAGTCGCGCTTTACTGAACGCTCTGGACTCCATCACGTCCTGCGGGGCAAATGCGATTCGCCTCCCGTGTCCTCCCCTTTGTCTCGTCAACGCTGAAGGGCTGCCTGCCTTTTGCGTTTGTGATAGCAAGTCGTTAGACTCACCTGCGTCAGCAGCTTGTATGCTCCGTGACCGCCCAGTGATTTCACTTTGATAATTAACTTCTTGCTTTCCATTTCCATCATCATAAAGAGCAACTAAGGTCAGATGAGGACTGTAACGACGGATGCCCTGTTCGTAAACAGCCCTGTAGTCTCGGTGATTTTTTAGCCTATGGGCTGACGATAATCCCACTATGATCTCACTAATCAGTAAGTAATTTAGACGGATAGGCGATGACGACCTTTCTTGCGGCGTGATTGAATTACTCTTTTGCCGTTACTGGTGCGCATACGAGCGCGGAATCCAGACTTTCTCTTTTGTTTGCGGTTAGTTCCGCCCAAAGTACGCTGAGTCATGGGTTATTTCCTCAATAAACTTATAATATTCTATGCAAAAACTCACAATCTATAATTGTAAGATAAAATGGCTCTCAATAGAGATTGATAACTGCCAAAATTAATGTTGAGGAGCTTGAGTTGCTCAGGGAATGAGCATTAAACAGCGATCGCTAGCATTATCGATTTTAGCTTGAAGAATCAAAGAAGCCAAAATAAGTTAAATTACCTGGTTCTAGCTAGCAAATTCTAACTAGAAAACAGGTAACAGTACAAAATGGATGTTTAATTTTAGAGCTACGGATTGATGCTAATTACCCAGGCTCCTACTCTTTCGGGAACAGGAGCATTAATTGCAGGAACTACTTGAGCATAAAAATAGTAAGTTCCTACATCAGGGTTTCTTACTCCAGAAAAAACTAGCTCAATTTTTCGAGGGTCTTTGAGAGGTTCAGCCAGATCAATTTGCACAAAACGATTTTCTTCATCCCAAACAACATTTTTCAATGGTAATGCTTTATCTTTATCACCATTAGGTCTTACTTCTATTTTATCGGTGTCAAATTTGCCATCAAAATAATCAGGATAAGAGATCACAAACTGAGTTGCACCATTAACTAGCTTTTTCTTGGGTATTCTCAGGCGATAGCGATCGCGATTGTCAGCCACTCCACCAAAATCAAGAAAGTAGCTAAGAATATCAACGTCTCTATCACCAAAGATAACTAACCCTGAACCACCTTGGGCAACTGCACTAGTATGAATGCCAGCTAGAGTACAACTGGCTACGGCAAGACAAGCTAGGAGCGGTTTGAAGAATAATTTGTGAGACAACATAATTAATTTAATATTTAAGAACTACAAGTACAATTGTTTTTTTAAGACCTTAGATGCAATATAATCAGCAAAGTAGAAGATTTATAGCTTAATGTCAACAGTTTAGTTACCAGACCTCAATCTGTGACTTGGAATTTAGAGTTAGCAAGACCACTGTAAATTAAAGTAACAAATAATTTGACGTATTAAAATGCAAAAAGTGCCAGTTAACAGAGTGTCAGAAGCTACTGAGATTTAACTAATAATTTAATTCCGACTCACTTATTTCAAATTGCAATCAGCAGATATCTTAGTAAATATTAGGTAAGCAAAAAACGGTGGGCAAAGCTCACCGTAAAAAAACTAATAATTAGATTGAAATTTACAATGTAGCAAAAGCAGATCATTTCCCAATTGCCATCGGGGTAGTAATAATATCTGCTAACTAAAGTTAGGTTGATGACGAATTAAATTAAGAAATTCTTCGCGAGTTTTTTGTTCATCTTGAAAAACGCCAATCATCGCGCTAGTAACTGTCCAAGAACCAGGTTTTTGTACGCCGCGCATGGACATACACATATGAGTTGCTTCCATCACAACTGCCACACCTTGAGGTTCTAGAATCTCTTGAACTGCTTCAGCGATTTGACGAGTAAGACGTTCTTGTACCTGTAAACGACGAGCATACATCTCCACAATTCGAGCCAATTTACTTAAACCAACTACCTTTTGGTTAGGAATATAGGCAACGTGCGCTCTCCCCATAAAAGGCAGCATATGATGTTCACAAAGACTAAAGAAATTGATATCTCTGACTAAAACCATTTCATTATGTCCTTCGTCAAAAATGGCTCCATTAACTAAATCGTCAAGAGACTGATTGTAGCCGCTAGTCAAATACTGCATTGCTTCGGCAACTCTTTTGGGGGTCTTCAGCAATCCCTCTCGCTCTGGATCTTCACCGACAGACTCCAACATAGTATAAACTGCTTGCATCATTTTCTCTTTAGCCGCTTCAGAAGTTGCTTTGATTTGTGCAGTTTGACCATTGTGAGTGTTTCGATCTGGTCTGCTAGCAACTTGGTCTAACAAACTAGATTTGAGGGGATTTGAATCACTGTTTAAAGATTCAGAACGATTGGAACCATTAGAAGAAACTATTGTCATAATTGATTAATTTGAGTAAAACTCTGTTCTCTTGCTGTTAAATTTTGGCGCAGATTATCCCTAGAGGATAGTACTGGCATGCATTTGGTTACTGTTGATAATTGCTATTTATTTATAATGCCCCTCCACTAGGCATAACAATCATCTCCTCCACTACCGCTTGAGGAGGTAGTAAAGCTGTATGAAGTATTGACTGGGCAACAATCTCGGCAGTTAACATTGCCTCCCGATTAAAGTCTGCTTGCACTGTATCTGTATCCCAGAGTGAAGTGTTAACCGAGCCTGGAGAAATAGTTGTGGTACGAATTCCTTTGTTTCTTTCTTCTACTGACAAAGCTTTACCCAAAGCAACTAAGCCCGCTTTGCTAACACTATAGGCTCCCCATTCGGGAAAAGCATTAAATGCAGCAATTGAAGCAACGTTGATAATAGTTCCCGATGCGCGCTGGCGCATATGAGGTAAAACTCCTTGAACACACTGAAAAACACTGGTCAAATTGAGTTCTAATACTTTTTGCCAGTCTTCTAAGGTTGTCTGAGCTAGAAAGTTGGTATAACCCATTCCTGCGTTATTAACCAAAATATCAACAGGACCAAATGAATTACAGATTGCAGCAATTTGCTGACTAACTTGATCAACAATTGCTAAATCAATTGGATAAATGACTACTTTAGTTTGAGTTTTAAGTTGAATTTCCGAAGCCACAGCTTTGAGCTTATCCGCTGAACGACTCACTAAAGCAACTTCAATCCCCGATTGAGCAAATGCTAAAGCAGTTGCCTTACCGATACCACTACTTGCACCTGTCACAATTGCTCGCAGTTGATTTACGGGTTGATTCATTACGGTTTACGTTTGATTTGCCAAACTTAATTCGATATATAGATATACCAGTACAAAATAATTCAAAAAAACAGTTTTGCAATTGTTTTGAAGAACATAGTGTAATTGATTATCAGTAACTTTAGATAAGCAAGTATTATTTGCTACTGAAGGTACCAATAGTAAAATGCTACAAGTCTTTTAGCAGCTTTATCGGCTACTGCAAATTAGCTATATTTAAGATGCGTCTCTCCACAGCTTAAAAGGAAACCTGTACATTTCTGACAAAGTTACATTAGAAACAATGTAACAAAATATTGCTTTAGCATTATAGCATCACTGAATATTCTTCGGTTTTGTGCGAGCAATCCTTTTAGATAAAGCACAAAGCGGCACCGACTATCTTTGATTGAGCAGAGGTCGGTTCTTACTCCAAAAACAGAATTTTTAATTAGAGACCGTTTCAAAACGACCCATGTTGCGGAACTTTTCGTATCGCAAGTCTTGTCTCTGTTGCGGAGTCATCTGCCATAGCTGTTCCAAATTTTGCCAAATAATTTCCTTTAATTTGGCGGCTGCTTCCATCGGATTTGCGTGAGCACCATTATTGGGTTCAGGAATAATTTGGTCGATCAAGCCTAATTCTTGAAGATCCCCAGAGGTTATTTTCAAAGCGGCAGCAGCACGGTCAGACTTTTGAGCATCTTTCCACAGAATTGCCGCACAGGCTTCAGGGCTTGCTACAGTATACACAGAATGCTCTAGCATTAACAAACGGTCAGCAACACCAATGCCTAAAGCTCCACCTGATCCTCCTTCTCCGATCACAGTACAGATTATCGGCACTTCAAAACTAAACATTTGTCTTAAATTGTAGGCGATCGCCTCTCCCTGACCCAGCTTTTCGGCTTCAACTCCAGACCATGCTCCAGGAGTGTCAATAAAGGTTAAGATTGGCATGCCAAATTTATTAGCATGCTGCATCAATCTCAAGGCTTTGCGATATCCACCAGGAAAAGCCATCCCAAAGTTACGGGCAACATTATCTTTGGTATCTCGACCTTTTTGATGTCCTACTACCACCACAGGACGACCATCAATACGCGCAACTCCACCTACTAAAGCTGGATCATCATAGCCTCCGCGATCGCCATGCAGTTCCAACCATTCATCGCTAATAGCTTGGATGTAATCTAAAGTGCTAGGGCGACGAGGATGACGGGCTAATTGCAACCTTTGAGCAGGGGTAAGGGTGCTAAAAATTTCTTGCCTTAGCTGACCTGCCCTAGCTTCTAGCTGGGATATTTCAGCAGAAACGTCGACTTGATTTTCTTCTGCTAAATTTTTGATTTGCTCGATTCTTGACTCTAGCTCACACAGAGGTTTTTCAAAATCTAATAAAAAGGTCTTGCGCTTAGTCTTAGCCATGGCTTGGTGAATATTGATGATATTGAATCTGATTCCTCGCTTATTATTATCAGCTATCGAGGATCGTTTAACCAATTTCTGTGACTAAGAATACAAAAGTCTGACTAATATATTCACAGGTGAGAGCTAAATTGTATTAGGCACAGCTAGAAATCAGTTGCCAACTATCATCAATAATAAAGCTATACAAGAGCAAATTTGCTACTTACTGCTCTTGAGAACGAATAAAGAGGGTAAACTGATCAACTAGCTTGGGATTACGCCAGCCTTTTTCAGTTTCTTCTTGCATGATTTGTAATGCTTCACTAGGACTGTAGGCTTTTTTGTGGGGACGTTCGCTAATCAAGGCATCATAAATATCGATTACTTGAAAAATCTGAGCCAGATAGGGAATGTTTTCTCCCGCCAAGCCATCAGGATAGCCAGTACCATCCCATTTTTCATGATGGTGTCGGATAATCGGCAATACACCGTTACGGTTACGAAGAGGTTGGCAAATCTCTTCTCCAATTAAAACATGTTGTCTAATTAATTCTCTTTCTTTGCTAGTCAACTCGCCAGCTTTGAGCATAACTGCATCAGGAATCGCAATTGTGCCTATATCATGAAGATGTGCCGCAAAAGCCAAATCGTTAATTTCCTCTGTGGTTAGATTAAGATATTTACCAAAAGACCTAACTAAAGAAGCGACTCGGACATTCCCACCTTTGGTAACTGAGCGACTATCCATTGCTCTAGCGATCGTAAACAAAACCTGTTCGGTTTGGCTAAATCCATCATTAAGGCGTTTTTGATTAATTAAAGATTTGACTCTAGTCGATAACTCAACCCGATTAAGTGGTTTAACTAAAACATCACTACCACCAGCTTCCATTGCTTTGATTCGATCATCTCTACTATCAATCAAAGTTGTAAAGACCACTGGTATTCTAGCAGTCAGATAATTTTCTTTAAGTTGACGACAGAGATTGAAGCTGTCTGTCTGTCTTAACATAGCATCTAGCAAAACCAAATCTGGCTGGTGCTGCGTAATATCTGCCACAATTTGGGGTGAATTATCTATTTCTATTGCCTGATAGCCATCTAGTGACAAAAGGTCACATGCGGTCATCCGACTTAAAGGATTTTCGTCAATAATCAAAATTTTAGTAGTCGTTAAATTAGAGTTATCGCTCACTGAAGAACCTATTTGAGTAACCAGTGGATATCCGCCAACTTTTTCCATTATTTTTCTTGGGGAATGAAAATTTCTTAATCTTGAATAGCTAAAAACTGATTAGGGTTAAGACTGTATTGTCCTTAGATCCTAGACTAGCTCGGATCATCTAATCAAACGACAAATTTGATACTAATGATACTAAAGTTTCTTAAATTGTCATTAATACATATTATGAATGTTAATTTTTTGTTTGTGATCGGGCATAATACGGAGTTTAGGTTTAATATTAGTCTTTCATTGGCGAATAAATAATCGCACTTAAATAAATTTACGGGGTTTGCTGGGCTAAATTGGCAACCTCTGCCAACGTTTGCGCCACTGAGAAGTTGACTCTAAATTGCTTGTTGCTTGTTCTTGGGTACGGTTATGGATAATTTCTGCGGGGGTAGCTTGTAAAGTGCGATCGCGATAAGGAATCGACGCACGAGTTTTTAGGTGTTCTTGTTCTTGTAAGGACAGCGGTGGTAACTTTTTATACTCTAAGCTAGCTATAGTACCTGGAGACTTGCGACCAACTCCAGTAATCGAGCCAATCGCCAAGCCAGAATCGAGCAATGCAGTACGTACTGCCGCTGAACAAGAGTAGGTAGCCAATTTCCCTTGAGGTAATAGGCATTGTGCCAAAAGGTTAATAAATTCAACTGTCCATAATTGAGGACATTTGGGTGGGGAAAAAGGATCGAGAAAGATCGCATCAGCCTGCCAATTGTCTTGGATTATTGATTTAATTGTTTGTCTAGCATCACCTAATGTTAATCTGGCTGCTAAATTTTCTCTTCTAACTAAAGATTTATTTGATAATTCAGCCAAAAGATAGGGAATAGGTAGCTGCCACTGGTTTAATAAATTGTGAGAGATCGCACTTCGGGGCACGCTGGCATCTATTTCTAAAGCAATTAGTTCTACTCGACAGCTTGGGTTCACAGACCAAATAGCATCTAAGGCGGCAGCAGTGTTATAGCCTAAGCCATAACAGACATCTAACAGGCGAATCAGCGGTTTTTGTGCCGCTAGTTGCTTGATTGAGCAGGGTTGAATATATCTGACCTCTGCTTCTTGCTTTGCTCCAAAGGAGGAGTGAAAAGTTTCCTGAAATTCTGATGAGAAGAAAGTGTATGAACCATCGAGGGTAGGTTTGGGGATAAATTGAGCATCTGACATAACTTTTAAGGAACGAGGAACAAGGAATAAGGAATAAGGAATAAGGAATAAGGAATAAGGAATAAGGAATAAGGAATAAGGAATAAGGAAAGAGTGATTATTTTTCTTGATTTAATTAGTTAATTGTAGATAGCGATCGCTGTAGAGAAAGAAGATTAACTTTAAAACTTAGAGCTACAGCACACGAAGCTTGCAAGCAACGTAGTCGCGTCTTGAGCTTATAGTCGTCAAAAACCGATTGACAAACTAAACAAAGCGTTAACTTATCACTGATGGGGAATAGACAATAGGTGCAATTTTCCGAGTAGAAATTGCTCTAAAATACTATTGGTGTCAGCAGTTATGGTTTGAGTTTAGATGAGAAAAAATTGGTTGTGGTTGACTATAGTTACTGTCTCAATCTGCATCTGCTCTTATTTTTTGACAGATAACAGCTTGGCACAAGGACAAGTCCAGACCTGTAGTTATGATATTGTCCACACTTACCCCCACGATCCTCAAGCATTTACTCAAGGTCTAATTTATGACCAAGGTGAACTGTATGAAAGTACTGGCTTGAGGGGCAGATCTTCGTTGCGCCGTGTCGAATTAGCAACGGGTAAAGTTCTGCAAATTAATAATTTGGACGATCGCTATTTTGGGGAAGGGATGACTCTGTGGCAAGATAGTCTAATTCAACTAACCTGGGTCTCTCAGACAGGTTTTGTTTACGACCAGGCAACTTTGAAGCAACTGGCTACTTTCAATTATTCCACTGAAGGCTGGGGTTTAACTCATAATGGTCAAGAATTAATTATGAGTGATGGTTCAGATACTCTCTATTTTTTAGATTCTAATACCTTCCAAGAAACTAGACGCATCCAGGTTAAAGATCGTCGTCAGTCTGTCTCTAAATTGAATGAACTGGAATATATTAATGACGAAATTTTAGCTAATGTTTGGATGAGCGATCGCATTGCTCGAATTTCTCCTCAAACTGGACAGGTTTTGGGCTGGATCGATCTCAGTGGAATTATTAACCCTGCACCAACACCACCGACCGATGCGGTATTAAATGGAATTGCCTACGATCAAGAGGGTGACAGACTATTTGTAACAGGTAAGTTGTGGTCGAAACTGTTTGAGATTGACACGGTTTGTAACTAATTCTATTTAACTAATTCTATTTAAAAAAACATTCATAAGTAGGTAGGCAAAATAATTTATAAGACTTGAATGTAAAATTCTATTCCCAATCCCTAGTCCCCAATCCCCAATCCCCAGTCCCCAATCCCCAGTCCCCAATCCCCAATCCCCAATCCCCAATCCCAAAACAGACCATCATATATTTGATTACGCCTACTTACTTAGTATTTCTCCTATGAATCAACAATTATTCCCCATCGCTGATCAACATCCTCATGAGTTAGTTACCCATGGAGACACCAGAATTGATAATTACTACTGGTTGCGACAACAAGAAGATTCGACGGTTATTGACTATTTAGAAGCGGAGAACAGCTACACTGAAGCGCAAATGCAGCATACTAAGGAGTTGCAGCAGTCTTTATACGACGAAATGTTGTCCAGGATTAAGGAAACAGATTTATCTGTCCCCTATCGTCTTCAGGATTATTATTACTACTCTCGTACGGAAGAAGGTCAGGCGTATCCGATCTTTTGTCGTAAATATCAAAGTCTAGATGCAGCTGAAGAAATACTCCTAGACCAGAATAAACTGGCGGCAGATCATGAGTTTTTTAGCTTAGGAGTGGCATCAATAAGTCCTAATCAGCAAATTCTGGCTTATTCAGTAGATACTACTGGGGCAGAACAATATACTCTATATTTTCTCGATCTAACTACCAGGAAGCTATATCCTCAGACCATTCCCAATACTTATTATTCTTTTGCCTGGGGAAACGATAGTCGAACTGCTTTTTACACCAAAATTGATGCTGCCAATCGCCCCTACCAACTGTGGCGACACGGTCTAGAAAATAGTCCTAATGATGATGTGTTGGTATATCAAGAAGATAACGAGTCATATTTTCTAGGAGTAGGCAAAACTCGTTCCCGTGCCTATATACTGCTCAGTTTAAGCAGCATGGTCACTTCTGAAGTACGCTATCTCGATGCCGATCATCCCCAAGGAGAGTTTAAATTATTTCAACCCCGTCGCACAGGTATTGAATATGGCATTGAGCATCACAGCGATCGCTTTTATATTGTGACTAACGAAGATGCGATCAATTTTAAACTGATGTCTACTAAGGTTGATGCCACTGATAAGGCTAACTGGAAAACTTTGATTCCTCATCGCCCAGACGTGATGTTAGAGGGGATTGATGCTTTTGCCGAACACCTGGTAATTTATGAGCGTCAGGGGGGATTACCAACTGCTAGAATCCAAACCTTAGCCACGGGAGATATCAGCGATCTGAGTTTTCCTGAAGCAGCCTATTCTTTTTCTGGGGGAAATAACCCTGAGTTTAATACGACTAAATTTCGCTTTAGCTATAGTTCGATGGTTACACCTTCTTCTGTGTTTGATTATGATCTTGTAACAGAAGCAAGAGAACTAAAAAAAGAAACCGAAGTCTTGGGAGGATATGACCGCACTCTTTATGCTAGTGAAAGATTAATGGCGATCGCCGAAGATGGTACAGAAGTACCGATTTCTTTAGTCTATAAAAAAGGGATCAAACGAGATGGTTCTAATCCTCTGTGGCTGACAGGTTATGGTTCCTATGGCTTTGCCTATCCTGTTACCTTCTCTTCAATTCGCCTGTCTTTGTTAGATCGGGGATACGTAGTGGCGATCGCTCATATTCGCGGTGGAGAAGAAATGGGGCGTAAATGGTATGAAGACGGCAAGTTTCTCAATAAGAAAAATACCTTTACTGATTTTATCGTCTGCGCCGAACATCTGATAGAGCAAAAATGGACAAGTTGCGATCGCTTGGTAATTTCTGGCGGGAGTGCAGGGGGATTACTCATGGGTGCTGTAGTTAATCTGCACCCTGATTTATTTAAAGTGGTGGTGGCAAATGTTCCTTTCGTGGATGTGCTAACCACCATTTTAGATGCGTCCTTGCCCCTGACAGTTCAAGAATGGGAAGAATGGGGTAATCCTAATCAGCTTGAATATTACGAATACATTAAGTCCTATTCTCCCTACGATAATGTCGAGACAAAAGACTATCCTGCCATGTTAATCACCGCAGGTTTAAACGATCCTCGGGTTAAATATTGGGAACCGGCCAAATGGACGGCAAAACTAAGAAAACTTAAGACTGACGATAATTTATTGTTGCTTAAAACTAATATGAGTGCAGGACATGGTGGTGCTTCTGGGCGTTATGAATATCTTAAAGAAATTGCTTTTGAATATGCCTTTGTCCTCAATCAGTTGTCGTCATAATTAGGAGAGAACATATGAAAGCGATTGGATTAACTAAGTACCTGCCAATTGAAGCGGAAAATAGTTTACAAGACATAGAGATCAATGAGCCTGTAGCCAGAGGACACGACATATTAGTAGCGGTTAAAGCCATTTCCGTTAACCCAGTAGATACTAAAGTTCGTAGCCCTAACTCCAAAAATCAAGCCAAAATTGAAGATCCACCGCGTATCTTAGGTTGGGATGCGGCTGGGGTAGTAAAGTCAGTTGGTGACCAAGTAACCGAGTTTAAACCTGGAAATGAGGTTTACTATGCAGGAGATATTACTCATCCTGGTAGCAATAGTGAACTGCATCTAGTTGATGCCCGCATTGTTGGTCATAAGCCGCAAAATATCGACTTTGCCACCGCCGCCGCCATGCCCCTGACGAGTATTACCGCCTGGGAAGCACTATTTGAGCGACTCGATATTAAGAGAAATGGTACAGATGTAGGTAAAACCATCCTGATTATTAACGGTGCAGGTGGGGTGGGTTCAATTGCCATTCAACTGGCAAAAAAACTGGCGCGACTGAAGATAATTGCTACGGCTTCTCGTCCTGAGACTATTGCCTGGTGTCAAGAATTAGG
Source organism: Cyanobacteria bacterium P01_G01_bin.39 (assembly GCA_039180345.1). Lineage (GTDB taxonomy): Bacteria > Cyanobacteriota > Cyanobacteriia > Cyanobacteriales > Xenococcaceae > Waterburya. The sequence goes on along the minus strand of JBCDDK010000015.1, from coordinate 51,824 downwards.
TGCCGACATGGTGGTTAATCATCGTCATAACTTGGCAAGGGAAATTGCCCAAGTTGGTTATCAAACGGTGGATTATATTTTGTGTCTTAACGATACTGATGGGCATTGGTCAGCAATAACTCAGGCAATCAAACCTCAAGGCAAGATTTGTACTATCGTCGGTAATAAACAACCCCTAGCCATGGATACTCTCAAACAAAAGAGTGTCGGTCTATTCTGGGAATTTATGTTTACCCGTTCGATGTATCAAACTGATGATATGGCACAACAGGGTAAGTTACTCAATCAAATTAGCCAACTAATTACCAGCGGAATTATTAAATCTACCTGTAAAGAAATTGTGCGCCCGATTAATGCCCGAAATCTAAGGCTGGTGCATCAAAAAATTGAAGCAGGACAGTCAATTGGTAAAATCGTACTATCTGATTGGAATTAACGTGAGTTTTGTTTAGGTAAATGGTATTAAAGCAAAGCGATCGATATCAACAGAGGGCTGGTTTGGTAAATACAGCGTATTTCGATTTAGTTTGGGACAGTAAAATGAGTCCGCAGATGAACACAGATGAACGCAGATAAATTAATTCACTTCGTTTATAGAAAGGAAGCGGTAATGTGCTGTACTAAATGGTTATGCAAAACGCTGTAATAGTAAGAAATCAGTCTTGCAAGCATATGGACAACAAAATTGGTTAGTGGGCGATGACGAGTATGTTCAAGATGACCAACATTTTTTAACTATTTAATAACTAATTCCATCAATGCTCTTTTGTTTAAAGTTGTCTATCTGACAATCCTACAAGCCGATGTTTCATAATTATTGAATAAGCAACGCCAGCTCTTTTTTGTGATTAATTTATTTTTCGGACAAGTTGATTACACATCGAAAACCAATATGGTTAGTTGAGGTATCAATTGCTTCGGGATATCTGGCGGCTGGACGATAACGGGCGCAATAATTCGGCGCACAGAGAAAAGATCCTCCTTTTAGTACCTTGCGCGGTTGCTGCATTGAAGTTGGGATATGGCGCTCATAGCTATCATTTTCTGTACCTCCTCTCGGATTTTTAGGCGTACAGCAAGATTTAGCTGGATTGGCTGGATGTTGTTCTCGATACCAATCGTTGGTCCATTCCCAAACATTACCAATCAGATCATAAAGTCCATAGCCATTTGGAGGATAGGAAGCAATGGCTTGTGTTCCTGGAGGTTGAGATTTGAGATTTTGCCAGGGAAACTGTCCTTGCCAGGTATTAGCCATTGGCTGACCTTGAGGCATAAATTCATTACCCCAAGCAAATTCTTTTCCTGACAAGCCACCCCGCGCTGCAAATTCCCACTGGGCTTCTGTAGGCAATTGTTTTCCTGACCACTTAGCATATGCCAGGACATCTTCATAAACAACATGCACTACTGGGTGGTTTTCTTTTCCCTTGAGTGAACTCCTAGGACCTTCGGGATGTCGCCAGTTAGCACCAGGTATGTATTGCCACCAGCATAAAGTTCGGGAATCTACTGGACGATCTGGTTTTACAAATACTGCTGATCCTGGCACTAGTAGTTCTGGGTTAGCATCAGGATAATCTTCTGCTTTCGGAGGCTTCTCTGCAAAGGTAATATAGCCAGTTTCTTTAACAAATTTTTGGAATTGTTTATTTGTCACAGGGTATATATCGATCCAAAAACCACTCACCGTTACTTTGTGAATTGGACTTTCTTCAGGATAGTTGGGATTTGCCGACCCCATTTCAAATGTACCTCCTGGAATCCATTGCATATCTTTATGCGGTGGTCTGCTGGGAGGAGACGCTAATTTTTTTCGTTTGGGAGAAATTGAAGTCATATTAACTAGAAAATTGTTCGTAAAATTTCAAATCATTAGGGTGCGCTATTGTTGGACATAACGCACCACTAGAAGTCTGCAAGATTGAGACCAAGCAAGATCAATAGTTACCTGAGGACTGCTTAATCAGTAGCTAGGGCAACTCTTTGCTCACCTTCCTGAATTTTTTGCTTAACAACATTAAGTAATGGTCGTGGATCAAGTTCAACGACCACATTCTCGAATTCTCCTGTGAACTTGAAAGGCATTTTTTCAGCGAAATCTTCTAGAACGGGCGTACCACTACTCTCTCCGACATCAAAGGTTTCATCCACGGAGAATTGACTGGGTACCGTTTTGTCTATCACCCGATGGGCTACTATCTCATCATCTACCTTAAGGGTGAATTTACCACCACGACCTACGAAGCGGTAATCATCTGGGTAGCCATCTGGATATTTGTCCTCGCTTTCTGGATAGTCGTAATCAAATTGTACAATGACTGTATGTTCCCCTGGAGTAAGAGACTTTCCTTCCATTCGTAAGCCGTCCTGTTCCTGTTGCGTCCGCTTATAAGCCCACACTGGCTTGTTATCAATCACAATTAACCCCCATCCAGCAAAGCGTCCTCCTTGGGTAACAATTACCCCTTCGGCTCCATCTTCAGGTACGGTAATGTTAACTTTAATTTTATAGGATGTATTCTTGACTACTGGAGCAGCTCCCTCGGGAATACGAGTCGTACCATTCCAATACTTGAAGTGGTATCTGCCTCTGGTTATACTAGGGCGCTCGGGGGCAGCATCAACCGTGGCTTGGGGACTAAAGTTGAGGGGTAACACCTGATTTTGCTGTGCTTGCTCCCACCACAGGTCTTGGAGTTGCTTTAATTTATCTGCGTAGGCTGGATCATTAGCCAGATTGTTTGCTTGGGTGAAGTCCTGGTCAAGGTTATACAGTTCCCATTCAAAGTCTTCCAGATGCACTTCAGTTTCTGGTATCCAGGCAAAGATTAGAGGCGTAGTGCAAGCTAGCCAGCTACCATCTTCGTCTACGTTATAGATACTACGATTACCAAACATCTCAAAATACTGGGTTGTTCGAGTCCCCTCTGCCTCTTTACTTGCCCAGCTATAGCTCATGGGAACTCCATCAAGTGGTTTTTGTTCGACACCGTTTAATTTGGTTACTGGCCATTCGATCCCAGCAGCTTCAAAAATTGTCGGAGCAATGTCAATCACGTGGTGGAATTGACTGCGCTGTCCACCCTTGTCTTGGATCTGTTTAGGCCAGCTCATTACCATCCCGTTACGTATCCCACCAAAGTGGCTGGCATAGCGCTTAGTCCACTGCATGGGTGAATTCATTGCCCAACTCCAAGGCACAGGAAAGTGGTTGTAGTGCAACGGTCCACCAAGTTCGTCTTGAATGGAACAGAGGTAATCTAAGGTTTCCTGCTCTCCATTACCAAGGACAGCAAGTTCGTTGGCAGTTCCTTTTAGAGTACCTTCGGCACTACCGCCGTTATCTCCCATAATGTAGATAACTAAGGTATTATCGAGTTGTCCTGTCTCCTCAACAGCTTTAATCACTCGACCGATATTGTAATCAGTAAAATGAAGGTAAGCTGCATAGATCTCCATCATGCGGCAGTATAGTTCTTTCTCTCGGTCTGAGCAATCTTCCCACGCGGGCATATTATCGGGGCGGGGTGTCAACTCCGCATCCTGGGGGATAATTCCCATCTCTTTCTGCTTATTCCAGGTAATCACTCGCTGCTCATCCCAACCATGATCAAATTGACCCTTAAACTTATCGATCCAGTCTTGAGGCACATGATGGGGGGCGTGAGTTGCTCCAGGAACGTAGTAGAGGAAAAAAGGTTTGTCGGGATCTAGAGAATTCTGTTGCTGAATCCAGTGAACTGCTTGGTCGGCTAAGTCAGAATCTAGATGATAATCTGGCTTACCTAGGTGTGGCTCAATGGGGATAGTACCTTCATAGACAGAAGGTGTCCACTGGTTACAGTCCCCAGCAATAAATCCATAAAAATACTCAAATCCTAGACCTGTAGGCCATAAATCGAAGGGTCCAACGGCACTGGATAGCCAACCAGGTACATTGTGGTTCTTGCCAATCCAGGAAGTGTTATAACCATTTTGGCGCAATATTTCGGCAACTGTGCCACAGCCTTTTGACATGACGGTATTGTAGCCAGGATAGCCCAGACTACGCTCCATAATGATGCCAGTATTAGCATTGTGGGGGTTGCGTCCAGTAAGTAGAGCAGCGCGGGTGGGGGAACATAAAGCTGTGGTATGGAAGCGGTTGTATTTAAGTCCCTGTTCGGCAAGTTGATCAAGGGTATCGGTAGGTATCGGGCCACCAAAGGTACTGCTTGCTCCAAAGCCAACATCATCGGTCATGATTACGAGGATGTTTGGTGTATCTTTAGGGGCTTCATAAGGCTGGGGGAAGTCTGATTCTGATTCCTCTGTGGTCTTGCCGATTGTACCGTGAAATTCTGGTTCTGGACGTGGTAGTACGACCTCATCGGTGGTGCCTTGTCCGTTGGCAACAGATAAATTAGTTTTTTCGCTCATGGGTTTATATTCTCTTGATCACTTTCTCAATTGGGAAATAAAAAATAGCAACTTTTAAGAGGACAAGCAATTGAAACCAAAATCTATCTAATTTCTGATTTTGGTTTTCTATGTAATTTTGTCTAGCTATTTTATATAACCTGTTTATATGATTGATCGAATTGTGTTTTAATAAAAGAAATTAATAAAAGTTTTTATTTGCTCTCAAGAATGAAGCTATTTAAAATGGATAAGTATGGATGCTTAAGCACTATAAACCTATAAGATTTCTTAAATTTTTTTTTTTTAGTAATCTAAATTACCTTGTCTTAATGATCTAAATTATCTTGTTTTAGAGAAAGATAATGAATCATTGGCATGATGGCTCTTAGAACAAGTTGAATAAATCTCGAAAACTTAAGAATTAGGATAGCCAAACCAGGTTGGATCGATGTAGTTTATGCGAGCGCAGGGTTCAAGAGCCGATAAAATAGTTTTGCCATAGCTGCGAAAATTGACGCGATTATCCAGTAAGGCAATGATGCTTTGTGATTCTCTCAGGGGAACTACGGTTTGTTCTAGAGTTTTGAGAGCAGTGGGTAATAAATAAAGTCGAAACCAGTCCTGTCGCTGATTTTTGTAGTAGTTAACCAAATTAGCAACTAAAGGATTTTCTAAAGAAGGGATAGGTAAGGTAGCGATAATAACCAGGTGGGGAATTGGTAGTTTTTCTTGATTTAACTTCCAAAATGACCAGCCACAAATCAAAATACTCAGATCTGAAATATTAGTGTTTTCAACCTTTACTCTAGAGCCAAATTCCGCTGCTAAGACTGAGCCAACCTGTCCTTGAAGGGGAACATCATCGGCAATAACCACAATTAGACGGTTCATTTTGCTGCATAAGCTAACCAATAGTAGACTTTGTTCGATAAAAGCTGCCTGATAATCAGGAGAATTCGGCATCGGAAAGCGATCAGGAAGATAAAGCTGAATATGATTGTTTTGTCGGTTGGGAGCAAATTTAAGACTCAAAATTTCTGTATTCAAGCCTACCTGCTGTTGATATGTGGTAGCCTCTGCCTCTGTATCTAAAAAGCTACCAATTATAACTACAGGTTGCTGTTGCCAAATCGGTTTCAAATTATGACTTACTCTGGCAGGAGCAAGATTAATGGAAAAAGAACCCTGCTCACGATCGCGCGAAATCCAGCTCAAATTCGATTTCTCATCTACCTGCTGCCAAAATCGCTGCCATTTGTGGGTTAATAGTTGGTTTTGGCTTAATTTACGACAAAGATCTTTAATTAAATCCAACTCTGAATCGAGGAGAACATAATTACGATAGGGGTTTTCTGGTCGAGCAAAAATAGACTTGGTTAGTTTAATTCTGGTATTGCGAATCAATTCCTGATGCTGAGGAATTGAACGGAGTAAAATTGACCAATCCGCTGGGGTAATTTTTAAGGTCAATAACTGTCTTGTCCATTCTTCAAGGTGATCAGCACGGTCAATAATAGTAGGAATCTGTGGCGGAAATTGTCCCCAATTTTCTAGACGGTCGCCTAACCAACTTTGAGGAGAGGTTAATAATAGTTGATCATGCGCTTGCCAGCGATCGCCCATCCGTACTGTCTTGGTCTTACCCAGCCAAGCTAAAAGCTGAGGAATTTCCGTAGAGAGTAAATACTGTTGAGTTGAGGGGGGAGCAACAATAATTACCGACCAATCTCCCAAAAGTATCGGAGTAAGGTAACTAAGACAATATTTACTAACGCTGCTGCCAGTTTGCATCAAAGCAGGACGACCCAGGCGCAAGGCGCGGGCGATTAGTCTTGCCATTGTCAAATGATGAGGAAAATTGCGATTACCGTGCTGTCGCAAAAAATCTCGTAGGGATGAATGAACATCTGCTTCGATCACGTCAATACTACTTTACAAAAAAGTCATTATAGTGTTCACTACTACTCAAGTTTGCCCTGAGGAAAAGTACCTGGTCTTACTTTAAGGGTTATTGGTTGACCATCTCTAATTACTTCAATTGTCAGTTGGTCACCTATTTTGCTCAGATCAACCTGTTCTTGCACTTGTAGCGAGGTCTTGACAGGGCGATCGCCAACTTGGGTAATCACGTCTCCTGGTTGTAGACCACTCTTGGCAGCAGGAGAACGAGGAATTACTCTTACTATTAAAACTCCATCTTGTTGAGCGATCTTAAAGTCAAATTCTTTGCTGGAGTCAACTTTAGCTCTGGTATCCTCGTCAAGATTGATCATATGAATTCCTAGGTAAGGATGGTCTGCTTGACCCTTGGCAAATAGTTGACTGGCAATTCTTTGTGCCGTTTCAATGGGAATGGCAAATCCCAGACCTTGAGCATCAGCTCTAATTGCTGTATTAATGCCAATTACTTCTCCTTGGGAGTTGAGTAAGGGACCCCCCGAATTACCAGGATTGATTGCGGCATCGGTTTGAATAAATCTGACTCGCTTATCAGGAACACCTACCTGAGAACTAGAACGTCCTAAAGCGCTTACAATCCCCACCGTTACCGTATTATCCAACCCTAGAGGATTACCAATGGCGATCGCCCATTCCCCAGGAATCAAATTTTCGGCATTACCCATGGTGACAGTAGGCAAGTTAGTTGCCTCAATTTTGATCACGGCTACATCAGTGAAAGAATCTGTTCCTAGTACTTGTCCTTCATAGCTAGTTCCATCTTTGAGGGTGACTTGAACCTGTTCGGCACCGTTAACTACATGAGCATTAGTAATCAGACGACCATCAGCACCGATTATAAAACCCGATCCTGTTCCCCGTTCCACTCTATCAGGAGTACTAGCTCCAGTCGGGCGATCGCTTTCTTCACTCCCAAAAAAACGACGGAATAACGGATGTTTGAAATTATTGGGTAAAGCAGAAGATACTTGTCTTTGAGCATCGATTCTAACCACTGCTGGTCCTACTTTCTGTACGGCAGTAGCAATAAAGTTAACTTCTTGATTGTTACTGCTGCTGGAGGAACTTGATTGGGTAGGGATGGCGGTCGGATATACCTGCGCTTGTTCGACTACCGCTGATTGTTCGGCGTTACGACTACTCCAAAAACCTAAACCTCCTCCCAGTACGAATATACCTAGATAAACACCGAGTTTGTTTGATGAAAACTTCATATCATTTATTTATTTATATTGAGTTATCAGTTATCTCTCAAGGGCTGCAAAGCAAGTCGTCTGGGTTTGACAAGTTTAAACCAACGCTCTTCATCTAAAACTTTGCCAAGATTCTATAGAGGCTCTGTTCTTGATGAAATTAATTAAAACGTTAGCGTAATCTGATGCCATAAATAGTAAAAAATGATCACCATCACCGAAGATATACCAGAAAAAGTTATGGTGGCTTTGGAGAAAGAGTACTCATATTTTTACAATTAGGAAGACATAACTTAGATTCGCACCTCAAATTAATCCTCAATTGATTCTAATTAGGGATAAATTCTTTAATAATAATTATTACAGACAAAAAACCAGAAAGCTTTAATTAAACTTTAAGTCAGTAGAGAAAATTTAATCTGCAATGGGTATCATTATCAAATTTTGTATTTGAGTAATCTATTTTTCCCTTAAGATTGATTATCTTATCAGCTCAAATTTTTGATTTAGCTACTACTAAAGCTTTAATTTCTTTAACTAGTTGCTTATATTCTGGTGCTGCGATCGCAGGTTGGAGAGATTTAGTCTCTATCGTTTGCCTCAACTCGATCCATGACTTACAGCCACCATAAAGCTGATCATAAGGAATAGTCTGGGGCGAATCAAGGCAATAGACTCTTAACAGTAAAACCATTAATGGCGTTTGCGGTTTCCACTTTAAGCGATCGCTCACCAGACGTTCATTCCAGACGTGATATGGTTGCAATGTAGCTAGTTGACTGGGATGGTCAAGAGATAAAACCTCAGTAATTTCAGCACAACTCTTGATACTTACTGTCTGGGGATGCCAACCCGAGGGAACAGGGACTACTTGAGGGGCATATTCTGGCTTTAGTAGTTCGGGCTTCTGATGTTCGTAGGTAGGGTAAAGCCAAACTAGAGGATGTTTAACTTTAAATCCTGCTTCGCGAATGCCACCCTTACGTAATAGAACTATAGTTTTCCCTGCCGTTAAGGCATCAACTGCGATCGCCCATTCTTTTAAAGCATGCTGGAGTTGCTGGTTAGCTAGGCTCATAGCTAATCTTTTTAGGTAGTTATAATTTGGTAGCTTAATTTTATAACTGTTTCGTCTTATGTTTCTTCAGGGCAGCTTAAATTAGTTTGACCAAATCTAAGATAAAGATAGTTTCAGATGTCTCACCTATATCAATTAGCGCCACATGACTGGCAATTTCTAAGGTGTCGGCATGGCGATAAGAATTGGGCAAGATACGAATTTGTGATTGTGGAACATCAATCAAGTTGGGAGCCTGAGCCACAAAAATCCCCAGGGGTTCTGTCTCTACATTTTGGCTAATAATAAAATACCCGTTTGCTTCTGTCTGGGGTAGAGCAACTCCAAATAGTTTTTGATGTAGATCGACAATTGCTATGTCTTGTTCTGCCAGATGAGTAAGATTAACATGGCTCAATCCACTGCCATGAAGCTGATTTTGTTTAACTATTTTTTGTACTTGTAAGATGGGTAATGCTAGCGTCAATTTACCTATGGTAAATACGATGAGTTTAACTAGACTGGTGTCAGCAGATGTATCAAAACTAGAATCGACGATCAAATTACTCATTATTCTATAAACTTATAGTCGTTTTAATTAACTTTTGCGCTTTCTAATTCTTCTGTTCGGGGGATTGGGGATTGGGGATTGGGGATTGGGGATTGGGGAAAATTTTACTTCTACAATTCTTATGTGAAACAACTATATCTATAAAAAAACAGCCAAAAAGGTTGCCCACAGAAGTGCTATTGATTGAGATATTGCTCGATCTTAGGCAGAAACTGTTGCTCTACATAAGGCTTACTAAAAAATCCTGCCGCCCCTAGACTACTAGCTAAGGCACGATGTTTATCACTAGTACGAGAAGTGAGCATAATTACAGGAATTTTGGTCAACTGTGGCTCCTGACGACGAGCAGTTAGAAATTCAAAGCCATTAACGTTAGGCATCTCCAAATCGCAGATAACTAAATCAGTTTGCAGATTATCCCGCAGTTGCTGGAGTCCTTCGGCTCCATCTCGACCTTGAAGTACTCGATAGCCTTGTTGCTCAAGACTAAGGGCAAGAGTACGTCTTAATGCCGAAGAATCATCCACGATTAAGATGGTTTTGGGGTCAGAATGATAGCTCGATTGCTGATTTTCACCTAAGATTTGGTTGACTTCTTTGAGAAAGTCTTGTTCCACATAGGGCTTCGTAAAGTAGCCGTTAGCACCAAGCTGCTTGGCTAAATTACGATGTTTAGCTCCACTACGAGAAGTCAGCATAAAAGTGGGAACTTTAGAGAGAGCAGAATCTCGTCGACGCATTCCTAGAAACTCAAAACCGTTCATCACTGGCATTTCTACGTCACAAATGATCAGATCTAGATCAGGATTTTGTTTAAAACCATCAAGGGCATCTTTACCATCTTTTTTTTGGATTACTCGATAACCTTCTTTTGACAAAGTTAAAGCCATCGTCCGTCTGAGGGCAGTAGAATCATCAACAATCATGATGGTTTTAACCTCAGTATTTTGCTTCTGTTCTCCAGCATTGTCGACCATACCTTGATCCGCTGATACCGCAGCAACAGAGCCAGAAGAAATCAGCGGACTATAATCTTCTCCTAGGATAGTGCCAATTAAAGCTGCCCCATCAAAAACAGGAATTAAGCTGCCGTCACTTAAAATAGTACAGCCATAGCTATAAGTGGGAGCAGCGATTTCTTTACCGTAGGGCTTAATTACCAATTCTTGCTCGCTAAGAAGGCTGGCAATTTCTAGAGCAAACAATTGCTGACCTCGACGCAATAATAACAGTGGTGCCAACCAGTCTTGAGGCGGGTCAATAGTTTTAAAGGTTGCGCTATGGGAGTTGAGGTTAGAAACTGGGCAGTTATAGGACAGGATTTCCTTTAGCAGATAGATGGGAATTAACTTGTTGTTAAAAGATAATAGCCTCTGTTCGTTAGCAAACTTAACTTGTTCTGAGGTAGGAATGATAATTTCGGCAATACTATCTGAAGGAATAGCAAAAGCAGTAGCTCCTAGAGAGCAAACTAAGAGCTTGGCAATAGTTAAAGTTAGAGGAAGACGCATCGTAAAGGTGCAACCCTGACCAGGGGTTGAAGTAACGCTGATTCTACCTTTGAGAGTTTCAATTTGCGATCGCACAATATTCATTCCCACCCCGCGTCCTGAAAGTTCGCTAACTGTGCTGGCGGTGGAGAAACCTGGTTCAAAAATTAAATCGAATATTTGTTCTTGGTTGGCAATAGCAGCTTCTTGAGTCGAAATTAAGCCTTTCTCCACTGCTTTTTGCCTGATTTTGGTCAAGTCTAATCCTTGACCATCATCCTTAACCTCAATCACGGTTTGATTACCCTGATAATAAGCGGAAATTGAAATTAAACCAGTAGCCGATTTACCTTGCTGGGTGCGAATCATCGATTCTTCTATCCCATGATCGAAACCATTACGTAATAAATGTAATAGCGGGTCAGATAGCTTTTCTAAAATCGCCTTATCTACTAAAACGCCAGTACCCTGCAATTTTAAGTCAACTGGCTTTTGATATTTAGTAGATAATTCCCTCAAAGTGCGGGGAAAACGCTGGAGAATCTTATCTAGGGGTAACATTCTGACCCACATCAGTTCATCGCGCATCTGCTCCAGCATTTGCCTTTGGCTGTTGATAGTGCGATTAGATTGTTGAGCAAAGATAGTAATGTCATCAACGCTTTCCTCTAGCTGTACGGTCTCTTCTAATACATCCTGAAGAGAAGAATAAAGGATGTTGTAGCTATCCATTTCTAAGGCATCAAATCCCACTAGCTCATTTACCGCCTCTTGAGGAGAAGATTGTGGCTGGCTAGAAAGGGGAGAAGATAACTTAGAACGTTGTTCCACCAGCATTTGATCGGCTATTTCTCTAAGCTTTCGGGTAACTTCTCGAAAGCGGATAAATTTTTGTCCTAACTCAGATACATTGCCCTGAAGCTGTTCATTTTGCAAAGCTAAACTGTTACGGTTAATGGTGAGTTCTCCCACTAAATTATTCATCCGTTCCAGACGATTTAGGTCTACACGAACTGATAGTTTGGCAGTCGCTTTATTTTTATTATCAGATTTGTCAACGGTCGCTTTTGATTTAGTAGGTTGAGCTGGGGTTGATGCCAGCGAATTCGACTCTACCTCAACCTGAGGCAAAGTATCAAAAATATCTTCAATGGATTCAATTGCTGCTGTGAGATTATCAGGTTGGGGGAAGCTATCTGTAGTTGAACTTGCCGCAGTATCGGGAGCAGATTCGGTTATCTCATTAGTAGTCTCTTTAGCTAACGAATCCTCAGTTGAATCAACTTCTTCAGCAGCAACTAACCCAAATATGGCACTGATATCATCGACTACCGCATCAGGATTATTAATTTTCTCTATCCCAGGAGATTCAGGCGTAACTTGGTCGAAAAGTTGATTAAATTCGTCGGCTTCTTCAGCAGCGTTAGATTGCTTAACCTGATTTTCTTCTGGGATAATGGCAAAAATATCCTCTGCCAAAGGTTCGGTTGATAAAGTTTCTGACCACAAACTATCATTAGCTTCATCAACGGCTGTTTCATCAGCGACAAGACCAAAAATCTGGTTAAGATCATCAACTTCCAATTCAGTTGCATCTCCAGACTCTTGCTCAACCTGAGATTCATCGGGAATTGTTTCTGACGAAGTCACCGCAGGCACCGTCGTGTCTTGGCGGTGTATCGGTGACCAGAGGCTATCTTGATCTACAGTAATTTCAGCAAAGCTAAGATCGGATTCGTTATTACTGGCTTCAGCTTCTGGAGTAGAGTTATTCCAATCCTCCTCAACATTAGGTTCAGGAATGGCACCAAAAATATCTTCCCCCAAAGTTTCAGTCACAGTCGTATCAGACCAGAGATGATCTTGATCTGAAGCAATTTCATCTAAAGCCCAGCTAGATTCCGTAGAGTCTAGATTAAGATCTGCATTTTGTACTCCAGCTAAAGCAGCTAAAGCGGCTGAAACCGTTCCCCCTTGAGCGCGATCTCCTAACAGTACCTGATCTTTAGCAATAGTGCAGTCTTGTACCGTGGCGTTAATAATTTCTGCTGCCTGCTGCGGATTTTGAGACAATGCAGCTTGAGCAGTTTGCACAATCTCAGTGAATCCAGATAAATTAAATAGCTCGGCAAATCCAGCAAACATCTCTAAAGTAGTCTGCAATTCTTCGGCTGGATTGAAGTTATCAATATTGTCGACAACTTCTTGCAGATGTTCTAAAGCTTGAACCACATCCACTTCAAAAATGGAAGCAACAATATCTACCCCTAAGTCGTTAGAGCTGGGAATATAATTATCGGCATTTTTTAAAGCGTCTTCTAATCTTGTTTCTAAAGCAGCAAAAACTGGTTCAGCCGTCAATAGAGCAGCCTCTTCATCAAAGGTTCCCGCTTCAATTTGCTCGGTTAAAGGATGGGAAAGACAATCATATCCCTGAAGCAATAAGCTCTCTAACTCACCGTCAAACTCAACCTCATCACTATACAGAGCTTTAAAAAAATCCTCTAGACGATGAGCCAATAATTCAATCACGCTTAACTCAACGCTAGCAGCACCGCCTTTAATTGAATGAGCCGCTCGCATTAGTTCATGCACCTTGGGAGTGCTGTGGTCATGACGAAGCTCAAGTAAACCCGATTCTAGAACCTGTAATAGCTCTTGGGCTTCTTCAATAAAAAATTGATATGCTTGATCGCGGATATCGGGGTTGAGTGACATGGTTTAAGTATGGTTGGCAATTTATGAGCAGGGCAGGTAGGACTAAGTTTTAAATTTGGCGATATCTAATTGCAGCTTGTCGGCGATCGCAGAAAGCTGTTGAATGGAATGGGATACTTGGGTTGCTCCTTGGGAATTATTGTTAGCGATTTGAGCAACCTCGAAGATAGTTTGGGTTACTTGGGCTGAAGTTGCTGATTGCTCTTGGGTGGCATGGGTAATTGAACCCACTAGCTGACTAATTTCGTCGCTTACCTGGCTGATTTGAGTCAGACTTTGACGAGTCTGCTGTACCAATTCGTTACCTGAAGCAATTTGTCCTGCTCCTTGATTCATCGCTGCTACCACTTCACTAGTTTCTAGTTGAATTTTATTGACCAGAGTTTCAATTTCGGCGGTAGCTTCAGCAGATTGGGTTGCGAGGGAGCGAACCTCGTCAGCGATCACGGCAAAGCCCTTGCCTTGTTCTCCTGCACGAGCTGCTTCAATTGAGGCTTTAAGAGCTAAGAGGTGAGTCTGAGCCGCAAAGCGACTAATTAAATTTACTGCCTGAGAAATTTCTTGTGATGATTCACCCAATTTTTCGGCTTTGCTGGCTGTTTGGGTAATAGTCTGTTGTGCGGTATTAATTTCGGTAACAGTACGATTCATTGCCTGATCGCCACTTTGAATAGTTACAGTGGCTTGTTCCACAAATTTTTCGGCTTGATCAGCTTGAGTTGCCACCAAATTAATTGACTGCTCCATCCCCTTGACCTGTTCTAGCATCTGATCAATCGCTGTTGCTTGAGTCACAGTTTCCTGAGCTAGGGCTTGAATTGCTAAATTATTACTTGAAGTGTTACTTTGCACCTCAATGACTGCCGTTTTGGTTTGATTGACCAACTTTTGCAGACTTTCAATCGTCGAATTATAAGAATCGGCAATGGTACCGATTTCATCCTCTGTAACTTGGGCTCGAATCGTCAAATTTCCTTCAGCAACATCGTATACCTCCTGTAGCAGGTTTAAAGCACGCCTTTGGATTGCTTCTTTAGCAGATTTTGACTGAGCTTCGGCTCGCTGTTGTTGCTCGAAAAACTGAATCCGAGTAATCGCAAATCCAACTTGAGTGGCAACTTGAGTCATAAATTTAAGATCTTCATCACGCCACTGGTGGGGAGTAGTGGCTTGATGAACTATTAATAATCCATCTAGTTTAGTGGCAGTAGTTTCTAGGTTGTCTTGAAACGTTGAGCGTCCAGTAATTTCACTAGCCAAGACTACAGGAGCAATCAAGCAGGATTGAATATCTAATGAAGTTAAGTGTTGCTTCATCGGCAAAGGCAAATCTGCTTGAGCTAAATTATCGATTGCCTGTACTGACTCAGATCCATTTTGGGCTTGATATTCAGCGATAAAGTTTAGTTCCGTAATTGAATCTTGAATTGCAGGATAACCTGGAGCAACAACTTCGGCAATTATGTTATCTGTTTGTTTATTTGATAACTGATAATAAACAACTCGTATCGAGTTTAGTGTTTGCCAGCTAGCTTGAACTGCCAAGTCCAAAATTTCTGCTTGCTCGGTGGCATTAGCTAACTGTAAGGTTATATTCTTAATGGATTCTGATTGTTGAACCATAACAGTCTGAGTTTGCACGAAGCCTGCTAACTTCTCTGCCATACTGTTGATGTCATCTCCTAGTTGGGCAATCTCATCGGTACCCGCAATTTGGACTCTGACATCAAAATTTCCTCGACCAATTTTTTGTACTGTCTCCGCCGCTGACAAAATAGGACGGAGTAAACGATTTGCCAGAACATAAGCGATCGCTCCCACTCCTAAAGCAACCAAGCCTGTACCAAGCATAAATACTAATCTCAGCTTGTTTTGGGGAGCAAAAACAACTGCGCTATCTTGAGCTACAATTGCTTGCCAATTTAATGTCGGAAATCCTGCCATTGCTTGCGGAGGAGCATAGGCTAAGAACTCTTGGCGATTGGTTTTACGGTTAAATACGACTTCAGTAGCTAAATTAGAGCTATTTAAAAGTTCATTCGTATCGTCAAAGACATCGCCTGCGGTGACTGCTTGATAGGTATCTAGGGAATTATTAGCCTGGGAGCCATCACTTTTAGTTTTAACGATGTATTCGCCAGCAGAACCTAGAAAAATTTGTCCGTTCTTGTCCAGCAAATAATACTGACTAGTTTGACTAGTATCACGATCCTTAAATAAATTCTTGAGTACTTCAACGGGCATTCTGGCTCGCACAAAGCCAATGGTTTCTCCCGTAACCCGATCTTTAATGGGAGCTGCGGTATAAATGCTAAAGATACCAGAACTAGTGGAGATTCTCGGTTGACTAACAATGGCTCCATCGGCGGCGATCGCTGCTTGAATATAATCTCGATTAAGATGATTACCCAGGCTCTTACCATCAGTCTTGGCAATAAAGTCACCTTGAGCATCAAACACAGCAATACTGTTATAGAAACCGTAAGCGTCTTGAATTTTTTGTAGCGCAGCGGACTTATCGGCAGAGGTGGCAACTTCCCGCAGCTTAGAATCGGTCAAAATAGGCAAACCTGCCATCATCTCAATATCATTTAGGCGATCGCCCATAAAAACAGTGAGCTGATTCTGAAGATCGCGCACCTGAGTTTTGGGTAAAGCCGTAATTTGTTGTTCTAGGTCTTGGGCTGCAACCTTATACAACAGAGAACCCACAGCCAAAGTGGGAATTGTTCCCAAGGCGATCGCCAAAACAATGGTTTTAAAGCGAATACTTTGCCTCTGCCACCAAGAAGCAGAAATTAATCGATGGGAAATATTTTTAGCTGGGGGTGATGAGGATTGATAGTGAGCAGAATTAGTCATAGAAATCTCAATAAAATTAGAAATAAATTAGCTTTCAATAACTTAGTTAGCTGACTTTAAATTGAGCCACACTATTTTGTAGCTGTTGAGCTACGTTAAGTAAATCTTGGAAAGATGCCGATACTTCCCCCGCTTCAGCGGCAGTTTTGCTAGAGATGGCAGCAACCTCAACCATGGTTTGACTGACTACTTCAGAATCTTGAGACTGTTCTACCGTCGCTGCGGCAATCTCCCCCACTAGCTGATTGATCTCTTGACTTACATCAGCAATTTGAATCAACGACATGCGAGTTTTATCAATTAGTTTAGTTCCCGAGACTACTTGCTCTGTTCCCGCCTCCATCGCCGCTACCACTTCGTTAGTTTCTGATTGGATCTCTGCTACCAACGCCTCAATTTCTGCCGTTGCCTCCGCAGACTGACGCGCCAGCGATCGCACTTCATCTGCTACCACGGCAAAGCCTCTCCCTTCTTCTCCTGCATGAGCTGCTTCAATTGAAGCATTTAGCGCTAGAAGGTTAGTCTGATCGGCAAAGCTACCAATCACGTTGACTACCTTGGAGATTTTTTGTGATGATTCACCAAGGCGCTTGACTTTTTTGGCGGTCGCGGCAACAGTTTCGCGTATTTCCTGGAAACCTTCTACTGTCTGGGTCATGGCATCATCTCCTGCCTTGACCGTATCAGCAGCTTTGAGCATTGCCGCCTCTGCTGCCTGAGCGTTATTAGCTACCGCCTGAATTGAGTTAGTGATACCTTTGATTCTGGCTAGGGCTGCGTTGATCTCTGTAGTTTGAACTGATGCTCCTGTAGATAGCTCTTTGAGGGAAAGATCTTTATCGCTGGTAGTGGCTGAAACCTGACCAGCGGCGTCTTTGACCTGAGCTACAAGTTTCCGTAAACTTTCGATGGTGGCGTTGTAAGAATCGCCAATGGTGCCAATCTCATCTTCTTGTACTTTTACGCGAACCGTTAGATCTCCTTGACTGACAGGATCGACTTCCATCAATAGTTCTAAGGCTCGACGCTGAAGATTCTCTTTCGCTGCTTTTTCTTGCTGTTGTGAGCGCTGCTGCTGCTCCAAAAATTCGATCTTTTCGCTGACTCGACCTACTTGTTCGGCAATCTGGGACAGTAGTTTAATTTCATCATCTTGCCAAGCTCTCGGTTCACTACACTGGTGGGCAACTAATAGTCCTGCTAGTCTGTCAGCTATGACAACAGGAGTGATCAGGCTAGCGACTACGGCAAATGGCTCTAACATGTTTAAATAATCATCTTCTAACCCCGCCTGGTAAATGTTAGAAATTGCCTTAGTTTCTCCCTGACGATATGATTCGACATTACCCTGAGCAAAGTCAATTTCTGCTCCCAATGCCGCAGGATACTGCTCACTAACTGCTTCAGCGATAATTTTACCCTGCCAGTCTGGTTCAAAACGGTGATAAATTACCCGATCACTCTTCAAAACACGGTGACTACTGTCAACGGCAGTTTGTAGAATCTCGGATATATCACCAGCTTGTGCCAGTTCCAAACTAATCTTTTGCAGCAAACGGGAACGTTCGGCATCTTGCTTGAGACGAGCTTCATTCATTTCAATCGAGTCCGCCAAAATATTAAACGTGCTGCCTAAAAGTCCAATTTCATCTTGAGTATTAACCTGCGCTCTTGCTGCTAAATTTCCATCAGCGAAATTCTGAGCTACCTTTTGCAAATTCTGAATTGGTTTAGCGATCGCCTGATCTAAAATCTTACTTAAATATACCAGCAACAATAATACGACTATGGATAAAGCCGACTGTGCTAGCAAACTGCTTTTGATGATGCCATTAATTGAGCTAAGGGGAGTACCGTAAACTAATACACCAACAGGTTTGCCTGTGTTATCAACTATCGCTTCAGCCGCTAAAGCAAACTTTTTATCTGCAACTAAATCTATTTGACTAACTTTTTGACCTTTGTTAGCAATTGCTAGGTTCAAAATATCGGTGCTTGCTAATTCGATGTTGGCATTTTGCTCTTTATAATTGGCAAAAGAACTAGATAAGACAAATTTATTATCTTGAAGCAGATAAATAGCGCTATAGCTCTGCTTATCTGTAAAGGCAGCGGTAGTTTCTTCGACAATTTGCTGTTTGCCATTGACAATGTCCCCTGAGATTAAAACACCCACGACTGATTCGCGATCATTAAATACGGGAGTGGCAGTATAGCGAATCAAGGCATCTGCTTCGGTGAATCCTTCAGGTAGAGGCGGTTGTTCCTGCTTTAATTCTGACCAGCTAACAATTTGGCTTGATTTAATCTGTTTAGGATCTTTGAGAACTCGACTAACTAAGCCATTGGGGTCGAAGGTTTGACCTGTACGATTGGCGTTTGCATTAACAATAATTTTTTGATCTCGACCAACCAAAGTAGCATACTCAATATTACGAGCTTTGATTTCGTTTTGCAGTATTTGAGTAACCTGTTGCTTTAAAGTACTGCCCAGAGGTTGGTTTTGAGCAACAGTATTAGCAGCGGTGACGATTGCCGCATTGTCTGATTGTCCCCGAAAACCAAACCCCATTTGATCGATTTTGATGTTGTATCTAATGTCAGCTACAGCCAGTCGCGACTTTGATTGCTCTAGTAATTGACTTTTTAAGGTTCCTGAAAGAATCAATCCCCCTGTACCCAAAACCAGAACTAATCCGCCCAAGCTAAACCAAGGAACCAGATTAGTTTTTTGACTGATGGGTAAACTGTTGAGACGTTTGATCCAAGATTGACCGTCTGAATGATTGAACTGCGGTAAATTTTTCATAAAAACTAAAATAAGCTCAATATATAAGTTGATTGAGTGTAGAAAGGAAGTAATAACAAAAGTTCAAGGTTACTGGGAGAGTGAAATCATGCCTACGCTAACTGAAATTAGCAGTAAAGGTCTAATTGGCTACTTTGAGTAAAAATATTAAATTTTAAATTTTAACTGGGATGAGAAGGCATAGCGGCAGCGATCGCTTGAGCCTTAAGAGCTAAAATAATTTCACCGTCAGGCTTAAGGTAATACCCCTGTAAAAATTTATCTAATCTTGCAGAAATTGTGGAACCAAGAGTGGATTGAATGGCACTAGGAGTACAAGTTTCTAAATCTTCTACCTGAGCAACTACTAACCCTAAATTACTCTGGACATGATCAGCCTGGTCTCGATAGGGAGACAAAACAATTGTCGTATAGTTAGCGCCATGGACTTGGTGCTGATACCAAGTATCTAACCCCACCAAATGTCCTAAATCTACCATCCAAAGAATTTCGCCGCGCCAATTATAAACCCCCATAACCCAGGTCGGCATCTGGGGAATGGGGACGATTTGACCAAATTGAATTTTGAGAACTTCGGTAATTTGGCTAATGGGAAGCATTGCTTTAGTTTCAGGATAAAGTTGGAGCTTTAAAAACTGTTGACCTGAACCTTGAGCCGCATCAACTCCCTCTGACGAATTAGACTGAATGAGATTAGACACCATTGGAACTTCCTGAACTTGTTGACGCTAAAATTAATGAGTTTCTTAAAACTTTTAAATAATTGAAAGTCAGTTTGACGAAGTAAACGCAGGTTCCCTATCGTACATGCGGCAAACCGAATCGCCTTTGTAAGGCAGGGTACTTTTCACGAAATTAATTCTTTAACTTTGTTGACTAATTCTGTTTGGTCAATTGGCTTGGGAATATAGGCATCAGCACCTTGTTTCATCCCCCAAAACTTGTCCATATCCGTATCTTTGGTGGAACAAAGAATAATGGGAATTTTATTGGTATTTTCTGAGCCTTTTAGTTCACGACAAATTTCAAAGCCACTTCGCCCTGGCAAAACTACGTCGAGTACAATTAAGTCGGGACAATTCTGTTGAATTTTCTCTAATGCTTCTTCTCCACTCAGAGCAACAGATACATTAATTCCAACTTCTTGTAAACAGCCCGAGATAATCGATCTTTCAGTTGCTGAATCATCAACAATCAATGTGTATCCCATAATAATTGTCACCTTAATTTACAATCAATCGTGTTTGTGGCGCGATTTTATAATAATCATCGGCAACCAACAGTTCGTTAACTCTCAAGTTGACAACACCTATAGTTCCCGCAATCAGCTTGAAACTAACAATGACTTGCGTATGCTTACGCCAATCGAGATGGTACAGCAGTGTAACGTAAGCTAGCAGAACTAACTTGTCGATTTTTGAGTTACATATTTGTTAATTGTGTCTAAAACCTGTTCTGAAGTAGCTGGTTTGCCCAAGAAATCTGTAGAGCCAACCATTTTAGCTCTTACCCGATCCACAATGCCGTCATTTCCTGTCAGAATGACGATGGGAGTCTGTTTAAAAAAGGTAAGTTTTCGCAACTGAGAACAAATTTCATAGCCATTGGTGTTAGGCATAACTAAGTCCAGAAAAATTAGATCTGGTTTACGACTTAGTAAAATAGCGATCGCTCTCAAACCATCCATCTCGCTGACGAAATTGTATCCGGCATCAGTAATGATGCTTTCCATTGTCTGGCAAATAACAGGACTATCATCAATACAGGCAATGGTCAGCCGTCGAGGAGTTTTGTTTTTAAATAGCTTCTGTACTACAGGAGTCGAGGCTGGAGGCGCAATGTCAGGTACCTCTAATAGCTGGACTAATCCCATTTGAATGTAGGGCAGTAGTGAACGAGTCACTGTTACCACGTCTCTTTTCATGCGGACGCTAAGATCTCTTAGGGTTTGCTTGCCATCTAAGAGTTGAGCTAGATTTTGATAAACCTGAGGGGAAGTTTTGCTTTTGAGAGCCTCTTTTTGGCGAATAACAGGAGCCAAATCAGGAGAACGATCAGCTACCTTAGCTCCCTGCCAGGCTAGATAAAGCTTATTGGCTTCCTGAATTACTTGTTCAGCATCAATGAGAATTAACCTCGTAGTCAATAAATTGTCTTTAGCTGCCTCACAATTTACCTCCATCGCCTGGGTGATATCAAATAAGACTTCAATAACCGTGGCTCGGATAACTTTGGTCGCTTGTTCCCGACTGATTTTACTTTGATCGATCCAGACGGATAGTAACTGATATTCCCAAGAAATTCTTGATTCTTCTTGAGCAATATTCGCCAGGGCTGACTTCAATTCTTCAGCATTGGCTAGTCTTGCAGGACAATATGCAATCACATGTCTTCTCCATCTCCTAACGGGATGAACTCCACCACTGGCATAAACAACTCTTCCTAAATACAGGTAAAGTACCCAGGTTTGCTCTTTGGTGTCGGAGATGACTAACTGACCGCTAAATCTAGATTCTTTGAGAGATTCAAAAAACTCAATTTGTTTAGAAGCCGTAAAGTGTTGAATATGAGTCCGAGCATGACTAATTCCGTTTTTGGCAGTCGTCATTACAAACTTCCTCTGATAAAAACGTTCGCGGATTACTAATAGACTTTTGCTCAACTGATAAAAGCTGAATTATAGACGTATTAATAGTTGTTGAGGCTAACTAAATGACCACAAACTGTATTGCGATTTGTGATAATTATGAGCAATCTCAATTTTTATAGTTCCCGAAAATTAGATAATAGTATCAGCTTTACTTATAATTTTTGCTTCGCTATCTTTTAAAGGCGAGACTCACATTGTCTATGTAGCAAGATATAAAGCAATATCTACCCCACTTAGAACATTTTTCCCCTTTTCCCTTTTGCCTACGAGCAGTTAAATTAACTTGTCCTAACCTAACCTTGTATGACTATAAGTAGTAAGTCCAAGACATTATAATGAATCAAGATTCAGCCGAAATTAATAAACAATTGCTCCGAGATCTGATGGATCAAGCTAACATAGCTGATCTTGATCAACTGAGCCAAATAGCAAAAGTGAGTCGCCTGCAATTAATTAGAATTCAACAGGGTTTAATACTTAATATTTCTTTAGGTGCGATCGCTAAAATTGCTCAGGCGTTAAACATCTCGGTGGAGACTTTGATGAAAACTTTTGTGGAAAAGTCTTTAACAGATAATAAGTTGCCCAGCCAGGATCACGATGCCCTAGCTATCTGTCAGCAAGAATATCAACAACTCCAACAAGAATTCCAGCAGCAAAGAGAATCTCTGGCGCTCGAATTTCAGCAGGCAAGCTTGTCAACCATAGAATCGTGGCTGTTGCAATGGCCCACCGCCGCCACTGCTGTACGTCAAAATCCACAGCTACCTGCCTCCAGATTGTTATCTTTGGTGGCACCTGTAGAGCAACTTCTGAAACAATGGCAGGTAGAAACAATTGCTGCTGTGGGAGAAGAACTTCCCTATGACCCCCAAAACCATGAATTGATGAAGGGCATTGCCCAACCAGGGGAAACAGTAAAAGTACGCTATGTGGGTTATAAACAAGGAGATAAACTGCTCTACAAGGCCAAAGTTAGTCCCGTTTAATTACTATAATCACGTCTTTAGAGGAACTGTATGAATCAAATAGATCGAAATTCAGACAAGTTATAGGGTTAATTCGTGACCGATCCCCAGTCCCTAATCCCCAATCCCTAATCCCCCAAACCAAGGGATTATGGGCAGTTAATTAATTTGAACGACTATAGTAACGAGAAGCTGATTTTATGAACTGGTGGCAAAAACTGCAAAAAAATACTTTGGCTCGTATCGGTGCCAGCATCTTAATTATCTTTTATGTAGCGGTCATTTTTGCCGACTTCATTGCTCCCTATTCCCCTTATGCATCTCAAGAAGATGGTTCTCTACTGCCTCCTACTAAGATCCACTGGCAAAATTCGTCTGGTGAGTTTACTGCTCCTTTTGTTTACCCGACAACCCAGGGCGTGACGGATCTCGAAACGGGCGATCGCTTATTGATTGTTGACCGCGATAATCCTGTACCTATTGGTCTTTTTGTGAGAGGTTTTACCTATAATCTGTTTGAAATCTCTTTACCGCTGCCCCCTAAGTTTGAGTCGGTCACTATCTTTTCTGGGATTTCCCTCAACAGACATTTATTTGGCACTTTAGGTCAAGCAAAAATTAATATTTTGGGTACCGACGAGCAGGGTAGAGATTTATTTAGTCGTCTTTTGTTTGGGGGCAGAATTAGTTTATTTATTGGATTGGCAGGTATTGCGGTGTCTTATCCGATCGGAATGTTAGTAGGGGGCATATCTGGTTATTTTGGCGGCTGGATTGATGCGGTGATTATGCGAGTAGTGGAAGTCTTAATGACTATCCCTGGTATTTATTTGTTAATTGCCTTGGCTTCGGTATTACCTCCTGGTTTAAGTAGCGCTCAAACTTTTTTGTTGATCGTGCTGATTACTTCTTTTATTAGTTGGTCAGGTTTGGCTAGAGTAGTTAGGGGACAAGTTCTATCAATTAAAGAACAGGAATTTGTACAGGCAGCAAATGCCATGGGAGCAAATCCAATCTATATCATCGTGCGCCATATTCTGCCGCAAACAGCCACTTACATTATTATTTCTGCTACTCTCGCTGTACCAGGCTTTATTATCGCCGAATCGGTATTGAGTTTGATTGGATTGGGAATACAGTCGAAAGATCCTAGCTGGGGCAACTTACTATCTTCTGCCACTAATGCTTCAATTTTGGTATTGCAGCCCTGGTTGATTGTTCCCCCCGCATTACTAATTATTTTGACGGTTTTGGCATTTAATCTTTTAGGAGACGGTTTGAGGGATGCGTTAGATCCTCGCAGTTTATATCAGAACAAGTAAAGTTATTTGTTTAAAAAATATATGGCGATGCAAAAAACTATTTCAAAGCTTCTTTTGATTTTGGGGGGAAGCATTGCTCTAGTACCGCTTCGCTTAAGTAGGAAGTGGGAAGTAGGAAGTAGGAAGTTATATACAGTCAGGATTTTAACTGAAATAAATGGTTACTTGATTTACGCCCATGTCTACTAGTATTGATTCTGATTACAGTTCTCACTGTTCGATATCTTGAGCCTCAAAAGCAAATTGAACTATTAGCTACCTTGACTTCTAATCTTCTCGGAACTGTAATTGGTGCAGGTTTGGCATTTTGGTTTGCTTTACGACAGTTTTCTATAAGGTCATCATCAGAATCTCAAAAAAATCGAATTGATACTACATTTTCTTTACACCAAGAGATTACTACTGAATTATTTGAGGCTCGTGTTAAAGCTGACGAGCTTTTAACTATGCATAAAACAAAGTCTCTAGATATTCTTCAGAATCATCTCTCTGAGACTGAAACACGTTATGTTTGGCAGATTATTTTTTTCTATCGACGTTTAGAATTAGCAATTGATTATGAACGTATTGAATTATCTCTGATTCCAGAATTGTTCGGGCAGAAATTTATTTGGTGGTACCATGTGTGGCTAACTTCTGTTGTTCCATCTGAATGGGAATCAAGCAATCAATTGAAGAAATTACAGATTTGGGTCGAAAAAAATTCAAAAGAGTCTATGTACAAACAATGGAAAGATGATGCAACTCAAGCAAGGAGTGAACGTCTATCTAGTACTTGTGAATAGCAATATGGATTAAGTAAACAACCATAAAACTTATAGCTTATAGCTTATAGCTTATAGCTATCGAAGCAGACTCATTTTCTTGACCCGAATTAGCGTCACTTACTAATTTCAATCTTTAAATAAATCAAGACACGCAACACTCGCCCAACCCATAAAAACTATACCGCCTATAAAAGAGGAAACATAAACAACTGGACCCCAACCCCAGTCTGTAGTCATAATCAGACAAAAGAGAGTGGTCGAGATAAATAGTGCCAAAATCGCTATCAAAAAATTTATAAATTCCATAATTTAAATACTTACTAATTGTTTTAATTTTTTTAGTCCAGGAATTGTAGTTTCTTTTTCTTCATTAAGAACTACCTGTTCCAAAATTAAGTTAGAACAATCGACTTCCTCTAAGTCTCGACATCTTTGAGTTTTAATCATCGTAATTTGACTAGTCAATACAAAACTGACAAACGAAGCGATCGCAATTACGGGTAACATTGCTGTACCTGAAAGTACGCTGAGGATAATGCTAGTACTAACGGGTGTTTTGGTAACGGCGACGTTAACTGCTGCCATTAAGCAAACCATACCCACAGTAGGATGAATTTGTGGTACTGCTAGAGATACGGCATAGCCGACATTGGCACCGATAAAAAACAAGGGGAAGATAAAGCCACCCAAGAAACCAGAATGGAGGGTAAAGCTGATAGCAAACATCTTCGCTAGAGCGATCGCCAGTAGCAAGCCAACTCCTAAACCAGCTCCTGTTTCAATTACTGTCTGAATCTGGGTCTCGCTAAAAAAGAGGGTTTGAGGAAAAGCAAAAGCAATTAAACCAATTGATAAACCGCCTAAAGTTGCCAATATAATTCGATAGTGTTCTAAAGGTTCAAGTAGCTTCCCAATCAGTCGGAAGATAATGATAAACAAAACTGCCAAACCAGCCCCAATAATACCCAAAACTAGCCCTTCAAGTAAATTTTGTGGTGAGAGGGCGGGAACTTCTTCAAAGTGGTAAAAACCGCCGATTGTGATACCTGTGTTGAGTCGGAATACGGCAAAGGAAAAGATCGCAGCCACAATCGCTGGGGCGATCGCTTCAAAATACTGCAAACCCCGACGGTGTGGAATTTCCAGGGCAAATAAAGCAGCGCCAATGGGTGCGCCAAAAAATGCGCCTAATGCTGCACTCATGCCGCAAAAGGTAAGAATCCTGGCAGAAGTTTTAGTGAGCTTCAATTTATCTCCTAACCAACTTCCCAAGCTACCGTTAACCTGAACCAAAGGGGCTTCTGGTCCCGCGCTGCCTCCAGAGGTGATGGCAATCAAAGAGGCAATTACCATCGCTGGACTTTTACGAATATCAATCTTTCCTGGACTATGAATCTTATCCACCACCTGAGCCATTTCTCCAGGAAGCCCCATAAAGTAAAGGACTAGACCTACGAAAAAACCACCCACCGTAGTGGCAATCCAAACATAGTTACTAGAGGGAAGCCAACTAGGAAAATAAGGCTTAACTATTTCAGGCAGTGTATGCCACATCCCATGCATCATGGCTTCTAGCACAAAGTAGTAGATGGTAGCCACCATCCCGCCAGCAATTCCAATTACCACAGCACAGAGCATAAGCTGAGAGTAGGTTAGTTGTCGACTACTGCTACTGCCGTTTGACTTGTTCTTATTCTTACCGTTGCCATTACTTATTTCAATCTGACCATTTAAATCCATAGTTACTCCTAAAAATCCGTGTCGTTTAATACTTTTTTGAAAAAACAGTAACAATAGCTACATTTTTTTACTGATCTCTGTATGATGGAAATGCAGTTGCTTGAAAAAGTTGTCAATGAAATCCCCAAGAATAAAATCCTCAAAAAAGTCCCCTGATGTGCTGTATGTCCCCTTTTATTTGAGAAGTTTCAACATTTGCGAGAAAATAATCATCGCTCTGTCGATTTTCATTACTTCAATGGCTGTAAGTTCACTGCCGCTGGTTCTAATTGCTCTTAGTTCAAGCCAAACAGCAGAAACAGAAACAACAACTAAGATTCATAGCGGGGAAGCCGAACTTTGGGGCGTACTGGGAGAAAAGAGATAAATTAAAGAAATCAACTATTTATTTCGATTTACCTCCCCTTGATATACGGCTGATTCTTCTGAGGTAAAATGCGCTGCTGATTCTCCATGATCTCCTGTAGGTTCTTTGAGAAAAAAGGCACAAAGACTAGCCACAATTAGCGCCACTACTCCTAACATTTGGAAAAAGAATTTATCTCCTCCTCCGCCCTCAGGCAGCAAGCTATAAATAGTAAGATATGCCACTGCACCGACATTGCCGTAAGCTCCTACATTACCTGCTATTTGACCAGTGACGCGATGTTTGACTAGGGGAACAATGGCGTATGTTGCCCCTTCGGTTGCCATGACAAAGAAAGAAGCACACATAGTCATAATTACGATTAAAGGCAGAGCTATTTCACCTAAGCTGCTAAAGATTAAATAACCAATTCCTGTCCCAGCTAGAGTTACAGCCAGCGTCCACTTGCGGCTTCCAATTTTGTCCGATAGGAAACCGCCTCCAGGACGTGCCACCAAGTTCATAAAGGCATACATCCCCGCAATTCCTCCTGCTAATGCTGCCGTTAAGCCAAAGGTATTTTCAAAAAATGCCGGCAGCATCGAAACTACGGCTAATTCCGAACCAAAACTAGCAATATAAGCCAGTTCTAAAAGTGCCACCTGAGAAAATTGGTAACGATCGCTTGCGGGATAGCGTTTTGCCCCAGTTATCAGTTGACGGTTAGCTTTATAGATATTAAATGCCTGAAATAAATACAAAGCTACTAGTCCTGCCCAGATGAGATACATCGTACCCGCACCGTATAGTCCTACTTTCTGTAAACGCCAGGCAATTACTCCCAAGATTCCGACTAAAGGAACGTTCATCCCTAGCAGAAACCAGAAATCTCTTTTACTGGTAACTTCCAATCCTGCGCTACTTTCAGGTCGCTGATAGACTTTACCAGGAGGGGTATTTTGAACATTAAAGAAATAGAATATGCCATAGAGAGCTGCAATCATTCCCGTTAGAGCGATCGCCAGTCTCCAGTTGAGCTGGCTAGCGGTAAGGGCAGCGGTTATCGTAGCAATAGTCGGTAGGGTAAACGCCGATGCCGCAGAACCAAAGTTGCCCCAGCCGCCATAGATTCCCTCTGCCAAACCAATCTCCTCAGAATTAAACCATTCTGCTACCATGCGAATGCCAATCACAAAACCGCACCCGACAACACTTAGTGCTAAACGGCTAATTACCAACTGAGTAAAGTTTTGCGAGAGTGCAAAGGCAATTGTCGGTATAGCTGCATACATTAGTAAACATGAGAAAGTAATTCTTGGACCCAGACGATCAAGGATCATCCCCACAATAATTCGTGCAGGAACGGTCAGAGAAACATTACAAATAGCAATGGTTCTAACTTGTGCTGGCTCTAAATTAAATTCTGTCTGGATTGCTGTGGCAAAAGGAGCAAAGTTGAACCAAACAACAAAGCTTAAGAAAAAGGCAAACCAAGTTAAATGTAAGATGCGGTAGCGACCACTAAAGGAAAAAATTCCAGACATAAAATATTTACCTCTTTGATACTTACAGCTTTTGAATTTTTGATCTTTTTGCAGTTCTAAATCAGTCAAATAAATTCAACCGTAATTAATTTTGCAATCAAGATTTTAATTTTTTTATTGATAGAAAACACGACTATTTCACGAATTAAAGATATTCGCGCTACTAAAAATATTTAGTTTTAATCAAAGACCAATTAGTAATTAAACCTATTGCGATTTGGGAACGGCATGATGTATCTAAAAGCACACAAACTATTGACCTCAGACTTTTTTAATATTTCTTTATATTTATTGATTCAGTTTTTGATAATGTCATGATTTGCCGATAAAACTAATTTATAAAGGCTTGATTAAAATGAAAAAAAGATTAATTAGTCAAAAACTATACTAATAATTCAAGCTATTTTGTTTATCATTGAAGATTAGAAAATCAGCATTTTTAAGTATCATTGCCTAATTTTTTAGCTAGATAAATAGCATCTTGATTCAGGTCGTAATTTTTTAAAGGCAATTTGTCCGTGCCATAGAAATAATTAGGTTCCGCTTTAAACTAAAGGTGTGTCTTTATCTCCTAGCTGTTTGACTTCCCTAGACCAAACGAACTACGCCAATAGCCGAGATGTTTTTAGGCTGTTCAATCTTAGCTGTAAATTGGCAGATAAGAAGAAAACTAAATCTATTACCGATGAGGTTCAATGCAACTAGTTAATCGCTTAAAGTTCGATAATTTGAGAGGAGATTTATTTGGCGGATTAACCGCTTCGATAGTTGCGCTGCCCTTAGCCTTAGCTTTTGGAGTTGCTTCGGGTGCAGGTGCGATCGCAGGGCTTTATGGAGCGATCTTTACGGGATTTTTTGCCGCTTTATTGGGCGGTACACCATCTCAGGTAACTGGTCCCACTGGTCCGATGACGGTGGTAATGGCTACTGTCTTTACTAAGCTGATAGCGGCGAACCCTGAAAACGGCATGGCGATGGCTTTTACGGCAGTGATGCTCAGTGGCGCGTTTCAAATTTTGTTTGGTATTCTGCGTCTGGGACAGTTTATTACTTTGATGCCTTACACAGTTGTTTCTGGCTTTATGTCTGGTATTGGGGTAATCATTGTGGCGCTACAGCTGGCGCCTTTGCTGGGTTACCCAGCTCAGAGTAGTGTTCTAGCAGGATTGCAGCAGTTGCCTGAAGCTTTGGCGAATCCTGACCCCATAGCAGCAGGATTGGGGGTTTTGACTCTGGCGATCGTCTTTGGTTGGTCTGGCAAGCTGGCGAAAGTTGTTCCCTCGCCTCTGTTGGCACTTATTGTTTGTACTTTAATCTCGATTTTAGTATTTCCCAACAGTGATATTGCTCGGATTGGCGACATTCCCCAGGGATTTCCGCAATTACAGTTACCCCGACTCAATCTTAATCAGATTAAAGATATTGTTAGCTATGCTTTGATGTTAGCTACCTTAGGCGCGATCGACTCATTGTTAACTTCTTTAGTGGCAGACAACATTACCCGTACTCGCCACGATTCGGAACAAGAATTAATTGGTCAGGGAATAGGCAATTTATTATCTGGATTATTTGGAGGGCTTCCTGGTGCGGGGGCAACTATGCGTACCGTGATCAACGTCCAGGCGGGTGGAAAAACCCCCTTATCGGGAATGTTCCACGCCCTGATTTTACTCTGTATTGTCCTCTGGGCTGGGGATACTACGGCTCAAATCCCTCATGCTGTCCTGGCGGGCATTTTAATTCAGGTAGGTACTAAAATTATCGACTGGAGCTTTTTATGGCGCATATGTCAGGTATCTATGCGTGCCACACTGGTTACCTATGGGGTGTTGCTCCTGACAGTGTTTGTTGATTTAGTAACGGCGGTTGTAGTGGGGGCTTTTGTAGCTAATATACTGACAATTCATCGCTTAACTAGTATTCAGGTGGAACAGGTTCAGGCGATCGCCAGTATTGATGATCAGCCGATAGATGAATTGACTCCTGAAGAATCTCAACTGTTGCGCCAGATTCAGCAGCGAGGGCGAATTATTTTAGTTCATATGAGTGGTCCGATGAGTTATGGGGCAGCAAGAGCGATCGCTTTTCATATGGGACAGAATTTTGATATTTTAATTCTTGATCTGACTAATGTCCCCTTGATCGGGGTAACTGCCGCAATGACTATTGAGGCTGAAATCAAAGCAGCCCGTCGTCAACGGCAGGGAGAGATTTTTATTGTGGGGGCTAGTGGTCAGGTAAAAGAAAGGTTACGGCGGTTTCGTGTTCAGGATACGCTGCCAGCAAAGAATTTTTTACCTAGTTGCTATTGCGCCTTGAGTGTAGCATCAAATTCTCTTGGCATTGATGCGTTAGAGCAAGAGGTATTTCCTCATTCTCAAATAGTAAGATGAGTATAGTATTAATCTGCAACCTATAACCTATAAGAGATTAAAACATTTTCTGTGTTGCATGCCTGAATCGGAGTATGATTTTCATTTGTTACCTTACTTTATTTAGTTTTCAAAAACTTAGAGCTTAAAGCTTAAAGCTACGAACAGTATTACTACAAATTTTATACTTGAAATCAGCAACACCTTTTGTCTTAATAGAAGCCCGCATACACTATACATGAATAATCCTATCGAACGAGTTCGTATCTCTAAAACTGCTGAAGATCAGCTAGTCAAGCTTAAGCGTAGTACTAAAATTAAGCAGTGGAATATTTTGTGTCGTTGGGCTTTTTGTCGTTCTCTGGCTGAACCGAGTACTCCTTCACCTGTGCCAATTAAAACCGACAGTAAAGTAGAAATTGCCTGGAATGTTTTTGGGGGCGAAATTGCTGATATTTTACTTATTTCTCTAAAACAAAGGTGTTATCAAGACGGTTTAGGAACAGACGATAACACCTTAAAGCAACAATTTACACTACATTTACATCGTGGTATTGGCTACTTAGCTGGAGACACCGAAATTAAACAAATTGAAGATTTAGTAACAGTTGGACTATAGCCCTTCTTAAATTAATGAGATATACCTCAATTAGCCATTAGCCATTAGCCATTAGCAAAAACCAGGGTTCATGATTGTATCTCACGTAAATGAGAACCGCTATAGATGATTAAAACTAACCAATAATAGACATCTTGCATGAATAGCAAATAAATCTTTTTACCTTTTACCCTTTACCCGTCTTAACAAATACATTAGTGCGTAATATCAGTTATTTAGACCGATGTTTGAACCATTTGATAATAAAATTCAGTATTGCATCAGCACTTCTTTCTACCGCCCAAACTAATAAAGCGGAAATAATTAACCAGACGATTGATTCCATAAGTATGAGTTGAATTACAACTCTTATAGAATGCCGTAATGTATGTGTGAATAGGGCTAAGGCTAAATGTGACTTGTGATGATTTGTGTGTGACTTGGGATGATTGAGGCTTATTTATAGTCGTATAAAGTTATGTTGGGACAAGTTTATTGGATTGTTCGTAAGTAATGAGTAATAAGTAATGAGTAATGAGTAATGAGTAATAGGTGTCATAACCAAGATACGTAGTGTTATGTCAGGTCGCTACAATAAGCAAAAGTAGTTTTGTTGAATTATGTCGCTTCAGTTACAAGAACAATATCAAGAAAAGGCAAAAAATGCGCAGATTTCTCTAGGATTGACGCAAGAAGCTGTATCAGCCAGATTAGGCTGTAGCCGTCAGCCTGTATCGCGGTTTTTTAACTGCAAGCCTGTTTCTAATGAGTTGTTTGTCGGCATCTGTAAAATACTGAATTTGGATTGGCAGGAAGTTACGGGTATTGAAAGTAGCGAGGATAATGCCCAGCTTACAGAATCAGCAGAGGATATTGATAATCTGGATAACTCTCACCGCGACACTCAGATTGGTAATGGTAATTACAACGAAAATATTGGCGGCAATGTTTATATTACTAACAACTATAGTCAGGACAACAAACATAATCCAGAATCGGCAACAAGTCCGCATAAGGATATCGAGACTGTAGTAACTCAACTGCGACAAGAGGTGAAAGGAGATATTAAAACTCGCTGTGGTACGATGCGGATCTTTGATATGTCGCAGCCTATCGGGTTAGGTAAGATCTACACTCAGGTCAATATTCTTGAGAAGATTAGTGGGCGCAGACGGAAAGAGATTGCGGAGTTGATTAGAAACTGTACTTTAGCGGATTTTGAACGATTTAATTTGGGCAACGTTACCGAGGAGAGGATTAAGGGAGAAGATGCGGTAACAAAGCACAACAGGCTAGTAATCTTGGGTAAACCAGGGGCAGGTAAAACGACTTTTCTTAAGCATCTGGCGATTCAGTGTAATCAGGGTGAGTTTCAGGGTGATTTAGTACCGTGGTTTATTACCTTAAAGGATTTTGCGGAAGCTGATGGCAAACCGAAGTTGTTGGATTATCTCGGCAGCTATCTAAAAACTGAACAGCAGCAGTATCTGAAATATTTACTTAGCTGTAAACGGGCTTTAATTTTGCTGGATGGTTTAGATGAAGTATTGGAAGTTGATAGTAAACGGGTTATCAAGGAAATTGAAAGTTTAACTAATAAGTATCCCGATAATCAGTATGTGCTGACATGTCGCATTGCGGCTAAAGAATATACTTTTGAGCAGTTTACCGAGGTGGAAATTGCGGATTTTGACGATGAACAAATTACTACCTTTGCCCACAACTGGTTTAAAGAGAAGCCTGTTAAGCCTGAAACTTTTTTAAACCGTCTGGAAAATGATCAGCCGATAAAAGAATTAGTTTCTAATCCCCTGTTGTTAACTCTACTCTGTATCTCCTTTGAAGAATTAGGCGACTTTCCCGCTAACCGCAAGGAGTTATACGAGGAAGGAATCAATGCCTTACTCAGAAAATGGGATTCTACTAGAGGTATTCAGCGGGATAAGGTATATAAACCCCTATCTGTAGCCAAAAAAGAAGATTTACTGAGTCAAATCGCCTGGAAAACCTTCGCCCCAGGAGATTATTTCTTTAAAGTTGATCAGGTAAAAAGATATATCAGCGAATATATTCGTAACCTACCAGAGGCAAATCTGGACGATGAAGCCTTGCAGGGAGATAGCGGCATTGTCCTAAAAAATATTGAAGCGCAACATGGCTTATTAACCGCCAGGGCAAGAAACATCTATTCCTTTTCCCATTTAACTTTTCAGGAATACTTTACCGCCAGGGAAATTATCCTGGTACGTCAATCATCGGATGAGGCATTGCAGGAGTTGGTTAGTCATCTGTTTGATAAACGTTGGCGGGAGGTATTTTTATTAGCGGTATCGATGTCGCCTAATGCTGAGAAGTTAGTTTTGTTGATGAAGCGCAAGATAGATAACTTACTAAAAGATGATAGCGACCTACAGCAATATTTACAGTGGTTAAACCGTAAAAGCCAAGGCGATAATTTAGAGTTGTCGCCAGAAGACGTTGAAGCAATTCAAGAAACTTTTGACTTCTACAGCAAAGGCAATCTAACTCTTTGTCGAGTGTTTTATTTGGGTTTAGATTTGATATTCAACCTCAACCTCAACCTCTACCGAAACCTCAACCTCAACCTCTACCGAAACCTCTACCTCGACCTCTACCGAAACCTCTACCTCAACCTCTACCTCGACCTCTACCTCTACCTCGACCTCTACCTCAACCTCTACCTCGACCTCGACCTCTACCTCGACCTCTACCTCAACCTCTACCGAAACCTTGATCTAGCCCAAGAATATGATCCCGAATTATATGTAGCACTATCGAAACTCAAGCAAAGACTTCCAGATCAAGAAAATACTAACAGTGAAGAATTTAAAGTCTGGTGGCAGGAAAACGGCACAACTTGGACAGCAGATTTTAGAAATGCTATGGTCAAACATCGAGATATTGGACACGATTGGCAGTTTAGCGATGAGCAAAAAGCATTGTTAGAACAGTATTATGTTGCTAACCAACTATTAACTAAATGCCTACATCACGATTGCTTTGTTAGTCCCGAAGTACGTCAGAAGATTGAAGAGACGTTGTTGTTACCCTACGCGGAAATTTAGTAAGTTGTGGCAGTGGAAAATAAGATTACGATGTTAAATGATTTATCTCGCGCAAAGACGCAGAGGCGCAGAGAGATTGCAAAGACGTTAATATCTAAAGTTCGATGGCTGTAAGTTGAGCAATAATTATTAAAAAATCGCTCCAAATATCTAAATAAACACCAAGATATTAACTAATCAGTATCCTATCCTATCCAAAAATGCTGCTGGTAAACTAACTAATTATCTGTGTCCATCTGCGTTCATCTGTGGACTTGTTCAATAGATAAATTAGCAATATCAGTTAATTATTATAACTGGCGATCGCTTATTATTAATTATGATTTACAGTCCCAAGAAATCTTTAATAATTTTTCCTAAACTTCATTTTAGAAGTCAGTTAAATTATGAATACATGTAGTGTATTGAGGCTAAAAAGCTAATCTACATTGAACGTTACTAACTGATTCCATCCCCAATGGTGCTATCCCAAAGCTCAAATTCTGACCAAAACTGAGGATCTTGTTCTTGAGCCAAATAAGCAGCCTTTAAAGCTTCCTGTTTACGATGTTGACGCATTTCATCAATACATTGATTGATAAATGCACTTCTATTATCTGATTCACAGTCAACATAATCTAGCAACTCATCACTGACGCTAATACTAATTTTTTTAGTCATACCAAAAAATTAAAATAAAGTATTATTATGTATATGCTACCAGTTATGACAATATTAGAGATTGTGCGATCGCAAAGTTTTAAAGTCACAAGATTTCAAATAAAACCTATTTAAAATAGTCAGCAAGCCGATAACTCATCTGTGTTTACTTGCGTTCATCTGTGGACTTGTTTAATAGATAAATTAGCAATATTAGTCAATTACTTGAACTGGCGATCGCTTTTATATTTCTATAAACATTTGATACGCATCAATGTAAACCAAATACTATTTCATAATTAGCTTTTACTTATTATTAATTTTGCCCTGTTGTTTGATTCACAGTAAACATAATCTAAAAGATTATCACTAACACTAATACTATTTTTTTTAGTCATACCAAAAAATCAAAATAATATATTACTATTACATGCTACCGATTATGAACAATATTAGAGATTGTGCGATCGCTAATATTGTCAATTTGCTTTTTAGTGTCTAAATATAGCTAGTTCGATATAATGTTTACATAAAAATAGCTGATAGCTACGAGCTAGTAACTCTTCAATTAAGCTTATTCATATCAAGCGTCTAAAATATTATTGTAATCTTAAGAGTTTAGGAAGAGGCGATTTGATGCCCACTGTAAAAAAGTTACCTATTGAACTGCCAAAGGACAAAGTTGCTAACTTCTGTCGGCGACATCATATTCAAAAATTATCTTTATTTGGTTCAGTGTTAAGGGAGGATTTTACTTCCGAGAGTGATATTGACTTTTTGGTGGAGTTTTTATCTGAAGCTAAAGTCACTTACTTCGATTTAGCACAAATGGAAAGGGAACTTTCTCAGATGCTTAACGGGAGGAAGATCGATCTCCGCACTCCAGCAGAATTGAGTTCCTATTTTCGCCAAGAAGTTTTAGACACAGCAGTGGTGCAATATGCCCAAGATTGACAATTTAACATGGGGAATACTCTTGATTCTTCAGCTACAAGAACTGCTGTAAATTATGCGATCACATAATTATAAAGTCACAAAATTTTCAATCAAATCTATTCAAAATAATTAGTATGCAGATTAATTATCTGTGTTCATCTATAGACTTATTTAACACCAAAACCAGCAGCATTAGTTAAGCCCTGCGAATAGCGATCGCTTACAGATATTTATCAATATTTTAGACGCATTAATGTAAATCAAATAAAAGCTATAAAGTTTTTGATTAAACCTATTCTAAATAGTGAGCAAACAGATTAATTATCTGTGTTCATCGGCGTTCATCTGTGGACTGATTCAATACGTAAACTAGAAGTAATATTAGTTAAATCTTATAACTGGCGATCGCAATCACCAAAACTAAATACCGATCTAACCAAAAACAATTCAAAACCCCCAAATGAATCAACTACATCATCCAGGGGTTAAGCTTATTGGTACGATAATTTACAGTAGCCTAAGAACTAATGACAAATGACTAGTAACCAGTAAATCAAAACTAAGCCAATCAATACCAATTACCTTACATCAAACCAAACTGCTTCAATACACCATGTCCAGTGTTGAGTTCCAGGAAAATTGCGGCAATAAAGCCAATCATTGCTAAACGTCCGTTCCAAATCTCTGCATAGTTAGTAAAGCCAAACTTGCCTTCTTTCTGTTTCATAATTACGGTTATCTCCTTATTGCAGGGTTTGCTTATGTCAAGTATTCTTAATATAGCGTAACTTCATGACATATTTAGTATTAATCTGACAATAATAAGAGTATGAGCGCCATCAACTGCCTGTGATTACTACTGAAACTTTAGACTTATTGGAATGGCAACGTTTGTGCCAGAATTTATCTACCTTCGCCGCTACGAAGTTGGGGGTAGTAGCAGCGCGCCAGTTAAGACTGCCCACCACCCAAGCCGAAAGTGAGCATTTGCTGGCTCAAACTAAGGAAATTTACAATCTGGAACAGCAGTTAGATTCGGGCTGGACTTTCAAAGGGATCAAAGATGTGGGGGCATCTTTAGAAAGGGCAGGAATTGGGGGGATTTTAGCGGCTAAGGAATTACTAGATCTGGCGACTACCCTGGCAGGGGTAAGATATCTTCGTCGTCTGATCGATGCTAAAAGCGAAGAGTTAGTCACCTTAGCCAAATTAGTTGCGGATATTCGTACCTATCCTGAGATTGAGAAAGAGATTCATCATTGTATCGACGATCGCGCAGAGATAACAGATCGCGCCAACCCTAAACTGGCTGGTATTCGTAGCGAGATTAAAAATCTGCGTAGTCGAATTTACAAAGTACTGCAAGGCATTATGCAGCGTAACGCTACAGCGATTCAAGAGGCAGTAGTTACCCAAAGGGGCGATCGCTTTGTCTTACCTGTGAAACCTGCTTGCAAGGAGACAATCAAAGGCATTGTTCATGATGTTTCTAGTACGGGTTCAACTTACTATATTGAACCCAATGCGGTGGTACAGCTGGGGAATCAGCTACGACAAAAGGAGAAGCAGGAGAAGCGGGAAGAGGAAATAATTCTCAAAGGATTATCGGACAAGGTGGCAGAGGTACAGGAGGATTTAGAGAAGGTTCTGATCGCCGCTACGATATTAGATTTAGCTACGGCTAGGGCGCGTTATGGCTTGTGGTTAGAGGCGAATCCACCTAAGTTTATAGATACCTCTAAAGCAGAAACTACTACTCTACGCCGTCTGCGTCATCCGCTGCTTGTTTGGCAGCAACGCCATGAAGAGGGAACAGAAGTTGTGCCAATTGATGTTTTGGTTAAGCCTGAAACCAAGGTAGTAGCAATTACAGGACCTAATACGGGAGGGAAAACTGTTACCCTCAAGACAATGGGATTGGCGGCATTAATGGCAAAAGCGGGGATGTTTGTTCCTGCCAAAGAACCTGTCGAGTTGCCTTGGTTTGAAGTGGTTCTAGCTGATATTGGGGATGAGCAGTCTTTACAGCAAAGCTTATCCACATTTTCAGGACATATTCGCCGTATTAGTCGTATTATCGAGGCTTTGCGGCAACAGCAAGGAAATTCTCTAATTCTTTTAGATGAAGTAGGTGCAGGAACCGATCCCGCTGAAGGCAGTGCTTTGGCGATCGCTTTATTAAAATATTTAGCGGAACATGGCTTGCTAACGATTGCTACTACTCACTATGGTGAATTAAAAGCCCTCAAGTATCAGGATGCCAGATTTGAGAATGCTTCGGTAGAATTTGATGATAGTACTCTCCAGCCTACTTATCGCTTGCTGTGGGGTATTCCTGGTCGCTCTAATGCCTTAACTATTGCTCAACGCTTAGGTTTAAATACCGATATTGTAGAATCAGCCCAATCTTTAGTCGGCGCAAGTGCTACCGAAGATGTCAACGAAGTTATTGCGGCATTAGAAAGACAAAGAAGAGAACAGGAAGAGAAAGCCAAATCAGCAGGTCAGCTACTAGAACAAACCGAACGTTTTTACGCGGAAGTGTCGGAGAAAGCTTCTTTACTGCAAGAACGAGAACAATCACTCAAAGCCCATCAAGAACAAGCGGTACAGGATGCGATCGCTCAAGCCAAAAAAGAAGTGGCAGCGGTAATTCGTCGCTTGCAGCAGGGTGAGCAAACGATGCAGAAGACTCAAGATGCCACAGCAGCCTTAGATCGCATCACCGCTAAGGAATTAGCAAAAACCCAAACACCAAAGCCAGATAAACCCAGCTATAAACCCCAAGAAGGAGAACGAATTAGAATTCCTCGTCTTAACCAGACGGCAGAGGTGTTAAGCATTGACGAAGAGACAGAACAACTAACTGTGCGCTTTGGCATTATGAAAATGAATGTCGGCTTGAATGAAATCGAATCTCTTAGTGGACAAAAAGCCGAAACCAAACCTAAAGCAACCAAGAAAAAACCTTTATCTCAAACCAAAAACAAAGCCAAAGTTCTGGTGCGAACTTCAAACAATACTTTAGATATCCGTGGTCAACGAGTTGATAGCGCTGAAATAGAAGTTGATAATGCGATCGCTAAAGCGATTGAATCAGGAGTACTGTGGATTATTCACGGTAAGGGTACAGGAAGATTACGCCAGGGTGTCCATGAGTATCTCAAACGCCATTCCCAAGTAGAGAAGTTTGAACTGGCATCCCAAAAAGAAGGTGGTTCAGGAGTGACTTTAGTACATCTTAAGTAAAGTTCATTGAAATTTGGCAACCTGTATCAGCTTTAACTTTATAATCACTTTATGCTGTGTCGGAAGTCAGATATTCGTTATGGAAGAATTGCTCAGGGCAATAGCTAAGAGTAATTTAGTCGATCAGGTATCATTATTACCCCAAGCTTTATAGGCTTGATCCGTCTGTAAATATAGACAAGGTAAAACACCTAGTTACTTATGATGACTATAAAGATCAAAATTATAAAGTTATCAGCTTTGGTAAAGTAGCCTATATAACTGCTGACACTTTTACAAATTGTTATTTCAATTTTCAGCAAGCAAAATTAAAAGCAGAATCATTACGACGCAAAATACTGCTGAAGAGAAATATTACAGAATTTAGTTTTCAGAAAAATCGAGAAGCAGTTAAACAATGGTGCGATAAATATCAAATTACAGAGAAGATTAACAGTTTTAAATTAGACAGAAGTTTAGAAAAACGCTGGCGCGAACAAAAGTATTT
Source organism: Cyanobacteria bacterium P01_G01_bin.39 (assembly GCA_039180345.1). Lineage (GTDB taxonomy): Bacteria > Cyanobacteriota > Cyanobacteriia > Cyanobacteriales > Xenococcaceae > Waterburya. The sequence goes on along the minus strand of JBCDDK010000015.1, from coordinate 12,057 downwards.
TTTAGACATACCCAATTCTGATGATTATATTTATTGGTTTAAAGTAGAACAATATCTGAAACATGTTCAAAACTTTGATTTACTAAGTCAGCTATGGCAAGACTTAATAGGATGTGTTGCTGGTATTTACGAAATAATTTTTAATAAATCAACTTATCTAGGAATAAATGATTATTATTCCCCAATAAAAAAATGTATTAAAGATCTTAAATATGCTGATGATGAAGGAAATTTGTATTCGGAAGAAGCGGAAATAAATCTATTGATAACAGTACTTAATAATCCCAAACTAGAAATTAGAAGTCTTGCTTACAAATTGTTGCAGGGAATTGACTCGGAAAAAGCGAAGCAGGCTATTTATCAAGGAGTTAAATTAAAACCAGGGGATAAAATATATAGTGTCTATCGAACTGGTATAGGATTTGATGATGTTGATTATACTAAACAAATTAATCGTCAAATAGAAGGCAATTGTCTAGAAAATCCTGATACTTATTCTAGAAGAGTATATTGTTTTATTGAAAAAAAAGAAGCTCAGAAAGCCACCGAAATTTTACATCATAAATTCATTGAAGAAACCGATTTTAGTATTGAGTTATTTAGCAATTTCTGGAAAGATGGGATAGGTCATTTTGCTTTTTTTAAAGAAGAAGTTGTACAACAAACCACATATGTCAGAATTGGTCATAAACTAGACTATAAAGCTGAAGAAGATAAACTATTCGCCATACCAGAAGAATATAAGGCAGAAGTTGGCAAGCGATTAATTAAGGTTTTAGAAAGTAAACAGGCAAAGAAAAAGTCAAGAGCAAAAGCAAGAGAAATATTACAACAAATTGATTGGAATGAGATTCCTTTTTGAATAGAGTTAGTTGTTCAATTATTCCATAAAAAATAGGATAAGAAATAGAAGTAGTCAACTCTTCTTATCTCTTATCCTGATATGTATTTAGACCAAAGCTATACTAAAACTATATTTAGCCTTCAGGTTAATTCCTTAAGATCTTTTAGTTATAAACCTTACCACCACCCCAAAGGATGCCACGAATTTCAGGCTGAATTAAGATATGTCCAGCAACAGCCTCTAAATCATCATCTGTAAGATTACGCATTAACGGATAAAGATCAGAGCGAGTAGTATTGGGGTGAAATTCGTAAATATCTCTTTCTCCATCATAGGTTGTCGGATTCTTAAGATAATCTACAATCCCCTCAACATTATCTCTTGCAGGATATGCTCCAGATAAGGCAGTCAAACCCAAGTTAACATTAGGGTTAGTCTTGGTTGCACCACCCTTATGACAGTAGGTGCAGGTATCAACAAATACTTTTTGTCCCTGCTTTACTTGCTTCAGGCTTAAAGTCATCTGATCCCCTTGGTCATTCAGTGGAACAGTACGAATGCTCTCATCAAGTTCAACAGCATTAACGCTAGCAACATTCAACTGAATTGCCAAAAATACAGCAGCTATAGCAGCAAATAAAAATCGCTTCAACATTGTTCTCCTCAAAATTTTAAATTTGAACGAGGTGCCTTTTTAATTGCACCAATATAATTAATCCTCAGTTATTGATTTTGACAGAATACTTAACGGTTAAAAAATGCAGTAACCAATCTTATCGATTTAGACCCAGATCTAAAATCTCGGTGCTTTAACGTAATGTTTGAATTCAGCTAGCTTCTGCATTAGTCTGAGTTTTCAGAATTTCCATAATTATTGCCTTGGCATCTTCTAATGCTAAACAGGTGCGTTCGTTTTTATAATTGATTTTAAAGCGATCGCAAAGTTCAAATACCGCTTGTTCTTCGATAGCATATTCTGCTGCAATATCAGCAATTGATAGTTCTGCAAAGCCCATAAGTAAGATCTATTCTTATCTCAATAATGAAGATTAGATGATTAATAAATTATCAGGATTAAGTAATCATGTATTATACTAGGATTCCTCTACAGTCGAGATCTAAGCAATAATACTTATAGCGACCAGTTATTCCCATATATTGTTTAATATCATCCCATTTAATAGACCCAATTGTTGCAAAATTTTGTCTCACTTCATAGTTAACCTGAGTTTGGGGTCAGAAAGTGAGATTTCTGAGGCAGCTGATAGCTATCAGCTTTTGAAGATTTATTAACCCTCAAAGTTCAAAGTTAATAGAGAACAACAGTTTTTAAATGGCGTTGGTAATTTCATGTATGAAATACAAAGTATGTTTGTTCGTAGCCATTAGCCATTAGCCATTAGCCATTAGCCATTAGCACCTTTAATTCAGTTAACATCCAATAATTTTAAAAATCATACTTAGATTTACCACTCCCTTTTAAATTACTGGTTATGTAATAGTCTTAAGTGATCCCAAACTCACATCAGTTGAAGCCAGTAGAAACGTTGCTAAATTAATAACTTTAAATAATTTAAAGAGTAATACTAGACCTGGCTAGTTAACAAAGAGTGCAAATCTACTACTTGACCAATAACGGCGATCGCTGGAGCCTTAAATTCAGTTTTAGTGACCAGTTCAACAATTGTCTCCAAGGTGCCAACCAGCTCAGTTTGCTCGGGTCTGGTTCCCCAGCGAATGAGAGCAATTGGGGTCTGAGGAGTCATTCCTCCCGCCAGTAATTGCGGAATAATGCGAGACAAATTATGTACTCCCATGTAAATGACAATAGTTTCTGATCCTTGAGCGATCGCCTGCCAATTTACGTCGGGACGATATTTTTCCGTAGCTTCATGCCCTGTAACAAAGGTAACTGAGGAGTTGTAAAGACGATGTGTTACAGGAATACCTGCATATGCCGGAGCGGCAATTCCTGAAGTAATTCCTGGAATCACTTCCACCTCGACTCCCGCTTTAATTAAATCTGCCATCTCTTCCCCACCTCTGCCAAAAACAAAGGGATCGCCTCCTTTGAGCCGAACTACCACTGCATTATTTTGAGCTTTGACTCGTAATAACTCTGTAGTTTCTGCTTGAGGTAGAGAATGACGACCTTTGCGTTTTCCCGCATTGATCTTTTCCGCCTGTGAGCCAATTATCGCCAGTATTTCTGGACTAACTAAGGCATCGTAGATAACTACATCTGCATGTTCTAAGAGGGTTTTCCCTTTTACCGTTAGTAAACCTGGATCTCCAGGTCCAGCACCAACTAAATATACTTTACCTATGTATCTAACTTTATCCATCAACTATACTCCCTGGGCAATTAATTCTGCTAAAGCGGGGGTAGCGCCTAAAGGCTGACCAAGAAACAACTCTACCTGGGGATACTCCTGCTGTAGAGTAGCAATTTCAGATGCGATCGCGCTGGTAATTCTGCCAGGGAATAAAAAATAGGGCATCAGCGCAATTTTCTTAATACCTGATCTGATTTGCCTGACTATTTGCTGGCTGAACCCAGGATTAGTTGACCAATAACCTAAATCGGCATTCAATTTGTCTGCCAAGTTTTGATAATAATCAGCGACCGATGGTAACTTACTGCCATGAGCAATTAAAATCCGCTTTTTTGCAGGTAATTGAGCAAATTTCTGCCTCAGCAAAGGAACTATTTCCGAATATTTACCTAAATAAGGAGATAATTGGATAGTTGCTTGGCATTTGATTTGATTTGTTGCTAACGCTATTTGGGCAGGAATATCTTGCTGCACATGAACTCCTGGAGCCAAAAACAAAGGTATGACCTTGATGTTCTTAACTCCCTGCTGCACTACTCGCTGAGCAAAGTTAACCAAGCTTTGACTTAAAGGTATAGAGGTTAACTCTAGAGCAGCTACTTCAATTAACGGAGTTTGATCACAGTCTGGGCTTGGGTTAGGCTCAGAATTAATTAGATTTGCTCCTAAGTATTTTTCGTGAGCTAACATATTGATGGATTGACATTTTTGAGCCAGTAAATGTCTGAGGTCGCAAGCAGCAGCTTGAGTACGACTGTCTCGACTACCGTGAAAGACTAATAAATATGCGGCGGATGAAATCAACAAAATTACCGATAACTTTAAATAAACTAGTTGAATAATTGAAATAACTTATATATTCCGAGAATTATAGCGATTTTAACAGTTAATTCTGTAGTAAATGATATACCTTGTGTAGCAGTATTAGTGTAAATACTGAGAGGGCAGTCGCCATAATATTAAGTAGCAAATTAGTAGTATAAAAAATTAGAACTTCAAAATCAAAATATGTTAAGTAATAACTCTAATGAGCAAAAAGCTAATAATTCCTCTGTATCTGGAGCAGCCTCAAGAGATGCTTTAGATGTCAATTTGGGAGAATATCTGGCTAAGGTCAAAAGGCGCTGGAAACCGGCATTAGCCATATTTCTGTTGACTTTGGGAGTCACAGGCGCATTAAGTTTATTACAGAAAAAGACATATTCAGCAGAAGGTAAAATCCTCTTTAGGAAAAATGCTACCCCGATCAAAGCTTTGGAGGAACAAGCCAACACTTTAGAACCTATTATTAGCGATCAAACACCACTTAGTACTCAGATCCAAATTTTAGAATCTGAGCCAGTAATTCAACAGGTAATTGATCGCCAAAAGCTGACTGATGATGAGGGGAATCCCCTCAAGCCTGAAGATTTTAAGAAAAAACTGACTACTGAGATTATTGGCGGTACGGACGTAGTAGAAGTTGGATATAGACATCCAAATGCAGAAGCGGCAGCAGAGATCGTAAACTCAGTAATGGATATTTACATCCAAACGCAAATTAGAGGCAATCAGTCAAAGCCTCAAGCTGCGCGGGAGTTTATTGATCGGGAGTTACCTAATGTTGAGACTAAGGTAAAAGATATTGAGGCAGAAATTTCAGCATTTAGAACTGAAAATAGTATTGTTGATCTTGATGAGGAGAAAAAGGGTTTAGTAGCAAACTTAGGAACGTTAAACCAGGAGATCTCAACTACTGGCTCGGCACTGCGAGGAATGCAGGCTCAAGCGGCAGCATTACAGGGACAGCTAGGATTAAATCTAGAGCAGGCGGTTAAAGCTAATCAGCTTGGTTCCTATCCCGAGGTTCAAAGTATTTTAGAGCAGCTATCTCAGACAGAATCTAATTTATCTAAAGAGCGTCAACGGTTCAACGATGAACATCCCCTAGTTGCTAGCCTGCAAGAAAAGAAAAACGACTTAAATCAGCAATTAAGGGGTTTAATTGCGGCTAACGTTGGGTCAGGGGTAGAAGTGAATCAAGGTTTATTGCAAAACGATAATGGTACTAAAGAGAATCAGCTAGAGCGATTTATTACCATCAAGATTGAAGAGTTGAGTTTACAAAGACAAGTAGCCTCTTTATATCAGACTCAGCAAGAATATCTGGAGCGAGCCAAAGAGTTACCTCGACTGGAGAAGAAGGAGCGAGAACTAGTTAGAGCCGCTGAATCCGCAGGGCAAACTTATGAGACTCTGCTCAACAGTTTACAGCAGGCTCAGTTAGCGGAAAATAACGAAAACGGAAATGCGGATATTGTTGAATATGCCGCAGTGCCAGAGAAAGGTAGTTCGGGAACAACCGTGCTTTTGGGCATGGGTCTAGTCTTGGGTGCATTTCTAGCTAACTTATCGATCATTTTGTTAGAGATGCAGGATCGTTCGATCCAATCTTTGGCAGAGATTAAAAAGAGGTTCCCCTACCAGACTGTCGGCATTACGCCTTTAGAACCACCAAGTTATCAGGGTCGCATTGTAACTAGAGACGAACCAGACTCCTTTTCCAGCGAAATTTATCGCATGATTCAGGCAAACCTCAAGTTTTTAACTAGTGACAAACCGCCCAAGGTCATTTTAGTTACTAGTTCTGTTCCCGAAGAAGGAAAGTCTACTGTAGCGGCAAATTTGGCAGCGGCGATCGCTCAATTAGGTCGTAGTGTATTACTGGTGGATGGGGATCTACGACGCTCTTCTCAACACAGCCTGTGGGGGGTATCTAACTCCCAGGGTCTTAAAGATATTGTTACCGAACATGCTAGCCCCATGTCAGTAATCCAGCAGCCCATGCCCAAACTACATTTATTAACTAGTGGTCAGGTTCAATCTAATCCTTTGGCACTGCTAGAATCCTCGGAATTGAGTGATTTCATTGGTCGCTGTCGCCGAGAATACGACTTGATTTTGATTGATGCTCCGCCATTACCTGTGAGCGCTGACGTACTGACAGTCAGTAAGCTAGTGGATGGCATCCTGTTTGTCACCAGACCTGGAGTTGTCGAACAAGAAAGTGCTGATTTGGCTCAAGAAACTTTGGCAACTACAGGGCAAAAAGTTTTGGGAATGGTGGTTAATGGGGTCAAAGCCGAGGACTTTGATCGTTATTCTTATCATGGTCGTTATGGCAAGAGCTATTTTAAATCTGGCAATACTGCACCCAAGGCACAAGGTAACTTGAAGGGAGAGCAGAAGCTATCAGACATTGCTGAAAATAACGGCTTCAAAGGTAGCGTTAGCAATGCAAAACTATAAGAAACAAAAACTTATGTCATAAAATCTAAAATCAAGGATTTGGGAGCTGCCGTATCAGCTATTTAAAGCTTGCGATTAACCCTGAATCCTGATTTATGCTATAAATCCAGTTAAGTTACTAACGGTAATCAGGTAATATTGTTATTTCAACGGTTTCAACTATTACTGATTATCTGGGTAAATATGACTTTACAACTGCGCGTTTATGTTCCAGATCACCCTTTGATTAAACATTGGCTGTCGGTAGCTCGTGACGTAAACACGCCATCAGTGTTATTCAAAAGTGCGCTGGCAGAATTAGGTCGCTGGTTGGCTTATGAAGCCACTAGAAGCTGGCTGCCTACCGTGGAAACTACAGTACAAACTCCGCTGACTCAATGTCCTGGAACTTTTGTTAATCCCCAAATACCGATAGGCATTGTCCCAATCATGCGCGCAGGTTTGGTATTAGTTGAAGAAGTGCAAAAAGTTGTGCCTCTGGCGTCAGTTTATCATCTTGGTTTAGTTCGTAATGAATCTTCCTTATCAGCGAGTTGCTATTTAAATAAGTTGCCTGAAAAGTTTGCTCCCGAAACTAGAATCGCTATCTTAGAGCCAATGCTAGCCACAGGGGGTTCAATTATGATGGCAATGAAAGAAATTACGGCAAGAGGCGTTAATCCTGAATTAATTCGGATTATTTCGATTGTCGCTGCGCCCCCAGCCTTGCGACAGCTCAGTGCTAACTATCCTGGGCTAGAGATTTATACCGCTATTATTGATGAAGGACTAAACGAGAAAGGTTACATTGTTCCAGGTTTGGGAGATGCAGGTGATCGCGCTTTTGGTACTTAATAGTAATTAAAATTTAGTCATCTTGTAAGCATTATCGAAGAAACTAATTATTATGAGTCAACAAAATGGTTTTGGAAGCGGATTTATCTTAGGTTCAATTGTCGGAGGCATAGTAGGCGGGGTCTTAGGAACAATTTTGACTACTCGCAATGAGAGGCAAGTCATTCACCAAGATAATTCTCGGTTAAAAAATAATAATAAAATTTCTCTCAACAATGATGAGAGTATAGAATTGGCGCGTCATGGATTGGAAGACAAAATAGCCCAGTTAAATCTAGCTATTGATGAGGTTAGACAGCAGTTGGGAAGTGTTGAAGCCAATCCCTCTGAGACTGAAGAATTTAATTAAGTGACCTTTCATTGAACATTGAACATTGAACATTGAACATTAGATACTGACTTGTTTAAATGGGGATTTGAACTCCCAATAAACACTAAAAGATTAAATGCTAAATGTTAATTGATAAATGTTAAATGTAATCTGACAGTATTTTTGGTGAGTAACATGAGTCTTTTTAATCAAATCTTAAATGCAATTGATAACCCTGAAAAGGAAGCTAGTACTAATCAACTAGGTTCGATCTTGGATACGGTACAGCAATTGAGCGGTAATTATCAGACTAATCCTAGTGCGATTAACTCAGCCATGTCGATTGTCGGCAACTATACTCGCTCGGCACTACAGCAGCAGCGTAGTCAAGGAGGTACTAGTCAGGTAAATCAAATCTTAAATCAGTTTGGTGGTAATCAGGCTAGCACGCAAGCTTTGGCTACTCTATTTGGTAGTTCCCAACTACAGTCAATGATTTCCCAAATTAGCGGTAGGACGGGGTTGAATGCAGGAACTATTCAGACAATGCTGCCAATTCTAGTTCCTTTGGTGCTTAATCTGCTGAGAACAGGTAATAATAAAACTAATATTCAGGGAAACAATCCAGTTCTCAATAGTTTTTTAGATACTGATGGGGATGGAGATGTTGATTTGAATGATGTTATGAATATGGCTTCTCGCCATCTGGGACGATAGTTAAACCGCATCTAGTTTGAAATCTATAGTTTTTTAGTTAACTATTTTGAGTAACGAGTAACGAGTAACGAGTGTCCACGGATCAAGCTTCGGAGGCATAGGGTAAGTTTTAATTTAAAAACTTTTTTCAATGTGAACGGGGTTTGGCTGAAAATTATTTTATTATTCAACGTGGTTGATGTTAGCGATGAAGCTAGGAAACGCTAATATAATTAAGAACTATTAAGCATTGTCTGTATGTCTTCTAGCAACAGTATTCAAGCTAACGGTAAAAGTAAACAAGTTAAACCAGCCTCTATAGCAGAAAATGTAATTCGCATTAAAGGCGCTCGGCAACATAACCTAAAAAATATTGATTTAGAGTTGCCGCGCAATCAATTAATCGTCTTTACCGGGGTTTCAGGTTCGGGGAAATCCTCCTTGGCGTTTGATACTATTTTTGCGGAAGGACAAAGACGCTATGTAGAATCTTTAAGTGCCTACGCTAGACAGTTTTTAGGACAGTTAGATAAGCCCGATGTGGATGCCATTGAAGGGTTGAGTCCTGCGATTTCTATCGATCAAAAGTCTACTTCCCATAATCCCCGTTCCACCGTGGGTACGGTAACGGAAATCTATGATTACCTACGGTTACTGTTCGGACGTGCAGGAGAACCCCACTGTCCCCATTGCGATCGCTCGATTGTGCCACAAACCATTGATGAGATGTGCGATCGCATTATGGAATTGCCTGATAAAACTAAGTTTATGATCCTAGCTCCCGTAATCAGGAGTAAAAAGGGGACACATAAGCAATTATTGTCTAGTTTGACATCTCAAGGGTTTGTGCGGGTCAAAATTGATGGTGAAGTTAGGCAACTAGATGACTTGGTAGAGCTGGATAAAAACTACAAGCACGATATTGAAGTTGTAGTTGATCGTTTAGTGAAAAAATCGGGGATTCAAGAGCGATTAGCTGATTCCCTCGGTACCTGTTTACGTTTAGCCGATGGCATTGCCGAGATTGAGATTATAGCTGGGGCAGATAGTAAAGAAAGTCCTCCTGCAAATATTACCTTTTCCGAAAACTTTGCCTGTCCCGAACACGGTGCTGTCATCGAAGAATTATCACCACGCTTATTTTCTTTTAACTCTCCTTATGGTGCCTGTCCTGACTGTCATGGTCTAGGCAGCCATAAAACCTTTTCCCCAGAATTAGTAGTTCCCGACCATAAACAACCAGTTTACAGTGCGATCGCTCCTTGGTCAGATAAAGATAATTCTTACTACCTGTCTTTACTGCATGGTGTAGGACAGGCATTTGGCTTTGAGATTCAAACTCAGTGGTCACAGCTGACTCCCCAACAGCAGTCAGTGATTTTGTTTGGTGCTAAAGAGGCAGTCTATTTTCAGTCCGATAGTCGCAATGGTGAACCTAAAGGCTACCATCGCCACTACTCAGGGGTGCTAAAGATGTTGCAGCGTAACTATCAAGAGACGAATTCTGATTCGATCAAAAATAAACTTGAGCAGTATTTGATCAATCAACCCTGTGCTACCTGTGGTGGTCAACGCCTCAAGCCAGCATCCTTATCCGTCAGCCTAGGTCAATATCGGATCAACGACTTGGCTGGAGTGCCAATTCGCGAGTGTTTAGATCGGGTTAATCATTTAAAGTTAACTAACCGCCAGGCTTTAATTGGGGAATTAGCCCTCAAAGAAATTAGAGCTAGACTACAGTTTCTGTTGGATGTTGGTTTAGATTATTTAACCTTAGACCGTGCCGCCATGACTTTATCTGGAGGGGAGGCACAGCGCATTAGATTAGCTACCCAAATCGGTGCAGGATTAACTGGAGTGCTATATGTACTGGATGAACCAAGTATTGGTTTACATCAGCGGGACAACGACAAGTTGTTAGGCACCCTGAAAAAACTTAGAGATCTGGGCAATACCCTAATTGTAGTTGAACATGACGAAGATACGATTCGTGCTGCCGACAGTTTGGTGGATATTGGTCCTAAAGCAGGGGTGCATGGTGGTGATGTTGTGGTTCAAGGGGATTTAACTGCTTTACTCAACTCGGAAACCTCCCTGACGGGGGCATATTTATCAGGCAAGCGGATCATTGCTACTCCCGATGCCAGACGTAGCGGCAAAGCCCACGGCATTATGCTCAAAGATTGTCATCAGAACAATTTACAGCATATCGATGTTGAGATTCCTTTAGGTAAATTTGTTTGTATCACGGGAGTATCAGGTTCAGGCAAATCAACTCTGGTCAACGAACTTTTACACCCCGCTTTAAAACACCACTTGAGTCGTAAGGTGCCTTTTCCCCATCAGCTAGGGGAAGTTCAGGGTTTAGAAGCGATTGATAAAGTAATTACCATCGATCAGTCGCCTATTGGACGCACTCCTCGTTCTAATACTGCTACCTATACGGGAGTTTTTGATGCGATTCGGGCAATTTTTGCCGAAACCATTGAAGCTAAAGCAAGAGGCTATAAAGCAGGACGGTTTTCGTTTAACGTTAAGGGTGGGCGGTGTGAAGCCTGTAGCGGTCAAGGAGTCAACGTGATTGAAATGAATTTCTTACCCGATGTTTATGTCCAGTGTGATGTCTGCAAGGGTGCAAGATACAATCGCGAAACTCTACAAGCTAAATATAAAAATTATTCCATTGCCGATGTGTTAGATATGACGGTGGAAGAAGCCTTGGAAACTTTTAAAAATATTCCCCGTGCCGCCAACAGACTGCAAACCTTGATGGATGTAGGTTTAGGTTATGTCAAATTAGGACAGCCAGCACCAACTCTATCAGGCGGAGAAGCACAGCGGGTTAAGTTAGCTTCGGAATTATCACGGCGTGCTACGGGCAAAACTTTATACCTGATCGATGAACCAACAACGGGTTTATCATTTTACGACGTTCATCACCTTTTAAACGTCTTACAAAGACTGGTAGATAAAGGCAATTCTTTAATCGTAATTGAACACAACTTAGATGTAATTCGCTGTTCCGATTGGATCATCGATCTTGGTCCTGAAGGGGGGGACAAAGGCGGACAAATTATTGCTACGGGGACACCAGAGACAGTAGCACAGAACAAAAATTCTTATACGGGCAAGTATTTGCAACAGGTATTGCAGCGTTATCCTGCTACGGCTGACTTAAATTAGTACATTGGTTTTAATTAATTACGTCTGATGTGAATTAATAATGACTATGATAATTGTCTTGAGACAAGGGAGTTACATGAAATACTTAAATCAAGATTGGGTTTTGAAAGACTATTAAAAGCTGATAGCTAATAGCCAGTCGTGACAATTTAAGAAAAAAGAATAAATGTCAACTAAACACCCCGCATAGCGAGGCAAGTCTCTAAAAGAGGATTTGGGCGGTACTCCGCCCTGTTGTGGTGTTTAGGTAAATCGAACACACAATATATGGATTTAAGGATCTATCGTCATTTTAATTAAGTTTGAGACAAAGTATTCCTACTATGACAAGTCTTTGAGCAGCGATAAGTGTTTCATTTTTATTTGAAATGACTATAACTGCTAAGTAGAAGAAAGTCATCTCATAATTGCTACTTGCTACTTTCTATCCCTCTTATGTCACTTTCCGAGATAGATCCTTACAGTGACTAGATCACAGCCATTTTTAAATTTTAGTTTTTATTATTAGAAAAAAATCAAGCAATTCTTTTATCTGTAATGACTTTAGAATTTAGAAATGACAAAAG
>JBCDDK010000014.1:0-74753 GCA_039180345.1 Cyanobacteria bacterium P01_G01_bin.39 | reverse complement strand
TTGCGCTAGTAAATTGGCACAACTATTATATAATGCGACAAGATCTTTATCAGGAGGAATACGTTGAATACTTTGTTGCAGTAGTTCAATTGCTTCCTCAATCCGATTGTCTTGCGCTAATAAATTGGCACAGCTATCGTAAAGTACCCCTAGGTTTTTATCAGGAGGAACACGTTGAATACCCTGTTGCAGCAGTTCAATTGCTTCCTCAATCCGATTGTTTTTTGCTAACAAACTCGCGCAGGTTTTGTATAGCGGAACAACCCCAGTGTTGGGGGGAATTTGTTTAATTCCTTCCTGGAGAAATTCTATTGCTTCTAAAAGATGGTTGTTGTCTACACTAAGTTTATAGCTTCAGGTAATTTATTATCTTTAGCTAATAATTTTACACAATCTTGATATAATAATAATTTCTGATTTTCAGGAAGAATTTTAATTCCCTTTTGCAATAAAGAAATAGCCTCACCTAAATTATTTTGCTTGGCTAATAACTCGGCACATCGATGATAAAGTTGAACTAATCCTTTGTTGACTGGTATTCGTTCAATACCTTCTTGAAGTAGCAAAATGGCTTGTTTTTGTTCGTTTATTCTGATCAATAAATCCGCATAATGCAAATATAGTCTAAAACATTTGTTATCTACAGAAACACTATCTAAACTATTTCTGGCAATTTGAATGGCTGCTTCAATTCCATTAACTTGTAATTCTAAATCAATACGAAATATCCAGTATTTATAAGATGCTGTAAATTCAGTTGCCAATCTTGTATGAATTAGGGCTTGTTTTAAATCTTCTGACTTCCCCCTAGCTTTCAATAATTTAGCAAGATAGTATTCCACATATTTAGAGTTCAAAGATTCTCGTAAAGCAAGGCAAACTGCAATTATTTCATTTAGTTCATTTCTTAGTTGAGGAATTTTTTGTTCTGATACAATTGTCTGAAGTAAATGCTTCTCAAAAACATAAGCAATTAGTTTTAAATCTGACTCTTTACCTGCCTGTACTAGATGATAACGAGACTCAACAAATTTACCTCCTCTTTTTGCAGGATTTTCATGTCTAAAGCTATCTGGCTTGGCAAAGTGACGAGTATAGTACTCTGAAGCTTTATAGTGAACCTGCCTTAGTTCTTGAAGTTTTTCGTTAAGAAGCTTTAATGATATTTCTTTGGCAACAGGATGTAAACGATATATTCCACTATGATGTTCTAAAATAAAGGTATCTATTAATTTATCTCGATAGCTTTCAAATAACTTTTTGCGATTTTTTCGATCTGAAATTAAAATCTCTAGAGCTTTTCTTTGAACTGGTTTACGATATACAGAAATATATTTTAAGAAAGTAATAGTTTCTAAGGAAAAATGGCTTAGTGTTTGTTCTAATAAATTTTTTTCCAGTTTGTATAAAAATTCTTTTGATATTTCCCTATTTTTAGCTTGCCATATTTCAGGATTCTTTCCAATCAAATAATCTAGAGGATCTCGCCTTAAACTACCGACAAATACCTCCATCGCTCTTTGATTACAACCTAAGAAATGTACAACATCTTTACGGCGTTCATCAGGAACTTCTTCACTTCTCTTTCTTTCTGATAAAATTATTTCTAATAATTCTTCTGCTTCATGAACCAATAGACAATCCAAGGTTTTAATTTCATAATTGTTTGCCCAAGATTCAGACTCATCAATTAGTTTACTAGTCAAAATCAATACACGACCGTGAATTGTACTGCTACGATTTATTTTTTGCAAAAAATCATGAACCGAATCAATCAATTGGTTAGAACCATCAATAAATGCTCTATGAAATTCATCAATAATAATTGAAACTTTTTGCTTAGACAACAATCGTTCTAAAGCTTTTTTTGGAGAATGACCACGTTCTATAGCCCTAGATAGTGTTTCTTCGTCACATAAACTTAACTCTTCACTAATAGTCAAACATAAATCATTGAGAGAGTTAGTTTGGCTATTTGGCATGTCAATTATATTAGGAACAATCCAATCGGTATTCTCAAGATGTTCTATTAATTTCTCTGCTACTTTTCTCTTGCCAACCCCTGGAAACCCTTGAATAAAACATACTGGAGAACCAAACTCAAGCCAATCTTCTGAAAGCGACTGAAATGTCTCTGCGTGATGAGTTCCGAAGAAACGAGGCATAGCTTTTAAATAAGTCTCTAAAATTATGTACGAATGCAGATATTGTTTAAAGTTTAGTTTAGCGTGATTTCCTATGACTAAACTTGTTATGTTTCAAACCGTCAAGTTGTTAAAAAAAATAATTAACCATGCATAATAAGCGATATTGCTAGTGCTGTAGAATAATTTTTAGAATAAGATTGTCTATTACCCATTCCATATTTCGGATACGTTTTAATCTTTCAAAAGACATAAACAAGAAAAAACGGTAAGTATTTTGATTCAATACTTACCGTTGGTGGTGTGAGGAGAAAACTATAATATAGGATTATCTTTGTAATTATCTGGTTCTAGTTGGCTCAGGTAAAACTCCTACCTGTATTGCTATATCTACCCTTTTGCCATCACGCACTAGCTGAATTGGTAATTCGTCTCCTACCTTGGTTGTTTGTACTAACTGCTGAATTTCTTCAGGCTGAGACACTGATTGACCATCAATTTCTTTAATCGTGTCACCAACTTTTAAACCAGCTTTTTGAGCAGGAGAATCTGCAACTACATCCACAATTACTACTCCTGATTTTTCGGTAATCTGCGATTTTTCACCACTAGCTTTTAATCGTCGATGAAACTCTGGGGTAATTTCCGCCATTTGGATACCCAGATAGGAATGATCCACTTTGCCCTTTGCCACTAGCTGATCGGCAACATCTCTAGCTTGATTAATCGGAATCGCAAAGCCTAATCCTTGTGCGCCTTGGATGATAGCAGTATTGACCCCAATCACTTCACCTCGGGCATTAAGTAAAGGACCTCCAGAGTTACCAGGATTGATGGCGGCATCAGTTTGGATAAAGTTAACTCGCTTATCTCCAACCCCTACCTGGGCGCTGCTTCTACCAGTACCACTTACAATACCTGTAGTTACCGTATTATCTAAGCCTAAAGGATTACCAATAGCGATCGCAGATTCTCCAGGCTGTAAACTGTCAGAGTCGGCAATTTGCGCCGCAGGGAGGTCAACTGCATCAATTTTAATTACCCCAATATCAGTCATTGAGTCTGTACCCATGACTTCCCCTTTAAAAGTACGTCCGTCTTTGAGAGTTACCTCTACTTCTTCGCTACCTTCGATAACGTGTGCGTTGGTGATAATTAAGCCATCTTCACTAACTACAAAACCCGAACCGAGACCCCGTTGAATTCGTGATTGAGGAAAATCGGGCAGTTGCGAACCGAAGAATTGACGAAAGAAAGGATCGTTGAACACAGCAGGGGCTTGAGTCCCTACTTTACGAGAAGCATCAATCCGCACCACTGAATCACCTACCTGCTTAACTACTTCGCTAACGTAGTTTTGAGGTGCGACCGCCGCTATTTGAGGTGTTCTTTCTACAGACTCTTCTTGAGGAGAAAGAACGTCACTTTCTGAATCTTGAGCGATGCTTTGAGGACTATTAATAAGATAATTACCACCTAGAGCAATACCTCCACCTAAAAGTACCAAAGACAAAGAAGAAGTTGCTTTTTTCCAGATGTTTGATTGTGCCATTTTTTTAAGTTTACCTATAATTAATCAGTCGTTTAAATATTATTTGAGCCAAGTCATAGATAACTTTGCCCTGACACAGCTAAGTTGACTATGACTATTGTTATTTAGATAGAGAGTTACCAAAAAAAGCTCTATACAAGCTTTGATTTAAACTCATATTGCTAATTTAGGCAGAGGATGTGTCTTTGTGGTGACAATATGATGAAAAACCCTTGAACATTTGATGAAATATGTTTTAGGGTTCGGTTTTCATTACTCGGAGTGTAGGTTTGCCGTAATTAGGCAACTCATAAGAAACAAATTAGTCTACTGAGGCTGGGTAAGGGTTAAGGGGCATTAGTGACAAGTTAAGGGACTACGTTGTTTGTCAATCGCTTTTAGTTAGGTAGTAGGTAGAGGGTAGAGGGTAGAGGGTAGTAGGTTTTGAGATATTTTCATCAATTTAAACTGGACTATGCGCTCGCTGGTATAAACTGACTTAAATCCATATTTAGAGTTATCTAAAACAAACAACGCTATATGTAGTACTTTACTCCCAACATTTTTTCTTAACTTGTCACAGTTGGGTAAGGGGTAAGGGGTAAAAAGAAATTTGTTTCCTTGACAAAGTTAATAGTTTTTGGTCATTTGTTAATGGTAAGTTAATAAAATATCCTCAACATACGCGGTAATCATGACTTCTTGGCGCGATCGCATCTCTAAATTTAGTGGTAAAACTCGCTTTGTAGTGTCTCGTGTTTTTATTCACTTAGCAGGTTCAGATATTGCACCTATGTTGGGTGAGTTGAATCGAGTTGCCAGAGAGGCAATTGATGCCGAAGGGGATTTAGAAGTTTTGGGAGAAGGACTAGTCTCTATCTGCCAATCTTTATTACAGATGAGTAGCAATTGGCAATCTGCGGCAAATGAAGGAGATGTGCTTTGGGATGAGGGAGAAGCAGGAGATTTTGTTAATGAGCTTTTTACCGACTCTGCTCAAAGATATCTCAGTGAGGTAGATACTAATGACGACCCTAATGATGATCAACCGTTGTCTTTACCTGTAACTCGTAATTTGGTGATTATGCTAACGGTGGCTTTTGAAGGGGAATCTCCTGATTTGGAAGATAACCTGGCTGATATGGAAGCATTGGAATATGGATTGAAAGCCTTGATCAATCTTCACTATCAAGAAAAGCTCAGAGCAATTCAAATTCACTTTTCTCCTGCCAAGCTAGGTGATGAATTAGACGGAGAACAACTACTGCTTAACTTTCCTGAGTTAATTCCACTGTAAAAAAGTAAGGCGTTGCATTATATATGGGATGATTGATGGGGGGATAGGGAGACGAGGAGATGGGGAGATAGGGGAGATGGGGAGATAGGGAGACGAGGAGATGGGGAGATAGGGGAGATGGGGAGATAGGGAAAAAATCTTTCTTCTTCTACTAGTCAAATCACACATGAGTTGAACCACAAGCCTTTGTGCAACTATGCAACACCAGAGTTTAATAAAATAATTTTTGCCGCTTTAAAATAATAAACACTCCTGAAAGAGTAATTACCATCAAGAGGGTACACCATAAAAAACCTAAAGAAGTATTAGTCCAGGGTATTCCTCCCACATTCATGCCAAATATGCCTGTGATCAAAGTAATTGGCAGAAATATTGTCGTGACTAAAGAAAGTAGATAAAGGTTTCGATTTAAAGTTTCTTGAAGTTTATTGGTCATTTCTTCTTGGACTAATCTTGCTCTTTCCTGAACTAATTCCAATTCTTGAGCAACCGCGCTTAATTGTTCGAGATGCCGTCGTAATTCAACCTCTTCAGTATGATCGCACCATGAGGGAAAATGAGCTACTAAATGATTGCGCAGGGCATAATGACTAGCATTTAGGTGTCGTCGTAATCGAGCTACTAAGCGACGCATGCGGGAAAGTTCGAGACGATTTAGACTAAAATTTCCTTTGAGGACTAGATCTTCCATATCTTCAACCGCTTCTCGAAGATCTATCACTGTGCTATCAAAAATATCAGTTGAAATCTCTATTAGATCCACCATAAGTTCCATCGGTGACTTGACTATTTTTGGTTTTTGTAAAAGAGATAAACGCAGCTTATCGATAGCTTTCAATGGTTTTTCTCTTACTGAAATCATGCAGTTGGAACTTACATAGATTCTGATTAAGCCGAGGCTTTCAGGGTCAGCATCAAAATCGTAATAAAGGTCGCCCAGTACACAGAAAAAACTATTATTTAGTATTTCTAATTGAATATGTGGATTGCTTTCTAAAAGTAATTCTCTTGCTAATTCGGGAATTCTCTGACAATTACCAATCCAGTTTTTAACCCGCGAATCTATGAGACTAAAGTGCAGCCACACTATATGATCGTTATTATCCTTTGTGTCAAATATCTGATTAACTTCTGACCATGACAAAGGCTGGGCTGGTGCTTGAGAATCTAATAAAAATCCACAAACCAGCCCATGATAGTCTTGCAGTTCAAATTTTTTAGACACCAATTTTTGTTTCCTATTAGAGGATGTTTATAAATAAGACATTAAACTGTTATGACGAGACTGCGATGACCACATTATAGGTGAATTCAATACTTTGAGTATTTTAATATTTATTTGATAAATGACCCTTAATTGATTGTTTCTGCTTTACCCAAAGGTGAGAAGCGAATTTCAATTCTTCTGCGATTAGCATCAGGGTTGCGGTTAGCAGAGGCAAATTCTCCATTGGGCAACTGTAGTTGCGCGGCGGAATAGGGACGAAACTGAACTCCCTGTAATCTGCCTGTTTGCTCCTGCACTGCTTGAAGTTGTTTAACCACTTCCAAAGCCCGCATCAAGCCCAAGTCAGCATTTGAACCAGGTTTAAGGCTATTTATAGGCTGTTTCCCTTTAGCTACTTCTTCTAGCTGTCGATCCAAATTACCATTGCCGAAATTTACCTGTCCATCAGTATGCCCAATAATTTCCACAACGTAAAGATTGCGTTGACGGCTAATGCGCTCAATTCGATCTACCAAATCGACTGTGATATAGTCTTTCAGATTTTCAGGTAAACTGGCACTCCCAGAGTCAAACTGATATCCTCCAGAATCTTGAATTACTACTACGGGTGGTGCCGACTTGAGACGTTGGATTTCTGACTGTAAAATATCGATGCGACTGCGACTCTGTTGATTGCTGCGTAGTAATAACTGCTGTAAATCAGAGGATGCCTTATTTAATTGACGCACGCTAGAAGTACTTTCTCCCAGCTCATTTTCTAAGGTGGCAATTTCTCGTTGCAGCAGGCGCACCTGTCTTTCTGTATCGCTTAGATTCTGTTCGGTTTCTTGCGCTGTATATTTAAGAAACAGTGATTTAAGCAAAGCTAGTAACAGAAATAAGCTAATAATCATAAAAGCATTAGCCATTAAGTCGGTAAAAGAAGGCCAGACATTGAGGCTTTCTGTAGCTTCATAGCTACGTAGTTTACGTTTTTTAGACATGTTGATTAACCTATTTAAAGTTCTTGGCTTTAGCTTTGTTGCATCTGATTAACTAATCTTGCCAGTTCTTGCTGAATTTCTTTTAAACCTGATTGCTCAATGATATTTTTTTCTTGATTAAGGTTAACTAAATTAGCGTATTGTTGACTAATTTGATTTACTTTCTGATTCAATTCTAAAAACTTTTTGGTTAGTTTTTGCATCGAATCTAGGTTATGTTCAAATGATTGGGTAGACTGCTGTAAAACTAAAGAAGATTGCGAAAATTGATTTTGGGCGATCGCTAAATTGTTAGTGGCGGAGGCTAGTTTTTCAGGAAAGCGACTATTGTCTATCGTCTGGGCGGCATGGGCAAAAGTTTCGGCACTAGTATTAATTTTGACAAAGGCTTTAGTCATTGAGGCTTCGATGGTATCTCCCAACTTATGTACCATGCCGTCAAAGTCTTTGCCAAACTGAGCGATCGCTGATTCTAGAGAACTAACAGGCTGAATTTTTGGTAGATAAATATTATCAATATAGTCTTCAAGGGAACTAAGTAAACTAGATTTAATTAGGTTAGTATTCCATAGTAAATTTAATACCGTTAACAAAGAACTACAGGCGATCGCAATTAAGCTGGTTGTAAAAGCAACTCCCATTCCTTGAAGAGGTTGATCTAACTCTTCCACTAGATTTCTCACATCATTAATATCAACCTGGGTAATAGTTTGACTTAGATTTGCCAGATTAAATGTTATCCCCAGAAATGTTCCCAATAACCCAAAAGAAAGTAGCAGGTTCGGCAGAATACGACCTACAGTATCGACAAAATCGCAACCTAAAGATAGCCCCAAAAAATAAAACTTTTCCTGTAAATATGCTCCTTCAATTACTGATGCCGTATTTAGCTGATCGGGGTTTAAACCACTGTCAGCTAGTCTTTGTTCCAGCTTATTAATAATTTTGGGAGTAGATTCTAACCCTAAGCCAGTCAACAACCTTCTAGTTTTAAGGGTCAGATTTTGCAAATGTCGATATAAACAAAAGCGCAACAAAATAGCGATAAAAGTAGGCAGTATTACCAGAAAAATTGCTAATACAACTAAGTAACCTGGAATTAAATTTAAAATACTAAATATTTGTTGCATAGTGTTAAAAAATGTTAGGTCTTTTGCTTCGTTAAAGTGGAGGTAACTCTAGAGTAACAATTTGAGTTAAGCAATTAGATTATTCGCTGCACTCGTAGGTTCGTCAATTTACTTAACTAGAATTAACTCAGAAAGAAACAATTCAATTGACAACTCTTACTTGAACATAAGTGATAAAAGCCTTGATATTAATATTTCTAGTAGACATGGGCATAAATGAAGACACCATTTAGTTAACCTCAAACCCTGACTATATCTAACTTTCTACTACATGCGGCACAGGGGCTACCGCCCCAAGTCGCGCCGAAGCGACGCTTGCTTGCTCCGCGAAGCAAGCTGTGCCTTTGTTACTTCCTACTTCCTACTTAAGCGAAGCGGCACTAGTAAGATTCATGGTGGCAATAAATCTTCTCACAGTTCAAAATCTTCCCTAACGCTGACATCTCCCATGCTTACTTCAATACTGAAGCGACTTCCTGGTTTGCCTTTAAATGATTTTAATTGAATATAGTTATCTTGTTCTCTAGATTGAGTTGATTGGAGTGTCTGACCCGCTTTACTAATCAAAGTGAGCTGGAGATCACAAGGCAAATATCTTGCTTCTCCTGCGGGATATAGCTGCACCAGAATTCCTAGCTTTGCGGCAGCTTCTGGAGTGACAGTGATAAACAATGCCACTGTTTCTGCTTTGAGATTCATCCCGACGTTAATTAACTTACCCTTTTTAGCTCCCAGGGAGCTATTTCTGGTACTCCAAGCTAGATTGGCTTCTGGAGTAATTAGATTCTCAACAGATGACCAACCTTCTGCTAAAATTCCTTCTAACCACTGGCTTAATTTAGTTCTAGTAGAGTTAATAGTTTTATCAAACCCTGTGGTAAGACTTTCTGGCACCACGACAGGTAGAGGAATAGTAGCAGGGGTCAAATAACGAGAATAGAAAAGGAGATGATTCAGTTCGCTATCAAATAAAGATAGAGGTAAATTGTAAAAGCCGTTTTGCGGCGATAACTTGACTCTGGTTTGATAAGCGATTAATTCGTCATACCGCAGAAAACCTCTGATAATTACTTCTTCTTCCTCCTCATTGACTTCCAACACCACATAAAAATGAGTTACCAATTCTGGTGCGGAGATCGCTTCTTGAGGAATACTGACCACCTCATCAAGCACTTGCTCTACAGCAATCAAACTAAGTTTAAACTCTCCTATAGTAAGACGACATACCGACTCTAGTAAATTTGGCGATCGCTTTACTACTTTGTCCGTGATTCTCTCCCTTAACCAGGTTGCAAAACTTGATAGTGCCAAAATATTGAGATAAGTCTGCCACTGCTGCCCTTCAGTTGTTGCTTGATTACTAATCTCTGTTGCCTGCTGAAAATGTTCAGACTCAAGCCAGATAACTTCTGGTAACAACAATCTTAAATCCGTCGCCTGTTCTTCAAAACTAACCATAACTTTTCTCCTGAATAAGGATAACAATATAACTAGGGATAATTAACTCGATTGTTGTTTAAAATACGAGCATAACCGTTGAGCATACAAACTGTTGAAAGTGCGATTTTTACCCGTTTTAATTTCTGCTACTGCCCCTTGGAAAACTTCGACATCGACGAAGGCTTCAATTTGTTGGGATAAGGCTTTTAAGTAGTCTGGTTGGGGAGGAATTTGAGTTAAGCCTTTTTGTTCAGCCAGCTTTAAAATCTGGTCTAGGAGTTGTTGTACACACACCATTCTCACCCGAGATAAAAGTTCTCCTGGGTTTAATACTCGTCTTGCTTGATCCCAACTAGTCATTCCCAACTGGGGAAAAATTTCTTTGAGAGATTTACCCTGACCATAATATAGTTGCAAACCAGGAATAAATAGAGAAGCGAAGGGAGAATATCGCTTACTATTGCGTAATTTAGCTATGGTAGCTTTAATTTCTTGCTCGATTGCCTTAACTAAAGCCAACTGGAATTGCTGATGTAAAAACTGTATCAATTCCTGCCGTTCGATATCTCTTTCGGTTACCGAATCGTAAGGCAAGTCTGATCTTAAAACATACCTTCCCGTCTCAGGTTCTTGAATTTCTAAAGATTCTCGATAACTCCAGATATCATACTCTCTTAGTTGAATGGCTACTTGTTTGAGTGCTTTAAGGAGTTCCGAACCAGTATTAATAATCACACCTTTTGAAAGCAAATAAGACAGCATTTCTCTTAATTGAGCCTCATTTGGTTTTGGACAACGCTTTATCCCTATTTGCCTTTGTTTTCTTCGATCTCGACGATAAATATTATGAAAAGCTGCTACTAGATGGCGATCGCGTAGGGATAAACGTTCAATTTGTTTGGTTCTGGCACGATTCAGTAAAGCCCAGTCGCTTAAAGCCTTAAATCCAAACTCCGATAAAAACTTTTTAAGTTCGCTATTTTGTTTCGTTTGCAAATATGTCCAATTGTCCAGACTCATCTTGGTTTGAGCATCATACTTATAGCTTTGCAAAACCTTAACCGCAAAAAACTGATAAGCACTGGTTTTAGTTTTGCCGTCTTGCTCTAGAATCAGTTGATTTTTACAATCTCGATCTAAAACAATTCGAGTTTCCCCATCGTCATTTAGCACAAATGGCAGTAAATCTCGGTAGGAAAAAGACTTATTCCCAGCAAACAAACTAGCTATTTTTTGACAAGCTTTAAGGATGGGGTAAGAGACATAGCAACGCAAACACATTCCCGCATCAGCACGGCGGTTGAGATCTACAGTGACTTCTTGATTGTGAAAATAAGTACTGAGAGTAGTTTGAATATCTTCACCAGTTGCGATGAGAACATCAGATATTGTTTGCCGAAAAAACCCCTGGGCGGTTGCTACTACACTATATTCATAGCCAAGTCTTTCCCTACTAAGACTAATACGACAGATTTTCCAATATCTTGATCCAGCATTCATAGCGATCGCTCTCTCCTAACATTTATTGATCTTCTCCCTTAGTTACCTCTAATAGTACATACGTGCGTTCAGCAAAATCTAAAAATTTGCTGCTGTTCAGCGATCGCTTACAGATTTAACCTGTCAAACAGACTTTAGATAATAGATTTCAGCATTTTTAACTTATGCAGATTCGCATCTTGAAACTAACTGCATAGGTCAATCACAAGTTCATCTAATAACTATCAAAGCTGAAGTCAATCTGTTTGTTTAAGAGACTTTAGCCAGAACAACTGAAGTTGTTTGATTTCAAGAGGGAACGAATAATGAACGTGCGATGGAAAAAATTGCTGCTCAAAACCACCCTATGGTTAGTAGCTGAAATTTGGGTTAACTCTCTAGGAATTGATAGCTTGGTTGATTATAGCGAGTTTATTTTTGCTAGGCATGAAATTGCATTCACTGCTGACCTTTATTCCTATTTCTAGGACAAAAAGTGCATACGTAAATTTTGCTGGCAGCGATTTAAGAATGCAGAGAGGTTGACCAAGAAATTTAATCTTCTGTTCAACAGTTTTGTTCAGGAATGACTTTTTAGCGAATAAACATCAATTTCACAAAGGAGAAATCAAAATGAAAAAACTATTCTTTTTAATAAGGAGATCATATGTCAGTTTATCAACATCCAAGATGGATCTATATAATATTCTGTTAAAGGCTCATTTGAAGAAAGGTTTTGTATCCCTTGGGGGAATTGTTTTAGGAACAGCAATAATATTAGGCGGTACAGAATTAGCTCAGTTTTCAAGTAATTCTCATAGTCTTACTGATTCTTCAATTGTAATAGGTTCAAAACCTGTAAATGCACAATCAGTTTCTTTAAATTCTGTCGAACAAACTATTTATAACCAAATTAATGCGTATCGAAGAAAGAGAGGTTTAGCACCACTACGTCTAGACCGTACAATGATCAATTTTGCCAGAAGACACAGTCACACAATGGCATCTGAGAGAGTATTAAGACATAGTAATCCAAGACAATACGCAGAAAACGTTGCATATAACAATAATAAGAGCAGTCCTGGCACAAAAGCTGTTAACGATTGGATTGAGAGTCGTGACCATCGTCGTAATCTAACAGGTAATTATCAGCTCACAGGTATTGGTGTTGTGATGAATCCTCAAACTGGTGTGTACTTTTTTACACAAGTTTTTAAATAATCGTTCACGCCCCCCTTAAAAGCGATCGCTAAAACTACGCACCCAAGAGAAAAAAATAAGAGTGGGTTAAACGAAAGTTTAATCCCACCTTCCGTACGCTAAACGATCATATATCGGTATGAATCAGAGAGACCCCGCCCCATGTACGACGAGTAAAGCACAGCCTGCTTTGCAGGCAAGCGTCGCTAGATGGGGCGAATCGAACCGCCTTTCTGGCGGCGCGACTTGGGGCGATAGCCCCTGTGCCGCAACTGTGACATCACGACTTCGTCAAAAATTAGAGGTAACTATGTTTGAATTTTTGAAACTATATCCTAACAAGACTAGTTTGTTTGTTGGTATTGCTATAGGTTTATGTACTTATATAGTTAGTACATCTCTTTGCGCTTTTGCTGATTGTTCTCAGGTAAATCCTTTTTTTCCTTTAGCAACATTTTTAGGCTCACTTGTTGTTGGCATATATTGCAGTTGGTTGGTTAAAGGAAAGCTCAAACTCCTAGTTGGTGTTGTTGTTACTTTGCTAACTATCTTTGCGGCACAGTTGAGTGGTATTAGGTCAGTTTTCGATAATCTTCTAGGAGGGGAAAGCTTTCTGAGCCATTCACTACTTTATGGTGTTGTTACTCTTATATTTGCTTTTGCTATAAGTCTCTTGAATAAGTCGCAGTAGTCAACTTAATTAACGAAATACTCTGAACACGAATTGAAAAGAAAAGACAATAATGAGAATTGCTGGACTAATATTAAGATACATGCGCTTGGTCATGGGTAACTACTCACTGTTGACTCCTATGAACATGAACTTCCCAGGCTAAAGAAAAATTTATAGTCTTAGAGATTCGGCAAATCTGGAATTTGTGTTGGATCTAGTTTATGCGCTACTGTGTCTAACCCAATTATATAATACTTCTAGGTACATGCTGTATTAATCTAATGAGCAAGTCAGTCGTTATTAACTTAGGAAATGGTAACTTATATGAGGGATTTCCTAGGGTTACTGCTCAATTATGGGCAGCAGGTTATCCCCGACCAGAGCAATTTATCGGCAGTCTTCCCGCAGCGACTACTCTAGCTGAATCCTACAGGAGTTGGCAGTTGATTTATAAGGCTATGTGCAGTCGTTTATTTCTTTCTCCTAGGTTGGCATCTGAAGATGATGATGAGCTAGAAATTGAGGAAGGAGGCGTTACTCATGTTTCCGAAGTAAGTTTTGATAAGTTAGGTCAAAAGTTACACAAGAGCCTCAATGACTGGCTCAAATCCTTAGAGTTTCTCAATATTGAAAGACAGTTGCGATCGCAACTAGACCCGAATGAAGAAGTTCGGATCATTATTGAGACTAATGATGAACAGAGCCGAAAATTACCCTGGCATTGCTGGGATTTTATTGAAGATTACTATTGCTCTGAGGCTGCCGTATCGCGACCTGAGTACAAACGCATTGAGCGATTGCTGTCCACGGTTAGGAGAGAAAAAGTCAGAATTTTGGCGGTTTTGGGTAATAGTAAAGGTATCGATTTAGAGGTAGAAAGAAAGTTTTTAAACAGCGTACAGGATGCTGAAACTGTTTTTTTGGTCAATCCCTCTCGCCAGGAATTCAATCAACAGCTGTGGAATACTCAAGGCTGGGACATTCTCTTTTTTGCTGGTCACAGTCAAAGTGAGGGAGAAACAGGTCGCATTTATCTGAATGAGAACAAAACTAACAACAGTCTAACGATTGAACAGTTAAAGGAAGCCCTCAAAGCAGCCATCGAACATGGTCTACGTTTAGCAATTTTTAATTCCTGTGATGGTCTAGGATTAGCAAATGCCTTAGGGAAACTGAACTTACCCCAGATCATAGTGATGCGGGAACCAGTGCCAAACCGTGTAGCCCAAGAATTTTTTAAGCATTTTCTCTTCGCATTTGCTAATCAGCGATCGCCTCTATACTCAGCAGTACGACAAGCACGTAGACAGTTACAAGGACTAGAGGATGAATTCCCCAGCGCTTCCTGGTTGCCAGTCATCAGTCAGAATCCAGCGGTCGAACCACCAACCTGGCTACAATTGGGGGGTATTCCCCCTTGTCCCTATCGAGGTTTAGGTGCTTTCTCAGAAGAAGACGCACATCTTTTTTGCGGACGAGAAGAGTTCACTGCCAACTTGGTAACGGCAGTTACAGGTCAGCCCCTGGTAGCGGTAGTTGGAGCTTCTGGAAGCGGTAAGTCTAGCGTTGTGTTTGCTGGATTGATTCCTCGTCTACGACAGGATAATAATCGGAGCTGGCAAATAACCTCTTTTCGTCCAGGAAATAATCCGATTGACTCAATTGCAGCAGCACTCACCCCTCTTTGGCAACAAAGAGAACAAAACCAACATAATTCAGCACCTGACGATAGCAGTATTGCCGAATTAGAATTATTGATGGCGCTGCGAGAAAATGAGCAAGCTTTAAGCAAGCTGGTCAAAAGCCTGGTCAAGCCACCAGACACTCGCTTCGTTTTGATTGTCGATCAGTTTGAAGAACTCTACACTCTTTCTAACCAGAGAGAACGCCAGGTTGTTTCAAATTTATTGCTTAATGCAGTGAAATTAGCTCCTGCTTTTACTCTGGTTCTGACCTTAAGAGCTGACTTTTATGGCTATGTTTTGGCAGATCGTCCCTGGACCGATGCCTTGCAGGGAGCAATTCAAAATCTTGGTTCGATGAGTCGCTCGGAACTACACTCAACGATTGAGCAACCAGCCGCCCTGATGCAGGTCAAATTAGAGCCAGGACTAACCGAGAAATTAATTAATGATGTGTGGTCACAGCCAGGACGCCTACCCCTATTAGAGTTTGCCCTAACCCAGCTATGGTCAAAGCAGCAAAATGGTTTACTGACTCACCAGGCTTACTCAGAGATCGGCGGTGTCTCCTCGGCACTAACTAACCATGCCGAAGAAGTATATGCTCAACTGTCTCAAACAGATCAACAACAAGTAAAACAAATTTTGCTTCAGTTGGTGCGTTTAGGGGAAGAGACAGAAGCTACCCGTCGTTTAGCAACTCGGGATGAAATTAAAGCAGCTAACTGGGATTTAGTTACCCACTTGGCATCAGCTCGTTTGGTCGTGACTAATCGCAGAGATGCTACAGGTAAAGAAACGGTAGAAATTGTACACGAATCCTTAATTAAAAACTGGGGACGCTTGCAGCAATGGCTGATCTTAGACGGCGATTTTCGTCGCTGGCAGGAACAATTGCGTTCAGCAATCGAACAATGGCAATGGCAAGGTAGTGAAGCTAGAGGCTCAAATCAAAATACTCTATTGCGGGGCAAGCCCCTGCTAGATGCTTCAAACTGGCTGCAAACAAGGTTTCAAGAATTGACCGACTCGGAACGAAGCTTTATTCAAGCGAGTCTAGAACAGCGAGATAGTCAGATTATGACGCAGAAGCGTCATCAATGGTGGACGATCTTAGGGTTAACTTTGGGCTCGATTTTGACGGTGGGTCTGATGGGGACAGCTTGGTGGCAGTGGCAACTCGTAAAAGTTAGTCAGCTGGATACAATCGCTAAAGCTTCAAAAGTATTATTTGCCGACAATGATAGGCTAGATGCTTTAGTAGAAGCGATCGCTGCCCAAGAAAAACTACAGAGATTAGGCACAGTTGAGCCAAAGCTTCAGAATCAGGTAGAGTCGGTACTGCGACGGGCAATTTATGGAGCAACGGAATCTAACCGCTTATCAGGACACCAGGCAGCGGTGTGGGGCGTAACCTTTAGTCCCGATGGTAATACTATCGCTTCGACGAGTTGGGATAATACGGTCAAGCTTTGGAGTCGAGATGGCAAGAAAATTAAGACTCTCACTGGTCATAGTAAAGAGGTTTGGGGAGTAGCCTTTAATCCTGAAGGGGATACTATGGCAACCGCTAGTGGCGATCAGACAGTCAAACTCTGGCAGCGTGACGGTACTTTAATTAAGACTCTTACTGGTCATGGCGGTGTAGTTTACAGTGTAGCCTTTAGCCCTGAAGGAGACTTGATGGCGAGCGCTAGTGAAGATAACACGGTCAAACTCTGGCATAGCGATGGCACTTTATTCAAGACTCTCACTGGTCATAAGGCAGCAGTTTGGGGAGTAGCCTTTAGTCCTGATGGCAACACTATTGCCTCGGCTGGTTGGGATAAGACAGTCAAACTTTGGAGTCGCGATGGAACTTTGCTCAAAACTTTGACAGGTCATCAAGCAGCAGTCAATGCCTTGGTCTTTAGTCCTGATGGCAATACTATTGCGACCGTTAGTGGAGATAAAACAGTCAAGCTTTGGAGTCGAGATGGTAGTCTACTCAAGACTTTAGAGGGACATGAGGATGATGTTTGGGGAATCACCTTTAGTCCTGATGGCAACACTATTGCGACCGTTAGTGGAGATAAAACGGTCAAGCTTTGGAGCCAGGATGGGGCTTTATTAAGAACTTTGGAGGGACATGAGGATGATGTTTGGGGAGTCAGCTTCAGTCCCGATGGTCACACGATCGCCACCGCGGGTGACGACAGGACGATTAGACTTTGGCAGCGAGATCATGACTTATTGAGCATCCTCAGTAATCACAGTGCAGGAGTTAATGGAGTCGCTTTTAGCCCTAACGAGCCGCTGACCGCCTCAGCCAGTTGGGACAAGACGGTAAAACTGTGGAGTGGTAACGGTACTTTAGTAGAAACTCTATCTGGTCATAGCGCAGCAGTCAATGCTTTAGCTTTTGATCCTAGTGGCAACATCATTGCTTCTGCCAGTGCCGATACCACGGTCAAACTTTGGCAGCGAAACGGAACTTTACTTAAAACTCTGACAGGTCATCGTGCGGGAGTTAATTCTGTGGTTTTTAGTCCTGATGGAAACACTATAGCTTCTGCTAGTGCCGATACCACGGTCAAACTTTGGCAGCGAAACGGAACTTTACTTAAAACTCTGACAGGTCATCGTGCGGGAGTTAATTCTGTGGTTTTTAGTCCTGATGGGGCAACTGTAGCTTCTGCTAGTGCCGACAATACCGTTAAACTTTGGCAACCAGATGGAACAGAACTATTAACTCTTGAGGCTCATCGCGATCGCATTTACGCTTTAGCATTTAGTGTTGATGGTCAGATGCTGGCTTCTGCTAGTGCCGACAATACCGTTAAACTTTGGCATCGAGATGGAACTTTACTTAAAACTCTGACAGGTCATAATGGAGCAGTTTGGGGGGTAGCTTTTAGTCCCGATGGCAACACTATTGCGACCGCTAGTGGCGACAATACAGTCAAACTTTGGCAACCAGATGGCACTGTGTTGGCAACTCTTGACCTCCATAACTCTGCGGTAAATGCGATCGCCTTTAACAACGATGGTACTAAGCTTGCTTCGGCAAGTGAAGATACAACGGTAATTGTTTGGGATGTAAACCGCGTTCTACCTTTGGAGGAGATACTTACCTACAGTTGTGATTGGGTAGAAAATTACTTACAAAATAGCACTAGTATTAACCCAGATACGCTTTTGTTCTGTGAACAGATTGCCACTGAAAATCGCTAATAGTAAAGATTGAGAAAGATTGAGTAAGAGGAAGAGAACAGAGAAAATTAATTAAAATCGCCATGAAATATGTTTAATAATCTTAAATATAGCCAAAGAAAAACTGTGTCTCTAGTTTCGATTTTGGCGGCAAGTTTAATCATATTCAGTCTTTTTTTAAGTACCATTCTCCAGCGAAATGCTAAAAATCAAACGTGGTCGAAAGCGACAACACTTATAGAAATAATTAACTCCGTTGGAGACTATACGAGAACGCACATCCAACCAGAATTAGTTAACCGATTAGAAGCTGAGTTCTTACCAGAATTCATCCCCAACTTTGCAGCAAGGGAAATATTTAAAAGTCTTCGCCAAAAACCGAACTATACTGACTTTTTCTATAAAGATGCAGTCCTCAATCCCTTCAATTCTGAAGATCTAGCCGATTCTTTTGAAACAGAACTAATCGAAAAATTTAAAGCCCATCAAAATAGACAAGAATTAAGTGGATTTCGTTCTATTGACAAGGGAGATCTTTTTTATCTTGCTCGTCCGATCATAATTAATCAACCAAGCTGTCTTGAATGTCACGGTGAACCAAGTAGCGCCCCCTCAAGTTTAGTGGCACGTTATGGCAGCAGTAATGGATTTGGCTGGAAGCTTAATGAAATTGTGGGCACTCAGATTATTTCACTACCAACAAATCAAGCTATCAACCAGGCTCATCAATCGTTTTTTCTCATTATGGGAATTATTGCCTTACTTTTGGTTGCTGTCATCTATATCAGCCTGACATCTTCCCGACTTTGATTGCTAATCGCATCTGCTAGCGGGGTTCCCAACTCAACCACCAAACTTATCCGACAAGCTTTCACTACCAATTAACTTTGAGGTAGGAGAAATATTTGGTAAAAAGAGACAAACTTTTTATCTCAAAAAGGTTTCTAGTTCTGCACAATGCGACATATTACTAGATTCTAATAAAACCTTGTTATTAAAATTTGAATAAAATAATTTTTTCCTCTTTGAGATTTTCGTTTGCTCTTTATCTTGTCTCAAGAAATCAGCTCTTATTTTCAAATTTCTAAACACTATCGGTAATACTGCTAAAGCGAAAATTCTCTACTTTACAGCCAGGAATAACGCTACCACCACAACGTTTTGCTTGACTCAAAGCCACCACATTTTGCAGCATTTCAGGTAGACACTGATTAAAGCGTAAGTTTTTAACTGGATGAGAAATTTTGCCATTTTCAATTAAGAAAGTACCGTCCCTGGTCATTCCTGTAACTTCAAGAGTACGAGGATCAACATAACGCACATACCAAACACGACTAACTAGGATTCCTCTTTCAGTACTGGCAATCAAATCAGCGACAGATTGATCAGAACCTGTCATGACAACGGGATACATCCCCCCTGTGGGTTCTTTGTCCTGTTCTTTTGCCCAATAACGACTATAGGAAAGAGTTTGAGGCACACCGTCTTTAACAATATTTAGCTGTTCATTACTCAAGCCATTGCCAAAAAACCTGCCTCCTTGCAGCAGAGAATGAGCCGCATTGCGTTGTACTTGCACCAGAGGGTTAAATAGTTTTTCCCCAACTTTGTTACCCATAGGATTACCAGAATCATCACGGCGAGACATAAAAGAACGCCCTTCATCGGCTGCGCGGGCGTCTAGATTCCAAATTATCCAGGGTAGCAGACTAGCAAATGCCGCAGGTTCAAAAACAACGGTATAGTTAACTGGTTTAATCCCTTGAGGATTTCGAGAAGCGATCGCCCGTTCGATTACTTTCTCGGTTAAGTCAATAATTGGCAACTGTTCTATACTCCAGGCGGTGCAACGATTCCAACTAGAACCATTATCCACCCGCGCGGTAAAGCTAAAATCTGCTTCTGTAGTGCGATCGCAACCTCGTAACCCAGCCGAATTACCAATGGCATTGAGACTTACCTGAAAACTAAGAGTTCCCGAACCGTTTACCCCTGCATCCTTACTTAAAGCACATACTTGCTGGATAATCTCACCCTTTTTTAGGGGGGAGAGAGTAGCCGTAGCCTGGTCAAAAGCTGGTGTGCGATCGCTGTAGGTTTGCTGGGGCAGTAATTCTACCCATTCGGGGTCTTCAGGGGCAATACGGGCTAGATCTTCGGCGCGACGTAAAGTTTGGGCGATCGCACCTCGATCTAATTCTGTGGTTGAAGCCGAGGCGCTGCGCTTACCAAAGTAGCTAGTGACAGTTAAGTTAAACGTGTTTTTACGGACATTCTGACTAATTTGATTCTCACTGAAACGGCTAAGGGCAGTTTCACTGGCACTGATGCTGATAAATACCCCGTCTGCTTGAGATTTAGCGATCGCAAAATCAATCAAAGCAAGAGCTTCTTTTGGAGTAATAAAAGTATTAACGGTGGCTAAAGTCATATTTAACTAACAATTGGTAAACGATTGGTTATGAGCTGGTGCCGATAAAGCCTAAGATTAAATTATATGGTAGCAATCCTGTGATGATAGTATTATTTGTTGGTGACTAAGGATATAGTATTATGGCTGAAACTTTAATGTTTAACGCTTTGAGAGAAGCGACTGACGAAGAAATGGCGAGAGATGAGACTGTCTTCGTCCTGGGTGAAGATGTTGGACATTATGGTGGTTCATATAAAGTCACCAAAGATCTGTATAAGAAATATGGCGATCTGCGGTTATTAGATACTCCTATTGCAGAAAATAGCTTTTGCGGCATGGCAGTAGGTGCGGCTTTAACTGGGCTACGTCCTGTAATTGAAGGGATGAACATGGGCTTTTTACTATTGGCGTTTAACCAAATTGCCAACAATGCAGGGATGTTGCGCTACACTTCTGGCGGTAACTTCAAAATTCCCATGGTAATTCGAGGACCTGGAGGTGTAGGTAGACAGTTGGGTGCAGAACATTCTCAACGTCTAGAAGCATATTTTCATGCTGTACCTGGCTTAAAAATTGTCGCCTGTTCTACGGCTTATAATTCTAAAGGACTACTCAAAGCGGCAATCCGCGATGATAATCCCGTATTGTTCTTTGAACATGTTCTACTCTACAATCTCAAAGACGATCTTCCCGATGATGAATACATCTTACCGTTAGATAAAGCAGAAATGGTCAGAGAGGGTAAAGATGTTACGATCCTCACTTACTCACGCATGCGCCACCATTGTACTCAAGCGTTAAAAGCGATCAAGCAACAGGGCTATGACCCTGAAATCATTGATTTAATTTCTTTGAAACCCTTTGATATGGAAACTATTAGTGAGTCAGTACGCAAAACTCACAGAGTGATTATTGTCGAAGAATGTATGAAAACTGGTGGAATTGGTGCAGAATTAGTGGCATTAATCAACGAACAGCTATTTGACGAGTTAGATGCCCCTGTATTGCGTTTATCTTCTCAAGATATTCCCACACCCTATAACGGTAAGTTAGAAAGCTTGACCATTGTTCAGCCAGCACAAATTGCCGAAGCAGTACAAAAAATGATGGAAGACAGAATTTAATTTGACTTGAATCAATAATTTAAATGAATTTTAAAGGCGTTGTGATTAACACTAGCGTCTTTCTCCTTTGTTTGTTAATTTATTTGAATGAAACGCATACACCTATTCAACTAATCAAATTTATTAGCTTCAAAACCTTGAATAATTAGTTCGGGGACAAAATTCTGGGGATAGTGCATTCCCCGTTCACGAGTTAAATACATGGTCAAATCCATCGTATGGTCTGCTACCCAGAAGCGCGTTATCTGTCCATTAATAATCCAAAAAATGAAATACTCAATTGAAGTGCCTATTCTGCCAGTGGGTTCTAATCCAAAAAATTCCTGATCATGTTTCCAATTTAAGTTGACAGCAATGGTAGCGCGATTAACACCATAAATTTCATCTACCAGGTCAAGTCTCGGTTTAAAACCAGATTGAAATTGAGCAGCCCAATTTTTGAGAGCCTCTCTACCAATCATCGGCATTGTGCCAACAGTACTACGTACCTCAACATCAGGAGCAATCACTTCATCCCAAAGATCGAGATTACGCTCGTTAAAACCTTTGTAGATTTGACGACCGATGCTTTCGGATTGGTCAATAGTATCAACAACTTCTTGTGCATTCATAATTTTTAGCTCCTAAAGAAATCTGTTTTTTGTTTCTATATACAGAATAATCTCTAGATAAAGCTAGATAAATGGGCTAAAAGTTGTTTTATTATTTACTTTCGTTCACTAATAACTGATGTTGTGCGATCAATAATAAAAGTTTTGTGGTTAGTTGCTCTAGTATTTCTAGATCGCAAATCCTTGCTTTTTTAAATCTGCAACTATATTTCGCATAAATTCCACAAAAACTCGAACTTTAGCCGATAAATGGCGTTTTTGTGGGTAGATTATTGAAAGTGGGACGGTAGGAGGAGCATAAATTTCTAAAACTGGTTCGAGAAATCCTTTGGCGATCGCTGGATAGACTAAGAAATTATATAGTTGTACCACTCCTATTCCCGCCAAAGCATTCTCTAGCATGGCTTCTGGGTTACTAAAACTAAAATTGCCCGTAAAAGGAAGCTGAATCTTTTCTCCATCTGACTCAAAAGCCCAATGGCGCACTCGATTGGTATTTGGCACGATAAAATTTAGACAGTTATGCCGTCCTAAGTCTTCTAGAGTCTCGGGTTTTCCATGTTTTTGCCAATAGTCGGGAGTTGCACATACCATCAATTGTGCTTGAGCTAAAGGATAAATGATTAGCTGACTGTCTGGACTATGACCGACGCGCACCGAGGCATCAATTCTTTCTTCAATTAAATCGGTATAGCGATCGCTCAAATGTACTTCAAAATCTAAATCGAGATATCGATCTGCCAGCTTTGGTAAGGCTTGGACGATATAGCGTTTGCCAAATGCCACTGTCAGAACGTACAGAGTTAAATGCAATGCTTCCTGGTTTGAAAAAAGAATTACCTTGGTTATCTGATTGCTACTCCCAGGTTCTACAAGCTACTACTAAGCACTTAGAACAGGCGATGAAAAACTGGTTTGAAGGCAGAGCCAAAAAGCCAAGATTTAAAGCCAGGAAGAACAAGCAATCAATCAGCTTTCCTCAGAATATCAAGATTGTAGATAACCACCTCAAAGTTCCTAAAATTGGTCTAGTTAAAGCTAAAATTACTCAAGCAATTGAAGGAAAAATAAAGACAGTTACGATCACTGTTACTCCTTCTGGTAAGTATTATGCAGCTATGGAGCTAGATTTGGGTGATATTGAAGTTAAGCAATCAACCGATGGCGTTATAACTGGCATTGATTTAGGACGAAAAGATTATGTAACTTGCCATGACGGAGTAGGCACATACTCAGTTAAACATCCCAAGTGGCTAAAACGCCATGAGCGAAATCTTAGACATCAACAGAAAAAGTGATCTCGCAGAAAAAAAGGTAGTCATAGACGTAATAAAGCTAGACGTTTAGTTGCCAGATTACACGAGCATTTGAGCAACGCACGTCAAGATTTTCTACATAAATTATCTCGAACCATATCAGACGATAGCCAAGTCGTTGTAGTTGAAAATCTCAATATTAGAGGAATGGTCAAAAACCGTAAGTTGAGTAAAGCTATTGCTCAATCTGGTTGGGGAATGTTCCTCAATTTTCTCAACTACAAATTAGAACGCAAGGGAGGCGTTTTGGTAGAGATAGATAGATTTTTCCCTTCTAGTAAAATAT
Source organism: Cyanobacteria bacterium P01_G01_bin.39 (assembly GCA_039180345.1). Taxonomy (GTDB): domain Bacteria; phylum Cyanobacteriota; class Cyanobacteriia; order Cyanobacteriales; family Xenococcaceae; genus Waterburya. The sequence goes on along the minus strand of JBCDDK010000014.1, from coordinate 51,024 downwards.
GTAGCAATTGTGGGCATATCCATCAAGAATTAGAACTCAAAAACAGAGAATGGAATTGTCGTCAATGCTCTAGCCATCATTTGAGAGATGATAATGCTAGTCGTAACATTCGTACACAAAGGACTTGTCCGCATGTAGGAATGAAAGTCTTAGGGCTGGGACACAGCCCTCGTGGAGATGATGTAAGACTTGAAGCTTGCTTTGAGCAATTGTCTGCGAAACGAGTACCATCCTATAGACAGCTTACGTTGTTTTAGGAATCCCTCAATTCATTGAGGGCGGATGTCAAATAGAAACATCATCTAAGAAGAGATAATTTTACTTTAGGTTCGTCAGTATCTTCGATATGCTTCAGCTACAGAAATATCGAATAGACAATAATGGAAAGAGGTTTGTCTGCAAGCAACAATACAATATGCAGATTAATAATTATTTTTACTCTTGAGTATAGAAAAAAGATGTGACTTAATTATAAAGAGAAGCTTAACAAAAGTTACATTCTGCAAATATTTTTAGATTTGAGATCTCTAGCGACCAGATTTTAATAAAATACTTTTATTACAGTAACTGTATTTATAGTCTCCATCCACCAAATTTATAACTAGTTTTAATCAGCAACAAATTTAAGTGTAAAGATCTGCTCTTGATTCTTAACTTTACTCTGTCAAAAATTAAACTATTTAAGTTTAAGTTTATATTAAATATAAAACATGGCAGTCTTAAATCATTTGTTAATATTCCCAATAACGAAAGACTATAAGCAGAATAATTCTCATAACTTAAATAGGATTGCTATATAGCTGGTTTAGTAAAGTACAAATATTCTTATAAGCTGAAAAAATATATTAAACAATTTATTAATAATGAATATCAACAACATTAGTTTAGGATTTAAACCCAAAAAAATCGTATCTTGGTTGGAACGTCCAATTGCTACTGTTTTTTTATTAGGTCAGGTAATTATTCATCTTTTACGTGGTGAATTAAATCATCGTTTGACGCTAGAACAAATGGAATCAGTAGGACCAAAATCTTTACCGATTTCATTGATTACCGCTATCTCAGTGGGCATGGTATTTACAATTCAAGTATCAAAAGAATTTTTGAGTTTTGGTGCTATTCAGACTATAGGTGGAGTATTAGCTTTAGCATTAAGCAGAGAATTAACTCCCGTATTAACCGCAGTAGTTGTAGCAGGAAGAGTAGGTTCAGCATTTGCCGCTGAGATTGCAACCATGAAAGTGACAGAACAAATTGATGCTCTTTATGTCTTAAAAACTGATCCTGTAAATTACTTAGTTGTTCCTCGCGTTGTGGCATGCTGTTTAATGTTACCCATGCTAACTATGCTATCCTTTGTTGCAGGCATGATTAGCGGATTAATTATTGCCGAAAATTTATACAATATTTCTCAGTCAACTTTTCTTAGTTCTGCTCAGAGTTTTCTGCAAGTTTGGGATTTAGCTTGTTCAGCGATTAAGTCTCTCGTTTTTGGGGGAATTATTGCCATTGTTGGCTGTAATTGGGGAATTACCACTAGAGGAGGCGCTAAAGATGTGGGTAAATCAACGACAGAAGCAGTGGTAATCGCCTTAATTCTAATTTTTGTAACTAATTTTTTTTTATCATGGGTTATGTTCCGAGGGATAGGTACAAGTTTTGCAGGATAATTAATAACCATATGGTTAACATTAATTAGTCTCGTATTTTCTTGAACATAATCTAAATTCTACAATTGATTACTATCTATTCTATAGATATAAAATATATCGAAAGTAAGATGATTTGAAAATAGATATTTACTAATATATTGCCAGGTATCTATATGCACAGAAAAATGAGCTTATAATTTAATAGTTATTAAAAGCTATTAAGCAACAAGTTAGTACTCTAACCTAATAATATTGTTATTTTTTTTGTATTGATCAGAAATTAATATAAATCTAATTAATGATAAAAAGTTGTGTGTTATCTTATATAATAAGAGATGATGGAAAATAGGTGTATTTTGGAATCGCCAGGGTTTAAGATCTTAAAATAAACTGAGGGATAAACCTATATTATTTCTATATAATTTGACAACAATTTTACAGTCTAAATATTTACAGTGTCAGCTTGTTATCTACCATAAGTTTTACAGTAAAAAATTAAAGCAAGATAAAAATAAGCAAAATTATTATATCTAAGTTTGAGGTCTAAAAATTAGATGTTACAACCTAAAAAACTAGCAAGTACAAATAGTATTACCAAAATATTTACCTATTCTATTGCCACACTGTTGATGGGAAGCATCCTCAGCCATCAACCACTGGCATGGGGGCGAGAGCAAAGCAAAATTATTGCGCAAAATAACTCTGGCGTAAGAGCAACTAGCGCCCAACAAAGTACCTTATATCTAAACAACGATCGCAGTTATTCTTATAACTTAATAGCTCAAGAAAGAGGTGTAATTGATAATGTAACTATCCCCAAAGGTGCAACCATCGTGGGTAAATATATTCCAGCAGAAGGCGGCTTGCGCTATGTTGCAGAAGCAGTAACCTATGATGGTTTCAGCTATAGCATTAGTGCAACTTCAGGAATTATGAAAGATGTCAAAGACCCTCGCGATACTAACGCTGGTGCGATCGCTACTGACGCAGGAATTGGTGCTGCTGGGGGACTTGTCCTTGGTGAAATATTTGGTAGTGCTGGGGCTGGGGAAATTATCGGCGGTGCCGCAGCAGGTGCCGCAACAGGGAATCTTACCGCTGATCGGGTGGTAGTAATCGAACCTGAAGCACCAATTGCACTTTATTAATTAATAATGGCTGGTTAACTAACAATCATAATCAGAATTATTTTGGTTGTGATTTGATTATCGTTTTATGTTTGAGCGATCGCTCGGCTAGGGGTCGTGCGATCACCAATTTTTTTCGTGGTTTTGAAACTTATAGTCATTTCTAATAAGAACCATCCCGTTAGTATATACGAATTATCTCTCCCTAATCCTTAATCCCCCGAACAAATTACTGAGATGGCAGGTCAATTAATTAGAACGACTAGAAAAGTATTCCCCTACTGCTTAATAAAATTAATTTCACCTGGCAAGATTTATAAATCTCCTCACCGCAATCTGCCACTTTTGATACACTAAGCAACCCTGAGAACAATAAAATAGTTGTATCTAAAGAGTTTTAATCATCATTCCTGCCAAAAAAACTTACTGTAATCCACATGGAATGATTAGGTAGGATCGATGAGAGAATAAAAATTCTGTAATAAATCTGCATATATAGAGGAGAACTATTAAATGTTAGAAGCATATAAAAAGCACGCCGCCCAAAGGGCAGAACTGGGTATCCCTGCTTTACCGCTGACTGCCCAACAAACTTCAGAGTTGTGTGAAATACTTAAAAATCCTCCCGCAGCCGACAAAGAAGAACTACTGGCATTATTAGTAGATCGAGTTCCCCCTGGTGTAGATGATGCAGCCTATGTTAAGGCTGGTTTTTTAACCGCTGTGGCTAAAGGCGAGATTCAGTGTCCCGTCATCTCACCTCAGGGCGCAGTAGATTTACTGGGAACTATGATGGGTGGCTATAACGTTCAGTCTTTGATTGATCTGCTAAACTCTTCAGAATCAGGTATTGCTTCTGAGTCGGCGGCGGCATTAAGTAAAACGCTGTTGGTATTTGACGCTTTCAATGATGTCTTAGAACTTGCCGATACTAATCCCTATGCCAAGCAGGTAATCGATTCTTGGGCAAATGCCGAATGGTTTATTAGTCGCCCCAAACCAGCAAAGGCGATTACGGTAACTGTGTTTAAAGTGCCAGGGGAAACCAATACCGATGATCTCTCTCCTGCCCCCCACGCTACAACTCGCCCTGATATTCCCCTCCACGCCTTAGCGATGCTGGAGTCAAAGATGCCTGATGGTTTAGATACCATTGCTCAACTAAAAGAACAAGGTCATCCTGTAGCTTATGTTGGAGACGTTGTAGGAACTGGTTCCTCTCGTAAGTCAGCTATTAACTCGGTACTATGGCACATTGGCGAGGCAATTCCTTTTGTTCCCAATAAGAAAGCTGGTGGCTACATTCTGGGTAACAAAATTGCGCCCATCTTTTTTAACACCGCTGAAGACTCTGGGGCATTGCCGATAGAATGCGACGTTTCACAAATGAATACTGGCGATGTTATTACCATTCATCCCTACAAAGGCGAAATTACTAACGAAGCTGGCGATGTTATTACCCGCTTTACTTTAAAACCCGAAACTATTATTGATGAGGTGCGTGCAGGGGGCAGAATTCCCTTACTTATTGGTCGAGCATTGACCGACAAAACTAGAGAAGCATTAGGCTTACCCGTATCCGAAGTATTTACTCGTCCCTCTCTGCCTGAGGATACTGGCAAAGGCTTTACCCTGGCGCAAAAAATGGTCGGCAAAGCCTGTTGTTTGCCAGGAGTTCGTCCTGGGACTTCCTGTGAACCCCTTATGACTACTGTAGGTTCGCAAGATACCACGGGTCCCATGACTAGAGATGAATTAAAAGAATTGGCATGTCTTGGGTTTAATGCCGATTTAACCCTGCAAACCTTCTGTCATACCGCAGCCTATCCCAAGCCTGTTGATATTAATACCCATAAAAATTTACCAGATTTCTTCTCTACCCGTGGTGGTGTGGCATTGCGCCCAGGAGACGGTATTATCCACTCTTGGTTAAATAGAATGTTGCTACCCGACACTGTTGGTACTGGTGGTGACTCCCATACTCGTTTTCCCCTCGGTATTTCCTTTCCTGCTGGTTCAGGTTTAGTCGCTTTTGCCGCCGCTTTGGGAGTAATGCCTCTAGATATGCCCGAATCGGTTTTAGTTCGCTTTACAGGAGAACTACAGCCAGGAATTACCCTCAGAGATATTGTTAACGCCATCCCTTGGGTAGCTATCCAACAGGGTAAACTTACCGTGGCAAAAGAGAATAAGAAAAATGTCTTTAATGGACGAGTGATGGAAATGGAGGGTTTACCAGATCTTAAGGTAGAACAGGCATTTGAACTTACCGATGCCACTGCTGAACGCTCTTGTTCTGGTAGTACCATTAAACTAAGCGAAGCAACTGTGGCTGAATACTTGCGTTCTAACGTCGCGTTACTTAAAAATATGGTGGCACGAGGCTACACCGATGCCCGTACTATTATGCGCCGCGTCGCCAAGATGGAACAGTGGTTGGCAAATCCTGAGTTGATGTCTGCGGACGAAGATGCAGAATATGCAGACACCATAGAAGTTAACCTCAACGAAATAACTGAACCCATCGTCGCCGCACCAAACGACCCCGATAACGTTAAGTTGATGTCAGAATGTGCAGGAGACAAAGTAGATGAAGTCTTTATAGGTTCTTGCATGACCAATATCGGACATTATCGCGCTGCGGCTAAAATTTTAGAAGGTGCAGGGGTAGTTAAGGGACGGCTGTGGATTTGTCCCCCAACCCGTATGGATGAAAAGCAACTCCGCGAAGAAGGAGTGTACGGCGTGTTTGCTGCCGCTGGTGCGCGTACTGAAATGCCTGGCTGTTCTCTCTGCATGGGTAATCAAGCCCGTGTCGAAGATAATGCTACCGTTTTTTCTACCTCTACCCGTAACTTCAACAACCGTATGGGGAAAGGTGCCAGAGTCTATCTTGGTTCAGCAGAACTAGCTGCCGTCTGTGCTTTGTTAGGTAAAATTCCCACAGTAGAAGAATACATGGCAGTGGTTAAAGAGAAAATTGCTCCTTTTGAGAATGATTTATACCGTTATCTCAACTTCGATCAGATCGATAACTTTGAAGATGAAGGTCGAGTGATTCCCTTAGAAGAGATGCCCAAGATTGAGGACATTTTAGGTATGCCTGTATAGAACTTTCAATTTGCTCCCCTCTCATACTAAGAAAGGGGAGAATATATCAAGATTCAGAAGTTCTTGGTTATATATCAATGAATATTATTAAATATGTATAAGCAGATTATGATATTTGATTAGCGATAAATTCAGAGATTTTGTCTTTTTCCTCTGGACATATTTTTAACGCAATTTTAATCAGTTGAAAAGATACTACTGATTTTTCTAGAGCTAGTTCATCGGCTATTCTGTGAAGTTCATTATTTCTAGCATGTTATTGATTCTCGAAGTCTGTAATCATTAATCTGATACCAAATTAATAAATGTTTGCGACAGATAGGGCATTGAGAATAAAAGGATATCCGCAGACAGAAGCAATAAATTCGGGTGTTAATTCTTTCAAGATGCGATCAAGAAATAAATGTAACTCATTTAAGTCAGAAAAGATTTCCCACTTCAAATCTTTTTTAAGAGCTTGCCAAAGACGTTCAATCGGATTTAGCTCTGGGGAATACGGAGGCTGAAATAAGAGGATAATATTGTCTGGAACTATAAGCCTTTTAGCCGTGTGAGGGCGACCATTATCTACCTGAAGAATGATTAAAGTATTCCGATGAGCTTGTCCGAGGCGATCGCTAACCATAAAGATCTTGAGCGATCGCTGTTGATTAATAAAATTCAGCAGGGATTGATTGAGAGATATGAGGCTGATGCTAATGAGTTTGCCCGTCGATACGAGGCAGGGCCAAAGCTAGCCGAACAAGCTCAATTTGCCGCCGAAGTTATCCCACCGCAGCAAATTGTGGAGTTGGAGAAAAGTGTTGCTGAGTCTCAACAGGTTCTCAATGGGACTCTACCTTATTAATAGTGGGGTTTCGCTACAATCAAATTGAGCATCTATCTATGACACAAGGCTGTTATGACAATCCCCACGGTTGAAAGTACTTCTGGTTGGCTACGCACTATTCGCATTTTAAATGCTATTTTACGTCCACTAGAGTTTATAGAAAAACGGCAGCGCGAGTATGGAGATTTTTATCAGGTAGTATTTAAAAATGCACCTCCAACTTTGATGACCTGCAATCCCCAGGCGATTGAAGATATTTTTACCGCAGATCGCGATCGCTTTGTTGTAGGGCAAAGTAATCAGGGTTTAAACTTTTTGGTGGGTGATAATTCTTTACTGCTATTAGATGGTCATGAACATAAAAATCGCCGCCGCTTATTGATGCCTCCTTTTCATGGTGAATCTTTAGCAAAGTGTAGTAGTGAGATTGTCAAGATAACTAATAAGGTGTGTAATTCACTAGAGATAAACAAGCCTTTTAAAGTTCGTGCCTTAACTCAGGAAATTACGATGCGAGTAATTTTAACAGTTGTTTTTGGGATTGATTCGGGAGCAAGATACGAACGATTGAGAGAATTGTTAACTGACCTGTTAGATATTTTTAATACTCCTTTAAGTTCTAGCTTTATGTTTTTTCCTGTCCTACAAAAAGACTGGGGAAAGTATAGTCCTTGGGGGCGATTTTTAAGATTGAAACAAGAAATTAGGAGTTTAATTTATAGTGAAATTGCTGAAAGACGTGAACTATTAGCGACAGGTGAATCAAATTCAACTGATATTTTTAGTTTATTACTCTTAGCCAAAGATGAAAAAGGTGAGGGAATGACAGATGAAGAGTTGCACGATGAATTAATCACTTTATTGTTTGCTGGACACGAAACTACTGCCTCAGCTTTAGCCTGGCTATTATATTGGATTCATTATTTACCAGAAGTCAAAGATAAACTGGATTTTGAGTTAAATTCTTTAGCAGAGAATCACGACTATAAAGCAATAGATCGCTTACCTTATTTAAATGCTGTAATCTTAGAAACTTTAAGAATTTATCCCATCGCTACAGGAGCTTTTTCTCGTACACTCACTAAACCAACGTCGGTTAATGGATATAATTTTGAACCCAATACTTCTTTGATGGTTTCGATCTATTCTCTACATCATCGAGAAGATTTGTATCCTGATGCTAAACAGTTTAAGCCTGAAAGATTCTTACAGAAAACCTATTCACCTTATGAATATATTCCCTTTGGTGGTGGCAATCGTCGCTGTATTGGCTCTGCCTTAGCATTGTTAGAAATGAAGTTAGCTATTGTAACAATATTGTCCCGCTTTCAATTAGATTTAGTTAGTAAACTCCCAATGCTTCCAGTGCGTCGTGGTTTAACTATTGCTCCTCCAAGTTCTTTTAAAATGGTGGTGAAAAAGTAAGCTAATTTTTGTTAGTTGTTATTTGCTGTACTTAATTGATCATGTTCTCATTATTTTAGTCTTCTATTAATTATAAGTTTGGAAGCTAACGCAATTACGGTTGAATAGATTTGCGATCGCTATTAATAGTTTCCTGGTAAAAGCCAATATTTTGAGCTTAGATTTCGCGCAGAGGCGCAAAGACGCAAAGAAGTTAAATTTTATTTAGTGCATTGTTATAGAGAATTTATATGAGAGCAGCTTATGAAATAAAACAATATTTATTGATATTAATTAACTTATTGCTTGTCTTTATAATTCATTATTTTGTAATCTCTGTTTAACCTGATCCCAAGTTGATCCAGATTCAGTATTTTCTTGAAATACTTCCAAGCGGCTGTCTAATTCAGTTTTTCGCGCTGCGGTTAAATCTATTTCTTGTGTCGTATTACTGATACTGTCCCAAATATCTTCTACTAGTTGAATTCTTTCAGCAATATTTAATTTGAGAATTTCAGGCAGCAGTGGATTATTCATTTTTATAAAAATTTGCACTAATTTAATTTAACATTTAAGACCATCGCAACGGAGACTAGTTTTGAAACTTGGTAACAGATTAATTAATTAGCGATCGCCTTACAGATAGATTTGTGACTACAAAATGACCACAATTTTAGGAAGAGAGTAAACATGATAAAAAGTGTTTGTATCAAAGAATTTAGAGACAAAGTATCTCAGTATCTATCTAGCAAGGAAGTTTTAGCCGTTAAGCGGCATGGTAAATTAATGGGATTTTATATTCAAGACAATTGCTAGAAAAACTGATAACTGTTTACTGTTTACTGATAACTGAAAGAAGGCACTATAATCTACAAGTTACAAGTCTTTGTGCAAGAATACACACAATTGTCGAGTGCATTGTCTTTGTCTTTGTATTATTTGTGCGCGAGAGTATATCTTGGAACATGTCTTGAAAACCACCCCTGAAAACTTCATCGACTTCCTCAATAGTTATTATCGGGAAGTGTCCTTTTTTTGCTGACAATGTAAAAGATAGTTCATCATAGTTCAACCATTTTCCTCCATTTCTCCAGCCTACGCGATCGCCGAAACTTTTCCATATTTCGCTATCATACTCTCTTGTTCCTCCAAGGCTCTCGTAAATTTCCTTCTGAACACTAAAGCCAAACTGACCATCGCTAAAGTGTAACCATAGCTGATTAATGGTAAGCAAATCTTCACAAGGAAAATTATCAATATCCAATTCTCTTAACCATCCTTCACTTTGCCGATTTGCAACTTTCAGCATAACATTAGATGTTTCCTGGTCAGCTTCTCTCCATTCTCCTGCTGCTAGAAGGTCACGTAGTTTTCTATAGTCTATGCCTCTCGCGCTTTTAAGTTCTACCTCATTCTTGGCAGTGGTTTTTAGGTCAGATTTTAGCTGTTCTATCTGTACTTCTAGCTGAGTAATTATTAAATCTTTTTCTGCTATTTTTGCTTGCTGTTGATTGAAACTTGATTTTTCCTGTTCTAATTGTTGCTCTAATTCTTGTTTTTCTTTTCTCGAAGCTGCCTGTATTTCTTCAAGTTGATTACTGTGAGATCGCTCTAAGTCTTTAAGTTTCTCATTTAACTCTTCAATATTTTCTTGCTGAGATGTAGCTATGTTTTGTAAGCGAACAATTTCTGATTCTTTTTCTTCAATTTGGGATTGCTGCGAGGTTTCTGATTGCTGTTGTTGCGATCGCTTTTCTGCTAATTGTTGCTCTAGCTGCTTATTTTGAGACTGCAAGAGTTGAATGTTTTGCTCTAATTCTATAAGTTGATTATTGTGCGATCGCTTTATATCTTTAAGTTCTTGTTTTAAAATTTCTAATTCATCTAGTTGCGAACTATTAGAGATTGGTCTTTCTAAAAAGTTATTTACTAATTTTTTTTCTAGCTTAATTAACTGTTCGCTGAAATGACCTGTAAGTTTGTCAATATTTGAGTATGAGGTGTGATAATGTCCCAATTGCCTGAGTTTTTCCTTAAAATTATGTAAACTCATCAAGTCATTCATATTAACTTGATTGACATAAATTTGTGCGTCTTGAAAGTAGGTATAAATTTGAGGTCTATTATTAACCTTAAAAGTTTGAAAAGCTTGGGTAAATTCTGATTCCGTATAGCGACCAACCTTTGTTTTAAACAGACTGATAAATATATCGCAGTCAGTAATTGCTTTATTATATTCGTCCTGTAAACGAGTTGCCGACATGGCATCAAGAAAATCTTCCCAGATTACCAATTCTAGAAATATATTCTGTTTGATATATTCCTTATTTTTGCGATTGATAAAAATTTCAAATTGTTCGCGATCGCCTTTCAATTCGGAGGATGAAGCTAGAAAGATTTTGATGATTTTAATGCCCGTCATAGCTAATCTAACTTGTCTTTAGCTTTGTCTTTGCTTCTGGTTGAGCTATCTTTTAATTTAATCATACTTCTACTGTATAACTCAGATATTCTATCATTTCAGCATGGTTAATTGGCGATCGCCAATCTAGATCAGAAAGAAAATTTGAATAATGCGGTCGCCGTAAATCGCCTTCTTGCCAGTTGTTTTTATATTTTAGAAGATATTCAAAATCGTGATGGAATGCTCTTCAAGCTGATTTATATTCCTCAAATATTTCCAGTATTAAGATAAAATAATGTGGGATACAGTTTGTTTAAAACGTATTTAAAAATATATTTAATCTATGTCGGAACAAGAATTATATATCCAAGCTCACACTGGTAGCGACGGTATCGCTCACATAGATATTGATATTCCCACGGGCATTGTTGATCAGGATATCGAAGTTACAGTTTCTTATTCAACACTAAAAGATTCTAGTTTAAATAGCAAAGATGTGGAACTAGAACAGGTTCTGGCTAATGCTAAACCAGCTATTGATATGTCAAAATTTTGTGGGGTGATCAGACTAACAGAAGATCCGCTAGAGTACCAAAGACGCATCCGCGATGAATGGTAATTCTGTGATCTTACTGGATACTAATGTGGTTTTATATCACCTTAGTAAACGTCTTAAAGAACCTTTAAAGTCGGGGCGATATGCTATCTCAAGTATTACTGAACTTGAATTGCTATCCTATCCAAAAATTAGTGTTGTTGAACTACAAAAGGTTCAGGAATTTATCGAAATGGCAACCGTTATTGAACTGAAATCATCAGTTAAACAAAATACTATTACCTTACGCAAAAAATACTCATTAAAACTTCCAGATGCTATTATTGCTGGAACAGCATTATGGCTTGAACTACCGTTACTAACTAACGACAAAAAGCTATTAGGCATTACCGAAATAACCACGCACACCGTAGATATATAGTGCGTAGTTGACTTTTCTTAACTCTTCCCAAGTTGTATACTTAAGTATAAATTAGCGTTCGCCGATCCAGAAATAAAATTAGACTAAACTAATACAAAAAAAGCTATATACCCCAAAGAGTTGCTATTTTGGTATTTCTAGTTCTTTCTTTAAACTTCTGAGTCAATCGTTGAGTTTGAGTAGCAGAGAAATGGGATTTCCAATCACCTACTTCTCCTTTACGAATGAATGGTGTCATCTCAGGCAGTCTCTGACTAGACCAACGATTTTGATTTTGACTCATGCTAGCAAAACTAGTATGTTCAAGAATATTTTCTAAAATTTGATTATTGGCAGCTTTTTCAGCATAAATAGAACCTAAAAATTTGGCAATACTTATAATGGCATCCCTGGGATTACTTTTCATAGATTCATAAGTTAAAAAGAGAAAATTAGAATCATTTCTCTGATTTATCCAGGGCATTAAATGATCGAAGTAATCACCCCAATCTACTTCTCCACGCATAAAACACTCAAAAAATTCCTCAAAAGTACCTTCCGCGAAATCATAATGCTTAATAAAACCCTTTGTATGATAGTAGAAAGAAACTACACAATCAAAGGGATTACGAGCAACATAAATATACTTTGCTTCAGGATGATAAGGTGTCAAATCGTAAGTTAAATGAGTTTTGATAAAACGGGGTTTCGGTAAAGATGCCACAAAATCGCCTCCTACTTCTTCAAGATGAGGAACTGACAAATTAATATTTTTACCTAGGGGAAAAGGTTGTCCATCATGGTGCAGCATCCAAATAATATTCTGCGTCCAAGTTGTTCCACATTTAGGATAGGTAACAATGAAAGTATCTGTTGCTTGAGCTTGATAGGCTAAAGCAGAGTCAAAGAATTCGGCAGGAAATCCCATTGGTAAGCGAAAATTGCGATGAAATGTATAGCTAGGCTTCATTAATTAATAGTAATATTTGACAACTAGAGGTACACCCAATCAACAATCAACAATTAACAATCAACAATCAACAATCAACAGGAACAAATATATTTGCTTCTTCGTACCTCATTTCAATGGGAACCACTATAAACACTACTTGCCTACTTTGAATCAACTTAATAAAACTTCGCTGATCTTACCTGCTTCCACTGCTAAGATCTGAGAATCTTCGATCCAGTCATGATTAAAACTATCTACATGGGTAGTAGTAATGATAGTTTGAAAGCGATCGCCAATTACTTCTAAAAGCTGTTTCTGTCGATTGGGATCTAGTTCTGCTAACACGTCATCCAACAGCAGCAAAGGCGGTTCTCCTACTACCTCTTCAATCAACTTTAATTCTGCTAATTTTAAAGCTAATACCAAAGTGCGCTGTTGTCCCTGAGAACCATAGTAGCGAGCAGGGGTTTGATTAATGCTAAACTCAATCTCATCTCGGTGAGTACCCACAACAGTTTTACCCTGGTACTGCTCAACCATACGACGTTCAGCAATTTGGTCGAGGAAAGCCTGCTGTACGATTAAAGGTTCATCCTCTGCCCAGGACACGTTGGGCAAATAATTAATTTCTAAATGCTCAGTCTCCCCACTAATACGTTGGTGCCATAGTTGGGCAATGGGTGCTAGTCGATTAATTACCCTAGCGCGGCGACGGGCAACCCTAGAACCTGCTGCTGCTAGCTGTTGATCCCATAGTTTTAATTCTGGTTCGTACTCCCTCAACTCCCCAGATTCATTATCTTGTCTAAAAGCACGTATTTTTTTGAGCAAAGCATTGCGCTGTTTTAAAACCTGGTTATACTGCTGCAAAATACTGGAATATACTGGCTCTAACTGAATTAACAAACCATCAATCCAACTCCTGCGGCAATCTGGTGCGCCACGAACCAAGTCCAGATCCAGGCTAGAAAACTGTACCGCATTTAATACTCCTAAAAAATCTAGCTGACGGCGTAGCTTTTCGCTATTGACACTTACCGTACGCCGTCCCTGTTTACGCAATAAGATACCTAATTCGCTAGTTCCGTATGCTCGTTCCACCGTAGCGCATACTTGTCCCACCGTAGCCGAATCTAACACCAATTCGCGATCGCGAGTAGTGCGGTGACTTTTGAGGGTTGCCAATAGCTCAACCGCTTCTAATAAGTTGGACTTTCCCTGAGCATTGTTACCAACTAGGATAGTTTTTTTGGCAGTAAATTTGATCTGGCGATCAATATAATTGCGAAACGAACGCAGATGCAAACTTCTTAAATACATTTATCAGCCCAGAGGAGAAGATTTCACTCAACAGTCAATAATTTTACCCTCTTCTCCTACTCTGCTTCTGGCAATTCTAGCTATGGCAGTATCACTGTGACCCAAATGGAAATTACAGCTACCATTATTGAGCTAAATAAGGCTATTCGCTCACGGTTGAGGCAAATTCAGGCTGTTGTTCTAGTTGAGTTAACTTTTCTTTGTCCTGACGACGTTTTTTAGCGTATAGCTGAATGCTAGCAACCATCGCTACTACTAAACCCGCTATCAGCCAAGTAGTTAGATCTAAAGGTAGGCTATTTTTGAATACTGCCAATAACACAATTAACACCAATAAAATCGTCGGCGCTTCATTCAAGGCTCTAAACTGCTGTCCTGTCCAGTTACATTCACCTGCTGCCAACTTTTTCATAATGCTCTTGCAAAAATGATGGTAGCCAATTAGCAAGACTACAAAAGCTAGCTTGATATGTAGCCAGGTAGATTTGAGAATTGCTGGTTCAGTAGAAATTAGTCCAATTGCCATCGCCACAGTCAAAAGCATCCCAGGAGTAGTAATGATGCTATAGAGACGCTTTTCCATTATTTCATACTGCTTTTTTAAGATACCGCGAGCAGGTTCGGGTTCTTGTTCTGCCTCTGCATGATAAACAAACAATCGGACTAAATAAAACAATCCTGCAAACCAAACTACAATACCAACGAGGTGAAATGCTTTAAACCAGTAGTAAGCCATAAAATACTTTGATTATTTTGATTAAAAAACTTATATTCCTGATGCCAATTAGAGGTGAGGAGCGCAACCCTCGAGGACACATACCCCATCACCTTGTTGAAGTTTATATTTGATTGCGCCACCGATTACAGCTACGCAATAAAATTTTAAGGACTTGTTTAAATAACTCAATAAAAAAAACGAGATAACGGGACTGGCCAGATTTGAACTGGCGACCTAGCGCTTCAGATTGGTGTGAGTTTCCCCACTCTCTGGACTATCCCTTCACCGTGGGTATAAAGATCCCTTTAGGTGGTGGCCGTTATGTTACAGATATTTTGAGGGTTAGCTTAAACCCGAATAAACCATTTCCTGATTTTATTTCTGCAACCAGTCTCTGCACCTTCTCTACCAGGAACTATAGAGCTTGGCTCAAGATTACCATGATCGCTATTCACAACTTTAGGCTTCCTTGAATTTGACCACATTCATCCATGAAGTTTCCCTCATGATGCCCGATATTTCAGGAGGCGCTTGCTCTATCCTACTGAGCCACAGCCCCACGTTTATCTCAATTATGAGGAGGCTTGTCCGCCTCATCTAGTTTCCATTAAGATAAACCAATGCCACAAACTACGAGGTGTTGCCGCGATTTTTGTATATAAAACTTTACTAGATTAATAAATATTGCAACATCGATTCATACTTCTGTTGTGTAAAGAAATAAACTTATTATCAATTCAGATAAATATTCAAAAATTCAGGAGAAATAAATTTTGACTTACTTGACATTGTTAGCTGCTACTGTACCAAGCACTGTATCTTGGAGTCCTAAAGTAGCTATTGTAATGATTGCTTGTAATATTGCTGCGATCGCTTTTGGCAAATTTACTATTAAAAATCAAAGTGCTGGTCCTGCTTTACCTTCCCCCGCTTTGTTCGGCGGCATGGGTCTACCTGCTTTACTAGGCACTACTAGTCTTGGTCATCTCTTGGGTGCAGGTGTGATCCTTGGTCTGGCTAATGCTGGTGCTTTGTAAGTATCTAAAATTTTTAAATTGATAGGATTAGTTGTGACACGTAATGTGAACGCGGCTAATCCTTATGTTATTTCATGGGTTTAGAGCTTTCTTCAAAGACTCATTATCTCAACCCAAACTGGCGTTACTCAGATGAGCAATTCATAATTAGTCTTGAGGGATCATCAGCCCCTGAATAAATTGAGATGGTAATAATTGAGTTATCAATTAGATGGGATTGATGGGGCAGCATACCCGTACCAGAATTGACGGGATAGGCAGGAAAACATGCTGCACTAAGGCTAAGACGTAAACTTATGCCTGCTTCTATACATATACAGGTAGCCTGTAAAGGAATCTGAACTAAAGCGACATCTGAACTAGACGAATTGAGGCGAATGTATCCTTGAGTAAAATTAAAAACTTCACCTGTTGGCTTGACTGTAGACAAGACGGCACTAAGATCAAAGCTAGGATATTCAGCACTGCAATATACTTCTAAAGTTATGCCTCCTGTAAGATGTAATTCTGATTCTAGAGGGTCAGAAGTATAGGTCAGTATATCAGAACGACAGTCTAAAGCTGATCGCTCGAAAGAGCCTCCAGGATATGTAGCATGACCACCTAGTGCGGGTACAGCCCGCCAAGGATCATGAACTAAAAGATCTGTCTGATTGTCAAATTCGACAATGCTTTGATTCAGATCGTTTGATAACATTGATTGCGGTAAAAGATCTTTCTCTGACTCTATTTGCCACAGCATCCCGCTATCTTCTCTGATGCTAGCCAAACCATCACTGGCTAGATAGTAAGTTATTTGCTCCTGGGGTAAACTATCGAACTCTCGCCAGCAATTGCTACCCATTTCAAAGAGGCTAATTGGGGCTTTTTGTAATAACCCTGTATCCTTGTCCTTCAGCCAATGATCAAACCAGCGGATCTGAATTTCGTCAATCGGATTTTGTGCTTCTTTCCCGTAGTCAACTGCCCCAAGTCTTCTCCCCCAGGGTAAATGCGCCCATGCGCCCACTAATAGATGCTGTGGTTGGCTACATTGTGCCACCATTGCCTGATATAAATTAAGTGTTCCCCGCAAATAGGGATCAAACCAGCCCCCCACATGAAGCATTGGCAGATCGATATTACCTAACAAATATTTTGGCGATCGCTTTTTCCAGTATTCAGCATTGCGATCGCTATTATGCAACCATTGATGATAAAAGGAATCGGGGGCTAATCTTTGTAATAGTTCAGGATTAGCAGGAATAGAACCATTCAAGGGTAAATTGCGGGAGACAGCATATAATTCGTTATAAGCAGCTTTATTACCCTGCAAGCGCGCAGTTTCCCCCGCTAATTGAATTGCCCAGGCTAAATTAGCATATAAGCAGAAAGCGTCATTCTCATAAGCCCAGTCAGAATAAAGATCGTATGCCACCATCGCTGGTGCGATCGTTTTTAAGCATGCTGGCTGATGCATAGCAGTGTATAGTTGCGTCATCCCCTGATAGGAAAAGCCATACATGCCTACCTTGCCTGTACTATTAGCTAACTGAGATACCCAGTTGATTGTATCTAAGCCATCAGCCATTTCATGGGTAAATAAGTCAAACTCACCTTCAGAAGTTCCTCGACCCCGCACATCCTGAATTACCACGATGTAGCCCTGTGCCGCATACCAGCGAGGATGAGCATAAACTACTGTTGAAGCAATTTCCCGACCATAGGGCTGACGCATTAATAAAATCGGCAACTTTTCATCGTTATCAGGGCGATAAATATCTGCATCTAATCTCACCCCGTCACTAGTTTGCATTGATGCCGTTTGTTTAATGATTTTAACCATTCAGATTCTAGGAAATTATTAAGCTTAAATATTGCCCTCTTTATCTTTTAGGAAAACATAAAACTAAGCAACTAGATGATGCCTCTGATCCAGAAATTATTCCAGAGGACTGATCAACAAAGCCTTGATTAATTTGGGCTGGCGATCGCCTGAGTAATCCGATCTAACATAATTGCCAGTAAGACAATTCCCAATCCTCCCACCGCAGCTAATCCTACGTCCAAACGACCCACACCCTGTAAGACCATTTGTCCCAATCCTGGTACCGCGATCATTGAGGTAACAACCGACATCGACAATGCCATCAGGATCGACTGGTTTACTCCAGCTAGAATAGTCGGCATCGCCAGAGGAATTTGAGCCTCCCATAATAATTGCCAGGGAGTTGAACCAAAAGCGATCGCCGCTTCGATAGTTTCTGCGGAAACTTGTCTGATGCCCAAATTGGTCAGCCGAATTAGGGGAGGAATGGCAAAAATGATGGTGGCAATTACCCCAGGCACTTCTCCGATACCAAATAGCATGACTACAGGGACTAAATAAACAAAGGAAGGTAAAGTCTGCATTATATCTAGTAAAGGACGGAGTGCCTTTTCCGCGCGATCGCTTTTGGCACAAATAACACCCAGGGGAATTCCTACCACTAAACAAAATATTAATGAGGTGATAACTAAAGAAAAAGAGACTATGGCTTCTGACCAAACATCAATCAAACCAATTAAGGTTAGGCAAATGACGCTATAGATAGCGATTTTTATATTGGCAAATTTCCACGCTAACAAAGCAACAATAATAATCAAAATTAAAGGAGGAATAGCATTGAAACTCCCTTCGATATTTTTTAATGTCCAACTAATTGGTAAGCCAATTGCCTGAAAAAAAGGACGAAAATTATCTACAACAAAATTAAGTACTTGATTAATCCAGTCATCCAATGGGATCGTGTTTCCTTGAAAAGGATCTAATATATTTTCGATCAAAGTCATGATTCTTCTAGGTGTATTCCAAAGACAACTTTATTAACTTGCCTGCTTATCTTTTCAAGTTGCAGTAAACAAAATAAATAATTAACATTTATTAAGCTCAAAACATTGAATAGGATCTTAATATGATATTCTCTTTGAGAGTAAAAAACCAAAATAAGTTAAATAATCAGCTTAAAGCTAAATAGTTTAACTCTAATAATTTTTTAATCACGAACTGTTTTAGTATTTCCCACAGCAACAATGATAAATCTGACATACCAAAATCAATATACAAACATTACTGAGTATTATGATTTGTGGGTAACATCTGGCTACTATGATTATCAAGTAATGGCGCAAGCAGCAAACCGAATCATAGGTAATGGTCGCAAAATTATCGAACTAGGAGTAGGCACTGGATTATTAGCCCAGAAATATCTAGAAATTGATCCTAGCTGTGGGTTTACAGGAGTCGATTTTACTGCTTCTATGCTAGAAATTGCCCAAAAAAGGGTCGGCGCTCAAGTAAAATTGATTGAGGCTGATGTAGTAAATATGAACTTGAAGCAAAAGTTTGAAGTAGCAATCTCTAATGGAGGCGTTTGGGGCATTCTTGATTTAGGCGATCGCTGGGAATTTGGCGGTCATGTTCCTGGTGTTGATGCTAATGCTCAGGGCTTGGAAAATTTAGCTAATCATTTGCAAGAAGATGGACTATTGCTATTACATTTACAAAGGCCCCATAAAACCTATGACAAACTACTTGCTGAGGGAATTGTCTATTCCCAATCTATTGAGGAAATAGAAGATACGAAGAATTACCATACATTGCTCAAAAGTTATTTATTCAAGAAAGATGGGAAAATACTAGCTCAAGAGCAGATCACAATTACCTGCTTCAAACCCGATACATCTAAGAAGCTATTAAGTGAAGCAGGATTTGAGTTGCAAGGCACTAGCGATGACGATAAATTTGCAATCTATCAAAAAAAATGAAGTAGCAATCCTTGAGTAAAAAGCGTTACTTCAACATCGACTTAAGACATTTCTAAAATTTAACTTATCAGTTTAAAGAGGATTTATGCAATTACAAATCGCTCCACAGTTTACTGTGGGGTTAAAACAACGCGGCTTAGGCGTGGAGAGCTATGCTGCGCCAGCAATTCCTGTTGAACTAGTGAACCAGGTTGCAGATTTTTATCGCTATATTTTTAACAACAATGGTAATTATTTAGTTTTTCCCACTACTCTGGAATTTATGTCACCAGCAGAGGTATTCGGCAAAAGCGAAGGTGAAATAGTTGATTTAGTAACTATGGATTCACTGACAGAATTTCCTGTTCATCCTCAAACGAGAGAACAGGCAATATTTTGGCACGACCCCGATACAACTTTGTCTAGGATTCTTACCAAGCTTAAGCAAGACAGCCATGTCACAATTTTAAGAGATCTCGAAACCCGAAGTATTGAGGGCTTATGCCTTGGGAACAAAACTACAGTTCGTCAACAATTTAAATCTGAAGGCTGGCAAAATCCACTGTATTACGCAGCTAGAGAAATTCCCCAACATAATCGCAATTTACAAAACCACATTCAGAAATTGCAAACAAAAATACAACAATATTCAGCAGAATTTGGCAACTGCATTATTTCGGGCGACGATATAATCTATTCTTGGAATTGCTTAAGTACATCACCCAAAGCCAGAGGAATTGGAAATCTTTTGGCTCTTACTTCTCAATTTTTTGCTTCCATACCAAAGCCAATCAAACAGCAACTACCAGTCATCAGCGAAGCTCGATTTCAATCTACATCTCATAAATTGCTGACTATGGCAGGATATATTGATGTCCCTGGAATTCTTTCAGAGAAACAGACTCTGCAAAAAAATGTAGATTCTCTCATAGTTATGGCTCCACTCTCTACTGTTGCACGTAATTTTTCCCTATCTCCCAGAGAGTTTCGGCAATTAGCTAGAAACAGAAAAAACAAGAGACAAAACAAGCTAAGGAACTACAAAATTCAATCTGCTTAAATAATAATTTGAATTATAGCGATTCTCATTTTAATGCGGTACAGTCCAGACCTTGTTAATAGTTAATAGTTAATAGTTAATAGTTAATAGTTAATAGTTAATAGTTAATAGTTGATTGCGGTGTGCCTCACTAATTAGAGAAAGGCTATAGGAGATTTTCACCTCAGATATAGTTGCTCAATTTTTAGATAATAGTAATTACTTACTAGAAAAATCTTGTATTTTTTCTATACTTTACTTGTCTTAATTTTATTTGGTAACTGTTTATGGTACTAGTAGGAAGTAAGCTTAATTTAGTATTACTTCATATAAGAATATTAGCTTCTTACATACAAATAGCAAGTAATTCTCGATTATTTACACACCCATTTTTGTGCATAGATAGGAATATCTTATGGTCTATTTTTCTATCTTTAGATTAATACCGAGAGTAAAAAATAAAATAAGTTAAACAATCAGCTTAAAGCTAAATAGTTTTACTTTAACAATTTTTTTGACTACAAGCTGTTTAATTAATTTTAAAAGACACTAATGACAAATTTAACAAATCAAAACCAATATACAAATATCACAGAATATTACGATCTTCTGATGACCCATGGCTATTACGATTATCAAGCAATGGCTCAGGCTGTATATTCTTTGATGAAAGAAAAAAGTTGTTATAAAATACTCGAATTAGGTGTAGGAACAGGATTATTAGCCGAAAAATTACAACTGCTTGCTCCCGAATCTGAATTCACAGGAGTAGATATTACGGCATCTATGCTAGATATTGCTAGGAAAAGACTAGGTGAATGGGGCAAGCTAGTAGAAGCGGATATCTTTGATACAGATCTCAAAGATGAATTTAACATGGCAGTTTCTAGTGGAGGTGTTTGGGTTATAAATCAAAGAAAAGGTCGCACTGATTTAGGAATTCATGGCAGCAATATTGAGAGTAATATTCAAGGGTTAACTAATATTGCTAAACATTTGTGTCAAGACGGCTTATTGCTTTTAAGTATTCAAGGAGAGCAAAAAAGTTATGAGCAACATCTTCCTGAGTCAATTGTTTATTCTCAGTCGATAGAACCTATAGCAGAAAATGAAGAAATTGAATCTATTGAAAAAAGCTATTTCTTCAAGAGGAATGGAGTCATATTAGCTCAACAAAAGCTTGAACTAGGTTTTATTAAACAATGGAAAAAAGAAGAAATTCTTAAACAATCGGGATTTTCTTTGATTAAGATTGATGATAGTCAAAAATTCTATATCTATGCTAAATCTTAATTTAATAATAGTTTAGAGCTTACAGACTACAATCAAGCGGAATTAAAGAGTTAAGCAAGGTTTTTTTTTGAACAAAAATATCCTAATTATTCATTATCTTTAAAGTTTTAAGCTTAAATCTTAAAGCTTTAGAGAGTTGATTCAGTTCTATTAGATTAGGTTAATCCGAGGAATTAATGGTTTCTGATTTGCCAATCAGCTCATAATACTTTTCTCTACCCTGGTTATATTTGTTGCTAGGATAGCCCATTACTTGGTGAATAATCCATTTTTGCGGCTTGTTGTCTTTTAAAAGTAAGGCGATCGCCTGACGCATAGTTTCATCATCATCAAGACAGGTTTCATGGAAAAAACTGCTGGTTAAACGAAAGCTACTTTTGCTATTTTCTTGGTTTAAATGTAAATAAATTGTTGCTAACAGCAGCTTAAAAGATTTTGGTTTTACCTGTTGCTTAAATTGCTCCTGCCAGTATGAATCGGCAAGCTTAAGATATTGATTCTGACTTTCTTTAGCAGTAATTTTTCTAGTGAGTGATTTTAAAGTGCCAGGGCTTGCCATCAAGATCTGACGATATAGATAATCAACTGTAACGCCTTGCAGTATAGTTTCGCCTAAAAACTGTACATGTTTTTCTGTAGCAGAATGTTCTAATTCTGGTTTTAAATAACGCTTTAGCAATGGCACAATCAAACGTTTATGGAGCCAATTTCTCGTCTGAGAAAACCCTCGATCAAGGTGAATTGAGCCGACAAGTGCTTTAAAAGCTTTCTCAAAAGGATTGCTTTGTTTAACTCTTAAACGATGGCGTTCTTCTTTCAAACCAAGAAAAGGATAAGCATCGCCTAACTGTAAGTCATACCAGAGATTAGTTAGTCGATCTGATTCAGTTAATTTATCTCGTAAAGCTTTTTGTTTTCCTACCTGAAAATGCGAAAAGTTCTCATAGATATAATCCACCACTACTAAATTGAGAATAGCTTCTCCCAAAAATTCTAGACGTTGGTTGTTGATTTCTGGTTCATTGATTAGTTTGGCATAAGAAGGATGAATCAATGCTAAGCGCAGAGTTTGATCGTATTTAAAATTAATCCCAATTTTATTTTCAATCTGAGATGGTTCCCAATTGCTATTCATCACTTTTTAATATCTATAATTTTGAAGCTATTCTTAATAACTACAGTACTTAAAACTGTATCTTAAAATTGTCTATCCTCTAGAATATTACTCTGTACAGGACAAAAAACCAGGTATAGGGTTGCGATGATTTTGGCAGATGCTTTGATATCAATAATTAATTGGGGGAATCTGGCAATTCCACCGTTTCAAACCAATAATCAATAAAATTGTGTACCACTCTATTCAAAATATTGATGTCCATGGGCTTAACAATGTAACCACTAATTCCCTGACGATAACAAGCATCCACATCTTTAGAGTTGGAAGAGGTAGAAAAAATAACGACGGGGATTGTCTGTAAATCTTGGTCTTGTTTAATTGTGGCTAAGACTTCTCTTCCGTCAGTACCAGGCAAATTCAAGTCTAAGACGATTAGTGAGGGACGAGGGGCGAATTGATCTTCATATTCTCCTGACCGATACAAAAAGTCTAGTGCTTCTTCCCCATCTTCACAGCGATAGACAGGATTAGGAATATGAGCTTTACTAATAACCCTTGTCAAAGCTGCAAAATCTTCGTCACTATCTTCAATGACTAATAACGGCTGTTGGGAGTCTTTTTTCATCGAGCAATCACTGCAAAGTAAAGTAAAAGGTACTACCTTCTTGATAAATAGATTCTACCCATATTTCGCCTCCATGTCGTTCAACGATTTTTTTAGCAATGGTTAAGCCAGCACCAGTACCGCCTCCATATTTTTTCTGACCATGAAGTCGTTTAAAAATTCTAAAGATCGATTCTAAATGCCTGTCACGAATGCCAATGCCGTTATCACGGACATAAAAAACAATTTTTGTTGGAGTATATTCTGGATATCCTGACATTTTTTGCATCACAACAGGATGATCAGTATCTAGATAGCCAATTTCGATAACTTTTTCGGCTTTCTGATTGTATTTAATGCCGTTGCTGATTAAGTTGGTAAATAGCTCGTTGACCTGAGTGCGATCGCATTCTATTGTGGGTAAAGGTCGGGGAATATTAAACTGTACTTGGGCATCTCTGGCACTAGCTTGGATTACGTCTAAGACCCCAGCCACTAGGTCGTTTAAATTGATGGGGCGAACCACCAATTCTGCTCTACCTAAGCGAGAATAATGCAACAGAGAATTGATTAAGTCTTCCATGCGATGAGTCAGACGCATTAAGGTGTTGAGTTTATCGGCACCATCCTCATCAAGTATTTCTCCGTAGTCTTCAATTAAAAAACTAGAGTAATTATAGATCCCTCGCAAGGGTTCTTTAAGATCGTGAGAAGCAATATAGGCAAAAGCATCGAGTTCAGTGTTGCTGCGGGCTAATTCTCGATTGATCTGGGTTAGTTCATCGGCTTTAGATAAGACAATATCAACAATAGAACCCCGTAATTCCAAAGCTGCTTCTCGTTCACATAGTTTCCAGGGTAGAGACTGGAGCTGAACTATCTCCTGCCACAGGGCAAAAGAGTTACGGGGGGTTAGCTTGAGAGTTCCGTCTGCTTCTACTTCTACTGGTTGATTAGGATTGCCTGCCCAGTTAACTGTTTGGGTGACTTCAGGGCGAAACCAGATTAAAAATATTTTCTGTACTTTAGAAACCAATATTGATAGTAAACCACTAGCAACTTCCCTATAAGCTTGTGCTGGTTCGTATACTTGACCCCAAGAATTAGTATGGTAGATTAGTTTTTCACCAAACTGGTTTTCTAACCAAGGAAACATTGATTCAATGAATTCTGCTTCGGGTGTTTCACCAATTAAGGTAATTTCCGTTCCCAAGACTAAGGCTACTCCACTAGAACCAGTTAAATCTAGTAACAGGTCATGATTTTCCCCCAAAGCCAGCTTCAGATCTTCAGTCCCCGAAATTAGCTTGAGCAACTGAGACTGAATCGACTTTAGCTTAATTTTGTAGTCTAAGTCTTGACTCTCTTCTTTGGCTGCTAACTCAAAAGAAGCTACTTGCCCTATAAATTCGCAAACAGCACGAATCTCATAGGGAATATATCTAGGTGAAGAGTGATGACAGGAAATCAAACCCCAAAGCTGCTTATTTTTGACTAAAGATATGACTAAGGTTGCACCCACTCCCATATTAGTTAAATACTCTATGTGAAAAGGTGATACGTTGCGTAAATCCGTCATACTCATATCTAGACGTTCTTTAGTCAGAGGGTTCACCTCTGGAGTAATTCCCACTGCTTGATAACCAACATCAGGGATTAAGCGTAAAGATTTAGAAATAAAAAGCTGTCTTGCTGGTTGAGGAATATCAGTAGCGGGATAGCGTAAACCTAAAAATGAGTTTAATTCTGTTTCTGCTGTCTCGGCGATTACTGTTCCCGAACCTTCTGGTTCAAAACGGTACACCATGACGCGGTCAAATTGGGTTATTTTTTTTACTTCTTCAGCAACTGCACTACACAACTCATTCAACGTAACAGTACTCTGTATTTTGTTAACAGGACTTTTGACTAATCTGTAGAAATTGAAAAAATCAACTTCCTGCTCAGGTTCACTTGGTTCTAACTCTAAGATAATTATCTCCCCATTACGATGAACGATGCCATTAAAATCGAGATTCGTTAACTTAATCGGGATGGGATTGATATTGTCGAAATCCTTGGCTAAGCAGCTTTTGATCGCTGCTACTTGTTCTGCCCCTAATAACTCGGTTAAAGGGCAATCTAACAACTCTTGAGGCTCAATTCCCAGCATTTGCTTGGTATTAAGACTAACCTGCAATATTTGATATTCCGCCGCTGAAACCGCCATTAAAACCCCGTGAGGCTGAATTAAATTGGGAATATGAATTGGTTCGCGATCGCAATTTGTTTGATTGACATCTTTTAAGTTGATCTCAGTTGCGGCAAGAATCTCTGAAGCCATGAAAATAACCAGATTATTGGGAATTTACATTATAAAGATAAAAGATGAGGTACAAAGGTATGTATGAGATGGTTTATTTTGGGATTGGGGATTGGGGATTGCGGTGCGACCCACAGAGGCGCAGCCGCTAACATAACTTTGTACGGCTATAAAACCTAGCTATAGCGCTGTTTGAGAATTAAACCGCAGATTTAAAGCATTAACATCATCTGGAGAAGATTGTACTGGAGGGGATGGGGGATTATCACCATTACCATTACCATTACCTCCAGGAATAAATAATACTTCTCCACTGGTGTAGCTGGTACCAAAAGTCTCCGCTAGACTAGATACCTGGTTTAATGCTGATAACAAATCTCTTTCCTGTAAAGAAGATAGAGGATGAATAAAGGTAGTAACGACAACGCCATTAGAGATTGCATAACGCGCATCCAAAGCCGTGTGAAAATTAGCCACCATCATCTTCTGTATTTGGTCTGCGGTTAATTCTTGGGCATCCATCACAGGAGAAAAAATTCGCATGCGGTTGGCATTGGGATCGGCTACAACAATAATGGAGATTTCATTGATGGAAAACCGCCATTGACCAGGTTGACCTGTAATCTGTCCTGCAACCTGTTCTTGTAAGATCGCATCCAGCTTTGTCACGTCCATTTGTTCTAGATTAAATTCTTCTGGTGCTGGTTGTGCGACCGCTGAACGCCAGAAAATATCTTGATGGTAGTTAGCTAAACCAATCGATAACGCAAAACCCAACAGCAAAGTCCCAAACTTTCTCATGATTGACCGCCAAATGAAAAGACTAAATAAATTGTTATCTTTATTATTCAATTCCTGACTGAGAATCAGATGAAGCTGCTGTGAAAATATCAATTTTGTTGGTTTATGGCAGTTCGGTAAATCCTCATCCTTTTAAACTATTAACAACTAAAGCCAGACTCGTCAAGAAATTTTCTGTTCTTTTCTTGCCTGTAGCTGCAATCTAATATCTGCATGAACTTCTTTAGTAATAGGATAAAAATAGGTCAAAACTAGACCGATAATCAAGAAAATCGTTGGCAAGGGTGCGATCGCAATTCTAATGGCTAACAAGGCACTTTCTGGCTGCACAGGAATTGCTGACCCTGGAACTCTCGCTACAAAGCCAGAGATTTCTAAGGCTTGTCCGACTAAAAACAAAGCCAAAGCCAGACCCAGCTTTTGCAATAAGACCATAAAACTATAAAAAATTCCTTCTCTTCTTTGACCAGTATTCAGTTCATCTAGTTCAATTACGTCGGGAATCATTGACCAAGGAATTAAATAGGCTACCGAAACTCCACAGCCAGCCATAATTGCTCCTAAATAAAGCAAACCAATTTGTCCTGGCTGAATTATAAACAATGCCGCTTGAGCTATGATCCAAAAGACCATTCCCAGATAGTAAACAGTTTTCTTGCCTAATCTATCACTGACAGACTTCCAGAAAAACAACATCACTAAAGCTGTTCCCTGAACAGCGATCGCAACAGTGGGAAAAGCCGCTTCGTCCATTCCCATCCAGCTAACTACGTAATAAATCAAAATTGAAGCTGTTAGCTGTACTCCTAACCAAGAACATAGATAAATACCAATTACATATAAAAAAGCTTTGTTGGCAAAAGCAATCTTTAATTGCTCCTTTAGCGGTGTACTGGGAACACTACTAGCAATATTTCTGGCGGCAACCGCCTCAACGCTGTTTAGATGAGATTCAACTTTGGCAAAAACAAGGGTTAAGCCAAATCCCAAAAATTGTATTCCCAAAAGAATAAATGCCATTGCCCAAACGCTAATCCCTGCTTCAGCGCTAAATAGTTGCGACAATCCGTAAGCAATTCCTAAAGCCCCAACTGCTATCAAAATAAAGCCCAGTAGCTTTTTACTTTGCTGCTGTAATAGTGGTGATGCACCCCGTTCTTGAATTCTAAATGTACACCATAATATGGCTAGCATCGAGATGACACTAGACAACATACCTAAAACTAGATACTGCTGCTTAGGATTATCTGGATACGCTTGAAAAATAATTGTTGCCAAAATTAAAGACAAAATACTACCACCAATGGAAAAGGCAAAACGGAAGCTGTTGAGGGTGGTGCGTTCGTTATAGTCTTGAGTTAATTCTGGAGTTAAAGCCGTATAGGGTAAATTAACCGCTGTATAAGCCAAATTAAACAGTACGGCAATGAGAATATAATAAGCAAATAAGCACCACTTATTAACCCCTGGATCAGCACTAAAATTTGGCACAATCCACTGTAAAAAAAAGAAGATGCCAAAGGGAATTGCCCCAAAGAGCATCCAGGGAATTCTTCTGCCCCACCGAGTGCGAGTGCGATCGCTCAAAATGCCTGCAATCGGATCGTTGATCGCATCACTAATTTTACCTATGGCTAAGATACTGCCTGCTAACCCAGCATCTAATCCTGCCACATTGGTAAAGAAATACAGCAAGAAAAACACTAAGATATTAGCTGTAATCGCTGGTCCCATGTCCCCTGATCCGTATGCCAGTTTAGTGGTAAAGTTAAGCTTTTCGCGATCTATTAACTGATTGCTACTATCCAATTTTGTTAAATCCCTCTGGTTATGACTAATTTATATGTAACTTGGTCAGAATATCATCATAAAATTGAAAATCTTGCTGTCAAGATCCATAATTCTCATTGGCAGTTTAATCAAATTGTTTGCTTGGCAAAAGGAGGCTTAAGAATTGGTGATATTCTCTGTCGTCTGTATGATAAACCTCTGGCAATTTTAGCAACTGCCTCCTATGGAGGTGTCAATAATCAACAACGGGGCAAAATTCGGTTTTCCCAACACCTGACCTCTATTCAACCTTTGGGCGATCGCATTTTATTGGTAGATGATTTGGTAGATTCTGGAATTAGTCTGAGTGAATCTATCAACTGGCTTAAGACAAAATATCAAGACAGGATAACTGAGATTCGGACTGCCGTAATTTGGTACAAAAGTAGCTCGATAGAAACACCAGACTATTATGTTGATTATTTGTCTGATAATCCTTGGATACACCAGCCTTTTGAGAAGTATGAACAAATTTCTCTAACTCAGTTAAGTAAAGAATAGATAAAGCTGATTAAGTAAACTACGGAAAAAATCATCAAAGCTTTAAATATGAGGGGTTAAATTAGAGGAAAAATTAGTATATTCACGGAAGACATGACATAGTGTTTTCTACTAACCTATACTGTAGTTGATTGAGATCAAAAGTTGATTGAGATCAAAAAAAAATTAGGAGCATTGTCAGCCAAACAATACCCCTAACACCAACCATATAGAACCGTTAAGCAATACTTAAGTTGAGTCGTAAAATTTCAAAGAGTATTAGCTAGTCCCTAATCACTCTTTGATGGTTATGACAACCATTCTAAGTTTGTTCTCAGCTCAAAACTATATAATCGCTTCTCTTTGATCTTAAGTAACCTCTTGAATCAAGGCTCAGTAGCTGATTTAGCTATTGTTAATTTTTATTAAGCACTCATCTCTTAGGTAAACACCTAAGATTTTTTAATGGGGCGTGATCTTTTTAACAATTCTTCTTTTTGATTGTGACAGGATCGCTTCTGTTCATAATGCGAAGCTACCAGTACTCTTGTAGTTCGCGAATCTTCAGAAAAGTAGGAGCGCTGTCAGCCAAACAACGCTCCAGCAACATACATAAGTTGGACTGTTAAGCAATATCTTCATTAAGTCGTATGGGTTAAACGAGAATGCTCACATCTCATATGAGTCTTAATGTTTTACCCACTTACTTAAATTATATACTTAATAAAATATTTATATTTCATAATTGCCAAGAAACTTTACACTTCTTAATCTGCCTTTAACTAGACTAAGCTTAATTGTGTAGGTGGGGGAGGAATATCGTTCCAGGGTAGAGTAGAAATACCTAATTTAAAATTATTCTGATTTAGTAGAGAGTGAAAATACCTGGCAGTATCAGGAGAATGTATTTCCTGAGGACAATGAACCATAAAGTAAACAGTTTTTTCTTGATTAAGCCAGCTCTTCAAATGTTCGACCCATTGTTCTAGATAAATTTGATTATATTTTTGTTGAGAGTGACTAATAAAGCGTACAAAACTTAGATCGCCAATTAATATTGGTTGAAGAGGTAATTGAGGTTTTTTACGAGTCGAAGTAACTTGAGGGTTATCCGGACAATTGTAGACGGGACGAGTATCTAGTAGCACTCTAGCGATGTTGAGAGAATTTAAAAGACTATTCAGACTTGAGAGGGGTTGAGATTGAAACCAATCTCGATGTCGCACTTCTAGAGCTAAAGATAGTCCAGACTGGCTACAGCTACGCAAAAATTCAGTCAAATCAGGCAAAAATTCGGGACTATAGCTAGGAGGTAATTGCATAAAAATTGTCCCCAAGCGATCGCCCAAACCTGACATGCGCTCAAAAAAAGCAAGGGCTTGATCGATCCTGGTCAGCAACAGACCTTGATGAGTAATCTCTCGATGTAACTTGGGACAAAATTTAAACCCTGGAGGTGTTTGTTTGACCCAGTTAGCAATGGTCTCAGCAGAGGGGATGGCGTAGAAAGTTGTGTTTCCCTCTACGGTAGTAAAACGACGACTATATAAATTTAAAAAATCTCGTGGTTGACTCTTGGGTGGATACAAATTGCCCACCCAGTCTTTATGCGACCACACTGCACAGCCTAAATAAAAGTTCACTTATTTGGATTTTGCTTACTCTTAGTATTTTATAGAAGTGATTAGCTTTAGTAGATAGATAAATTCAGAAATCATGGTGCAAGCAGGCAAGGTTTATTTAGTAGGTGCGGGAGTTGGGAGTCAAGAATACTTAACTATTAAAGCCAGAGAATTAATCAAAGTAGCCCAAGTTATAATTTACGATGCTTTAGTCGAGCCATCATTATTAAATTTAGCTCCGCCTCATTGCCTAAAAATTTGTGTGGGTAAACGTGGCGGTCAAGCCAGCACGACCCAATCAGAGATTAACAAATTATTAGTAGCCTATTGCCTTAGTGGTCAACAGATAGTTAGGTTAAAAAGTGGCGATCCGCTGATTTTTGGAAGAGCAAACGAAGAAATTGCCGCTTTAGTCCAAGCTCACTGCAACTATGAGATTGTACCTGGTATTTCCTCAATTTTGGCAGCACCACTGCTGGCGGGAATAACTTTAACTGATAAAAAATTAAGCCGCTTTTTTGCCGTTATCAGTGGTCATCAACCCCAAGAGCTAGATTGGGCATCTTTATCTGAGATTGATACTTTAGTAATCCTGATGGGAGGGCGTTCATTGCCACAGATTATTAATTATTTAATTGAGTACGGGCGATCGCCAACAGAATCAATTGCAATTATCCGCAACTGCGGTAGACCACAGCAACAGATTTTTTGGGGAACATTAACTGATATTGTAGTTAAAACCGCTCAAGTATCACTTTCCCCTGCTGTTATTGTAATTGGTAAAGTCGTGCAGCAAAGATATCAAAATCCCCATCAGACTAGTTCGTCTCTTCCTTTGGTTGATAAAACTATTTTAGTTACCCGCGCTGTAGAACAATCCAGTAAGTTTACGGCGTTGTTACAACAACAGGGGGCAACAGTGGTAGAGATGCCTGCACTAGAGATTACGCCTCCTTCAAGTTGGGCAGGATTAGATCAGGCGATCGCCAAGATCGCTCAATTTCAGTGGTTGATTCTGACTTCGGCAAATGGGGTGGAATATTTTTGGCAACATCTTACTACCTTGGGTTATGATGCTCGCGCTTTAGGGGCGGTTAAAATTGCGGTGGTCGGACGTAAAACTGCCGCGGCATTACAAAAGAAACAGTTAAATCCTGACTACATTCCTCCTAATTATGTTGCCGATTCTTTAGTCGCTAATTTTCCTGAAGATCTGTCGGGGCAAAAAATCTTATTTCCTCGGGTAGAAACTGGAGGCAGAGCTATCTTAGTTGAAGAATTAACTAGTCAAGGAGCATCAGTAGTAGAAGTTGCCGCATATCAGTCTCAGTGTCCTCAGGAGATTGATCCAGCCGCATGGGCAACACTAGAGCAACGACAAATTGATTTTGTAACCTTTGCCAGTTCCAAAACAGTTAAAAACTTCTATCAGCTTTTGCAGCAGCAAACCAGCCAAAAAGAAATTGAATCAATCTTAAACGATGTGTGTATTGCTTCAATTGGACCCCAAACCTCCAAAACCTGCCGCGAATTGATCGGTAGAATCGATTTAGAAGCAGCAGAATATACCTTAGAGGGATTAACTACAGCCATCATTAATCATAAAATTTCTTAATTAAGCCTATTACATATTTTGTATGGTGTGTATAGTTAGTATTTAGCGGGATCGGCTAAACTATAACTGGCACTATTAATTCATTTTTCTGACTACACTAAATATAGAGAAATAAATACTGGCTGCTCGTGGCACACTTGTAAAGAAAAGAGATATTTAATGTCTAATTTAGAGCATAGAAGGAGACCATTAGGCAAAGTCAATCAACCACCAAGTTACCCGGGCGAACATCCCTTCAAAGACAGCGCCCTGGGTTTAGTATCCACGAAAAGCTTTCCCGCAATTGTGGGGACGGCAGATATGATGCTGAAATCCTCAGAAGTGACCATGGTCGGCTATGAAAAAATTGGTAGCGGACACTGTACTGCTGTAGTCAGAGGTAATATTGCTGATGTGAGATTAGCTGTGGAAGAAGGAGCCAAAACCGCCGATAAGTTTGGTCAATTGGTATCAAAGCTGGTAATTGCTCGTCCTATGCCCAATTTAGAAGCCATTTTTCCCATTGGTAGTCATTTGATTGAGTTAACTCAAAAAAGAAGGGGTTACAGTCGCCTGAGTAATCGCTCCATCGGTTTACTCGAAACCAGAGGCTTTCCTGCTATGGTTGGTGGTGCCGATGCCATGCTCAAATCTGCTGATGTACAGTTAGCTTCCTATGAAAAGATTGGTGATGGCTTATGTACTGCTATTATTCGTGGTTCAATAGCCAATGTTGCGATCGCAATTGAAGCAGGGATGCAGGAAGCCGAGCGTATTGGAGAGCTGCACGCGGTAATGATTATTCCCAGATTACTGGAAGATTTAGAACATACTCTGCCTGTAGCTAGCTATTGGCAAGATGAACAAGAACCTTTACCAGTCTTATTACCTAAAGAAGTTAAACAGAAAGAGAAAGAATTAGTGGAGCTTCCTCAAGCAGACAGTAAACCAATGCAGGTTCCTTTAAAAAGAAAAATGGAAATTGAAGAGCTATAAGTCGTTTTAACTAATTTTTGTACCCTCCAAATACATATGCTCACAAGGGTAGACTTTTTACATTTGACTGTTTTGGTTGATGGGGAGACGGGGAGAGTTAATTTGAGCGTACATGCGGCGAACTAAACGCCTTTGTGTCGGCGACGCGGGCAGATGCGGGGGTACCCCTTTCTCAAATTTTAGTTACTTTTGGGTATATTTAGACACTATTATTCGTTCTTCTTATACGTAAATTAAAGTGCTTACTCGCCTCTTTGTAAGTCCCTGTCTTGTCGGGAAACCCGACAAGCTTGTACGGGAAGTTAAAAACCTAGCCTTGTAAGAAGTACATGCGGGTCCATTCCTTTGTTTTTGTCGCATGTTCTCCTCAAGATGGACGGCTGAAATGTCGGAGGCAACCTCCGACATCGTGTCCTCCTGTTGACCGACGAGTGCTTGCATCGCCCGCACCCGAAGGGCTACTTGCTACTCGCTACTTACTGCACTTTTCACATGAGTAGACCACATAATTAAATTTTAGAAAAGCTAATAGCTAACGGCTAACAGCGGGACAACGCGGTCTTGGGGGTTCTCCCCATGAGCGATTGTCGTAAGAAGCTACGAACTAATTAATCTTCAACGGAGTCTATCCAATTAAAAACGGCTGTAAGCGCAGTGATACATACTAGTTTGACTCAGTTGCGTCAGATTCAGCCTCTGGAGTAGCACTAGGAATATTTTCCGTTTCCGTTTCCGTTGCAGGGGTAATGGGAGCAGAGCTTGGTGGAGCTGTTTCGGGAGTGGGAATCATAAAGATTGCGCCAGCAGCGATCGCCAGACTGGAGAAACCGATAACCACTGGAGTTAATCTTTCGGTTAAAGGTTGTTCTGGTTTACGATAGCGTTTGCTAACTGGCTTTAGCTCCAAAGTCATCTGGGGCAAAGTTTGAGGATCAGCGTAAAATTGATCGATAGCATCAACTAAATCAAACAATTCTACTGTAGTTAGGTCAACAGAAATGCTTGACTCACCACTGTTGGGATCAGGCTCTAGACTTAGGCGATGAGTACGTTTATCTTCGACTTTGTGGAGCGATATTTGAGGATATTCCATAACCTCGCCCTCAGACTGAAATAAGCCACTAAGCAGCCCTTGAGCATAATTGCTGACAGTACGTGCCAGATTTTTTAGAAAAACGCTGCCTCCACTCAATTTTTGATTGGAGTTGAGCAAATGACATTCAGCATTGATGAGAGTTGACATGGGAATTTGACCGCTTAAGATATCGGCATTTTCCGCATCAGGGTCTTCTAGTCCTTCTAAAATCAGATTACAGTTCGGCAAAATATACTGTCGTTTCATATTTTAAAAATTACGTATAATTACGCCACTTCTCCATCAAACAAACTAAACCAGACTCGTTGCATTCCTCTTGTTCCAGTGCAAAACAACAGCTTATTCAATAAAGATAAAGCTAATTCGTTTAGCTCAGGTTCTGAAGCAATATAGGCTGACACTTTAGCACGACGAGAGTTCATCCGACTACGAAAATGAGCGCGAAATCTTGTCAAATATTCTGAGAGGCGAAAATGATTGTCGATTGGCAGATCTTTGGCTCGCATTTGCTGCTCTGCGAGCAATAGCTGTCTAATAATTACCATCTGGTCTTTAGCCCGATATGCCGCAATAATGACCAGTGCTTTTGCCTCATCTAAACTGAGAAAATCTCTAGTGTATGAGCGTCTCCAAGGATTACTACAGCGCAGACGCCATAAATTTACCCGATGTTTAATAATTTGCTCAATGCCAAGCTGCCTAGCAGTGGCTAACATCTGTTCTGAACCACCTAATTCCAGAGCTTCAAGCGCCAACAATAACAGGTCAATTTGTTGCTGGGTGTGGGGAGAACAACCTTTAGCAGGCAGAGCTATGTCTGGTAAAGTATTTAAAATCGAGGCAGGGCTATCCATAGAGTCAGTTAAATTGGATTCTAAACTGGCAGATTGGCTCATTGTAAAATTAAATCCCAATTATAAGTTATCTTTAATTGTTCTTTGTCGAGGATAACAAATAAATCTCTGGTGCTATGATGCCATAGCTATTGGGCTGAAAAACAGTCTTGTTAAATTATTGACGTTTATTTATCCAATGTTTTATGGAACTCAAATCTTTGATTCGTGATATTCCCGATTTTCCTCAGCCTGGAATTTTGTATCGAGATATTACTACCCTCTTAAATAATCCTCAAGGTTTGCGCCATACCATCGACCAGCTTACCGCAAAATGTCAGGCAGCTAATTTGCTTCCCGATTATATAGTAGGAATGGAATCTCGGGGCTTTATCTTCGCCACACCACTGGCTTATCAGCTCAACGCTGGTTTTGTTCCCGTACGTAAGCCAGGTAAACTACCTGCTAATGTCCATTCTGTAGCTTATGAATTAGAGTACGGTACTGATAGTTTAGAAATTCATACCGATGCCATTTCCTCGGGAGCGAAGGTCTTGATTGTCGATGATTTACTGGCTACGGGAGGCACTGCCAAGGCAACAGCTCAATTATTATCGCAATTGCAGGCGGATGTGATTGGCTTTGCTTTTGTCATTGAATTGCTAGCATTGAAGGGAAAAACTCAGCTTCCAGAAGTTCCCCTGATAAGTCTAGTTCAATATTAAATATAGTATTAAATTATTTAGCCTGACTTACTATAGCCAAATTATTAAAGTGCAAAATCAATCACCGAATTTTGACGGTTTAATTGTAATCTATGAGCGTTGGTCATAACCACAGTGGCGAGTATAGAATTGTCTATGTTTCCTGGTCATCAATTTAACTAATTATCATGCAGCAAGTTCGGTTTTACCCCAGCAAATTTTATTCTCAAATTAGTAAAATTTATGGTAGACCCCCTTGTCTGAAGCAATCTTGACCAGCAAAATCCTAATAAAATAAGGAGAGAGGAGTGGGTAGAAAAAATAGATTAATTAAGGTAATAAGCTTCGGTACGGCGATCGCTATGGGCAATATCACTATCGCCAACGCGAAGGACACAGCAAAAGCTAGTTTAAATGGTTATCATTCAGCCAACATTAAAAATATTCAACCCGACAAGCCAGTATTATCATCTGCCAAATCTGCTTTCAGTGAAGGACTATCAATCAAGCAAGATCTTAAACCTGGAAGCTTCCAAACTATAATTCCTCAGCAAATAGCTCAGGCTCAACTCAACGATCCCCAAGAAGCTAGCCCTGAAATTATCAAACCAGCCCAAGAAGCAATTCCCAGCACAGAAAAACTCTATCCTAGCGGCAATCCCCTATCATTTCCTACTCAACCGAGTGAGGTTCAGGTTGATATTCAACAGCCGATTACTCTGGAGCAAGCGATTGAATTATCTCTTAACAATAATCGAGACATTGATCAGGCTCGTTTAGCAATTGAAAGTGCGTCAGCGGCGTTGAGAGAGCAACAAGCTCTATTGTTTCCCTCTTTGGATTTTACGACAGGCTTTAACTTTAGTGATGATGCTTTTCTTGATAGTAACCTTCAGCAAAGTGTTGACGGAATTATTGAGGGTGCCCTAGCAGATGGAGCGACTGACGAAGAGGCACAAGCAGCAGCCGAATCAACCTTTGGTTCGATCGCTTCTGATACCAGCACCAAAAGCTCTGTCTACAGTAGTGGTTTAAATCTTAACTACAACATTTTTACGGGGGGTTTTCGAGGAGCCAGCATCAGGGCAGCAAAAAAGAGCTTGACTAGCGCGGAGTTAGAACTAGAGGTAACGGTCGAAGAGACTAAGTTAGAAACTTCTACCAACTACTACAATTTACAAAATGCCGATGCCCAGGTGGCAATCCAACGAGCAGCGGTGGAAGATGCTTCGCAAACTTTAAAAGATGCTCAATTATTAGAAAGAGCAGGACTAGGCACCAGATTTGATGTCTTACGGGCAGAAGTGGAATTATCTCAAGCACAACAGAGTCTTAATACGGCGTTCGCCAATCAGAATATTGCTCGCAGACAACTGGCAGAAACTTTGAGTGTTTCCCATGACACAGATCTTTCTACCGCTGATGCGATTGAGGCTGCTGGTGCATGGGAAGTTCCTCTGCCCGATACAATTGTTCTAGCATTCCAAAACCGTGCTGAATTAGAACAATTTTTACTACAAAAAGAAATTAGTGAGGAACAACGAACAATTGCTCTCTCCAGCATTAGACCAACTGTAAGTGCAACTGCTGGTTATACAAACACTGATGACTTTGAGGATGATTTTGATGTCGCCGACTCATATAACTTTGGAGTTAACTTATCTTGGACGCTATTTGATGGTGGTGCTGCTCGCGCTGGTGCCAGACAGGCAGAAGCAGATGCGGAAATTGCCGAAGTTGCATTTGCCGATCAGCGTAATCAAATTCGCTTTGCTGTAGAGCAAGCTTTCTTTCAGCTAGAAGCTAATTTGAGCAATATTGGTACTGCAACTAAGGAAGTAGAATTAGCTGAGGAAAGTCTTCGTTTGGCTAGATTACGTTTCCAAGCAGGGGTTGGTACCCAAACTGATGTAATTGAGGCGCAAACTCAGTTAACTACTGCCAGGGGAGATTTATTATCTTCGATTACTGATTACAATCTATCCCTTGCTAGTTTGCAACGAGAAGTTTCCAACGTTCCTGATAATGGCTTGCAAGATTTGCCTTAATATTTTTAGTTAGAATTAGCTACTTTTAAATTAATTGGCTATTAGTTTTTTAAGGGCGTAATCTGGAGGCTTGCTTCGGTTTCTTCCAGATGTCAACCGCCCGCATCAGCTCTTAGCTTGGAATCGTTGGTTCTAAATTCTAGGATATATTTTTATTGGATAATGATTACTACCAAATATTAGTTAATGAGGTTTACCAAGTTAAAAGACGTTAGCAATTGGACTTGGTCTTATTTTAGTTTTAGCATCCTCATATTTCCCTTGTTTCCCGCATTGGGAGCAGTCGGGTTCGTCATAATTCTGCTGACCATTTGGCGTGATAACTACCGTAAGATTGTCAAAAATTCTCTTAATCAGGGATTTGCCGTACTCGCTATTTTATTGGTCATTAGTACGGCATTAGCGGAATATCCATCTGAAGCCTGGTTAGGGTTAGCTAATTTGCTGCCCTTTTTCGCTTTATTTATTGCTTTAAGATACCTGATCACAACCTCTACTCAACTTAAGCAATTGTCTTGGTTGCTGATACTTCCTTCCCTGCCAATTGTTGTCCTCGGGCTGGGACAGATATATGCCAGCTGGGATACTCCTGCCGTGGTTAAATCTATTTTAGGTTGGGAGTTAATTCCCCAGGGAGTGCCATTGGGCAGAATGTCTTCAGTATTTATCTATACTAATTTCTTAGCTATTTATTTGGCGATCGCTTTTACTCTAACATTTGGTTTATTATTATCTACCTGGAAATCTGGGCAATCTTTAGCAACCAGACAGTCAGCCAAAATTTTCATCCTGTTACTGGTAATTTTACTGGCAGACGTTAGTGGTTTAGTTATGACCAGTTCTCGTAATGCCTGGGGCATAGCAGTTTTGAGCTTTATGGCTTACGCTATTTATTTGGGCTGGCGTTGGCTTGTATGGGCAGTGTGTGGCGGGGCTACAGCGATTTTCTGGGCTTCTTTTGCTCCTAATTTGGGAGGTACTCAATTACGCCAGGTGGTTCCTAGTTTTATTTGGCAAAGACTCTCAGATCAGCTTTATGAACGCCCAGTAGAAACTTTGCGGATTACTCAATGGCAGTTTTGCTGGGATTTGATTCAATCACGCCCGTGGTTTGGTTGGGGGCTACGTAACTTTACTCCTCTTTACGAAGCTAAGATGAATTTTTGGTTTGGACATCCTCACAATTTCTGGTTAATGTTGGGTGCGGAGACGGGTCTAGTAACTAGCTTGTTATTTACGGGCTTGATTGCTTTAGTTATGTATCAAGCCGTCAATTCACTATTAAACTGCGACCATAGCGATCATCAGCTGATCTTTTTTAGTTATGCGATCGCTACAGGATGCATTATTTGCTTCAATTTGGCAGATGTTACCATCTTTGATTTACGAATTAATACTATTGCCTGGATTCTCTTAGGGGCAATTAGTGGGGTGACGACTTCAAACAAAAGTAATACGAAATAACAAAAAGAATGATACAAATACAGTAAGCTAAGTTTTAGTCCCCCAATCCCCCAATCCCCAGTCCCCAGTCCCCAGTCCCCAGTCCCCAATCCCCCAATCCCCAGTCATTTATTCGTAGCAAACATTAAACAAACCAATCTGTTCTAGGCATGGAAATTTTAATTGTCGAAGACGAACCAGAAATTGCTCAATTGATTGAACAAACTCTAGTCAAAGAGAGTTTTAACTGTCGTGTGGCAAATAATGGTCTGGCTGCTTTAGATACCTTCAAACAGCAGCAACCAGATGTGGTGATTCTCGACCTGATGCTGCCTGGTTTAGATGGATTAGAAGTGTGTACGCGGATTCGCCAGCAACCATACGATAAAGACCCCTACATTTTGATGCTTACCGCCCGAGGAGAAGAAATTGATCGGGTGATTGGGCTATCTACAGGTGCTGATGATTATCTGGTTAAACCTTTCAGTCCTAGAGAATTGGTAGCTAGAG
The DNA here is from genome assembly GCA_039180345.1 of Cyanobacteria bacterium P01_G01_bin.39. Lineage (GTDB taxonomy): Bacteria > Cyanobacteriota > Cyanobacteriia > Cyanobacteriales > Xenococcaceae > Waterburya. Next base: position 11,437 of record JBCDDK010000014.1, on the reverse strand, counting down.
TTAGAGCTTTGCTGAGGCGTAGTCTTAGACATGGAGTTCAGGCAGAGAATTCCCCAACCTATAGCACTAAACATTTTACTGTCGATTTGGATCAGCATCTTGCTACCAGGCAATTAAACGCTCAAGCACCCGAAGAACTAGATCTGACTACTCTAGAGTTTAATTTGCTCTCAACATTTCTCAGCTATCCTGGTCGTGTTTGGAGTCGTACCCAGTTAATCGATAAGCTATGGGGCAATGATTTTTTTGGCGATGAACGAGTGGTTGATACCCATATCAGAAGATTACGTAAGAAGATTGAACCTGATGCGGCTAATCCCACCTTTATTAAAACTGTAGTTGGTGTTGGCTACAAGTTTGAGGATGATAATGGCTAGTTAATAAATGGCGTTGCTAATTTGATAGATCTTTTAAACTAAATCCGATTATCAGTTCGCAAAGCACTAAATCACTTTTTTAGAATGGAATTTTTTGCCCTAGCATTCTAAATGCCTTTTAAAGCTACAAAGCCAAGAAATTTTAAAAAATGTTGTTTTAGTATGTCAAACAAATATAATATGTTTAACTTATACTTTTAAAAGTTTCAACAAAGCTTACTATACTATTTTTTATTATTTATGCCTAATAGTGTTGCTATTGCCGCTATAGTCGGTGGAATTATCCTTTTAATATTAGGACTCCTTGACAAAGGAACTTTGATTAAAATATTTAACGCTGAAATCAGCAACACAATTTCTAACAAGTTTTCCAAGTTTCTTTGTATTTTTTTGGGCATAGTCCTTATCATTGCTTCACTCAGTTTAGAGGTTCTTTCGTTTAACAACAAACCTAAACCTATTCCAATCAATAATTATATAAGACCACATACAGTCGAGCAAAGCTTTTTTGCGACATCATATTGTTCTATGACAAACGTATATGGCTATGGCAAAAATTCTAATGTAAATATTGCACAAGAGTTAGCCATAGATGATTGTGTCAACAATGGAGGTATTCCAAACTGTTGCTCAAGCAATTTAAGAGTATCTCAAGGAAAGTAAAGCCATGTTATTTAATTCTCAATAAAAAGCTTAATATTTATTCACTTAACTATTATTATAATTATGATTTAGCTTTTCAATACAATCTTATATTTAATCGCAAGTAACCATAAATCGTATTTATATTTTTTTTAACTAAGTAGATAAAACCAGCTTGCAAAAAAATACATATTTGAAATTTAAAAATTGCTCAACAAATTATCAATGAGTTTCCTGCTGGCGATCCTATGGCTATTCTAAAAATCAGGCAGGTTATTAGCCAAAGCGATCACGCTCTATATCTTAAGTAAACTAGAGATAGAATCGAGGTTAACAAATATCTCAATACAATAATCAATAAATCCTTACGATCTTCTGCTACAAATAGCTAGATACAGAACGTAATTGAGGGGGAATAGGAGTATCTTCAGGAAACTCCAGCCAGGTTTCGCGATCGCCTAAATACCCCGACTCTGTAAAAGCAATGAGCATTCTCGACAACGCTAGCCAAACTTCAGGGTCATATTCCCAATCTTTGTTTCTGGGTGTAAAACAGGCGATCGACTTCAATGCCCAAAAATAGCTGTTTCGTACTACCGAACCGCCTTTTTTATATTCGGGAAGATCCTCTTGATTAATTAATAAAATATCGTCCTGTAATTTTACCCGCATTAATATTTTTTTGAGATTTCACGGATCTATCTTAATCTAAGATTGTTTACGAGAAATTCTCAATGTTAGCTTTCAATTAGCTTCATAATTATCTTGTTCTCCTTAGTAAAATACCATTTTTGATTGCTGAGGTAGATATCACTTTACAAGATTTTGAAGATTAAACTGGGGTTAGATCTGTTTAAAAATAGATTTTTATTAAATTGATTTAAAGTTGCATCACTAAAAATAAAGCCTCCTCATTTAATCTTTACACACAAAGATTTTTTTACGAAGTAACATGGAGCAAGTTACTAGACATAATTCATATGTCTTTATTAGATCCAACTAAAACTAAAGTTTAAAAATATTTAGACTAGCTGTTAGCTAAGACAGATACATAAATTTAATTGTCGTTATATTTGGGCATGTTTTTAATGATATTAGAACATTAATCAGTTCATAATTAATATTTAAACTTGGTTTTTATTGGCTATTTAATTTAAAAAAATCCTTTAACAGGGTAATAAAAATTAGTTGTTTATAAGACTATACTCAAGTCATATACAAAAGCATAAATGCTTTTATCTCAAGTGAATATATTAACAATTAGAAAAATTATTTAAATGAATAATCAAGAACAAACTAACTCTATTGAACGTATTAGCGTTGCTAGTGATGGGACTCAAGCTAATGGTCAAAGTGGTTCTAGCTCATTAAGTAATGATGGCACAATTGTCTTGTTTGAATCCAACGCCACTAACTTAGTACCTAACGATCTCAACCAAGAAACAGATATTTTTATTTATGATCGTGATGATAAATCTGTAGAACTAATTAGTATTGCCACTGATGGTAGTGCTGCTAACGGTTCGAGCAGTATTGGTAGTCTGAGTGGCAACGCTCGATATCTAACCTTCTCATCTAATGCTAGCAATTTAGTACCCAACGACAATAATAATCAGCGGGATATTTTTATTTATGACCGCTTGAATCAAACTACAAATTTGGTTAGTGTTGCCGATGATGGAACTCAATCAAATGAATTAAGTTTCTTTAGTGCGGTTGACAACACTGGTAGATACGTTGTTTTTGAATCAGCCGCTGATAATTTAGTTCCTGGAGATACCAATAATGTAAACGATATTTTTGTGCGCGATCGCGTCAACCAAACTATCACTAGAATTAATATTGCTCAAGATGGAACTCAGGCTGATGGCTCGGTTCATCTCAACGGAATGAGCGATAATGGTCAATACATTGTTTTTTCTTCAACAGCTAGTAATCTAGTCTCTGGAGATACTAACGATCATAATGATATTTTTGTTTATGATCGCATAGCTCAAACTACTAGGCAGATTAGTGTTGCCAGCGACGGTACTCAAGCCAACTCTGATAGTTTTTTTGGTTCGATCAGCGGTGATGGTAGATATGTAGCATATCAATCTAGTGCAAGTAACCTAGTTCCTGATGATACCAATGGTCAGAGCGATGTTTTTATATACGATCTAGAGACATCGACTACAGAAAGAGTAAGTCTTGCTGATGACGGCACCCAATCCAATGGGGCTAGCCGCAATGCCTCTATTAGCGATGATGGTAATTACGTGGCATTCTTATCGGAAGCTGACAATTTAGTCTTTGGTGATAATAATAACCGAGCTAATATTTTTATTCGCGATCGCCAAGGAGAAACTACCATTAAAATTGAGGGAGATTCTTTCCCTACTCTTAGCGGTAATGGTGAAACTGTATTGTTTAACTCCAGTCTGAGTAATTTAGTTCCGGTCGATACTAACAATACTGGGGATGTATTTGTCCAAGATTTAGAGCTTGATGATTTTCAAGTTAATACATTAGATCGTTTTACCACTGATGAGATGCATCGCTTCTATCAGTTTGAGAAAGGCTTCCATTTTTATACTACTGATGATGGCGAGGCTCAATTCATCCAAGAACAAAGCGCCGCAGGAGAACTAGCTTATAACTATGAGGGAGAGAAGTTTACTGTTCTAGCTAATGATCAGGATGCCCTGACTGGAGAAACTCTTGAAGGAGTTGAACCTGTTTATCGTTTTTTCAACACTGAAACTGGCGCTCATTTATATACTATCGATGAAAATGAAAAGGACTTCGTGATCGATAATTTAGCTAACTATAATTTTGAAGGAATAAAATACTATGCCTTTGAGTCGGCACCAACAGGGATAGAAACAATACCTGTATTCCGCATGCTCAATAATGATTCTGGTTCTCATCTTTATAGTATCGATCAAAATGAGCTTGACTATATTGATGCCAATTTACCTAATTTTTCCTTTGAGAATAATAGTAATGCTGTGTTTCACGTTTTTGAACTGTAAGTAACTATATTAAAATTGAGAATAATAGCGATCGCTCTATCGATAGGGCGATCGCAAAGTTATTGCTTTAATGTCTTAGATCGCTTAGTTGATATTACTCAGTTAATTTTACAAACCCAAAGTTTGTTTTTCTATAGCCATAAGGAAAATATAGATTACAAAGAATATGAAGTTTTGATATGAAGTATTATATTAATCTCGTTATTTTGGCTGTATTTCTTATTGGGTGTTCTGCGGGCGATAAATCAACTGAAGCATTAAATCAACCTACAGAAAATGAAAAAATAGCCATAGCGAAATTAGAAAAAATCCATTCAGATATCGAAATAGGTTTAAATATCGGTGAATACAAAGAAAAAGTTTCAGATGCGAAGTTTGCATTAGAACAAGTAAATTCAGATTCCAAAATAGCTAATTCTTTAGATAAAGCAATAGAAGGTCACATAATAGCGTTAGATTAGTGGCGATGTGAATTAGAAGTAAATGACACTTTCGATCCAGCGAAATGCCGCGATAAAATACTTGCTTCTCTTTTTACATACTCATCTACTATAAAAGAAAAAGCTGAACCACATCTTGAAGTAGATTCCAACTTACCTAAATCTTGGAATATCGATCGAGACCAAATGCTTAAGTTGATTTGGAATGAAACACAAACACATTTGATAGAAGCTCAAATGTCGACACTAGCAAAACAACAGAAGCAAATAAATCTTTTTTTCTGTCTTGTGTTTTACTTAGACACTTAATAAAGCGATCGCCTTTTTAAAATTGACATAAGCCTTTCCCAGTTTCCCTGTGTGCTTTTTCTCGATCCAGCCAGACTCCATTAATTTTCAGCATTATCATTTCTAATGCTTCCCCGATCTTGAGAAATTATTGTTAATCGTATTTAAGATTCATTCTGACATTAGATCTAGCTTGGATATAGGCACGGGGTTTATGATTTAAGTAGTGTTTCTATGACAAATAAAATATCATTTAAGATCATGAAGCTCAATCTCAACTATTGTCGAATAATTATTGCCAACAAACTATTGATTCTGACTGTTGCCTTGATGGTGACAGTTTGTACTTGGTCTATGCCTGCTTGGAGTGCTGACTATAATAAACAGTCATTGATCAACGAAAATTTTGCTCACCAAGACTTAACTGACGCCAGCTTTGATCATACCAATCTCAGAGATAGCGATCTCAGTTTTATTGATGCTACTGGAGTTCGCTTTTTTGGTGCCAACTTAGCCCAGGCTAATTTAGAGGGCGCAAATCTCAGTTATGCTAGCCTAGAATCAGCTCGTTTAACTCGGGCTAATCTAACCAATGCGGTTTTGACAGGGGCGTACCTTACCAATGCCCTATTAAATGAAGCCACAATTACAGGAGCAGATTTTACCGAGGCATTGTTGAGTCCAAGGACAGAAAAGCAGCTTTGTGAAACCGCCAGCGGAACTAATCCAACTACAGGAAACAAAACTAGAGATACTTTGTACTGTCCCTAGATTGTTGATGTTGACGGACAAAATCATCAACCAGAGTAAAAATGTCACAATATAGAATGTTAAGTTTAATATTGTGACCCAAAGTCCGATCTTTTATAGAACCGCTTGTGAACCTAATCGCTGCCAATTCTGAGTTAAATCCGCAAGAATTATTTCCGTTTCAACTTGACGAGTTTCAAAATAAGGCGATCGCTGCCTTAGCTGGAGGTAAATCTGTAGTCATCTGCGCCCCTACAGGTTCAGGAAAAACCTTAATTGGGGAATATGCCATCTATCGGGCATTGAGTCATGGCAAGCGAGTTTTTTATACCACTCCCCTTAAGGCTCTTTCTAACCAAAAATTCCGCGATTTCCAGGAACAGTTTGGTGATGGACAGCGCAAAATTGGTCTATTGACTGGAGATACGATTATTAATCCGAATGCCGATGTGGTAATTATGACCACAGAGATTTTTCGTAATATGCTTTACGAAACGCCGATTGGGCAGTTAGGAACTTCCCTCGAAAATGTGGAAGCGGTAGTACTTGATGAATGTCACTATATCAGCAATCGCTTTCGCGGCACTGTCTGGGAAGAATCAATTATTTATTGTCCGCCTCAGATTCAGCTAGTAGCTCTTTCTGCCACCATTGGCAATCCTCAAGAATTGACGGACTGGATTACCAAAGTGCGTAATTCTTATAGTAATAGTCAACAAGAGTACGAATGCGAATTAATTAATTCTGACTTTCGTCCTGTTCCTTTAAGATACTACTTTTGCGATCGCCGTGGCATCCATCGACTCTTAAATCCAGCTGAAACTGGGATCAATCCTAAGTTGAAGGCTTCTGCTCCCCGTAAAGGACAAAAACCCAAACGCCTTAAGGTCAAAGACTGTCCTAAAATCTATCAGGTGGTGCAGCAGTTACAAAAAAAAGATATGTTGCCCGCGATCTATATTATTTTTAGTCGTCGGGGTTGTGATAAGGCAGTTGATACGATTGAAGGTCTTGCTTTAGTTACTCCTGAAGAAGGACAGCAAATTGAAAGTATCCTGCTCTACTTTTTCTTAACTAATAATATTGAGCTGCAAACATCATTACTGGAATACTTTGCCGATTCCCAGCCACAATTGACAGAACTGATGCGGGATTATTTGGCGGCTAATGAACATGCAGAAGCCAATTTAGCAGAATATCTAACCGCAAATCCCAATCAGAAATATCTGCTGTGGCAGTTTTTGTGTGAAAACTCACGGATTGCCCGCATCGATCAGATTGAACCTTTAATGCGGGGTATTGCTTCTCACCATGCGGGACTGTTGCCTGCTTGGAAAGAGTTAGTGGAAAGGCTGTTTGAAATGGGTCTGGTTAAAATTGTCTTTGCTACGGCTACTCTAGCCGCAGGGATTAATATGCCTGCTCGCACTACGGTGATGTCGGCACTATCCAAACGCACCGATGGGGGACACAGTATGTTAAACCCCTCCGAGTTTTTACAAATATCAGGTCGAGCTGGCAGAAGAGGCAAAGATAAAGTTGGTCATGTTGTAACTGTACAGACTCCCTTTGAAGGAGCGAAAGAGGCAGCATTCTTAGCGACTTCTAGCGCCGAACCTCTTCGCAGTTGGTTTACTCCTTCTTACGGCATGGTCTTAAATTTATTACAAAAATACAGCCTACCTGAAGTCAAAGAACTACTAGAACGTAGCTTTGCCGAATATTTATCCCAAAAAAGACTAGCTCCTGAACAAACTGCGATCGCCGAAATCACCACAGAATTAGCTAAGTTAGATGTGGCACTAGCGCCCGTTGCTCCAGGTCAATTAGCTAGCTATCAGAAACTACGAGAACAGGCTAAAGAAGAACAGCGGTTACTAGATATTTTACAGCAGCAGGCGGAAACTACCCGCAAAAGCCAGATTAAGCCTTTAGTGACCCAAATTGAGCCAGGCAGAATTGTCGGTCTTAAAGGAAAGCATATTCGAGTCAGTTCTCCTCTGGCAGCAGTGCTAGTAGCTAAAATTCCTGGTTCGGGCAAAGCTTCAAATTTACTCTGTTTGGGAGCAGACAACTATTGGTATATCGCTGCCAATGCTGATGTGACAGAAATTAATCAAGGAACTCTAACCCCTGAAGACATTGCCGAAATTCCCCTTCCTGCTCTAGATAACATCAAATTGGGCAAGTGGCTTAAAGGAGATGAATTGACAGCGATTTTTACTAGTAAGATTGCTGATTATTTAATCCCGATCCCTGCTGCACCAGAAGTAATTGAACAACAGCAAAAACTAGATCTAGTTCACCGTAAAATTGATCAACATCCGATCCAGCAAGTAGATAATCCCAGTCGCTTGCTCAAAAAACATAAACAGCGACTGCAACTTCGGGAAAAACTCCATAAAACTCAAATTAAATATCAGAAACAAAAATCTAACCAATCTTATTACTGGTCAGAATTTCTCAATCTGATTAATGTTCTCCAAGAATTTGGAGCTTTAGAAGAATATAACCCGAGCTTCTTAGGACAAGCTGCGGCAACCATTCGGGGTGACAATGAACTGTGGTTGGCTCTCATCTTTGTCTCGGGAGAACTAGAACATTTAGAACCCCATCACCTAGCAGCGACTGTATGCGCTCTAATTACTGAAACACCTCGTTCCGATGTTTGGTGCGACTTTCCCCCTCCTCCCCAAGTACTAGAGGTTCTTGGGGTCAAAACAACTTCAGGGAACAGTACCTCAGAAACCGTTTCCGCTAATATTAGAGAAATTAGAACTCGCTTATTTCAGGTGCAGCGTCGTCACGGAGTAAGCCTTCCTGTGTGGCGTGAATATGAATTAGTGGGACTGTGTGAACAGTGGGCATTAGGAATGGACTGGCAGGATTTGTGTGATAGCGTCAGCCTAGCTGAAGGAGACATTGTGAGAATGTTACGTCGCACCGTTGATGTTTTGTCCCAGATTCCGCAAATCCCTAATATTTCTTCTACTCTATCTAATAATGCTCAAGAAGCTAATGGGATGATGAAGCGCTTTCCCATTTAAGATTAAACAAACTGGTTTTAAATTGCGATTTCCCTTCGGGGTGTGCGGAGTACAATCGCCTAAAGCTAAATTTATAGAGTAAATTGTGTTTAAACTGGCAATAAGCATCTATGCTAAAAACTATAACGATTGAGTTAGAGTTAAATGATAGTAGGCACTACCCAAACAGCTAAAATTCTTAACATCTCTACAGGAAGACTGAGAGTACTTCTAATTGCAGGAAGAGTTCAAGGCGCATATAAAACAGGCAGGATCTGGTTAATTCCTCTGTTCAATGGCAAACCGATTATCAGTAAAGGGAAAAGAGGTCCCAATCTTAGTTGGCGTAATCCTCGAAAGCCAGCTAAAACTATAGTTCACGTTAACACCCAGAGAATTAAGCAGAATCAAAAAGATGGGCGCAAACAGCCAGTAATTACAGTTAAAAAAGGAAATACAAACCAGTATGGACATGAGGTAGAAATGCCAGGAGGATGTCGTGTTGTGTATCGTCCCGATAGTCCTACGTGTAGTGCCAGGGTTTGGATTGAAAGTCTTTATGAGGTTAAGGTTATTTCATTGAACATTTAGCATTTATCATTGGTTAGAGAAACGCCGATTAAATTTATGTCAGGGGTATATTGTTTTTTATACTGCGATCGCTTCGATTATTTTGTCAGAGTTGGCAGATGAGATGAAATGGGCGCAATCTTTTGCTAAATCTCATGATCTTTTAGCTGATTTGGCTGCTGAGGTAATGCCTGGATATAAAGCAGGGGATGTTAATAATTAGTCCACAGATGAATGCAGATAAAGCGATGCAGCGCGCACATGCGGGCAAGCCCTTTGTTGAAGGTTTCCTACATGCGGCTTAAGCCTTTGTTAGAGCGACTGCATCAAGAATACAGATGAGTTATCTTCCAAAGTAGTTCATATACAGTTATTTTTTGATAGTGCGATCGCATTATTGAAGATTTATTGGTTATTGAATTGCGATCCGCGAAGCGGTGCCGAAGACTCTCGCTTTAAGCAAATCTCTTATATTCAGAGAAGTATCAAGTTAGCTTGGGATATGAATACCTACACTCTCAATTTAAAACCGCTAGCAAAGCAAATAACAGTTGAACATTTTGAACAACTGTGTCAGTTAAATCCTGAACTGAAGTTGGAAACTAATAACCGAGGTGACTTAATTGTTATGTCTCCTACGGGATATGAGACAGGGAAGAACAATGCCGACCTACTGATTCAACTTGGAATTTGGAATCGGCAGTATAAATTAGGTATATTATGCGATTCTTCGACAGGTTTTATTTTACCCGATGGTGCGATTCGCTCTCCTGATGTCAGTTGGATTGCGAGCGATAGAATTATTAGGTTTAGTAAAGAAGAGAAAGCTAAATTTTTACCTCTAGCACCAGATTTTGCTTTAGAGTTAATGTCTAAGAGCGATAATCTGGTAGCAACCCAAGCGAAAATGCAGGAATATAAAGAAAATGGAGTTAAGTTAGGCTGGTTAATTAATCCACAACTGCAACAGGTAGAAATTTATTGCCCAGGAAAAGTTACTGAGGTAATTGATCGTCCCGATGTTTTATCTGATGAAGCTATACTACCTGAATTTGTTATGGAATTAGATTTTATTTGGCAATAGATTAGGCTGTTTTTTAAGGTGAAACTAAGTTATATCAATGTTTAGTTGTGCGATCGCTTAAAAAGAATTAGCGGTTGTCCAATGATTTTTGGCGAGTTGCTTTGTTTACTATTAACGGGCGCAAAATTAAATTAAATAGAAGGATGCGTGATATAGCGGTTCTCATTTTAATGCGGTACAGTCAAGACCTCGGTTTTTGTTGATTGTTAATAGTTGATTGTTGATTGCGGTGTACCTCACTAATTCGAGAAAGGCTATAGCTTGCATAACTCTATTTTAGATATTAGCCTAGGTAGCTTAATTAAAGTTTTGAATTGTTTGTTTTTCATCTGTATATAGAGACACAGTAAAGATTATTTAGCTTTATTTTTCTTCACCTTTGGCATTGAAATTAATGTTCCATTAGGTAACTTATTCTGGCTTTAAAGTCGTTGACAAAACTACTTTCATTCCTCCAGTAGTTCCTGTTTCTGCACCAGCATTGAAGAAAAGATATTTAATATCACCTTTAGCCTTCATGCTAATTGACCCCGTAATTTCGATAGTTAATTTACTTTCTACATCAATACTGGATGAAATAGCTTCAGTTACAGAAGAAAATAATTCTTCCAACTGCACAGCAATGTTTTCTTCTCTCGTTCCCAATATGTCTAAAGTTTCCTCATTATCGATTTTTAAATCACTGACTTCTTCTGAATCTACTGTTGTGATGTAGGTTTTTATTGGCATAAATTTTCCTATTAGTTTTTTTGGTCTTGTAGGTGATCGATAAGTTCAAAACAAATATCTGGATCTCCATAAATACAATATAGTAACCAAAAAAAATTATGTTGCTCCGCAGCTACTTTTTTAGCACTGGCTATAGCTTGACCAACTGTTATTTGAGTATCTTTAGACAGCAACTCTTCATATACATTCTCTGCAAAACTGATAGCATATTTGGTAGGAACAATTCCCAGTGTTCCAATAAAGATATCTGCACCTTGTCGATAAAACTCCCAACCAAAACTACTGAATTCATTAAATGCTTTGACAGGGACAGTTGAACCACAGGCATTGGCAAATATAAAACTTCCAGGTTTCAGAGGCAACTGTTTTACTGTATCAAGCAGGGCAAACGCATGAAATGAGAGAGAAGGAAAATGAGATAATTAAGCTATTTGAGAAAAATGATGTCTCAACTGAATAGTGAATCGTTGAAAGGTTCAATAGAAGAGTGTTTTGGTAGAATCCCAGACAGCAGAAT
>JBCDDK010000013.1:0-75270 GCA_039180345.1 Cyanobacteria bacterium P01_G01_bin.39 | reverse complement strand
TAAGATTTCTGGCGCGCAATGGAATAGTAACAATATTCCTCAAGTTCTTCGACATCGATGTGCCTATCTTAATGGCAATTTTTCTACTTAATTTACTAGATATGAGCTTTTCTACCTATTACAAAATTGGGATGCACTCGTATCGTTTACACCGCTTGATTTTATGCAAGCACTGTGAATCCTCAACTAAACAGGATGAATAAGTCCTTAGGGTTATAGAAACTAACAGCAAGGCAAAGGCGCTTTATATTTGATCTTCAAAGATTAGCTTCGCGCCCTAACTCATGTACATGCTCGTTCGTTAAATCAGCAATGCCCAATTTTAATTATCTTGAATTTTAGAGATCAAGAATAACCTTATTCGTCTTCGGTTTAGAAATACAAATTAACACTGAGCCTTCATCAGGTTCACTGGCAGGGTCTTCGATATATTCCACTTCTCCCTCTTTTATTTGACAAGTGCAGGTTTGGCATACTCCCTGACGACAGCTAAAGTCAGGATTAAGACCATTGGCTTCGGCAAATTCTAACAAAGTACCATCTGCTGGTGTCCAGGTAACGGTTTTATCAGAATCGGCGAATACTACTTCCGCGCTGTCTACTGCACCAGCTGTTGGAGATGAATCGGACTTGCCTTTAGTCTTACCCCCACCAAAAGATTCAAAGAATACTTTCTCCTCGGGAACATCTAGTTCACTCAATCCTGTTTTGATCGAATCCATAAAGTTAGGAGAGCCACAAAGGAAATATTCGGCATCGGCAGAACCATTGTGAGTTGATTTAATTTCAGGAATAATCTGCTCTGCCAATAGTTGCTTGTCAGCATATCCTTGACTCTGATATCTTCCCTCATCTTCAGGTCGAGGTCGACTATAACAGTAGTGAATATGGAGATTGGGATAAGATTTGGCAACGGCATTCATTTCTTCACGACAGGCATGATATTCCCCGTTACGCGCCCCATGAATAAACCAAACATGGCGTTGGGGATTTTCTTTAGCACAGGCTTTTGCCATGCTAATCATTGGGGTGATTCCAACTCCATTACTAATCAAAATTGCTGGTACAGAATCCGCAACCTCTAAATAGAACTGACCTTTTGGAGGCTTACAGGGAATAGTTGAACCCACCTCAATGTGATCGTGCATAAAGTTGGATGCTACTCCAGGAGGCACGTCTTTACCTTTAGGAGATCCTTCTCTCTTAATTGAAAGCCGATAATAATCTTGAGAGGGGGGATAGTCTGAGAGAGAGTAAGTCCGAATAACTGGGCGAGGTTGATCGGGTATATCTAATTTAATGGTTAAGTATTTACCAGGCTCAAAGCCAGGAATCGTTTCGCCATCGACAGGTTGGAAATAAAAAGAAGTGATTTCCTTACTTTCTGGCTCTTTTCTGACAATTTGAAAGTCGCGCCAGTCTTGCCAAGTATCTGAGGGGGCTTGTTCTGTAGTGGCTGAACCAGCACCTGCGGCAGAATCTTGTTTATCTTTGACCAACAGACCAATACCTGCACCAGCGACTAGAGCTATCAGTGAAGCGTACACTCCTTTCTTGTGAGCTGGTTTATTGTTTGGCTTCTCGCTAAAACCAATTACCAATGCTGCAACTATAGTCACCATTGCCATCGAAGTACTGGCAGCAGTGACACTTCTGACGACAGGGTTTTGAATTTTACCGAGACTTCCCAACATATTTTTTTTCCTGCTACTTTAATCAGAACTTTAGCAATTAAACTTATCAGATAGATTAAATATCTAGGTCAACTTATAGGTCAACTTAATTTTTTAGGTTTTCAATGTATTACTTAACTAGGGCATAGCCAAAGATAGCGTTGAATTTTTCGCACCAAATCGCTACCGACTGGTATTCATTGAGGTTGATCTGGACAGGAATTAAGTAACGCTGAGAACCACTAAAAGATTTTAATGCCCCCAAATTTATGTAATCTCCTTCTTGGACACTTTGCTTGACAATACTAGCTTTGTGTAGAATGACCTTGAGGTCTGGTCCACGATCGCTTTGAAAATCTTGACCAATTTCTAGGTATTTGGTGCCGTTCTCTTCAATAATCTGAACTTTTCCTGCGGTAGGATGTTCTACTCCGATAAACTGACCTTGAGTGGTCTTGGCAATTAACTGTAACCTTGTTGAGGTTTTGCTGGGGAAAAGTGAGTTGTCTACTGAAATGCTCCCACTGGCGTGAGCATTGACACCAATGATAAATGTCAAAACTAGGCTCAAAGATAAACGTTGCATAAGTTTTGTTTAATTCATATTACTCATAATGAAGAATTAAACTGAATATTAGCTGAAAATAATCTAAAGCTGACTTTAAAACCTCTGCCGTAGCTTCAGGAAACTTGAGTCAGGCATTTACATTGATTGTCAACCGCAAATTGCTCCCACCTCGCCACACCAGGATGACTCAAAATCTGAGATAGCTCCATTTTTCGATAAGCGCCAACTAATATTAGACAAACATTACAGCTTTGTAGCTGTTTTAATAGACTATCGAGAGTGTCTAGTGGGTGAAGATGGCATTGATCAATAATCACCATTTTTAATTCTACGTCAGCAACAATTTCTAATAAGGATTTGTTGAGATATGTTTCTGGTTTGCCTAATTTAGCAGTTACTTCTTCTCGTAAAGTAGCAATAAATTCTGTTGCACTCTCTTCGGGAAAAGCCTGATAATAAATTACCGGGGTTTTAAAACGATGATCGTTCGCTTCGATAAAATCCTGAAGTAGATTAAAACAGCTATAATTTTCAATATCAAAAACAACGCCGTTTTTGCGGCTAATTAGCTTATTTTGAAGCCAATTGATCGTTAATATTTTCTGAGATAACTCAATCATAAAACAATATGTCTTCTCGTAAATTATTGGCTAGAATTTCAAACTTAATCTTGATTAAATAAAAGCAATACTAGAGAAATAGGTGAGGAACTATTCTTAATTGCTCTAATTTAGATTGCAGCAAAATATACAGTTTTATTGCTTCATTTTGATTAAAATTTTAAATATGGACTTAGTTTAACTGCATCAGCATTATGACTGATAATTTATAATAATTACAAGTTATTTGTAATACTTCTTTTTGGTGGATATTTAGTCTTTTTTATTACCATAATTGTTAATTGGGATGATTAGCCAAAAAACTCTTGATTAAAGTAACATTATAATTTTACTGATAGCTAAAAAAGCAGTTGTTTACCAATGTATTTTGGTATTAATGGTTATAATTTGTCACTAAAACACTTCAGCTATATTAGTGTGACCATATTAATAAATCTCAGCCAATAGTAGCAAATTCGTGATCGTATCATAACAATATGCTGCCAGAAAATTGTTTAATAATTGCTCAGGATTCTCAACATTGATGCTATGGAGGCTAATGCAGGTAAGTCCAAAAGTTAACCAGGTAGTTCTCTCAATCCATCTAGATTAGCTGTGTTTTCCTCCTGTTGATAATTAATAATTAACTCAGCAATATTACTATCAAGCAGCATGATAGTCCAAAATAATTTTTTTGGTATACAATTTTTATTGGTCTAGACTGATTCTTACTAGATAGTCAACTAAATTTTTCTAGTCAAATGGAGAGAATCTCCTGGCGCTAAAGTTGAGACTTGCTCCCCAAGATCCCAAGCAGGACTTAATTGTCCTGGTTGAAAGGTACGACTCATCACGACATAAATTGAGGTGCGATCGCAACCAATATCTGCCGCTACTACATGCTCCCAATCATCAGCCGTCAGGCGATCG
Organism: Cyanobacteria bacterium P01_G01_bin.39; assembly: GCA_039180345.1. GTDB lineage: Bacteria > Cyanobacteriota > Cyanobacteriia > Cyanobacteriales > Xenococcaceae > Waterburya. The sequence continues at coordinate 71,500 of JBCDDK010000013.1, read as the reverse complement.
TCAATTTGCCATTGTCCATCCTGCCAGGATAAGCGGCGCGAGAATTTGAATCCTGTCGGTTGTTTGCCTGTAATTAGAATTTTTTGTAAGATGCGACGAATTAAGTTGGGGAAGAAACGTCCCACAGATAGCATGACCAGCCTAAGAATAATTAAATTTTGAGGGGTCATTTGCTTTTGTTTTGCCCAACCCAAGCTACCTGAAATCGCAATTTGATCTAAGGCTAAGTTGATCTGATAGTTATCAACCAAATGCCCGACAGCATTCTTTCTTTTAGCGCCATCCTCTATCAATAATGAAAACTGGGTATCGGAGGCAATTAATTTGTTGTCTCGAAATAACTTAAAGACACCTCCTTTATTTAAAGCCAAATACAGTTCTGTATCTTCACGACGATCAATTAAAATTCCTCCTTGAGCTAGATGTATACGACCAGGAGTTCGAGGTTGTAAAGGAGGACGGGTGGTCATAAAATCACGCCATGCCAAGAGATAGTTCCAGGTATGGTGTCCGATAATGCGGTCGTCAGCGTAACATGCACCCAAACCATTGGCTAACCCTGTTAAAAAGCGATCATTGATATTGAGAGCTTCTGGAAGCCAGTTGCCCACAAGCTCAAAACCATGAGGGAAAAAATTGTAAGTATTGCGACTAGTATATTCTCCTCCATAGGAACCATCAGGATGGACAAACTCCGCCGCCAATTTTACTGCCGAAGCGATCGCCTGTTTGAGTTCTTGATTGGGATTTAGTTGATCAACTCGTGCCAAACAGGAAATAGTCAAAGTATGATAACCAGGGTCACAACCTTCGTATTCCACAAACCAACCTTCTGGGTTTTGCCAAGATAATACTTGCGCCAGACGTTCTTGTTTACTTCCATCCCAGCGATCTGTTTTTAATAGTTTGCCGATTAATTCTAGGCACAGCACGATCAAGGCTTGATGATTGGTTAATCTGCCACTTTCTTGGTGGGTTGCCAGCCAGTCTGCCCTACGTCTTAAGAAATCTAGTACCTCCTCGGTAGGCTTGAGATCGAGCAGATTGATGCTTTCTAAACAAGCCAGCAAAGAAAAAGCCGCTGCACCTGCCGCCCTTTCATAGGGAAAATAATCGTCACAAGAACCATTTTTATGACTACTGTAGTAGGCATAATTAATTCCAGCCTCTACCCATTGTTTAATCATGGGCTGTTGATAGTAGATGTTTCCTGGGAGATCGCAGCTATAGACTAATGCCAGAGGATAAACAAACTCTTGAGACATTCCCGCAGGAAAATCAATTACTTTATATTGCCAAAAAGTGCGATCAAAACAACCATAGGTAGGACTATGAGGATTGCGATCCAAGAGAGTAAGGATTTTCGGTATCTGGGCTAAGGCTTCTTGGGCAAAAAGATCTCTGTTACTCATACAGCCGTTTTTAATTGAATAGACTACGTTTGAAATTAGCTGGTTTCTAGCTCTAAGCCATAAGCTTCAAGCTTTTTTGCTTAGATCTGTACATTCGAGTCTACTCATATGAAAAGCACAGTAAATAAATTTCTAAACAAACCAGGCAAGCAGTTATCAAGGCAATAAATGCCAGAACTATCAAGTTAACAACATTAATATAGTAAAGAGAATCGTGCCAGCAACAAATGAACCAAAGCAACTTTCATGTTCATCAGGTAATTCTCGTTTCAGCACATTGAGGATAATTGATCCTGCTAAAAATGACCAGACAATCGCGATCGCTATTTCGCTGAGGTGTGCCACCTGACCGATAGCCGTGCCGCAAAAAATTGCGATCACTAGACACCAGCGTCCTTTGCGATCATAAAGAAATTGTTGATGTATTCTTAATTTTTCATCAATGATAAAAAAGTAAAACGCAATAGGAATAAAAAACAAGATACTGGCTTTTAAGCCATAATCACCCAAATCTTGCAGAAGATAGCCTGTAATTACGTTGAGGATGGCAAATGCCCCCAGGTGAATCCAGAAGCTAGCGGCATTATGGTTTTCAGCTGATGATAATGATTCCTGTGCCGACTTTACTTTATAAGCCCAGATATCCAAACGATAAAACACTAGGAGTCCGCTGAGTGCCAAGAGATAAACATGGTTTTCTCGATGTGGCATCCACAGAATTCTCGTGTATTGCAGTTCTACCTGTTGATAGCTCAAGTCAGGAAATATTTTCAAAAACACGTAGCTTAGGGAAACGCCCCCCGCAAATGATGTCCAACGAAATCGCGGAATACGACAGACAAAAGTCAATTTGGTGGCAAAACCATGAATAAATGCTAAAGCGATCGCTAATATTAAACCAGGACTAATCATAATTGGGCGAACTCATAATGCAAAACCAGAATCATGAGAATTCAACACTTAATTATGTTTTCGATTACTTAGAACTGCCTTAGACAGCGTTGGCAACTTGAGTCATTTGTCATTTGTTTTAATTTGATTTTTTTTGTAATATGCTATTCGGTTGCTTGAGTCGACGTATGAGCTTAGAGCTTAAAGCCAAGGACTGACAGCTTTTGATAAAATAACCTTGGTGATCAATTTGCTTTAAATCAGTGCTAATCCTAATTTCCCCTGCCAAAACCTTAGATTTTGAAACTTCTGCCAAAATTGATCGCTTTAGTCAACCTGGCTTGTTAGCTGAAACAGAAATTCTAGTGAAACAACTGCGTCAACTATCAGCATCCGAAATCTCCTCTCTGATGAAAATTAGCGATAAATTAGGTGAGTTGAATGCATCTCGTTATCAAACTTGGCAGAGTGATTTTGATCACACCAACGCCAAACAGGCTTTACTAGCTTTCCAAGGGGATGTTTATCAAGGAATAAATGTTGATAGCTTCAAGCAGCAGGACTTTGATTTTGCCCAGCAGCATTTGAGAATTCTCTCGGGTCTATACGGCATACTGCGACCATTGGATCTGATTCAGCCTTATCGTTTAGAAATGGGAACTAAGTTAGCTCATTCTAAGATCAAAGATTTATCGGCAAGTACTCTCTATGAGTTTTGGTCGGATAAATTAACTGATGCTGTTAACCAACAATTAGCCAAGTTAGACCAGAAAATTATTGTTAATCTGGCTTCTAACGAGTACTTTAAGGCAATTCAGCCTAAATTGTTGCAGGGAGAAATAATTACACCAGTCTTTAAGGATTGGAAAAGCGGCAAATATAAAATTATTAGCTTCTATGCTAAAAAAGCGCGGGGAATGATGACAGCCTATATAATTAAAAATCGCATTCTTGATCCTCAAGATCTTAAACAATTCTCCCACTCTGGCTATAGCTACAATGCTGAATTATCAGAATCAAAGGAATTGGTTTTTACTCGTCAATGATCAAGATTATCTCTTAAACCATTTTGCAGAAATATTAATAGTGCATAATTACTTTTAAACTACGCATGATGTGGATTGGCTTCGTTGAAAGGGTATTTGTTCGTAGCCTTGGTTCCTTTAGCCCTTAAGATCCCTAAAACTTAATTTTAGCTCTCGGTATTTAAACCTTGAATAGCGTATTTCCTTAATTTCGTGGGATATCAATAGTCACTTTAATTCACATCAGACGTAAACTATAAACGAAGTAAATTAAATCATCTGTATTTATCTGCGTTCATCTGCGGACGAACTTTATTTTATACGCTGTAACTAAGTTAAATCATCATCAAATTAAATATCTAATATCTATAAAATGCTTCAAGTTGTCATTGTTGGTGCGGGACCCACAGGTGCGGTAATGGCACTTTTGTTAGTCCGTCGGGGTATAAAGGTCAAGTTGATTGAGGCATCTCGTGATTTTAAGCGACAATTTCGCGGCGAAGGTTTAATGCCCAGTGGTTTAGATGCCTTGGAACAAATCGGACTGCTAAAATTACTGGCAGATCTTCCCCATCAAACCATCGATGCTTGGGAATTTTTATTATCTGATCGTAAGTTATTTAGAGTTAAAGAACCCTTAGAAAATAATGGCAGACATTGTATCACAGTTTCTCAGCCGCATTTATTAACAGCAATTATTGAGTCAGCCCAAACCTATTCTCAATTTGAATTTATCCAGGGAGAAGCAGTACAAGATCTTCTGTCCGCTAACAATAGAGTCGGTGGAGTTAAATTAAGTTCGGGAACGGAAATTACTGCCGATTTAATAATTGCTGCCGATGGACGTAATTCTGTCTTGAGAAACAAAGCTGGAATCAACCTAACCAAGCTGCAAAACAAAATAGATATCCTCTGGTTTAAGCTCGATTCTGGGACGTTATCTACCTCAAGCAATATCTTTTATTCGATCATCCAAGGACAAGATGCCTTTGGTCTGTTTCGCGCTTCTTCTGGTCAGCTACATCTTGGCTGGGGACTACATGCCGATGATAACTACGATTGGAAAAATCTTGACTGGGCAGCCAAACTGGCAGCAACCTCTCCTGCGTGGTTAGCCAAGCATATTACTACCCACAAAGAAAGCTTAACCAAACCCATGTTACTGTCTGTAGTTGTGGGAAGATGCGATCGCTGGTCCAGACCTGGACTAATCTTATTGGGCGATGCGGTACACCCCATGTCGCCAATTCGCGCCCAGGGTATCAATATGGCATTTCGTGATGCGATTGTCGCCGCTAATCATTTAGTTCCTTTATTAACTCAGGCAGAAGTGAATCTAGCTCAAATTGACGCGGTACTGCCTTTGATTCAACAAGCCAGAGAACCAGAAATCATCCGTATCCAACAACTCCAAGCACAGGAAATGGCGCAAGCGGAATTACTACACAGTAGTGTTTTTGTACGCTGGGGTGCCAGAACCTTTGCTCCCATAATTCGCCCTGTTGTTAAAGCTTCTTGGTTAAAAAGACAAAAACAAATGCGTCAAGGAGTGACAAAAGTTAGTTTGGAGGTGTAACTCAAAGAATAAGATAGCTCGCGCAGGTATGGCTGAAAAGAAATTGATATCTTCATTCTCCTCAGAGGGTGATTCTCTCTTTTTTTGTGACAACGTAGTCAATAGCTTGATTTTTCTGTAATTCAGACAAAAATATATATTTATATAATGAGAGGGAATCGCTGTTATACATACAAAAAATTATTAATGAAGACTTATTTCCATTATTAAAAAGTCATTTAAAAGATGATGACAAATTACTATCATCATTAAAACAGCACATTAATAATGATATATTACCTTTTTTGTATAAAGTATTAGAGTTTGAAAATATAGAATCACTGTCTTATTCAAAAGAATTTAAAGATTTTAACTTGGTAGATGGGTTACTATTTGCAGTTACCAAGTTAGAAACAAGTAATATTGGAGGTTTCTATTATAGTGCAGATTCCAAACAAATAGGACATTTTAAATTTAGATTCGCTGCTAAAAAGTTTGAATATGATTTTGAGCCATATTTATACAAAGAATTATTAGAATTATTACCTATTTGGTTCTGGTTGTTGCAATTAGAATCAGGAGTAAAACCCGAAATAAATATAGAAAAAATATTAGGATTTGCGATCGCAGTTGCCCAACTCAGATCTAATAGAATGTATTGTGGTGAAGTATAGAAAAAATAGCTCAAGAACCAGATTTTTATGGACATAGCTTCATGGAGTAGCTTCCAAGAGAAATCGCGTCTTCACGGCATTAGAGCTTAAGTTTGCAGGGCTATCGTATACTAGATATCTGCCTATGGAGGTAAGATTATCAAATTTCCCGTTATCGCTGACTACATCACCATATCCAGCATTCGTCCATACCCAGTAAAAGCTGCTGAGTTCTCTTGTATCAGTTCCTTCCCATACCTTTTTGTAAGTATTGGAATTATTACCGTATCCGTTCTCTATCCCTAGCCCGAAGTAAGACACTCCCACGAAAATTGGTATAGGAAAATTCTTAAGCTTATCAAGATTAGTGGTTACTCCTCCTCTATTCTCAATCTCTGAATAGGCTTGTGTGACGAAAACTACATTTTTCAAAGGGTCAGAATCAAAAATCGCCTGACCCTGATTGAGAATCATTTCAAAGCGCTGTCCATAAAAACCAGCAGTGATTTCAATTGGTGCTTTATATCCAAGTTCTCTAATTTCCTGAATGGCTTTAATAGACTCTTCTTTCCACTTGTTCTCATCTTCATGAACTACTTCACCCTGAGCATGAAGTGTGACGTAACACTCGTACTTCTTAATGATATTTCTGACATGTTGGTTTTGGAAATCAACATGTCCTATTGAAATCCAAAGCTTATTTTCTATTGCTTTTTGAATTGCATGCCCAAACTCTTCAGGGCGTCCACCTATTAAGCGAATAGCGTTAGCTTTAGTCTTAGCAAGTTCTGCAACATTATCGCCAGTTCCATCGACTAGCCAACCATTTTCATAAGGGTCATTCCACTCACCTGATCCTTGATACTGATCATATCGAACGACACTTTCAATTCCTCTAAGTACTACCTTTTCTCCATTCGCATCATAGATAAATTTTCCCTTTACTTTGAGCTGGCATCCATCTTTCAAAGTAGACTTGCCCGAAATACCTTGGGCAAAAATAATCCAGGGTATAAATAAACAGAAAAAAATACATCCTCGATAAAGACGATTAAGTGGTTTCATATTCATCAATTATGGGTTTTGTGGTGAAGGTCACCGTTACACCACCGTACAAAGGCGCATAGTTCTAAGGGCGTAAGTTCGAGGTTGCCTCGAACTGTTGACCGCCCGCATCGCCGCATATACGACGGTGTCTGCGACGGTGCCTGCGGTGACTTCGTGAAGTTGCATTTCTGCGAGATGAACTAAGACAGGAATGTTGCCAAAATAAAGTAAGAGCAAGAGATATTTGATTAATGCTCCCAGTAGCTCTTCTGATTAGGAGTAACACGGTTTTTCCTTGCTATTAATCTAATTGACCCATAGCATATTTAACACGAGCCTTAATAGCCGCTTCTACTTCAGTTTCAGTTAATTCTTTAAACCTGTTGTTAATGCCTGATAACAATTCAGGCTGAGTGGTTGCCAAGGTTATAGCCAATGCTTCCAGCCCTACTATTGCAGCATAGCGCACTACCCATTCCCCATCTTCTGTTGCTAGTAACAAAGTTTTGAGAACTTTTTGTTGAGCGGGAATAACTTCCTGGGGCGATAGTTTTGACCAGATAATACTGCCTAAACCCTTAGCAGCAGCACGACGGACACTTTGAGAAAAATCGGTAATTGCTGCTTCTAACAGTAAATCCAATGCTGAAGGGTCGCCAACCCCCGCAAATACCCTAGTTGCCCAGGCTCTAGCACCATAGTTATAATCGTCTAGATTCTCTAAGAGATAGGGAACAACTGGTTCACCAATTCTGATTAAGCCATCTACCGCGGCTACCGCAGCACCAGGATTATTAAATCCCAAAACCTCAACCAGGGTCGGTATCGCTGCTTGATCTTGGGCATCTGCTAGGTCTTCTACCGTTTCTAAAAGTAAATCAGCAGAGTCAGCTTGATTCACTGCGTCGATTAATTGTTGAACATCTGTCATTTGCATAGCGCCAGGTAAAAATTTAAGAGAAATAAATATTAAAATAATATTGCTGCATACATCGATATTCTTAAAGATTTTCCTTAACCCAACGTTTTAAAGAGCGAATAGCTTTACTCCTACCTTCAACCTGAGCTTGTTTTGTGTGGCGTTCAACTAACTCAACGATGGGAATATGAGGAAAATTGGGGCTAGTTTTAGATTCAATATAGCGATCGCCTTGGTTAAGATAAATCTGAAAACCTTTTCTACTATAGCGCCATAGCTCAGGAACTTTTAACAGCAAATAATTATTAAACTGAGTTCTATTGGTAATATCAATCTCGATGGCTAAATCTGGTGGAGGATCGATAGTCAGATCCAGTCGATCTTTGCCAATAACCGCCTGATGATTGTTGATATAAAAACAAGCATCTGCTTCAATTGCTTGACCCATTTGCTGGTTTTTAAATGTGGTTGAAGCTAATGATTCAAAATCAATCTCCAACTGCTCAAGTAGAATTTTAACTATGTCCCCGATAATTTCTTTGTGTTTTTCATGTTCGGGCAAAGGAACCATAATTTCTAACTCTCCATTGCTGTAGGAAATTCTAGAACCACGATGTTCCCCTAAATCTGCTAAAACCTGCTCAAAATCTGACCAGCTAATATCCTGTAATAGCAGCTGCTGACCAGGTTTGACGACAATTTTTGATAAAGCTACCTGCATCAATTAATGTAATAAATTTATTGTTTAATCTAATTTTAATCCTGTTAATTTCTAAAGCGATTACTTTGAATATTACCAATGACTATAAGCAGGATAATTCTTGCAACTCAAATAGGATTGCTATAGTGACAATTGATCAATTATTAATCTGCTGCACAAAATCTTGATGTGCTGTAGTTGATAATCCCTGCTGCACAATTTCTAATACCTGAGCCAAATCACCCTGCAATAAAGCGTCAGTAGCTAACCACAAGCCAGGAAAAATTTTACTTTTAATAGTATTCTCTATCGCTTGCAGCTTAATATACTCACCATCATCCAGAAAAAACCAATCAATGATCTGATCGCTAACTTGCCACACGATATATTCCTGTACTCCATTGCGCCGATATACCTGAAGCTTCTCCTGTAAATCATATGCCGCACTACTAGCAGCAATTTCCACAATTAATTCTGGCGCACCCTGGATGTAGTGATCAACATCAATTACCGACTGTCCCCCTTCAATTCTCAATAGAGCATCTGGTTGAGGTTCATTATCAAGATCTAACCTGACAGTGGTATTATCTGCCAACTGAGTACCTGGGGTAGCAGCATGATAGACAGCTAACCAGCCCATAATATAAGCATGAGGTTGACCGTGAATAATTCTGACTGGCGATGCCATGTACACTCTCCCTTCGATTAGTTCGGCTTTCTTTAGCTTGGGCATTGCTTGATAACGCTGCTCAAATTCTTTACGAGAAAGGCGATCGCCGTTTTCTAAAGGCAGTATTTTTGGCTGTTGAATTACCATAGTCCTTAATTACAGCAGAGAATCCATTAGCTTCATTATATTGATACTTTCGGCTGATATCTCTCGCTCTGCGTTTTCTAAATTAGTCTCTAATAAACCCTTGAGGGCAATCAACTTCATGCTGTTTTCAGCTAAAGTATCAGCGATCGCCTGTCCTGCTTTAAGATAGCCCACGGCACCTAAATCCATTAGGGCTGAACGACGTAGTTGCAGATCATCCCCCTCTAGCGCCTTAACTAACATCTCCCCATAGCGATCTTCGTGGGTTAATTGATACATTGCTCGCGCCGCCGCATATCTTACCTTTTCTGTCTGGTGCTTAGTAAATGGCTCAATTAGGTCAATAGCTTCGGTTGCACCCAAAGTTCCTAAGGCTTCAATTACTGCTTCGTAAGGCTGAACTAAATGGGGCTTACCTGGTACTCTAGTCGCCGCCGCTACGCCTCCATCTAATAACTTCATCAATGCTGCTACACAGCGTCGATCATTCAATGTTTCTAAAGCTTGAGCAGCAGCTTCTCTAACGTAATAATCAGGAAATTCTAAACATCTAGCTAATGGTTCGACTGCTCTAGAATCTTCTAATTTACCTAATGCTCTAGCCGCATTACGCCGCAAGGGATATCCACCATCAGGGGCGCGATCCGATTCATCTTCTAAAGCTTCTAATAAAGTGGCGATCGCTTCTGGCTCCTTGATCCGAAATTTCCCCAGCCACCAAGCTGCGTAATACCTGGCTCCTAAATCTTCTTTCTGCTTAAGGTTGGCGATCGCTTTTTCTACCGTCAACTGCTCCGCTTCTGTTTTGTCCTCATCTCTCATTCTTTGGCTCCCATCCCTCTAAACACGACAATACTCAGAAAAGTAAACAAATACTAGCTATGGGCTGGCATTCGCATACTCCTCTGAGTATCGCTTTTCTAAAAGTCAAAGAATTTGACTTCTATTGTGATGCCTGTAATCTTAAACAGGCTAATGACTTGTAAACAAGTCTTAGTAACAAAATCTTAGCTAATTAGCTAAGTGCATTAATCGCATAGTCTAAGTAGCTATTTGCTTCAGTAGCAGGATCTCCGCTTAAACCATGATTGCTTTTGATGTATTTTAAAGCTTCAATGTACCAGCTAGGAGATAGCTCATATGCACGGTTAATTTCATCTAGACCAGCTACTAGATATTCATCCATAGGTCCAGTACCACCTGAAACTAAGCAGTAAGTGACCATCCGTAGATAATAGCCAATGTCGCGAGAACATTTTGCTTTACCCGTAGGAGTAGAAGCATAGTTAGGTCCCTGGGTGCTGGTAGTGTAAGGGAATTTGGAATACACTGCATTAGCTGCACCATCAATTAAACTCTGAGAGTTGCTGGTTAAAGCTTTAGCAGCTTCCAAAGAAGCATTTGCTTGTTTAAAACGACCAAAAGCAGTCTGAATTTCAGTGCTGCTTAAAAAACGACCTTGAGAATCAGCAGATGATACTGCTTCGGTTAGAGGAGTTTTCATGATTGTAATGTTTCTCTTGTTTTACTAATTTTTTCTAAACAACCATTAGGGTTGATTGACGCTACCGAAAAGAGTAATTACTTTCAGTAAATTAACCTACTGAAGCAGCAGCACGATCAAAGTAACCAGCAATCTCAGAAGCAATTGCACTACAGTCACCAGGAGTGATGCCATTTCTATCGTTAACGATTGCTAAAGCAGCATCTTTCATTTTTTGAACGCCAACAGCCACCGAAGCACCAGGAGTACCCAAAGCCAGGTAAGTTTCACGTAGCCCATTCAAACAACGATCTTCTAACACGCTGGCATCACCAGTGAAGATCGCGTAAGTGATGTAACGTAAAATGATTTCCATGTCGCGCAAGCAAGCTGCGTTACGACGACTAGTATAAGCATTTCCACCAGGAGCGATTAGCTGAGGCTGCTCAGCAAACAAAGCGCGAGCTGCATTGGTAACGATCGCCGAAGCGTTACCAGTAATACGGTTTACAGAATCCATACGCTTGTTGCTGGCTGCTACCATAGCGCTTAGAGCATCAAGTTGACTAGTGGAAAGAAATTCACCACGAGCATCAGCTTGAGAAACTACTCTAGTAAATGCGTCGAACATTATAAATAATCTCCTACTTGAATTAAATTTGGTTTAGTTGAACTTCAAAGAGAAATCTTAACTTAAAAACTACTTTCATCCACTAGCTAATCGCTAACTTTTTGAAAGTGGTTCGTTGTTGGAGGTGCTGGGTTACTATTCTCATGGAGCCTAAAAAAAGTTTTTTTAAGTCATCCAATAAAACTCTACACTCTTAATAAAAAAACCTTTGAGGCAATTTCAGGCGGTCGCTAGCCTTACAAGGCTCTACCCATTTTATTAACCCCGCAGTCAACTTTTATTTATACAACGGCATTGAACTTCTATTTGTTACATCTTGTTAATTTTTCCTGGTTCTACTGACTTTGCTTGACCAAGTTTTACACTTTGTTAAGCTTGTTTGTCAGCTCCTTCACCTTGATTAGAATTGTGTTATGTAGACAATTATCTGGTGATATCAATCGCAATTTAGGTTAGTACCCAATGCAATTAAAGGACATTGAACTTTAGCTGCTCAATCTCAGATAACTCTGATTTAAGTTATAGAGGATCTTAGAAAAACATTTTCTTTGATCATTATCTTATTTTTACGTAACCAAAATCAATTCAATGTTACTTTTATCAACAATTGAGTAACTAATACCTTGCCCCTAGCTGTTATTTGCTCAGTGCTAGTTGACGATCTAAGTCAAATAAAAAGCCGTGAATATATTCTTCTGTCCAGTCTGCGCCGTACAGGCGAGTTAACATGCCTCTAGCTGGATCTTTAGCCGCACGATAATCTGCATAGCTTCGTTGTGCCTCAAGAATCTTATTTAAGCTCTGATTATCAGTAACTTTCTCTGCCTGCTGCACAAAATTTATATAGGCATCAAGATAGTCGCAAAAAGCAGCAAACACTTTTGAGTTAACAGTCTCTGTTTTTTCAGGGCGTGTCCATAAAAATGCTGGAGAGAAATACTTTTGCGCTTCTTCGGGAAAGTCCCCCCCCCAAGGTAAGTCTCGCTGATAATCGTGAAACATCGGCATAATCGGCTCACTATATTTAGCTTGATAAGATTTACTTTGGCTAAATAGAGGCTGCATGTCGATCGCAATTAAGTGTCCTCCTGGCAATGTTACCAAGTCCGCACCAAAAAAGGGTAAATCGTAATCAGTCTCAGGAAAAATCACGAAGTTTAGCACCTGTAGAGCGCTGCCTCCTTGGACATGCGCCGCTCTGATTTGTCTTAGTTTCTCTGATTTAAAACCATGACTTGTAGTCAACACAGGTTCTTGTTTTTTGCCTTTCCCCATGACTCCTTCTTTCCGTTCAAAGCCCGCAGGAATAGGATAGGGTTGCAAATCTAGTTTTGAATTGAGAGTGGCGATCGCATGATCTAAAAATGGTTGATATAAAGTCATTGCTATTCATTTATCATTTATCATTGAACATCAAGCAGTTGCGGTTCAACGTTTAGGGGCAGATACAGCTAGGGGAGAAGCATCTTCAAATAAAAACTCATATAAGAATTTTTCTGACCACTCAGCCCCAAAATAACTGCTAAATAAGCCATGGGCTGGATCGCGTTCAGCACTATACTGATCGTACTCCTTTTGCGCTTTGACAATCCTCTGTATAGCTTCTGGGTCGCTCAAAGGTGTAGCCCCAGCTACCATTTGCCAATAAAGATTAAGATATTCTTGAAAAGCAGGAAACAGGCGATTGACTACTGTTTCTGAATCCAATTTAGCAAACAGTAAATATTTAGAAAAATACTGGTTAGCATCATAGAACTTCATCTCCAAATCCTGTGCTAATTCGCTGTATTTATCGCGAATGCCTTTCATTGGTTCGATGTACTTATCAAGGTAAGCGCGATCGCGAAATAAAGGCTGGAAATCCATTACCACCAGTATTTTTTTCTTACCAAAGGAGAGAAAATCTACTCCTAACAAAGGAAGATCGTAATGGTGTGCAGGATAAACAACGCTATTAAACACTTGAGCAGTTTCCCCTGCATCAATATAGGAGTAGCGGATTTTCCTCAGTTCCTCAGATTGGTAACACCAGCTTTGAATGGTAGCGGGGTTTTTACCCCGAGCACTCACGTTAGACTCCAATCCTGCGGGAATAGGACGACTACGAAGATCGAAGTGTTTAAAAAGTTCTTCTTCTAAATATTCTTTAAAGGGCGCGAACATACAATTTCTTTTATATACAAGAAGGCTTATAGCCAGAATATAAAAGCCTCCTTCTAATCGTCTCTGTTTCTAAACACAAAGCAACAAAGCTTAATGAAGGGATGAGGCACAAAGGCGCTTCAACCCATGTAGGAATACAATTAAGCAATAGATACTTAAAGCGCGATTTGATAAAAGATTGTTAGTAGAATATTATGTTGCTAGAAATTACTCGAATCATAGTTCCTCCTGGGCAAACAGTAGTGCTAGCAAATATTAGCTGGGAGGAATTTGAGGCTATTGTCGAGGATTTGGGGGAAAGTTGCAGTTCGAGAATAGCATATGACAACGGAAAGTTGGAAATTATGACCCCTTTGCCTGAGCATGAAGTCAATAAAGAATACATTAGTGACTTTATCAAGAGTTTGCTTGAAGAACTAGATATCGAATTTTGTCCTTTGGGTTCGACTACGTTTAAAAACCAGGCGATGTTTAAGGGGATTGAACCTGATAGCTGTTTTTATATTCAAAACGAGATCGCAGTTAGGGGAAAAGACAGATTAGATCTAGCAGTAGATCCGCCACCAGACTTAGCTTTAGAAATAGATATTACTAATCGCAGTCATCCAGAAATTTACCAAGCTTTGGGCGTACCTGAATTGTGGCAGTATGAAACAGGGAAGCTAAAAATTTCACTACTAAAAGATGGTAAATATATTGAGTCTGAAACTAGCAGTATTTTTCCGAACTTTTCTTTGTTGTCAGTAATTCCTCAATATTTAACTAAGTGCAAAACTGAAGGTAGAAACAAAGGTATCAAGGCATTTCGTAATTGGGTAAAAGAGCAACTATAGAAGCCATTATCCTGACTGCCTGACACATCTCAATAATCTCGATATTGACTATGTTGCGAGGCAAAGCCATCTTGAGGGTCACATGCGGCTCACGCCTTTGTCTCATAGAGCTATTGCCGAGGGCGACTCAACAGACTGAGCAGTTGATTATAAAGGGGGGGGGGTAGAGATTGACATGGACTACGAAGCTCAAAAACAACTATTTTTAGCTTCCCATGATCGCTTTCTCTTTTTCTCTCAACACCTTTGACTCTAACCTTCAGGTACTTGTGTCAGGCAGTCAGGCTACGAACAAATACACTTTCAATGAAGCCAATCCACATCAAGCGTATTTTATTCTTGGTCTCAGACCATAATTACGGTAGTGCCAATAATCATGCATAATGCGGTCATGATCGAAGCAAAGGTTTTGGGGTAACTCCCACTGATGGAATACATCTAAGCTTTTGGCATCATCCGCCGCTACTGGTTCACCTTTGGCAGTGGCAATAAAAACGATCGCTAGAGTGTGTTGACGGGCATCTCTATTGGGATCTGAATAAACATAAAACTGTTCAATTAGTTCTACTGCTAAACTAACTTCTTCTTTCGCTTCGCGCATAGCAGCATTCTCAATCGATTCCCCATAGTCGACAAATCCGCCAGGAATTGCCCAGCCGAAAGGTTCGTTTTTGCGTTCGATGAGAACAACTGGTCTTCCAGGGCGATTAGACAATTCTATAATAATATCTACCGTAGGCGCAGGATTACGATATTGCACTTTTAAATCATAAAAAATAAACCACAATCCAGTCTAAGTGAAATCTGAATTAAATAGAAATAGTGAACATAGCAATTCTCTAAGTACAGGACAAAAACATTATTGACCTTTGTTTTGTCAGACTGATGCTTAAAAGATTGGCTAATGCTTAAAAAGATACCAAATGGTTTCTATAAAAACGCCTGGAGGCTCAGGTCTTTCTTGTAAGCTAAGAACTCGAAGGGTAGAATACTTCCAGCTTAGTCTATTTGGGAGTGACTTAGGGCTACTGAAAACTCGTTCTGAACTTCGTTCAGGATGAGTAGTTTATTCAAAACAAATAGGCAAACTTAATCGCTCTAGCTTGCTTTATTTTGACAGAGTTGAGTTGCCACATGATGCCCAATTAAATAAGCGGTCATCTGGGGACTTACCCGAGGTAGAGGGGATGCGGA
The DNA here is from genome assembly GCA_039180345.1 of Cyanobacteria bacterium P01_G01_bin.39. GTDB lineage: Bacteria > Cyanobacteriota > Cyanobacteriia > Cyanobacteriales > Xenococcaceae > Waterburya. The sequence goes on along the minus strand of JBCDDK010000013.1, from coordinate 56,177 downwards.
TAAATCTGCTACATAGATATTTTGACTGCCAAATACTTTACCTGTGTCTTGAGGAGATTTAAGCCCCAAATCTAAGGCTTTGCCAAAGACACAACCCCCTGATAAATGCTGTTCAGTAAGAAGATCGTAACGACTGTAATGCTTGAGATAGTTATGAACCTGTTCAGTCTTGTAAGGCATGCGAGTCAACAGTCGAATTAGAAATTGAAAGACAGGATGAGGTTTACTTCCGAGGTAATTCATCAGCGGAATTTGCTCCGTGAGTGCCATTTGAGCCACACTGAAATCGTGATCATTTTCCAGGAATTGTTCCTCAAAACAGCGGAGGATAATGTTATGTGGCTTTTGCTGATTCTGGGCTAAAGTCTGATCATCAGATGCTGGTTCATAATAGCCTTCTCGCTTAATATTAAATTTTACAATCGCAGAAATAAGATTCCATTGATGTTCACCTATTTTTGCAGGATGAAAAATTGACCAGAGAATATCATCCAAAAAATTTAAAGCTCCAATCAAACCTCTGCTTATTTGTTTCAAATAATTAAAAATCTTGGGGTTCCTAATCATCCAAAACTTTAACCAGTTAGGTACCCAGAAAGCTAAAAATAAATGAGACACTAAGTAAATTAGAACACTTAACCGACCAGAAAAAAAATCGAAATTGCAAATTGTTGGCTCTCCTTGAGGATCATCAGCCGTAAACTCTTCTGTTGTCGCAAATAAAGAGACATACTGATCCTTTAAGGTCACTTGAAGATCATCTGGCAACAGGTAAATCCCAAAAGGTAGCACTATATGATCATTAACATGTTCTCCAATCTCGAAGTTATCGAGCTGTTCCCTATGCTCATAGAGTAACTGGGGTGTGGCGGCACCAGCACAAAGCAGTAATTTAGTATTCTTCCCTAACTGATATGTCTCTACTTCATCTTTAACTAAGTCTGAGACAGTAATTGCAGTACATCGTTGCCTTTCATCCCCAGTCTCCAAATGTAACTGAGTTACCCGCCGCTGCGTCATAAAGTCGAGTCGTTTATTCTGATACCAATTCAGCAGAGACACCCCACTATTAGTTCGCTGTCCAAATTCGTTGAACTGGGTTGGGAAAATATGAATCTGCTGATCTTTTCCTTCGGGATAAACGGGAATATGACCCTCCTGTTCTAAATTCACGGAAAACCCAAAGGCTGACAATTTTTTCTGCACATAGAGCGCGACATCAGTTAGATTAGTCTCGGGGTCACTACGCTGAAAAGATTTAGCCAGCTCTTTTTTTCTTTTATCCCAATAAGCTGGGTTATGACCTAGATTCTTCGTCAACCAGTCCGATGACTCGAAAATCATCGTGTAATTAATTGAGCCACCGCCCCCCATAGTGCAGGCTCTTCCTGAAAGAATCGGAATTTCATTAGGAGTTTGAGTCCTGTGAAGCTTGAATATATTATCTTCAGCATAAGATTGTGTCCAATTGCGCTGATGAGTAATATCACTGGTTTCAAAGAAGCTTTCTCCTTCTTCTAAAACTAAAATTTTTCCTTCAGCAGAAGAATTTAAGTATTGACTAAGAAAAGCACAGGCACCATTGCCTGAACCTACCACAATAAAATCATAAGTCTGAGGATCTTTGCACTTGGTGATCTTGGCCATCATTGCCTCTACTCTTTAGTTTTGGTAATCCTAAACCCTAGATATAAATCAAGTAATCACAAATTATATTTTTTATTTAGCTTGTCTGACTTTTAGGTATGGCAAATAAATGGACTCTGTGATCTATTTCTCGTTGTAAATCAAACTTTACTGGCTTTTCTAAATCGTTCCACTGCACCCAAGTTTGATAACGCTCTATACTAATCAGCTCAAAAATTTCTTTAACTGAAGTATTATAACGGGACAATATCTCAGTATGTATTTCTATTTCCAGCTTTGGTAGAGTCTGTAAAATTTTGCTTGCTCCTTTCAATACTTCACTTTCGTATCCTTCTACATCTACTTTGAGAAATGTCGGTGTAATTGATTGCGCCTCAGCATAATTATCTAAAGTTACGATTTCTACATCTTTAGTTCCATAAATAAAGTTTCTTAGCCATGAACCTGAAATTATCTTAGAAGGAGTTACAGAGGAATTTGATTTGTCGAATATTTTACCTTTAGTTTCCTGGCTGCCAAGACCTTTTTCTTCTATTATCACATTGTCTATCTGATTAATTTCTATATTTTCTTGAGCTATTTTGGCATTTTTACTGTTTATTTCAAAACTAATAACTTTACCTTCAGTTCTTACCCAATGAGACAGAAGTATAGCTGTTAATCCATGGTGTGTTCCACATTCAAAAACAACATCTCCAGGTCTAGTTAACTCTTTAACAAACTGAAACTCGGGGTTTAAAGATAATTCCTCGGATGGATTGTCATACCATTCTTTTCCTTCTAAATCTGCTATGACAAAATCAAAATTAAAGTCCTGAAATTTTTTCTTAATGATAAAAGGGTCGATTTTTTGCTTCTTAATTGCCTGGGTTATTTTCTTAGCATCTTTGGTCAATTGATGGTTAAAAAGTTGAAGCATAATAAAAAACATCCTGGGTATTTTGATAAGTTGCTTTGATTAAATATGCATAACGGTCGCATTTTAGAGAATACTGTTCTAAAACCTCATAAAATAAGGGTTTCCGGGCTAATTAATGTCCACAATCGCTTCGCGCTTATCTGCTTGTAGTTACAGTCTTAATTTGAATCGAGAGATTTGTCTCTATATATCTTTAGACTAAGATTTTAGATTTTCTTTGATTCCAAGTTAATGAAACCAATTCAAGGCACAGTTTTTATGAGAATCCGATTGTAAAGTCAACAAATTACTATCACCTCTCATTTTAAGCGATCTTCCTCACTTTTCTCAATTTTTAGATATTGCTGATGTTTTAATTCAAGTAAGGTTATCGGCTAACCAAAGTAGCTTTAATACTAAATCCTGTTTACTTACAACACTTAAAGGCTGATAGCTACGAAGTCATGAATCAATTTTATTTCTATTTACCTGATGGCTAAATTCTGTTTCTGCTACTATTAAATTTCGGAGTCTGACAGAAGAGGGATAACTAATTGAAAACTAAAAATGCAATGTCTTCGACTAGCTTTGCGATCGCAAAAAAGCTTTTCACTAGCCGTTAGCCAAATGCCTTAACCTGGGGTAAAACGTTGTTTAATTGAGCCATAGAATTAATGAACTGTGGCTTTTAATTGGATCATTAATGAACATTAATTTTTTTTACCTGATTAACACAAGGTTGCTGATCCTCAAACGCCGTAATATTAGACAAAGTAGTTTCGGCAATATTAGTCAAGGCATCGGTGGTAAAAAAGGCTTGATGACCCGTAATAATTACGTTAGGAAAAGTTAGTAATCTTTGAAAGACATCATCTTGAATAATTTCTCCTGATAAATCTTCAAAAAACATGCTGCTTTCTCTTTCATAAACATCTAGCGCTAAATGTCCAATTTGTTTTGATTTAAGACCTTTAATTACCGCTTTAGTATCAATTAAACCCCCACGACTAGTATTGACTAGTATCACTCCTGGCTTCATAGAAGCGATCGCTTGAGTGTCAATTAGATGATGAGTTTCAGGAGTTAAGGGGCAATGTAAGCTAATAATGTCTGACTGGGAAAACAAATTATCCAAAGCCACATATTCACCGTAATCTTGAGCAAATTCCTGATTTGGGTACAAATCGTAAGCCAATATGCGACAGCCAAAGCCATGTAGTATTTTTCCCGTAATTTGACCAATTTTTCCTGTTCCAATAATGCCCACGGTGCGACCATGAAGATCAAAACCCAATAGTCCATTCAAAGCAAAATTGCCTTCGCGCACCCGATTATATGCCCGATGAATTTTACGGTTGAGAGTTAAAATTAAAGCGATCGCATGTTCGGCAACAGCATAGGGGGAGTATGCGGGGACTCTAACTACGGTTAGCTCAAATTCCGCAGCAGCATCTAGATCGACGTTATTATATCCTGCGCACCGCAGAGCAATTAGCTTAATTCCTTGCTTGGCTAAGGTCTCGATAATATTGCGATCCAAGCGATCATTAACAAATACACATACTGCTTCACATCCTTGAGCTAAAGCTACTGTCTGCTCATCCAAAATAGGGTTAATAAACTGGAGTTTGTGACCATATTTTTGATTAACCTGAGCCAAAAACTCCTGATCGTAAGGCTTGGCACTAAAAACGGCAACTTTCAACGATTACACCTCTTGTCAGTGAACATTAAACATTAAACATTGAACATTGAACATTGAACATTGAGAGGGCGTAATTTTGAGCGCGAGATATGCTGCTTCGCAAGCAGCTTATAGAATCGCGCTGTTGAGGTTTCCTCGCAAAGGGCTGGCACGCATGCATGTTGACCGCCCGAAATTGAAATTTTACTCTTCTGACTTGATACCTGCTGAGTGGAGTGCCATGTCCATAAAGACATCGTGAGTAGCATGGGCTGCTTCATCTTTCTTCGGTTTTCGTTGCTTAAATGTGCCGTCAGTTTGTAACTCCCAAGCTTGACGATTATCCGCTAGCATCACCCCTAAAATTTCTTGAAGATCGCTAAAGATCTCAGGAGATTCAATGGGAGTAACTGCTTCTACCCGCCGACTTAAATTACGGGTCATCCAGTCAGCACTGCCAATATAGATTTCTTCTTTGCCATCATTATGGAAATAGAAGATGCGTGAATGCTCTAAAAACCTGCCGATAATACTTATTACCCGAATGCGATCGCTAATTTTTTTTAATCCTGGTCGCAGGCAACAAATTCCCCGCACAATCAAGTCGATTTCGACTCCTGCTTGGGAAGCCTCGTAAAGAGCTTGAATAACTTGCTGATCCACTAGGGAATTCATTTTTGCCACAATGCGTCCTGTCTTTCCCTGACGACAATTTTCAGCTTCTCGCTTAATCATTTCAATCATTCGTCCCCGCAGACTTACAGGGGCTACTAAGAGCTTGCGATAAGACTTTTGTCGTGAATAGCCAGTCAAAAAGTTAAACAAATCAGTTAAGTCTGCACCCAAATCTTCACGACAGCTTAATAAACCCAAGTCAGTATAAATCTTTGCCGTTTTCGGATTATAGTTCCCTGTCCCAACATGAACATAACGACGAATTTTTTCTTTTTCTTGCCGCACTACTAAAGTAATTTTGGTATGAGTTTTAAGTCCTGTAACACCATAAACTACATGAACCCCCGACTTCTCTAGCTTTCTTGCCCAGATAATATTATTTTCCTCGTCAAAACGAGCCTTTAATTCAACTAATGCCACTACCTGTTTCTGATTCTGAGCAGCGGCAATCAGTGCCTTAACTATAGGCGAGTCTCCAGAAGTGCGATACAGAGTCATTTTGATTGCTAAAACCTTGGGATCGTATGCCGCTTCGGTAACGAACCTTAACACCGTATTGCTAAAGGAATGATAGGGATGATGCACTAGCAAATCTCCCTGGCGAATTACGTGGAAAAAAGTTTCTCCTTCCTCATTGTTCTCATTTTCCTGATTCTGCAACCAGTTCAACCGATGAGGAAGTACTGCATTCCAAGGCTTATCTTTGTGTTCGGGTAAGGGTAAAGACATAAAAGACATCAGATCGCCTAAACAGAGCAAACCATCAACATCATAAACATCGTTTTCTTCCAAGGCTAATTCCCGAATAATCGTGGCACGAAGTTCAGCAGGAATAGAGGCTTCAATTTCTAAGCGGACAGAAGACCCTCCAATACGACGCTTTTGCAATTCTTTTTCGATCGCCAGTAGTAAATCATCAGCTTCATCTTCTTCTACCGAAAGATCTGCGTTACGAGTGACCCGAAAGGCATAGGACTCTAGAATATTCATGCCTGGGAAAAGATATTCCAGATTATGAGTTACAATTTGTTCCATTGGCACTCCACTCCAGACCCCAGGCTTGCCGCGATGTCTTTGCCGTAAGTCTTCTGGTAAAGCCACAAAGCGGGGTAGTACTTTAGGGATTTTGACCCTGGCAAATAGTTCCCCATCAATCGAAGGATCTTTAAGCACTACGGCTAGATTTAAGCTGAGATTTGAAATATAGGGAAAGGGGTGAGAAGGGTCTACTGCTAAGGGGGTGAGAACGGGAAAGATATATTCTTCAAAGTAATTGTTAATATAATTTCTTTGCTCTTGATTGAGGTCAACATAACTTAGAATATTGACACCCAGTTTCTTTAATTTTTGTCGCAGAACCTTCTCAAAATGTTGATGTAACTCTTCAAACATGGGGGTCAGAGTTTCGGCGATCGCATCTAGCTGCTGTTGTGCTGTGCGTCCATCTGCCGATAGTTTACTTACTCCTGCCGCTACCTGTTTTTTGAGTGCGGCAACCCTGACCATAAAAAACTCATCCAGGTTAGAGCCAAAAATACTCATGAACTTCAGCCTTTCAAGTAATGGCGTTCTCTCATCCATTGCCTCCGCCAAAACTCGTCGGTTAAATTCCAACCAGCTCAACTCCCGATTGAAGTAGTATTGAGGATCGTTGAGATCAATTGCGCTATCAATGGATTCGGTACTAGTCATTGTGGTGCTTAGTTACTTTGATTTGTAGTTTAAATAATAAAACTTTGATTATTTTAAAGTAATGATCTGTCATCAATGCCGATTATAGGGAAAGGTAGCAAGGATCTTATCTATCATAGTTACTACTCTATAAGAGGTGATTAAGAAAAATTGTGCTTGGGCTTAATATCAAATGCCTATCTATAGCAGTCTTAGATCATTCGTGAATATTACCAAAGACCAATGACTAATGACCAAAAACATTCTCCTAACTCAAATAGGATTGCTATATTATTTTGACAAATAGTGGCTCCACCAAAACAGCTAATTGTTGCTTAAATAATCAAAAAAGATTTGATATAATAATCATCCATCTTTAAACCCCAGGATATTTTTAGGAGCAAATTATTTATACGCCTCCTTTAGCTCGTCTAATTGAGCAACTACAGCTTTTACCAGGAGTAGGTCCTAAAACTGCTCAAAGACTAGCTCTACATCTAATCAAACGTCCAGAAAAAGAAGTTCAGGCGTTAGCTCAAGCTCTAGTAGCGGCTAAACAACAGGTGGGACTGTGTAAAATCTGTTTTCATCTTTCGGCTGAACCAGTATGTTCTATCTGTAGCAATCAAAACCGCGATCGCTCTACTATCTGCGTGGTTGCTGATTCTCGCGATACTATTGCCCTGGAAAAAACTAGAGAATATCGTGGTCTTTATCATGTTTTGGGTGGAGTGATTTCGCCAATGGATGGGATTGGTCCCGAACAGCTTAATATTGAGTCTTTGGTACGCCGAGTAACTAAAGATCAAGTTGAGGAGATCATTCTTGCCATCAGTCCCAGTGTTGAAGGGGAAACAACCACTCTATACATTAATGGGTTGCTTAGACCTTTTACCAAAGTTACTCGAATTGCCTTTGGCTTGCCAATGGGAGGCGATCTTGAGTATGCCGATGAAGTGACTTTGGCTAGAGCCTTAGAAGGGAGACGAGAATTAGATTGAACATTGAGCATTGAGCATTGAACATTGAGTATTGAACATTGAGCATTGAGCATTGAACATTGAGCATTAAACATTGAGCATTGAACATTGAACATTGAGCATTGAACATTGAGCATTGAGCATTGAGCATTGAACAGCCGAAGAACTGATCAATTAGGTTTATGAAGAGGTAGCTGCTGAGTGCTGAGTGTATCTACCAAATTGTTGACTCTTATCAATTAACTCGTTCTCGTTATGACTATGATATATTGATTAAGATTCGTAAAATCTGTCAATATTGTGAATTATCGATTGTCATGGGACATGAAATGTGGTTCAACTCTATTGGGCAGAACTTAGTAAACCAACGCTTCTGGCGATATAAGAGATAAAAATATGATTACCGAAGGATGTTTAAGAGTAGGACAAGAGGCTCCTGAGTTCACAGCAACTGCTGTATATGATCAAGAATTTAAGACCGTAAAATTATCTGATTATCGTGGTCAGTATGTGGTTTTATTTTTCTATCCCCTCGACTTCACTTTTGTCTGCCCTACCGAAATTATTGCATTTAGCGATCGCTATGAAGAATTCAGCTCTCTAGGTACAGAGGTACTAGGGGTATCTGTTGATAGTGAATTCTCTCACTTAGCTTGGATACAAACTGATCGCAAAGATGGTGGAATTGGCGATATCGCTTATCCTCTAGTTTCTGATATCAAAAAAGAAATTAGCACCGCTTATAACGTTCTAGATCCTGAAGCAGGAGTAGCTTTAAGAGGACTGTTTATTATTGATAAAGAAGGTGTAATTCAACATGCCACTATTAATAATCTGTCCTTTGGACGTAGTGTAGATGAGACTCTACGTACCCTAAAAGCAATTCAGCATGTTCAGGCAAATCCTGATGAAGTTTGTCCTGCGGGATGGCAAGAAGGAGATCAAACTATGAATCCAGACCCAGTTAAGTCTAAAGTTTACTTCTCTTCTGTAAGTTAAAAACTTAGTCAGAGATTGGACTTGTGTAGTGGATCTAGATTCTGTATTTTCTTGATCAATTTTGATAGATTAGCAGCAGAGGAGAGAATTTCTCCTCTGTTTTTTTGTGAGAATTTTCTTACTGTATAAGACTAAATCCGACTTTCACTCTTGCACAAAAGAATTAAAAGCGTGAAATTAACCCAAACCTTACTATCTCTTACCTCCTACCTTCTACCCCCTACCTACTACCTTAACTATTTATGCCGCTAAATTGTGTGACACAGTGCGAACTAAGCGATCTGTCCAGTAGCTAGTTAGCTGACGATCTACAGCCTCTACCATGACGCGGATTAGAGGTTCTGTTCCCGAAGCCCGAACTAGAATTCGCCCTTGTTCACCCATTGCCGCTTCTGCTTGAGCGATCGCTTGCTGTAGAGGTTCGCATTCTTGCCATCGACTCAGGCGTTCTCGATCTTCAACACGGACATTCTTAAGAATCTGGGGATAAGTTTGGAAACTATTATCAATTAATTCGGTCAGAGAAGCCTCTGATTGACAAACTAAAGAAGTTAGGTGCAGTGCGGTTTGAATCCCATCCCCTGAAACTCCATGATGATGACAAAGGATATGTCCCGACTGTTCTCCTCCCAACATTGCTCCTGTGCGCCACATCGCAGCTTGAACATGGCGATCTCCTACCTTAGTGCGCTGCATTTTGCCCCCTTTAGCTTGCCAGGCTCGTTCAAAACCTAAATTTGCCATAACTGTCGCCACAATCAAATCGTCGGGAAGCTGTTGCTTTTGCCTTAGTAAATCTCCCCAGAGATACAAAATATAGTCACCATCAATCACTCTGCCTCGGCTGTCTACTGCCATCACCCGATCAGCATCACCATCGAAGGCAAATCCCAAATCCGCTTGATACTCTTGAACACCTTGTTTGAGAAGCTCAAGATGAGTTGAACCACAGTTGACATTAATGCGGTCGCCATTAGCTAATTGATGTAAACTGATTACCTCTGCCCCCAACTGTTCAAAAACAGCAGGAGCGACCTTGACCGCAGCACCCCAGGCTAAATCTAAAACAATACGCATGCCCTCAAAACTTGAATGCAAAGGCAAAGATTGTTTAAGAGATTGAACATATTCTTTGACCAACTCAGGACGGTGATAATTTTTGCCCCAAGTTTGATTCATTTCAGTTTGAATCTGGTCATTTCTTAGACAAGTCTCAATTTTCTGCGTCAGGGAATCTGCTAACTTGGTTCCCTTACTACCAAAAAACTTGATGCCATTATCCTCGGGAGGATTATGGCTAGCTGAAATCATAATGCCCCCCAAAGCATTGCTAGTACTAGTCAAATTAGCAACACAAGGGGTAGGACATAAGCCCAAATGCCATACTTCTAGACCTGCGGCAGTTAATCCTGCGGCGATCGCCGCAGAGAGCATATCGCTGGAATTGCGTGAATCTTGCCCAATAATTATTGGTCCTCGGTGATCTGCTGCCTGTTCTAGAACTTTACCTGCCCAATAGCCCAATTGAAGCGTAAAGGGGGCATTGAGTATATCTCCTGCTTTACCTCTAATTCCATCTGTCCCAAATAGAGGGGTTGTCGGTAGTTGATTAGTATTTAATAAAGTTTTTGCTAAATTACTCACACCAAATATACTCCTTAGCTTAATTTAATCGGATTTTTGTAGTATTTTTGCCTAAAAAAAATTTTATAATTAGCCAAAATTGTACTACTAAATCTGATACGTGCTGCAAAATTTGCAGTACACATCACATAAAATAAGCGATAAATTTTAAATTTGGGTAAAAGATTTAAGTATTTAAGTCTCTATTTTCGGTACAACTAGCTAGAGATTCATTTGGGCTAAAACAGTTTTCATTGCTGCTAAACTCACTCCAGATTCAATGTATTGAGGATTATTGGGGTCATAAGGACTAACAAGACGATCAATCGAGGTGATTTTTGAGTCATCTGCAATCACGGGAATCTCTGGGTCAAATGAAGTGGGTCTCATTAATGAGCTAGAAAAACCGCCGTAGATCATGACTGTGTCTGGTTCTCCTGCGGCAGTTTCTAAATTAACCATTAACACTTCTTGCTTTCGCTTGAGAGTGTATTTTTCTAGACGTAAACCAATTGATTCAGACATGTTTTTTTACTGCAAGCTCTCAAATTTAAGCTCTGTTTAATAATTTGCGCTTGCTATACGGCTTGTTCTGTCACCGTCTATTCTACCGACTGTGAATGGTTAGCCTTTGTAGGTGGCGCTGCTGTTGACTGTTGCTCAAATCTACTGCTCTAATGCCGAACGCCCTTGTTTACCTAAACGGATTAAGACAAAATAAGCAAGGTAGATAATATAAATTACTAATCCAACTGAACCAACAAATCCTAAAAATCCTTCATTTCCTGGTTTGGTGTGCAGCAAATTACGATAAGCCTGGGGTGCTTCTAACCAAACTTGACAAAACGCAGTTTCGGCAGTGCTTCGAGATATACCACAGGGCAGAAAAATTGATTTAGCGATCGCACCTAAGACACAGTAAGCTGTCATTGCCCAACGCCAAGAGGTAAACATCAGCTTGATAAAGCTTTGGGGAATGTCTCGAATTTCTTCGTTAAGATCTACCCAAAACCATAGGGAAATAGCAATGAGAACCCGAGCCGCAAAACCACTGATAAAACCAACTCTCCAATCTGGGATCAGCAAATAAACCGTGATCATCAACAAACTAGCAACCCGCCAATAAATGATCAATAATTTTTGCATGGCTTCTTGTCTTTGGAACAATGCCCAAATCAACAAAACCAAGGGGATAATTACCGCTAGTAATACTCCTAAGCGGTAGTCCATCCATACCAAAGGTCTAAACCAAATATCCATCGTTTACTGTTTTAATTAGATTTATCTATCTACTACCTATGTTCGTGTTCGGCTTCGCCAGTCGAGCTAACCTGTGAAATAGCTTGAGATTATCTTCTAAGAGTGCATTAACAATAGCTTAAAGTCAACGTCAAACCGCTAACCTAATATAATTCTAATTCCTTGAGCTTTGACGAGCGACCCCCTAAAGGGTTCGACAGTTCCGCAGGGCGGGGTACCGCCCAAGTCGCGACATGCGGCGTGACAAAGTGCCTTTGTAGCGACGCTTGGAAGCTCCGCTTGCTGCACGGAGACAAAGGGCTTGCCCGCATGTACGCGCGAGTTTGACTCAAAAATAAAGGTCAGGTTCTCCGCATTAGAAGCGCAGATATTTCCTGACCGTTGGCGAGAAACATTTACCTTCTCACCTTAGTTAATTAACAGTTATTTAATTTTTGCTAGACATGCTAGACATTTTCTCAATGAAAATTTACCAGACTAGTCTTCGTAAACGCGACACTCTAAAGCATCAGGGTTTTCATCACAGTACTGCTCTAAAGAACTTTTCTTAGGAGCATTTTGCTTTTGATGAGATGCTTCTGCTGATAATTCTTCTACTGTGTCCCAAGCCGCAGCACATTCGCCTGAAGTCGCTCCTTCAGTACTGCAAACTTCTCTGGCACTCTCACGTTCTTTTTGTATTTGTTCTTGTATATCGCTCATATTAGTCCTCTTATATTTAATATCAGGGTTATGTTATACCACGCTGGCTTAATTAGCTACGGTAGCTGCTTACACTTCCTTACCTTCAAAGAAACTTAAGTTAAATTGTTTATTGGCGACTAGCTCACCCTTTAGGGGGTCGCTCGTCAACACCTCCATTTCTTGTTTAGTATTGGATTAATAAGCATTTATACTCTATAACTTAGCATCGACTTTACTATATTCAGCAAACATCTATCTAGGGAGTTAAATATCGGCTGAAGTCAGTGGTGTTTTTACCTGACATTATGGTTAGTGTTAATAGATTGTAGCGCTGCTAGTTTTCCCTAACAAATTTACTCTTACCCTAGAGTAATCAATATTATCTGGCACGAATCTATAAATACTTAGATATTAAAAGTCCTGAAAGTTTTAATTATCTTGTGCTGCTTGAACTGTCTATTTTATCAAAAAGCTCTTAGCCTTGGTTTAAATACTAAGCATTAACGGTATAGTTATTAACTGCGATCTGATAAGCATTACTCGATTTTATGGCTGACCTACTCAAGTTTGATTTTAAGGTTTGGATTTTAGCAGCAGGGAGACTGCTATCAGAAATCGGGACTGGTTTTACTCTATTCTACGCACCAATATTTTTTGTCAATCAGGTAGGGCTTTCTTCGACCATGGTTGGTCTGGCTTTGGGTAGTGGGTCTGTTTCTGGGGTGGCGGGAAGGTTTATTGGCGGACAGGGAGTAGATTCTCCTAAATGGGGACGCAGAAAAATTCTCTTAGCTTCTGCTGCTATCTCAGTGATTGCCGACGTGGTGTTATCTCTAACTACCAACTTTTCGACTTTAGTTCTAGGTAATCTGTTGATGGGTTTTGGCATCGGCATGTATTGGCCTGCTACTGAAGCCGCCATCATTGATTTAACCAAGCCAGAGGAACGGAATGAAGCCTTTGCCATTACCAGACTAGCCGATAGTTTGGGCTTGAGTTTGGGGGTAGTATTAGGTGGAGCCTTAATTAGCAATTCAGGTAATTATCGTAGTCTGTTTGTGATTGATGGCATTTCCTTTGCTATTTTCTTCGCCGTCATTTATTTTGCGATCGCCGAGACCTATAAGTTTCAGGCTCAAACAACCGTAAATCGAGGTAATGGCTGGTATGAGGCAATACGAGATCGCGCTTTGATGGTGTTTGTAGCGGTTAATATTTTATTTACGATTTATCTTTCTCAGGTACAGAGTACGATGCCGCTGTATCTTAAGAATTTTGTCCAGACTGATACTAGTATTGGTTTCTCCGAAAAGGTGATCAGTGGTTTATTTACTTGGCACATTGTGTTTGCTGCTTTATGCCAACTCCCCACAGCTTGGTTACTCAATCGTTTTAGTCGCATTGTGGGATTGAGTTTTTCTATGTCAATTTGGGGACTGGCATTTGTTTTAGTGTGGATTACAGGGATGATGACCCAGGGTACTTTAGCTTGGGCAATTGTGACTTTGGGGGTTATGTCTTTAGGGATGGTGACTTACACCCCCATTGCTTCAGGTTTAGTGGCGGATTTAGCGCCCGAATCTCTACGTGGGGTATATTTGTCGATTAATTCCCAATGCTGGGCAATTGGTTATTTTATTGGACCTCCTTTAGGGGGATGGGCTTTGGATCATCCTCAATTCACACCTTACTTTTGGCTTTTGTGTGCTGCTTCGATTGTGCCTGGAATAGTTGTTTTGCGTTATTTAAGACAATTGATGGCAACTCGCAAAGCAGTTATTTAACTAGTTGTGATTCAATCCGTAGATTGCTCCAATTTCCCCAAAAAAAAGCCCCCAGGTACCAAACTGGGGGAAACTCATGTAACAGATGGTATCTGTTCCATAGCTCTATCTCTTCTCTAATATCTCTGATCTGGCAACAATAGGGGATGATCTCAATCACACATCTGGGTAAAAGATTTAAGACAATTACTTACTGCTACTTTGCCTGATGCTTTAGGATGATCGCTTCTCCTTGCAGCGATCGTCGAAATCAGCAATAATCACTAAAAATTTCATTTAAAAGGAACTGGTTAGATAAAATAAATAAAACTATAAATAAAACATTTTTTAGATAGTATGGCTGCTGCCGTTTTAATTGAAAACTTACGGAAAAGCTATGGCGAAGTTCAAGCAGTAAAAGATATCTCCTTTACTGTCGAGGCTGGAGAGATATTTGGTCTCTTGGGTCCCAATGGTGCGGGCAAAACTACCACAATTCGCTGTTTGTGTACCTTGGCTAAACCTGACGCGGGCAAAATTGCAGTGGGAGGAGTAGATGCGATCGCTTCACCAAAAGCTGTGCGGCAAAGGTTAGGCTATGTGGCACAGGAAGTCGCGATTGATAAGGTCTTGACGGGGAGAGAATTACTCAAGCTGCAAGCCGCACTATATCATTTACCGCCCAAAATTATTAATGATCGCATTGCCCAACTGATAGAGGTTTTGGGTTTACAAGAGTATGCCGACAATAAAACAGGCACCTATTCTGGAGGGATTCGCAAGCGTCTAGATCTGGCAGCAGGATTGTTGCATCAGCCTGAGGTTTTGGTACTAGATGAGCCAACAGTGGGGCTAGACATCGAAACTCGCATGGTGGTCTGGCAGTTTTTACAGGAATTGCGCTCAGCAGGTACAACTGTCTTAATTACCAGTCATTATCTAGAGGAAATCGATGCTTTAGCCGATCGCCTAGCAATTATTGACCAAGGTAAAGTAATCGCCGCAGGTAAGCCATCAGAATTAAAGGATCGTCTCGGGGGCGATCGCGTTACTCTCAAAATTAGGGAATTTACCCCAGATGAAGAAGCGGATAAGGCTAAATATGTTCTGGAATCTCTGCCGTTTGTCGAAGAAGTAATTATCAATTCGGTTCAAGGTAATTCTTTGAATTTAATTGTCAAGTCTGGTCAGAGTTCCTTAAGTAAAATCGAGCAATCCTTAGCAGAAGTCGAACTACCAACCTTCAGCTTGGCTCAATCTCGTCCCAGTCTGGATGATGTTTATCTAGCCGCAACGGGTCAAACTATCATGGATGCTGAGATTGCCGCTGCCAGTACCAGAGATTTGAAAAAAGAAAAGAAACAGCAAATGAAATGATTAATGATCGTTGCTCATTGATTGATAAGAATGTTGATTGGAGAGTTCGTAGCTATAAGCTATAAGCTATAAGCTCTTGTCTATTCCTCTTTGACCTTTATCTAAACTTTTTCGAGAAATCTATATATCTATCGCAATCAATAATTATGAGCCAATCTATTTCTAGTAATAAAATTAAATCCGCTTTAGCACCCAATACAAATATTATCCGAGACAAAGAGCAAACTAATTCTCTGGGTAATTTTATTCAGGAAACTTTAGCTTTAACCAAGCGTCTATTTATTCAGCTACAGCGTCGTCCTTCAAGTTTAGTTGCAGGGGTGATTCAGCCTTTTATGTGGTTAGTTCTATTTGGCGCGCTATTTAGCCATGCCCCTACGGGATTATTTGGTGACGACTTGAGTTATGCAAAATTCTTGGCACCAGGAGTCATAGTCTTTACTGCTTTTTCAGGAGCATTAAATGCAGGATTGCCGATTATGTTTGATCGAGAATTCGGCTTTCTCAATCGCCTATTGGTTGCCCCCTTGTCTTCCCGCTACTCAATTGTTGCCGCTTCGACCATCTATATCATTGCCCTTAGCTTTATTCAAACTGCGGTAATTGTAGTTGCCAGTGCTTTTTTAGGGGCAGGATTGCCAGGTCTAGCAGGTCTAAGTGCGATCGCTTTAATTGTCTTTTTGATTGTTCTGGGGGTAACAGCCTTGAGTTTGGGTTTGGCATTTGCTTTACCTGGTCATATTGAACTGCTGGCAGTAATTTTTGTGACTAACTTACCTTTATTGTTCGCCAGTACTGCTTTAGCACCCCTTGACTTTATGGCAGACTGGCTTCAGGTAGTGGCTAGTCTTAACCCTCTAACCTATGCGATCGAACCAATTCGCTATCTATATAGTCACGCAGATTGGGCAGTTAACAGTATCGTTATGAATACTTCCTGGTTCGGTTTTAGTTTTGGGACTGTTATCCTAGTATTACTGGCATTTGATGTTCTAATATTGCTGACAATTCAGCCTTTATTGCGTCGTCGTTTTGCCTAAAGAATATCACCGAGAATATAACTTTAATTTTTTAACTTTGATTTTTATAGTGAGGTGTGACAATGGTTAAGCATAATTCTCTAACTAGACTTGGTTTTGCTCTAGGTTTGCTCGCAGCTTTGGCGTTAGGACTCAATCTTCCTGTTAAAGCTCAGTCTGGTGTAGATGACCAGGGTTATCAGTCGAATGAAAAAAATGGTCTTGAGGGAACTGGCGGATTAAATCCCTTAGACCTAATTCATCGCTCTCAGCAGTTTGGCAGACGTAGTGCATCGGAGTTTGAAGAGGAATCTCGTGGTCACATCAACAACTCAGCAGCAGATTTTAAGCGTCTTCAGCAGCAAAGATTGCTAGAACAGCAGCAACAGCCAGATGTTTCTATAGATACAGTAGAAACTAAAGAGCAAATAACCGAATAAGCAAATAAAAGTGAAAGTTAATATTAATTATTAATATACGTCTGATGTGAATTAAAAAAGTCTTCAAACCCTTTAAATACGTTCTCTCAAGATAAGATTTTTTGTTTGTCTAGCTAAGAAACTCAAATTTCCAAGTTTTCTTAAAAGCTAAAAACCGGTAAATTAGAACGAAGCTAATCCACATCAGGCGTAATATGTCTGATGTGAATTAAGATCACAGAAATAGATAGGTTACAAATAAGTAATTACGTAACTAGTGAATCCACGAGAGTTAATTTTTGAATAAGCTAAAAGCTAAAAGCTAAAAGCTAATGGCTAATGGCTATGAGCTAGTAACCTTTCAACGAAGCTAATTCACATTAATCTTATTAATAGTTAACTACATCATGCCTTCAAAAGGGTCTTCTAACATAGTCTCTTGGTCGGCTTCGATTGCCGTGCGATAGGTGTCAACCACATGATTCAATAGCACATCCCCAAACTGACTAGTAAAAGACCATTTCTGACCAACATGGGAATAGCTGGCGGTTGTAAAAAAATTATTGATGGTAATTGGTGGTACCAAAGGCACCGAATCGCTTAAATTAACGATGCGGTAGCTATTGGGGATTAATTGGCTATGTGCCTGGGCAAAAGCGCGATCGCCTATTCGGGGAGCAGCATAGGTATAAAGTTGAATTTGTTCTTTAATCTCAGGCATAGTCAAGGCAATTTCCATTGCCGTAAGTGTCGCTATTGCACCCCCCAAACTATGCCCAGTGATGTAGCAAGGTATTGTGGGGTCTAGTTGCTTGAGAGCTGCAATTATGTTGGAGGCAAGTTGCGATCGCACAATTTTCAAATACCCTTCGTGTACTCGACCATAGTGTTTACCAGTAACAGGGTCAAAGTATTTTTTTTGGGTAGCCTGCAAGTTACGCCACCACTCAATTTGAGTTTGAGTTCCGCGAAAAGCAATAATATTGGCTTTGGGAGAGGCAATCACAAACCCAATAAATAGGTTAGCGCGATGTTTGCGTTGGGCAATTCTTTGAACTATCTGTCTAATTTTACTTTCTGCATCATAAAGCGTGCGACGCATCATGTGATCATCTTCTGACATCTTCTGGGACATCTCAGACATCAGAGAGCCTCTAAGCCGCCAATAGTTCTCCACAATTTCTTCTTCAATCATGAAAGATGCTACTTGCTCATAGTTTTGAAAATTAGAGTTATAGCTGGGTAATAAAGTTAAATCGCCATCATACTTGGGATTACTTCTGCCTGTTTTATACTGCTGTACCGCTAGCTTGCAAGATTGGATCAACCACTTTGACATTGATCGCTGATACTCTAAATTGGGATATTCCAGGCTAGTTGCCGAGAGGATTTCCTGGCGTTGTGCTATTTCGGTTTCCCAATCTGCTTCCAAATTGTAAGCAGTATCAATAATATTATCAGGATCGTTAGTAAACGAGTTGACACTTTCTGTTCTTTGGCGAGCAAAATTATGATCGCGATTATATTCGTCTGTAAGCCTGGCGATTATGCCCGCCCCCAAACCCATTAATAGTATTTTTCTACGCTTGAGATTCATAGCTTTTACATCTTGATACGGCGTTTTGTCTGGGATTGCATAAATCGAAAAGCTCTTTGCAATGCTTTGTTATCCAAATGTTGCGGGCTGTAAAAGTAACGAGATACAGTATGTCCGATGCTCCAAGTCAAAATACCGTAGGCACAACCTCTAGCCAAACTATCCACTAAAGGAATAAATAGACCAATAGCAAAAATAACGATCCAGGTCATCATTGCCAAAGCAAAAGAAGCCAGTAAGGATAGAATACAGCCGACAATAACTAAGATATCTTGATTTTTATGATATCCCCAAAAACGACCAATATTGATTAGCATCTTGAGATTTAACATCGTTAGCAAGGCTATTCTGATTTCTGGTATCCAGGGACCATATGCTGGGATTACACCTAGAATTGCTGCCCCCATGGCATAGTCTAGTACATAGCTTCTTACTCTTTTGCCAATGGCAATAATTAACTCAATTCCCGAAGTAATTTTACTGTCGGAAAGACATTCATTCGTCAGATGCTTATTGTAGTCAGCCATCTATCCTTTAATTATGCATAAGATGAAGTTAATTCTAACGTAATACCAGAAAGACTATCAGGATATCCATCTTTGATTTAAGATTTAGTGTGTCTAATACAGATTAAAAAGCTTTAATTAAAACTTTTCTTCTAGACATAATTTTCCGTACTGATAGTCCTGCGGATCTGAAACAGTTTGCGGGGAGCAAGGCGACGAAAATATTGTCATTGCCATTGCTCTTAAAAGGGTGCTTCTAGCTTTTGCTCCTATTTCTCCTTCATGACTTGATGTGTTGTACCATTCTACAAGTTTCTGAGCTATCCTTCTTGGGGTGCCATAATCGAGGCGATCGCTGGCAGTGCTATTCTTGATTGTCCTTTGCTATCTGCTCCACTGCTATTAAGCGTAGATTTTATATAAGATTTACATCTTTCTATTGATGCCGATCGCAATTGTGACTTTATAAAATTTAAAATATTTAACTCTCCATTAAACCAAATCTTATGTCTGCAACTGCATTAATTACTGGCGCATCTCAAGGGATTGGCAAGGCTACGGCTTTGTTCTTCGCCAAAAATGGTTACGATTTAATTATTACTGCCCGTACCAAAGATACCCTGGAAGCTACTGCCGCAGAAATTAGGACTTTAGGTCATCAAGTATTGGCTATTTCTAGCGATGTTGGCGATCGCTCGGCGGTGGAGGCTTTAGTTAATTTAGGTTTAGAACGATTCAATACAATTGACGTTTTAATTAATAATGCGGGTGTTTGCATAACTGCGCCAATGGCGTCAACAACTATTGAAGACTGGGAAAAAATAATTAATGTTAACCTCTGGGGCTACATTTATACAATTAAAGCTCTGTTGCCTCATTTTCTCGAACGTAAGCAGGGAAATATTATCAACGTGGGTTCCTTTGGCGGCAAGGTTCCCTTACCAATGATGACGGCATACTGTACCAGCAAGTTTGCTGTTACTGGCTTGACGGAGACTCTAAGGCTCGAATTAGAACCTCAAGGGATTCATGTTTCAGGAATACATCCCAGCGTAACTAATAGCGATTTTATGGAGAGGGCAATCTTTAAAGACGGCGACCCACAAGAAGAAGCCAAACGTCGCGAAGCAATGGCAAATATGCTTACTAGCCCTTTAACAAGTAGTCCCCAGGATGTAGCACAAGCTATCTGGGATGCAGTCAAGCATCCCCAAGCAGAGGTAATTGTGGGCGCGGCAAAAGTTCCCACCTTCTTACATCGAATTTTTCCTGGTATTACTCAGGGGATGTTGCAGTTAACTACTAAGTCGAATCCCCAATAATCTAAACCAAGCCACATAAATAAGTATTCATTAAATTAGCTGAATATAGATTTATAGTCATTCCAAATAGAAACCGTACGAAAAATCAAAACCGTGATAAGTACTTATAACTGCCCTGACTTCTGACTTCTGACTTCTGACTTCTGACTTCTGACTTCTGACTTCTGACTTGAAACCAGTTAACCATGAGGAAATTAATTGGAATGACTATAATATAGCTGTTGACTGTTCATTGCTCATTGTTCACTGTCCATTGCTGATACAAGTCGGGACGGCGATCGCGAGTGCGTTCGATTTGCTCTTGTTTGCGCCACTCATCAATCAATTTATGATTACCAGAACGTAATACTTCAGGCACTTGCCAGCCTCGATATTCAGCAGGTCTAGTATATTGAGGATAGTCTAGCAGTTCACTTTCAAAGCTTTCTTGCTTGAGAGATTCTACCTTGCCAACTGTTCCTGGTAGAAGTCTGGTGACTCCATTAATTAGAGTAAGGGCGGGAATTTCACCACAGGTTAAGACAAAATCCCCTAAAGATATTTCCTTAGTTACCAGATGCTTACGGATACGTTCATCTACTCCTTCATAATGTCCGCAAATCACAACTAGCTGTTGGTAATTGGTGGCAAGATCTTTAAGCAAAGGCTGATTAAGGGGTTCACCTTGGGGAGACATCAGAATGATTTCCCGTTGTGGTAACACTGGTAAAGACTCAACGGCGGCAAATATTGGTTCAGGCTTAAGTAACATGCCTACACCACCACCGTAAGTTATGTCATCTACCTTACGGTGCTTGTCAGTAGTAAAGTCACGGGGGTTTAATAAATTTACCTCGGCAATTTCTTTGGCGATCGCCTTCCCCAATAAACTGCAATTGAGGGGTGAGGTAAAAAAGTCGGGGAAAAGAGTGATAATATCAAAACGCACGATTAAAAAATTGCAAAATTACTCATAAAATACATAAAAAGTCACATTGACTCTGGAAATTAGGTAGTCTTTGACACAACAGTTAAGTAGCAACAACGGCTACGATCGCCCTATGTCAGAGCCAGATCTCTTGTCCGCACATCCCATTATGATTAATACCGAAGTTATAAATCCAACCTCCTCTTATATACAGTCTACCAAGAACGCCATCTTAGTAATTGGCGGAGCAGAAGATAAGGTACATGGTAAAGAAATATTACAGACATTTTTGATTCGCGCAGGAGGAAAAGATGCTCGGATTGGAATTGTGCCTTGTGCTTCTCGTGAACCCTCATTAATTGGGGAAAGATACTATCGTCTGTTCAATGATATGGGAGCAAAAGAGATCAAGGTCTTAGATGTACGCGATCGCTCTGGAGCAGATGATTCGATATATCGAGATTTTGTAGAAGACTGTACGGGTATATTTCTGACAGGGGGAGATCAGCTTCGTCTCTGCGGTTTGTTAGCAGATACTCCTTTAATGAATCGAATTATTGAAAGAGCGCAAAAGCGTGAGATTAGTTTAGCAGGAACCAGTGCCGGGGCTGCGGTCATGGGACATCACATGATTTCTGGCGGTAGCAGTGCTGAGTCCCCTAATCGAGCTTTAGTAGATATGGCGAAGGGGTTAGATATTATTTCAGGAGTGCTAATCGATCAACATTTTTATAATCGTAATCGTCTGGCTCGTCTGTTGAGTGCAATTTCCGACCATCCAGAACTTTTGGGTATCGGTATTGATGAAGATACTTGCGCCATGTTTGAAAGTGATGGCATGATCCAAGTGATTGGCAAAGGAGCGGTTACGATTGTGGATGCCCAACAAATGACCTATTCTAATCGCGCCCAAGCTGATGGTCATCAACCCTTAAGTATGCACAACCTCAAGCTACATATTCTGAGTCATGGTGAGCGTTATGATTTGAATCGATATCTTCCCTTGAGATAAATCATTAATCGGAATCCTGGAAATATATTCCGCGGTAAAAAGTTAACCAATGCTAATTAAAGTGTTCCTGGCGAACAGTTTGCTAGATTGTCAACGAGAGATGATGAACAGATTGTTTAATTACCTGTTGCTGCTGTCCTACAAATTTGAACAGCAAATATAATGAGAATTCTTAAGACTCAAACCCTACGTGGACCCAACTATTGGAGTATTCGGCGCAATAAGCTGATTTTGATCCAGCTAGATCTAGAAGAGCTAACTGAGGTAACGTCCAATGAAATTCCTGGATTTTACGATGGTGTAGTCAAAGTATTGCCCAGCTTAATTGAACATCATTGTTCTCGGGGGCATCGTGGTGGCTTTTTAGAAAGAATCCAAGAAGGCACCTTGATGGGACATATTATTGAACATATTGCCCTGGAATTACAAGAATTGGCAGGAATGCCTGTTGGTTTCGGTCGTACCAGAGAAACCTCAACTCCAGGAGTCTTTAATGTCGTCTTTGAGTATATTGAAGAACAGGCAGGGCGATATGCAGCCAGAGCAGCAGTTAGACTTTGTAAATCGATTGTCGAGACGGGAACCTATCCAGCTAAAGAGCTACAGCAAGATTTATCAGATCTTAGGGAACTCTATAGCAATACTGCTTTAGGTCCTTCGACAGAGACCATCATTAAAGAAGCTGAAGCTCGAAAAATCCCCTGGATGTGGCTTAGTGCCAGGGCAATGTTGCAACTAGGCTATGGGGCAAAGCAAAAGCGGATTCAGGCTACTTTGAGCAATAATACCAGTATCCTGGCAGTAGAGCTGGCGTGTGATAAAGAAGGCACCAAAAACATTTTAGGCAATGCGGGAGTTCCTGTGCCAAAAGGAACCGTGATTGAGTATTTAGATGAACTAGAACAGGCGATCGCCGATGTGGGTGGATTTCCCATTGTCTTAAAACCCTTGGATGGTAATCATGGTCGTGGAATCACGATCAATATTAATAATTGGGCAGAAGCCGAGAATGCCTATGACCTAGCGAGTAAAGCCTCGAAAACTCGCTCGGTAATTGTCGAGCAATTCTATCAAGGAAACGATCATCGCGTTCTAGTCATTAATGACAAGGTTGTAGCCGTAGCGGAAAGAGTACCTGCCCACGTAGTTGGTAATGGTAAAGCAACAATTGAAGAGTTAATCGAGATCACTAATCAAGATCCCAGACGGGGTAATGGTCACGACAATGTGTTGACCAAAATTACTGTCGATCAAACTGCTCAAGCGGTTTTGGCTAAACAGGGATATAGTTTAGATTCAGTTTTACCAACTCAGAAAACAGCCTATCTCCGCGCTACGGCAAACTTGAGTACTGGCGGCGTGGCAATTGATCGCACTGACGAAATTCATCCCGAAAACGTTTGGTTAGCTCAAAGAGTGGCGAAAATAATTGGCTTGGACATAGCAGGAATTGATATTGTTACCTCCGACATTAGTAGACCCTTACGGGAAACTAAAGGAGTGATTGTCGAGGTTAATGCAGCTCCAGGCTTTAGAATGCATGCCGATCCTAGCTATGGATTGCCCCGCAACGTGGGAGCATCAGTTTTAGAAATGCTATTTCCTGAGCAAGCGCCCAGCAGAATTCCCATTGTGGCAATCACGGGAACCAATGGCAAAACCACTACCACTAGGTTAACTGCCCATATTTATCGCCAGACCGAAAAGGTAGTGGGATTTACTGCCACCGACGGTATTTATATCCAGGAATATTTAGTAGAACAGGGGGATAATACTGGTCCTTATAGTGCTGGAGCTATTCTGCGAGACCCTACGGTAGAAGTAGCCGTGCTGGAGACGGCACGAGGCGGTATTTTACGTTCGGGATTGGCTTTTGATAGTTGTGATATTGGAGTTGTCTTAAACGTTGCTGCCGATCATCTGGGCTTGGGGGGAATTGACACCATTGAACAAATGGCTCGGGTTAAGGCGGTAGTTGCCGAGACGGTGAAACCGGATGGCTATGCTATTTTAAATGCTGATGATCCCCTAGTGGCGGCAATGGCAAAAAAACTCAATTGCAAAGTAGCCTACTTCTCGATGAATCCTGATAACCCAATTATCATTGAACATTCTCGCCGTAATGGATTAGCGGCAATCTATGAAAATGGCTATCTATCAATCCTAGAAGGCAAATGGACATTAAGGGTCGAAAAAGCCGTAAACATTCCCATGACAATGGGAGGAATGGCTCCCTTTATGATCGCCAATGCTTTAGCCAGCTGTCTGGCAACCTTTGCTCAGGGAGTTGATATTGAATTGATTCGTCAGGGAGTCAGAACTTTTCAAACCTCTGCCGCTCAGACTCCAGGCAGAATGAATTTATTTGATGTTAAAGACTATAAAGTGCTGATTGATTATGCCCACAATCCCCATGGATTTAAGGCTGTGGGAGATTTTGTCCGCAACTGGTCAGAAGGTAAGATTGGCGTTGTGGGGGGTCCTGGCGATCGCCGTGATGAGGATTTGATCCTATTAGGAACGATCTCTGCCAATATTTTTGACCGCATTATTGTTAAAGAAGACGAAGATCCCAGAGGCAGAAAACTAGGGGAAGTGGCAGACTTAATTACCAAAGGAATTTATCAGACAAATTCTGATATAGATTGCGAAGTCATTCTTAACGAAGTTGAAGCTATCAATCTGGCTTTAAACCAGGCACAAGCCAACGACCTAGTAGTTATTTTCCCTGAAAAAGTTAGTCCAGCAATTGAAATGATCGAGCAACGTATTAAATCAGAACAATTAAATTAATCTGATGCATAACAGTAACGGATTTATCTAAAGTCATTAATGATTTGCAATTTCATGGAGAGTTTCTCAGATTCTTTGACATATTATTAGTGATATATCAATTGTAAATACAGATCGCTTGTTTGATGTTAAGAATGGCAATTAGCCTCCACCTAACCTTCTGAGCGCATTTTTAGGTAGAAGTTTTTTGATTTTTATCTCTCGCAAAAACACAGAGAGTTTGAGAAACAAAAAATCGCATTAATTCTCTATTCTTTACAGTTCATCTTCAGAAATACCCGAAACTTTTAGAAAATGCCTTAATAAGCCTGTTTTTAATGCTTTATTGCCGTGGATTGGTACCGAAATTCTTTGCCCAACTCCAGATTTACCGTAGATATGATGACTACCGTTGACTCGTAATAAAATCCAGCCTTTGCTTTCAAGAAGTTTGGCAAACTTTTTGCCGCTGATCGACTTCATACCGCAATTTCTAATACTTGGGCATTGTTGTCCAATTCCAAATCATTTTCATCTACAGACAAACATCCTTCTACTGCTTCGTAGATGTTTTGTAGCAATTCTTCAAAAGTATCCCCCTGGGTAGCACAACCTGGAATTGCTGGAACCTCTGCCCAATATCCTCCTTCTTCTGCTGTATGAATAACGACTTTTAATTTCATAGTCAAATTAGCTTTACCTAGTGTTCTAACATTGTATATTTTGTTTGTGGAGAGGTTGAGTCAATTGTCATCATTTTTTTCGATAGACTTACCCACGATGACCTACTTTGATAATTTCGATTACAAGCACAGAAGATTCAATATTATATATTTGCCAACCCTAATACGATAAATTGAATCGCTACCAACTAATTTTTTACTGTCTGACGAGTAAGGATCTATAGCTAAATTTTCGATAGCTTGCAAAATTCGAGTAATAGTCTGTTTATCCAGCTTTTTTAAGTCTTTTTTTGCTGATTTTTTCCATTTAATTTTATATGAGGTCATCTTGTTTTAATTCAGCAAGTAGATCTTCATGACTAGTTGTAGGTTCATCTCGTCTTTGAGCTACTGTAGCCAAATCTTCCATATCCTCAAGCAATGACTCAAATTGTTCTATGGGCAAAATTACAGCAGTTTTTTCTCCTGCTTCATTAGTAATGTAATTTAAAGCTAAGTCTTGAGTATTTATCATGTTTATCTTGGTTGAGATAATGTTGATTATAGTAGATATTTAAATTTAGAGCGATCGCGTTTTTAGGTTAAAAAGTTATTTGGGTTTTGTCTCTCGTAAAGACGCAGAGAGCTTAAAAAATATTAAAGTACATTTTACTTCAGGTCACTTACTTTTAGTTATATAAGTATGATAATAGTTTGGTCGATCTCAAATAAATTGATTGTATAGGCATAACATGAATAGGAAAAAAGAAATTCAGCAAATATTCTTCAAATCATTTGACAGTTACGGTAAAAACTTATTAGAAGGAGAACAAGCTTACATTACAAGAATTCGTGATAGTTTTCTTAATTCTCAAGACTTTAACAAGATACTTATAAATCACTGGAAATATAAACTTAACGATCCGAGTAGTAAGAGAAAGTTAGAAGAAGATATAAAAAATCAGTTTATTCATTTTCTTAATAAAAGAAAAAGTCGGCTAAAAAAAATAGGCAAAGAAGATATTTTAGCTATTCCTATTGTTTTATTCGCTTATGCTATATTTAGCACCTATGTCCTCAGCGAATTTTCAATCTTTAAGAAGGCAAATTATTTGGATGTGCTTAATGTCTGCTATTTTTGCTTTAGATAGTACTATACAAAAATGGCGAACAACTGATCTATCTGAGAAAAAAAGAAATCTTGATCATTTAACTAACTATTTTGAGAAACAAGAAATGTAAATTTTCTATTTCTATAATTTGTCTTGCTTTTTTATTCTTCAATAAAAAATTATCTTAAAACTAGAAGAATTTAAAAATAGAAACAACTCAAGCTTTTTCAAGCAGCAACTAATTCTTTCTCAGTCGTAGATAACTCATTTAACAATTCACTAACATTTGCTTTGGCATCGCCGAATAATATCTAAGCGAGTTTGCTTTTTGTACTGGTTACTTTAGCTGTGCGATCACTTATTTGATTTGAGAAGGGCGAGCGCATTTTTAAAGCAAAAAAGTTATTTGATTTTAATCTCACGCAGAGACGCAAAGACGCAGAGAAAGAGCGCAGAGAATTTATAGGTTATTAACAATACGAGTCATACCGTTTTTTATGAGTCGGTATTGAAGTTGATAAGCAAGCCCAGGCGTTTATTAGTAAGACGGAGATAGGTTAAAAGCTGTTTCTTATGAACTGGGGCGATGTGTTCTACAGACTTCAACTCAATAATTACTAAATTCTCCACCATAAAATTAGCCCTAAAATCTTCTCCCAAGTGCATCCCCTCATAAACCACAGAAATCGGCTTTTGCCTCTCAAATCTCAATCCGCGCTTCTGTAACTCATAAGCCATAACCACCTCATAAACCGACTCCAACAAATCCGCCCCTAACCTTGTATGAATCTGATACGCAGCATCCACAATTTCCTTACTTATCTCATTCTCCTTCACAGATAACCCCTTTGCTTCTTTCTTCTATAATTCCCAACACAAAATAAATAAATCCTTAGCGCCTTAGCGACTTTGCGTGAGACAAAAAAAACCCCCCTAGAAAACCAGGAGGATTCAAAAATAACTTAAATAAAAACTAAGCAGTAACCAATTCCTTCTCAGTTTTCGATAACTCATTTAACAACGCACTAACATTAGCTTTCGCATCACCAAATAACATCTGGTTGTTATCCATGTAGAACAAAGGATTATCAACCCCTGCATAACCAATACCAAGACTGCGCTTCATTACCACCACATTGTTCGCATGCCATACTTCCATGACGGGCATACCTGCAATGGGGCTAGTAGGATCGTCTAAGGCACTAGGATTAACCGTATCATTAGCACCAATCACTAACACCACATCAGTATCAGAAAGATCATCGTTAATTTCTTCCATCTCTAACACGATGTCGTAGGGTACGTTAGCCTCTGCTAAGAGTACGTTCATGTGTCCAGGCATTCTTCCTGCTACAGGGTGGATACCAAAACGGACTTCTTTCCCGCGCTTGCGGAGAATTTTGGTAATGTCGGAAACGGAGTGTTGTGCTTGAGCAACCGCCATCCCGTAACCAGGTACAATTACCACGCTTTTAGCATCGTTCAGCAATTCTGCCACTTCTTCCACGTTAGTAGCTGTAGCCTCGCCCATTGGTTTTGCTTCCCCAGTGGGTGCTGCACCACCTGAACCTTCGCCAAAACCGCCTAATATAACGCTGATAAAAGAACGGTTCATCGCTTCACACATGATGTAGCTGAGGATTGCACCACTACTGCCAACTAATGCCCCAGTGACGATTAATACATCATTAGAAAGCATAAAGCCAGCAGCAGCAGCAGCCCAACCTGAATAGCTATTGAGCATGGAGATGACCACAGGCATATCTGCACCACCAATACCCATTACCAGTAAGAAACCGAGAACACCAGCCAACCCAGTCATGATTAGCAAGGGTTGTAAGCCATCGGCAGTTTGCATAAACTGTACGCCGAGAACTACTGAACCTACTAGCAAGGCAATATTAATTAAATGACGGGCAGGTAAAGCCAGAGGTTTACTGCCAACCGAACCATTTAATTTACCAAATGCCACAACTGAACCAGTAAAAGTTACTGCACCGATAAAGATACCGATATAAATTTCTAGTTCGTGAATAGTAGCTTCAACACCAGTCAAGCCGTTTTCAGGCTGAAGATAAGTGGCAAAACCGACTAATACCGCAGCTAAACCAACAAAACTGTGTAAAATTGCCACCAGTTCAGGCATGGCAGTCATTGCCACTCTTGCGGCTAAGATCGAACCAATAATTGCGCCAGGAACGATCGCCGCAACTAAAACACCATAACCGTTTACCTGGGCGCTAAGGGCAGTGGCAATAAAAGCGATCGCCATCCCGATAATTCCAAATAGATTACCCTGACGGGCTGTTTCCTGGTTTGATAATCCCCCCAGGCTGAGGATAAATAAGGCACTGGCAGCTATATAAGCCACCGCCACAAGATTACTTGACATAAAACTGTTGATTGTTGATTGTTAATTGTTGAATGGGTAATACCAGCATCGAGATTAGGTATTAGAACAAAAGTGAAATAATAGCTAATAGCTACGAACAGCCATATCTGCGGTTGTAACTTTAAATCGGCAACGACAAAAAATTATTTCTGGAACATTTTGAGCATCCGTTGAGTAACCAAAAAGCCCCCAGAGATATTGATTGTTCCTACTAGAATTGCGATCGCACCGAGAATTACTGAAGGTGAAGTTAGTTCCCCAGATATCTGCAACATACCACCCAGAATGATAATACCGCTAATGGCATTGGTAACGCTCATCAACGGAGTATGCAGGGCAGGGGAAACGTTCCAAATTACCTGATAACCGACAAAGCAAGCCAGTACAAAAACGGTGAAGTGAGACAAGAAGGAAGTGGGCGCGCCAATACCCACCCCAAGCAGGGCTAAACCAGCCAGGACTAACCACAGTGAACCATTGCCTGATTTTTTCTCTTCGGTAGCTTCTGTGGCTTTTACTACTGCTTTGGGTTTAGGAGGAGGTGTGGGAGAAGGATTCTCAACTTTTGGCGGAGGCCAAGTTACTTTACCTTCATGGACAATTAACGCCCCGCGTACTACCTGGTCTTCGTAGTCTACTTTGTAGTCTTCTGCCCCACCCATATCTTTGAGTAAGTGCCAGAGGTTGGTACCGTAGAGTTGGCTAGACTGTGCTGCCATGCGGCTAGGCAAGTCGGTTAAGCCAATAACAGTTACGCCGTCGTATTTATAAACTTCGTTGGGCTTAGTTACTTCGCAGTTACCCCCTTGTTCCGCTGCTAAATCAACAATCACAGAACCTTCTTTTAAGGTCTCTACCATATCAGTCATGATCAACTTTGGCGCTGGTCTACCTGGGATAAGAGCAGTAGTGATAATAATATCCACTTCTTTAGCTTGCTCTCTAAACAATGCCATTTCCGCATTGATAAACTCTTTACTCATGGTTTTAGCATAACCACCAGCACCAGTACCGTCTTCTTCAAACTCTAGTTCCAGAAATTCTGCCCCCAGACTTTCTACCTGTTCTTTAACCGCAGGACGAGTATCAAAAGCCCGTACCACCGCACCAAGACTTCTAGCGGCACCGATCGCTGCCAAACCAGCAACCCCAGCCCCAATTACCATTACCTTCGCAGGAGGTACTTTACCCGCCGCTGTGATTTGACCAGTGAAGAAACGACCAAAGTTATTCGCTGCCTCAATTACTGCTCGATACCCAGCAATGTTAGCCATGGAAGAGAGGGCATCCATTTTTTGGGCGCGACTAATACGAGGAACTGCATCCATTGCAATTACAGTTGCTTTGCGTTCTGCTAGCTGGTTTAACAATTCTTCATTCTGTGCGGGCCAGATAAAGCTGATAATAGTTTTACCATGAGGCATCTCTTCAATTTCTGCACCTTCAGGGGCGCGTACCTTGAGGATAATGTCCGCTTGCGACCAAAGTTCAGCGCGATCGTCAACAATAGTACAGTCTGCTGATTCATAAGCGCGATCGCTAAAGTTAGCGGCAGCACCAGCATTGGATTCTACCAGGACTTCAAAACCCAATTTTTGCAGCTTTTTAACTGTATTGGGGGTAGCAGCTACTCGACGCTCATTAGGATAAATTTCTTTGGGGATACCAATTTTACGCGGACCTTCGCGACGATTTTCGGGTTCTTGGTTATTTTCTACTTGTCTATCGACAGTTGCGGTCATAGATTCTCCTGATAATGTGTAGTTGATTTGGCTCAATAAAACTCTAAATCCCCACCTGGAAGATAACAGTATTGATTTACTTTGTTCTCATCGCTATAGCGGAAGAATATATTGGAAAAATTTGGTATTGCTAATCTTAAAACTTTACCAAAGGAAAATAAAATTAGTTTGAGTACTCCCTAATCGATAAATATTCTTCTTAAATTCAGTAAATTATATATTCTTCAAATCCCTCCCAGAATCATTGATTACTGGTTGTCATCCTAAATCGATCCCCAGTCCAGTCTATAATTCTTTAACTTGTCTTAGTAATTGTTGAATATCTCTCAATATTTATTTGTAACTTTTTAGGTACTTATTGTATTGCTTAAGGTAAAGGCTCTATCTTGTCTGTAGGATCAAGATCTCAGTACCAGACATTGATTATTTAATATTTAAGTCAACAAAAACTTTTGTTAAGTATTTATTCTTGGAAGAGTTGCCTTAACCCATCTTGTAATTTATTTGTAGTATTTATGCCAAAAGTGGCAATTTAAGTCATTAAACCAACCTTTTGTAGAGTTTCAATTAGCGATCGCTGGTATATATAGTCGTACGTAATGTTGTGTTATTAGCGGTGCGACCCCCTAAAGGGTTCGACAGTTCCTGCACGGAGACAAAGGGCTTGCCCGCATGTACGCGCACCAAGACAGGACAAGTCTATTAAACTCAGGGTAGGTAGTGGGTAGGCGATCACGTATTTACAAAAGCTTCAAAATAAAAAATGCCAGAATCTATCTTGTATCAGCTAGTCTAGCTAAAATGTAGAAAAATCAAGCGATCGCAATTTTCACAAGATTTTCACAAGCTATTATATTAGTTAATACTTACCGTAGTGTATAGCTGTCCACCTGTGGGAATAGAAAGGCTGGAATAAAACTAGTAGCTTGAGCAGCTTGCTTTATTTCCAGCATCATCCAGAGACTTCCAACTAATGTTACTAATATTAATTTTTTAAACACGATCAATTGGTACTCCTCAAACCATTACACGGCCTAAAACTTTCAGGACAAATTAGATTTTCGTTTAATATTCAGCTTCGATAGCTAATGTTTCCAGAGCAAGGTCACTGAGAAGGTTATAACCTGCGACCGTCGGATGAATAGTATCGTAAAAAAGATATTCGTCGGGATTAGCACCCACAGTAGGTGTCAATGTTAGAGGATCTAAAAAAGATTCGGTGACGTTAGTTAAACCAAATTCTTCAGGATTACCTATGACATCATCTAATAAGGAATTCACGTCTAAAACGGTAATATTAGCACCAGTCAAAGTATCTTCTAGCTCATCAACAGTAGAGTCTAAGAGCAAATTGTGAGTATCAGATAATTCCGACAATTCTTCTGGAGAGATAGGAAGATTGGGATTGTTTGCTTCAGGAAGTTTTCCCAAATCTGGTATGTTAACTACCAGGAAATCACGTCCCCCCACATCGTAAAGCGACCCGATCTGTGTGTCAATATTATCAACTACTTGTTCGGGGTCGGCATTTAAAGCCAAATAATCATTGTTTCCTGCCCACAACACGTAGAGAGCATCGGGATCTGCTGTTTGGTTGGCCTGTATATGGTCGGCAATAAAGAAATCGACTTGTTGTTCCATTCCTGGAACAAAGTTCCCTAATTCCCCTACACCGCTACCGCCAAATCCAGTTGTTGCCGAACCATAGCCAAAATTGACGCTTTGGTTAATTGTATTGCCGTTAAAAAAAGGACTGACGACAGGATTTCCATCAACTATGGTAACTGGACTGAGAATGTCTGAATCTGGACTCGCAAATGACAATTCACTAGCAGGAGTTAGATCGATATTGAATTTATCTGCTAGGTTATCAACCCAAATCTGACCATTAGAAGTCCGCCCTTCAAAGTATGGTGGACTGGGAGGTAGAACAGGAATATCGAAACCCGTTGATTCGTTAGATTCTTGGATTGCAGTAGTGACGTTAAAAAGATTCCCTGTATCCACCGTACTGTCGCCAAAAACATAGAGACTACTGTAGGGACTAGCTGGAGTAGCAGCAATATCAATATTTTGTTCGTCAAAGTTGATTCCCTTGGTAATTAATGACTGCATATTAATAATTTTTTAATTTGTAAGCCGTTTTAAATTAGTCTCTTTTTATTGTTTCCAATTTGCTAAGAAGTGTTCCACCACCAACGGCAGTTAAAATCGCTGCTAAAAGGTCGAGTTGCTATGCTGCCGCTATTAAAGTACCTGCGATCGCAAATACAGCAACTCCAAACAAATCTAAAGAGTACAGATTAATGTCTTGTAAGATGGTAGAGATCGCCCTCAAAAGTTGAAGAATAAAAAGCGATCGCCTTTTATTAAAAGCAAGTAAAGTCTTTGAACCTAATAAATACTGGTTCACTCTAATTGATTTTTTTCTAAATTAAATTTGTGATTTATATAGAAACAATCAACACGATATAGCTTTTCAATTTATTGAGGAGTACTTTTCCTTCTCCTCTAACTCTAACAATTCTTTGCCATCTTCAAACTCTCTCTTTTTCTAACTGAGACTTGCCTATCTGAGAATTGGCATGACTACAAGTATTACTAACTGATGTTACGCACTAATGTATTTGTTAAGACTGGGTAAAGGTTAAGGGAGAAAGGCGCATAGTGAGTACATGCGGCACAGGGGCTACCGCCCCAAGTCGCGCCGAAGCGACGCTTGCTTGCTCTGCAAGCTGTGCCTTTGTTCGGACTTGCTGAGTCTAACGACTTGCTTCGCAACCGCAACCGCCGCATCTAGGGGAAAAAGGTTTATGGATCTTTTTGTGGAATGCGGATACAGGTGAATGTTTGAATACTTTGAAAGGACATACTAAAGAAGTTTATGCGATCGCAGTTAATGCCGATGGAAACATTATTGCTAGTGGTAGCTTCGATTGCACTGTCAAATTATGGGATTATAGTACCTTTGGTCAATCGGATTTGGTGTAAGAGGTCTATTGAAAAAAGAATGGTTCGCTAGTATTGTTTTTTGTATACCCTTCAGGCTATTTTCAAAACAGTAAACAAGAAATCTTAAACAAAATCGTGAAAATTGGTATTGTTGGCTTGGGATTAATTGGTGGTTCTTTGGGAATAGATTGGCGATCGCGCGGACACTATATTATCGGTATTTCCCGCAAAGTAAGTACATGTGAGATTGCTTTGTCGAAGAATATTGCAGATAAAGCAGGGACGGATTTTAAGCTGCTGCGGGATGCAGAGGTAGTGGTTGTTTGCACTCCCATTGGAGCGATCGCTGCAACTATTAAGCAAATTACACCCCATCTTAATCCTGAAACTATTATTACCGATGTTGGTTCAGTCAAATATCCCATCGTTGCATCTTGTAATCCTTTGTGGCAAAACTTCATTGGTGGTCATCCCATGGCAGGTACAGCCGAAAGTGGTATCGATGCCGCCATACCAAATCTATTTACAGGTGCGGCATATGTTTTTACTCCCACTAAGCAAAATAAACCCGAAACTGTCGAAAAGCTAAAAGCGATCGCTCTAGAATTAAATGCTATTCCCTATATTTGCGATGCTCAGGTACATGACCGCGCCGTAAGTCTAATTTCTCATTTACCCGTGATGGCAAGTGCCGCTCTAATCCAGGCTTGTTTAAAGTCACAATCTGATAGTTTAAAATTAGCACAAATCCTAGCTAGTTCAGGTTTTCGCGATACTAGTAGAGTCGGCGGAGGCAATCCTGAGTTAGGGGTGATGATGGCACAGTATAATCAGCAAGAATTATTGCGATCGCTCCATAGTTATCGAGATAATTTAGATGCAATTATTAATTTAATTGAGGAGCAAAAGTGGCAAGATTTGTCACAAATTTTAAAAGAAAATGGGGAAGCTAGATCCAAGTTTTTAAATTAATTATTAAAAGAGTTTTGGCTGAACACTTCCCAGAAGAAGACCTCGAACTTCATGATTCTCTTCGCAGTACACAACTACAGCCACAGTTGGCAAAGACATGGTTGCATTATCGAAAAACATTATTTTTGGCGGAGAAATACCAACAGGCGATCGCATTACTACATCAAGGTCGGAAACTATTCCCAGAAATTAGTGCTTCGGGTTGTTAGTAGATAATTTACAGGACTGTAGATCGTAAGCAGCCTCTACAGGTTCAGTGGTTTGATCGTTATCAGTAAAAACGCCAATCGTATAGAGTGATTTATTTGGAGATTCTCCATAAGCTAACTGATAGTCTTCTATGATGTTGCGTTCATTTTCTAGCCAGTTCATTAAAGGGCTATCTCGATTGCCAAGAACAATAGTCCGAAAGTTATCAGGGGCGCGGGGACTTGCCACAATGGAACCTATGGGTAAATCAGTATTGGTAAATCCATAAATTAAACCCTTTGGTTTGGAAAACAATCCTGGTTTGCCAAACAGAACAATTAAAGCCGCAGCAAAATCTTCTTTATCTTCCATCGTAATATCTGCGCTTTCTTGAATTTGCTCAACCCGCCACGACCAGGATAGACGATCTTGATACAGGCACATATCAGGATCAATAATAAATAAACCAGATGCCGAATCTTGTCCCACGGCATTAATGATCAATTTATCATCTTGCTCACTAACCGAATATTTGGTGTCGCTTTCGCCAAAGGTAACTGATTCAAAGTTATCTATTTGAGCATTGACACCGCTAGTTAAAACGAGTGAAGTTGTCACCAGGATAGTAGAAAGCCAGGTTCTCAACATAAAAAGAGTTTTCCATAAGGTTAACTATATTTAAACTAAAGATTATTAATAAATGCTTAAAATTCAGGGCGTGTCATCAATTGGAGGTCTGATTTTGAGCATCGGCTTGAGTTTTGATCGTCAACCCTTTCTCTTATATGTAGCGTTATTTTTTAGATTTCATATAAGTCAAAATTGCCAACTCAACTTTGCCCATCAAACTTATTTTGTTCAATTTCAACTATAGCGCTATCAATCAAGTACATAGCTCTCTCCTCAGCACTGTGGACATTAGAAAAGCGATCAGGACAGACGTAGAATTTTCCCAATGAATCAATTACATCAAAGTAAAAATTTTGATCAGTAGAACAATAAACTGCAAGAGTGAAATTTCTCACCCCTTTAACCGAATAAATTTCTATCATGTTATTAGCCTTGAAATCAATTGATTAAACAGTAATGAACTTAATTATAAGAGTATTTATCAGGCACATCACATATAGAGTGTAAATACGTCTTAGAACAGTTCCGATAAGCTTCAGGATCAATATTGCGGTGATTCTGCATCAGAAATAGCGACATACTGGCTTCCATTACCATTGCTCGATTCCAATCAGGATTTGATGCTAAAAAATCTTGCATACAATCGTAAATGCTTTCATTAATCTCAACTGATAGAGATACAGTACCTTGGTAAGATTTCATGGTTGATTACTAAACTAGGATTAATCGCGTGATAATTAACCTTATCAGTATTGTTTGAAGTTGGAGTTTTAATATTTAAATCTATTGATCACTGTGAATAATCAGCTAAAATGGTAAATTTGAACCCAGTAAAATTACTGAACTTAGACAAGCTTTGTCTCTAAAACCATGAAAAACAATTAAATTTTGGGGAAAACTTAAAGTTACCTGGGGAAAAAGTGGGGATATTTCCTTAATTTGATGACTGTTAAATATATAAGTATCTTATATAATGTATCCTACAATACAAATTATATATTTGCTTAAATAAATAAATGCAAGAGAAACTTTGCTCTACATAAAATCTTGCTTTCCCGCTAAAAATCTATTATTTCTCTTATGGAAGTTTTGATGCTCAATCAAGCAGATTCATTTTTTCAGACAATAGTAAAGAAACTTTTCCTAATAATCAGCATATTTTCGATTTCTTAAAATTTTGTTGATTTATCTTACAACCTAGTTAATCTAGAATAAACTGGGCTTTAATATATTACGTATCATCGCTACATCAAGTTAACTTGCCCATATAGTAAGTTAAACATTTTAACTTCACGCCTCAAAGGTTTAGCCAATTTATTCAGTTTTCAATACCGAAATCTAATTCTTAGAGAATATTCCTCGTATGGTTCAAACTACCCCAATTCAATCACTGACAACAGAAGTAATATCAGCGGCACAGAATGATCCCCTTAAAACTGCTCAGGGAGTATATGTTACCGTTCATGGTCACTTCTATCAGCCACCGCGAGAGAATCCCTACCTAAATACTATTGAGAGACAGCCTAGCGCTCATCCCTATCATGACTGGAACGAACGTATTCATTATGAATGCTATCGTCCCAATGCCTTTGCACGTATCCTGAATCACCGTCAGGAGTTAGTGGGGATCGTCAATAACTTTGAGTATCTCAGTTTTAATATCGGTGCCACCTTGATGTCCTGGTTAGAACAATACGATCCCAAAGTTTATCAGAAGATCTTAGAAGCCGATCGCAAAAGCTGCAATCGACTAAACGGTCATGGAAATGCGATCGCTCAGGTATACAATCATATTATTCTCCCTTTGGCTAACCATCGCGACAAAATTACGCAAATTCGCTGGGGCAAAGCCGATTTTCAGGCTCGATTTAATAGAGAGCCTGAAGGGATGTGGCTGGCGGAAACAGCGGTGGATTATTCTACTTTAGAGGCTTTGGTTGAAGAAGAGATCAAGTTTATTATCTTGGCTCCTTCCCAAGCGCAAAAATGCCGTATGATGCCTACAGAACAAGAGCCTAATCCTGAATGGGATCAGGTAGGTGGACAACAGATCGATCCCACTCGTCCTTATCGTTGTTTTGTCGATGAAGAACGCTACATTGATATCTTCTTTTATGATGGTCCCATCTCCCGCGATATGGGATTTAATGATGTTTTAGCTACAGCGGGCAATTTAGCAGATCGTTTAGGACAGGCAGTCAGGGGTGATTCTCGTCGGTCACAGTTGATTAGTGTCGCTACCGATGGTGAAACCTTTGGACATCATAAGGGCGGTACAGAAAAGTGTATTGCTTACGCTTTAAGTGAGGAATTTGGGTATCGTGGCTGGACTGTAACCAACTATGCCCATTATCTAAGTATCTGTCCTCCGACTTGGGAGGTGGAGTTGAAGCTTGTTACTGCCTGGAGTTGCGCCCACGGAGTTGATCGCTGGCAAGATGACTGCGGTTGCGCCAGTGGTGGCGGTTGGAATCAACAATGGCGTAGACCTTTGCGTAATGCCCTAGATTGGCTGCGCGATCGCCTGATTACGGTTTATGAAGAAATGGGCGCTAAGTTTTTCCGCGATCCCTGGCTGGCTCGTAATGAATATATTCAGGTTTTGAGCGATCGCTCTGGGGATAATGTAGCGAGCTTTTTAGCGCGGCATCAGGCTCAAGAATTATCTAGTGGCGAAAAAATCGATGCTCTACGTCTGTTGGAAATGCAGCGACATACCTTACTGATGTATACCAGTTGCGGTTGGTTTTTTGAAGAGATTTCGCGACCAGAAGGGGTGCAGATTCTGCGCTATGCAACTCGGGCGATGGAATTGGCAGGGGCAGTAGCAGGGATACATCTCAAGCAGAAATTTCTGGGTTTGCTCGCTTTAGCACCAAGCAACGTTGAGCTGTTTGGTAATGGTAGAAAAGTATTTCAAGATTTGGTTGCTCCTTCTGTGGTTAGCTTACAGCAGGTAGCCGCTCACTATGCCATTAGTTCTTTGTTTGCTGACTATCATCATCAGGAGCGAATTTATTGTTATGAGGTTGAGCAACTAGATTATCAAAAGCAGAAGTTGGGGACTTTAACCCTTTCGGTGGGGCAAATTCGCTTAACTTCAGAAATCACCTGGGAAACTAAGCATTTTGTCTTTGCCGTACTGCATTTAGGAGGCTGGGATTTTCACTGTTGTATTGCAGGATTTGATGGACGCTTGGCATATGCTGAATTAAAAGAACAGCTTTTTGCTGATATCAAGCATGCTAGTGCGGCACAGGTGATTTTGACGATGAATCACTTGATGGGTAATCATTCCTTTAGTTTGCAACACTTGTTTGCCGAAGAAAGACAAAGAATTGTGCGACTATTAACCGCCCAAACCAAAAAGCATCTTGATCAGCTATATACCCAGGTATACCGCGAAAACTATAGTATGCTAGCAGCATTCCAACGGGAAGAAATGCCTGTTCCCCAGGAATTAAAAGTAGCAGCAGAAGTCGCACTGTCTTTTCGCTGTTTAGAAACGGTCAGGGAGCTAGAAAAAGCGATTGAGGAACCTGCTGTTATAGATAGTTGCCTGGCAGAATTGACGGCTACAGCTACGGAGGCTAAATATCTAGAGTGTTGGTTAAACATTCCTGAAGTCAAGACCATTTTAGAACAGACCATAGTGCGGTTGCTATGGCAATTACTATATGATGGCAACCCTGCTACCTTGTCCGCCGATGTTAAACGCATCCAAACAGCGATCGCTTTAGGGGAACAGCTACGCCTGGGGTTAGCTTTGGATCAGGCTCAAGAAGTTTACTTTAACTGTCTGCATCAATATATTCTGCCCAACTGTCTGCTTGATTCAACTAGTCCCGATCACAATAGCTGTCGCTGGAATATCACTGAAATAAAGCCTCTGCTAAAACTAGGGCAAAGTCTAGCGATCGACGTTAGTATCTGGATGAATTAAATTGATGACGGCGTTGCTGATATCTCAACTCAGCAACGCCTAACTTTCTAAAAGATCTTTGGCTTTGTAGTAGGCAATCTTTTCAGACTCAGTTGCCGCACCTAGAGACTCAGCATGAATTGATTTCAAACTGGCAATATAGTCTGCTTTCTGATTTAAAGTTGGATTAGCTTGAGTGGCAGTAATCATTGATAATTGCGCTCTCAAGGGAAGCTTACGGAATACAGCTAAACGTGTTGATAAAGACGACATTGGTAGTTAGTAGTTAGTGGTTATAGTTCAGGGTGAGACAACATCATAATAAAACCTGGTATTACTTACTATTTTGCGATCGCTGATTAAAATTACGCTACTTTCAATTGCAAGTTAGGTTCACACTAGTAGCGCTAAATAGTTAGTCAGGTTGATGTTATGACCACTTAAAATTAAATACATT
The DNA here is from genome assembly GCA_039180345.1 of Cyanobacteria bacterium P01_G01_bin.39. Lineage (GTDB taxonomy): Bacteria > Cyanobacteriota > Cyanobacteriia > Cyanobacteriales > Xenococcaceae > Waterburya. The sequence goes on along the minus strand of JBCDDK010000013.1, from coordinate 16,332 downwards.
ATCTATTTCTTATTGTTATGGCTACCATCAGTAAAATTACCAGCCTTGCTATCTTAGCTAGTGGCTTATTGTCCCCTTGCGCCCAGGCATTGCCGACTGCCGAAGATATTCCTGAAGAAATATTGCGAACGGAAATTATCCTTGAAGGGCGATCGCCAGTAGATGGTCAAGCGCTATCCGCCGCCGAATACGAAGAACTCAAAGCAAACTTGGCTCAAAGCTCTAATAGCCCAAAAATCAGCTCAGACATTAGGGAGCTTATCTTTTTGCTACAGATTCGGAAATTGATTAAAACTATAATTCCTTTTTTCTAATCAGTTTTATCTAAAAATCAATAATTTATTTATATTGTGCTGAAAAATAGTTAGAGTATTTATACAAATACTTCAATAACAATCTCGCTGTTGTGGTCGGTTTTAAGCTAGCGCCATGCAGCATTTTTCCTACTTTAACAATTTCACCGCTAATACATACTCAGATATTAATACTTTGATGTCTTCAACTATTGCTCCAGAACAAGTCAACCAGATCGTACACAATCTTCATCACAATCCATTTGAGGTATTAGGTCGTCATCCCTACGAACAAAATGGAAAAGTTCAAAGCTGGGTCATTAGAGCTTATCTGCCCGATGCTTCTGCGGCATGGGTAGTTTGTCCCGAAGAAAGAACTGAGTATCCCATGCAACCCATGCACAACCCTCATTTCTTTGTTTGTGTGGTACAAAATCCTCAGCTAGCAAACTATCAATTGCGTATCAAAGAAGGAGATAACGAACGGGTAATTTACGATCCTTATGCTTTTCCCTCTCCTAAGCTGACTGATGTTGATATTCACCTATTTGCTGAAGGTAATCATCATCGTATTTATGAGAAGCTTGGAGCGCACCCCACAGAAATTGAAGGGATTGCTGGAGTATATTTTGCTCTTTGGGCTCCTAATGCCAGAAATGTCTCGATTTTGGGCGATTTTAATAGCTGGGATGGTAGAAGCCACCAGATGCGGAAGGGAAGTAGCGGTATTTGGGAATTGTTTATTCCTGAGTTGACCTTTGGGGCAGCTTATAAATATGAGGTCAAAAATTGGGAAGGACATATTTACGAAAAATCCGACCCTTATGGTTTTCAGCAGGAAGTCAGACCCAAGACAGCTTCGATTGTTGCCGATTTGGATAGCTATCAATGGCATGATGCGGAGTGGATGGAAGAGCGACGTAACAGCGCGCCTTTGGATAAACCAATTTCTGTTTATGAACTTCACTTAGGTTCCTGGATGCATGGTTCAGCAGACGAACCAACTCAGTTATTATCAGGAACAGCCGAACCAATTCCTGTCTCAGAGTGGAAGCAAGAAGCGCGGTTCCTTAGTTATTATGAGTTAGTCGATAGGCTCATTCCCTACATTAAAGAGTTGGGCTATACTCATATCGAAATGCTTCCCGTAGCGGAACATCCTTTTGATGGCTCTTGGGGATATCAGGTTACAGGTTACTATGCTCCTACCTCTCGCTATGGTAATCCCGAAGACTTGATGTACTTTATCGATCAGTGCCACCTCCATGGTATTGGTGTCATTGTAGATTGGGTTCCTGGTCATTTTCCTAAAGACGGACACGGTTTAGCATTCTTTGATGGTACACACCTTTATGAACATGCTGATCCGCGCAAAGGAGAGCATAAAGAGTGGGGAACTTTAGTTTTTAACTATAGCCGCAATGAAGTCCGTAACTTCTTAGTAGCAAATGCTCTCTTTTGGTTTGATAAATATCATATCGATGGCATTCGCGTTGATGCGGTAGCCTCTATGCTTTACCTCAACTACTGTCGTAAAGATGGAGAATGGATTGCCAATGAGTATGGTGGTTGTGAAAACATTGAGGCGGCGGATTTCTTACGTCAAGTTAATAGTCTCTTGTTTAGCTATTTCCCTGGTGTTCTTTCCATTGCCGAAGAATCCACTTCTTGGCCAATGGTATCTTGGCCTACCTATACAGGTGGTTTGGGCTTCAATATGAAGTGGAACATGGGTTGGATGCACGATATGCTGGACTATTTCCACATGGACCCCTGGTTCCGTCAATTCCACCAAAACAATCTCACCTTTAGTATGTGGTATCACCACAGTGAAAACTACATGCTGGCATTGTCTCATGATGAAATTGTTCACGGTAAGAGCAACATTATCGGCAAAATGCCTGGGGATGAATGGCAAAAATTCGCTAATGTGCGCTGCTTATTTGGCTATATGTTTGCCCACCCTGGTAAGAAGACCATGTTTATGAGTATGGAATTTGCTCAATGGAGTGAGTGGAATGTCTGGGGAGATTTAGAATGGGATCTACTGCAATATCATAGCCATAAGACCTTAAAACAGTATTTTTCTGAGCTGAATGCCCTCTACAAGAGTGAACCTGCACTATATAGTCGAGACTTTGAAGAAGAAGGTTTTTATTGGATTGACTGTAGTGATAATCGTCATAGCGTGGTGGCATTTATTCGTCGCGGTCAAGATCCTAATGAATTTATTGTGGCGGTTTGTAACTTTACGCCTCAACCCCATAGTCACTATCGCATTGGTGTTCCTGAAAAGGGATTCTATACGGAAATCTTTAATAGTGATGCCAGTAAGTACGGCGGTAGCAACATGGGTAACTATGGTGGAAAATGGACTGATGATTGGTCTTTCCATAATCAAGCCTATTCTTTAGATTTGTGCTTACCTCCGCTTGGTGTCTTAATGTTTAAAATTGATCGCAAGAAAACTCAAGCTGCTTTACAGGGTAGCTAGTTGGAATTGTTATTTAGCATGGTGGGCAATGCCCACCTTACTTAATTAAAGGGCGTTGCACAGTTATGGGATGATTTCTACAGTTATTATTTTTTCCTTAATTACAAAAAGCTAATGGCTAATGGCTAAGAGCTAAGAACCATAACATTAAATATGTCATCCTTTTAATTAGCAACGCCAAGCCCCGCAGTTGCAGAGCAAGTCTTTTGAAGAAGTAAGTTGCTAGAATTCACCTAGTCCTTTCGGGGTTCTAGTGGAATAGGTTTAGCCAAGCCCTTGCCTTGAGGGAAAAGTAAAGAACTCAAAATAATTATTAACGATGAAATCGCTACAATGGGTACTACAGGCAGAAATCCCCAAGTAAAATTAGCAGGAATTAACCCAGTCTTTAACCCAATTAAGATTGTTTCTCCCACTAAAATTGACAGTAAACAACCCACTGCTGAAACATTTTTGCCATACAAGGTGGCAATTACTGTCGGGAATAAAACTGATAAACCTGTAAATGTTTCCGTAGCCAAGGATAGTATTGATTCTGGAGGTTGATAAGCGAGTATTAAGCCGATAATTGCTAAAAATGCGATCAATAGTCTACCGATTAAAGTTTGCTCTGATAAAGAAGCTTGGGGACGAAAGTAGGGAATATAGATATCCCTAGTTAACATTGAACTTAAAGCTAAAAGTTGGGAATCTAAGGTGGACATGAATGCCGCAAGTGCGCCTACCATTACCAAAGATGCTAGGCTTTTTGAGGTATGCTCCCCTAGCATTAAGGGAAAAATTTGATCTGCTTCCTTGCCGATCAAATCGGGAAAAGTCAGATGTCCCCACAGACCAATCATTACGGGGCAGATAAATAAAAGACTGGTAATAATAGGATAAAAAATAGTTGCTACCTTCAGGCAATCAGCGGTTTTTGGGGTGTAAAATCGCATAAACATCTGGGGAAACATGGGTATCGTAAATGTCCACAAACACATATAACTAAACCACTGTTTCTGGGTAAAGAAATTATCAACACCTTGTCGATTAAATAGTTCAGGTTTTAAATCGTATACCGCTTGATTCGCTGTGCCGATTCCTCCCAAACTATTGGCGATCGCTAATAAAGCAACGATCATCAAGCTAAACATGAGAATTCCTTGGAAAACATCAGTAAAAGCAACGCTATTCATACCGCCAATGCAGACATAGAAGACAATCGCTAGAGTCAAAAAAACTGCACCCCAAAAATAGGGAATTTGTCCCCCCGTTAAATTTTCTAAGAGATATCCTGCACCTATGGGCTGTAGAGCTAAGAAAGGCAGAGTAAAAATAACCATCACCCCTAAAAAGACTAGCTTAAGGGGGTGATTTTGAAAGCGATGGAAAATTAATTCGGTGGGAGTAATAAAACCCTTTTCTTTGCCCAATCGCCAAACGCGATCGCCTATATAGTAAAAGGTCAAGGCAGCAAATCCTGTACCCCATGCCATCATCGGATAGTAACTAATCCCGATACGATAACCCGAGCCAGCAAAACCCAGGAAAAAGAAGGCACTAAAGTTGGTGGCACTGAGGGTGAAAAAGAGGACAATGGCTCCCAAACTGCGATTAGCCAAGAAGTAATCTTCTGCCGTATTTTTTTGACTCTTATAACCAATCAGCCCTACCCAGAGGCTAAATAAGAGGTAAACTGCTAAAGCTATGTAGGGAATAATACTGTCTAAAGTCATTTTCTGAATTTCTCCTGTGGTGGTGTCTGCCAAAATTGACCAGCAAAAATAATTAAGGCGATCGCAAAAGCAATTTGTAAACCCACAAAGTAAAATATCCAAGGGGGAAGATTAAACCACGATAGAGTTACTGGTTGTTTCTCTGAGGGAAAATCAAGGGCAAGGAAAAACATTAATGTAAAACTGAACCACCAAAATAAAGAATTCTGAAAAATTTTCATTATATTGCTCTGTGTACAGGACAAAAAATATACCGTAGATTTGCAAAGTATTACAGAAAATGGATTTTATGAAAAGTAACCACACTTATAAATTTATCTTTGACTCCGCTTGGATAAAAAATAGTCATAAAAATGACCAATGGCATCAACGACTGATAATTCTCATAACTCCAATAGGATTACTATAGTCAAGAATTAACCCTATAATTTGTCTGAATTTGAAATGACTATAAATGCAGACTTCTGCGATCGCATCACAACATACAATAAGTTTGCATAGATATTCGCTATCAAGGAATTAAGGATAATATACTTGTTTGTCTCGAATTAAATTGCAGACTTATGTAACCTTTCAGATTAAGTTTGCTTGTTCAGTTTAAGCTTGAGGTTTTTTGCTCTTGTCATGAGAAAGCGAAAGCACTTAATGGTGTATCAGGTCTTACTTTTACACGATTCTTGCTTTCTCTTGACTTTCTCTCAACTTACTTTTAATTTTTTAACTTCTTGCTAATCTTCCTTATTGTATTCTGCTAATAAATCAAATTAGTAACAAATCAAATAGGTAGCAAATAAATTTGTTTGATTTTTAGAAATTATTAATCACTTTTGAAATTAAGCTTTAGCCATATGTCTGCTTTTGTTGGCTCTTTAAATAACCTTTCTCAGACTGGTTTAGAAGGCGTTGGTCATCATGTAATGTCTTACAAAAATTACTTGTCGTAGCTTTAAGCCATAAGCTCTAAGCTTCAAGCTTTTCAAATCCAGGTTTACTCCTTTAGAGATAGAAAATGCTCTAGTAGCATTACGCATTTACCAACGCCGTTTAGAAAATATAGACAATCTACTATGGGGAAGTCGCTGGCAAATTGAGGACGATAACAATCGTCTTACCTACTCTTTCATCAATGACTGAGCTTGGTATCAAAATACTTTTGCTCTGGGGAATACTACTGGGGTCTTTTAGCAAGGAGACGATTATCCTGTCATTACAGACTTCAACTGGCAACATGATTTTGTCCAAGTTCAAGGAACTTTTTTACAGATAGAGGTCTCATTATAAGTAACCTTTAAACATTATTGAGTAAATTTAAAATCAATAATAACTAAAAAGTTTTACATAAGGAACTTTTTAGTTAATTATTCGTCTTTGGTAAGTTATTTCTAATATTTTAAAAACAAAATTTCATAGAAATAAAAAAAATTACTGCTTTACCAACTTTTTTATTTTTACTCTTTAAGGTTTAAATTACGCTAGAAATTTAAGTTAATCTCGTAAGTTAAATTTAATTTCTAATACTAATTGAACGTAGAAAAGTATTTAACATGGCTGAATTTAATGGTACTCCAGAAAGCGAAGATTTACGCCTGCTATTTCCCTTGAGCGCAGAAGCCGACATAATAGATGGTCGTGAGGGTGATGATATTATTGATGGCTATTTTGGCAACGATGTTCTGCTCGGATTTGATGGCGAAGATACCATTAATGGCGGAGCAGACCAAGATTTTATTAACGGAGAGGATGATGATGATGTCTTACTTGGTTTTGATGGCTTTGACACTTTGTTAGGTGGGGAGGGAGACGACCTAATTTTTGGAGAGAATCATAACGATCTTCTCTTTGGTGGTGAGTCTGGCGAAGATTTCCTCGATGGTGGCAACGGAGATGACGAACTATTTGGTGAATCGGAGTCAGATACTTTATTGGGAGGAGAAGGTCGAGACACATTATCTGGTAATGATGGCGATGACATTCTCGAAGGAGAGCAAGGAGATGACATTCTCAATGGAGGAAGAGGTGCCGATACTTTTGTATTTTCCACTGTTTTAAAAACAGGAGTTGATATTATTGAAGACTTCTTTTTTGATGAAGGAGATCGAATTGAAGTCTTGGCAGAAGGATTTTTAATTGATGATGACGAAATAGACCGCTTTAGTTTTGACACAGGTTCGGGGGAAGTTTTTTTTGATGATGAACCTTTTATAATTATTGCTAACACTAATGATTTTGTTCCCTTTGAAGATATTGATATTGTTTAAATTAAAAATTAGCTGGAGGTAATATTAGTATCTTGTTTTGATGACAACCTATCTTGCAGACATTACTAAAAATGTCTGTTTTCTTATTTAAAAAAGTATCATGTTAGAAATAATCTGTGCCAGTTCGTTAACCTTATCAATTCGTCTTTGCCAAAGTCCAAGGGTGCTTGATTTGCCGACTACAAAGCAAGTTTTGCCAGAGAAGGTTACAGAGCAAAATATTGTCCCCAAGCCAGTCTATCTAGCCAACGGAAAACCTCATGATTCTAAATATAGACGAGCCGCAGACCGAGAGCTAGATGAATTAAGAGGCGATCGCAATTACCGAGATCGTGACTATGATCGCTATCGCCGAGATCGCGACTATGATCGCGGCAGAATTTATCGAGAACCCCAGCGGCGGCAAAGAGAAGTGGAAATTGAATACGATGATGATCGAGATCGCTACTTTAACCGCAGAAATTGGCGAGATTATTGGCGCAGAAGAAGGTAACTGTCGCTTTATATGGCTTGATTAGGATAAGCTCAGTTATTACCTCGTAAGGATGAAGGGTAAAAGATAAATTTACCCTCGCAATATTTGCTATCTGTTATTTATGAATTAGCTAAAAATGGGGCGGCGACGAGCAATTTTTGAGTATCAGGATATTGTGTTTGGGCAAAGATTTTTTCAGTGGTGTCAAGTTCCACAATTTTACCTGAGTTCATTGCCGCAAGGCGATCGCAATGCACTTTTTTTATGACTAAAATATCTTTAGGAACTTTATAAATAAAATATTAAATAATTCGATTCTAAGTATTTTCACTATTAAAAATTTATTTATTTTTCACTAACATAATTTCCAACTACTCAAATTACTTAATTATTTTGCTCAGTGTTGACCTGGATAATAGTGTCCTAATTATTGTTCTAGAACGATTGTTATTGTCTAATAAAAGGTTTAAGACTGGCAAAAGTTGGTTTTTAAGTGAGTAGTTTAAGAGCGATTCCAATATTTAATATGAAGTAAGGCTTCTAATTGAGCTGGGTAACTAAACTAAGGATTATCAGCACAGTTCAATAATCAACCTTAGTTTGTGATCAAATATTTAGCTCTAATTTGTGTCATGGCTTCAGAGTATTGTTCAGCACCAACTATCACAATCTTTCACTTTTGTGCAAAATAAACTATGATTTCTCTGCCCTTAGAATCAGAACTGCAAGTCATCCGTCTTAAAATGTATCTTGACAAAAATCCCGAAGAAGCAGTTGAATTAGCACTACAACATTATGAAGATTTTTTAGCTTTGGCAATTCAGTTCCGTAAGCTTCAGTCTAAATTAGATAATGTTGAAACCTACATGGTGAACCTTAGTGATAATTTAGGACTTTAGTAAAGCCTAAGATATAAGCTTATTGATTCTGCTTGGTGTGAATTAGCTTCGTTGAAAGGTTGTTAGTTCATAGCCATTAGCCATTAGCTTTTAGCTTCTAATAGTCGTTCAAAGCTTAACTCTATAGATTTAAAGTCATCTAATTCCTTCGTTTCTAACTTGTCCATTTGGTTATTTTAATTCACACTAGACGTTAATTCTGCTTCGCTAACAATGGGGCAGCGGCGAGTAATGTCTGAGTATAGGGATGTTGTGCTTGGGTAAAGATTTTTTCAGTGGTGTCAAGTTCCACAATTTTACCTGAGTTCATTACCGCAATGCGATCGCAAAAGAATCTAGCGACCCAAAGATCGTGAGTGATAAACAGATAAGTAAGGTCAAACTCTGCTTTTAATGTCAACATTAGTTCTAATACCTGAGTTTGCACCGTAGCATCAAGCATACTTACAGGTTCATCACAGATAATTAATTTAGGCTTAGTAATTAAGGCTCTGGCGATCGCTACCCGTTGTTGTTGTCCTCCTGATAATTCTTGGGGATAGCGCTGATAGTAATCTGTGGCAGGAGTTAAGCCTACTTTTGATAGCATCAGACTCACCTGCTGTTTAGCTTCGCTGGCGCTGGCTAGGCGATGAATCAATAAAGGGTCCGCGATGCTTTCACCTACCGTCATTAAAGGATTTAAACAGGCGCGAGGGTCTTGAAACACCATCTGTAGCTGTCGCCTTTGACTCCGTAAGGCTTGAGGAGTCATGGTAGTCAAATCTTGTCCCAGAAATTCGACTTTGCCTGCTGTAGGTTGAAGCAACTGCAAAATTGTCCGCGATAGAGTACTTTTGCCGCAGCCAGATTCCCCCACTAGCCCCAGTATTTCCCCTGGATATAAATCAAAGCTAATATCATCAACCGCTTTAATTACTTTAGCTTTCTCCTGAGACAATAACTGCTGGAGGAAATTGGTTTCTAAAGTAAAGTATTGTTTGAGGTTTTGAACTCTTAACAGAGGTTTTTTGATAGTTATTGTATCCGCTTTCTCCTCAGCAACTGCCTGAAGATGCAACGCTGCATCTAATAAAGACTTCGTATATTCATGCTGTGGGTGATAGAGAATTGAATTAACATCTCCCGTTTCCACCATTTTGCCCTGATACATAACCGCAATGCGATCGCAATATTCCCCCACCATCGCTAAATCATGGGAAATTAATAACAATGCCAGATCCCGTTCACTACAAAGACGAGTTAACTCATCAAGGATTTCTGCTGAGACTGTAACATCAAGGCTGGTTGTCGGTTCATCTGCCACAATTACTTTGGGGTTAAGCAATAAAGCTAAAGCGATCGCTACCCGCTGACGCATCCCACCGCTAAATTCATGGGGATATTGTCCCCAGCGATCGGCTGAGATCTTCACTGTCTCTAAAGTTTCGATTCCCAGCTTTTTGGCAGCAGATCTAGATAGATGAGGTTGATGAGCTTTGATAGTTTCTAAACAGTGATCGCCAATGGTCATTAACGGATCTAAACGCGTCATTGGGTCTTGAAACACTAAAGCAACTACTTCTCCCCTAAATTGGCGCAGTTGGGCTTGATTTAGCTCAAATACCGATTTATCCTCAAATATTGCTTTACCTGTCACCTGGCTTCCTGGGGGCAACAGACGCATAATTGCTCGTCCCAAAGTAGACTTACCACAACCAGACTCCCCTACTAATCCCAGTTTCTCCCCAGGCTGCAACTCCAACGAGACATCATCAACTGCCCAGGTAATATCTTGCTGAGATTGATAGGGATAAGCCACTCGGAGATTAGCGACAGACAATAAGGTTTGAGTCATAGTCTGAGTCATGGTGTTTGGCGATCGCAGAATAGTTAATTAATCGCATTGTAATCAGCTATTAGTTAAATTGCCTATAGAATCACAGTCAGATAATCCTGCGCCACTATTTTTTAATTTTTAGACAAAGAGCGATGCCGACCGCTAGCTACGCAATCGCTAAAATAGACCATATCTAAGGTAGCCAAGCAGACAAACAAACCTTTATATTGCATAAAATGCTCATGGTTGAATTATCTTAATTGTCATCATACTTGATAAGTTTTCTAATACAGTTCCCCATCAAAACAAAGATGAGCATAACTTTTTGTTAAAAGCATCTTCTTGATCCAAATCAATCAGCAGGTAATTTTAACTAGAAAATATTAGATATTTAGTATTAATCAGAATTATTAAAAGCCAATTTAGTTTTAATTACATAAGTGTCTCAAAGTACCAAGTATGATTTTTGACTTTGTTATTGTTTTTCGACACATTAGTTAATTATAAATAGTTGAATATACTATGGCTCTTTTATCTTCATCAAGTTCTAATAGATTTAGATAGCTTAAATTGTAATTGTCAATGACGGCGATCGCAAAATTACAAGTTGCGCAATCGTACTGTATTTGTAAAGGAGATTGATATGTCTACAGTTAAAGTCGAGAACATAAATATGAATACATCTTAAATCAAGAATATGTACAAATTTAATTTATTGAAAGTATATATAGAATCAAATCTAAAAAATTATACAGACAATAATTACTAAATCTTTAAACAGCTTTGAGAAAACAAAATGACGAATGCTTATCGTAAAATTGGAATGTCCTTATTATTCTGTTGCGTCATATTGTGGTTTCTTATCAGAGCAGAAAGAATAGATCGTTATAAATCTGCTATTCCAGAGAAGATAAAAATTGATAGAACAGTTTTAGTAGGTGGAGAAGGGACACCTCTAATTTTTGTTCTATTTCCTTCTGTTGTTCGCGCTTCTTCTTGTGGCGGTGCAATCTTTAAATTATCTCAATCTACTATTGATGCAATCGAATCAGAGGGATTAAGTTTTTTTGAAGATGCAACTAGATCTAGACGAAAAAAATCTGAAGGAAAAAAACCTGGAGAAAAAGAAGCTGAAAGAAAAGAAGCTGGATATAGTTGGCAAGAAACTCCAGTTCCTGATACCTGGACTAGTAATGGAGCATGGCCTGGATTAGCTTGTATTAGCAGAGGCAACAAAAATAAATTAATTCGTCAAATAACCAAAGCCTCAGAATTACCAGGTTCTTACTATACAGGTACGGCTAAAAATAGCAATTTTGCAACTCTTGTCTTGCCAAAATTAGGTTTAGTTATCCACAACCGCTACGACCTGTAATTGCACCTAAAAAATAGTCAAAATTAATCATACAGAGAAAAACTATGGCTGAATTTACAGTATCCGAATTAAACAAGGAAAATATTACTAACTTATATTTGTATGGAGAACTAGACCAACCTACTGATTTAGTAGACGATAATTTGATTAGGCGACCCGATCAATTTGAGGTGCTACTTTTGCTAGCGAATTTAATCTATCAAAAGTTCAAAAATTGGTGAATAATTGCCAGTAAAAACTGCTTGCTATAAAGCTTGTTTTTCAACAAACGAACATTATTACGTTTACTAAATTAAAAATTACAGGAGACTACTTATGGCTACAGTAAATTACAACTTCCCTCTAGATCCTAATGGTCACTCTGAATCAGAACTAGTTACAGCACTGTATTTATATGAAGTATCTAAAGATAATCTTGCTCTCTACTTTCGGTTTTTTGTTTACATTAGTACTTATTTTCTTAGCTGTGGAAAAGAAAACAGAACAAGCTTTAAAAGACTATTCTATGTTGCCTGATGGTGTAGAAGTTGTTGATAAAGCTATTTTGGGTAGAAGAGAAAGAACCTTGTCTAAAGGCTTACATGAGGCGTATCTTCTAGAATCAAAAATTAACAATAAAGGAATATTTCGTCGTGGTGCTATTAGTCTAATCTGTACTGATAAAAACAACGTTTTATTGTTGGTGCAAGATTATAGACCTACTCGTAATGGTAAAGCAGCAGGCATTGGAGAAGTTTTATTTGAAGGCAGTAGTATTTCTTACTCGAATCTCAAAAAAACTAAGATTTCTCACATGATTTATTTGTATAGAGGCTATTTCGATGTCTATGTTAGCGACCCACTTTCAAAGGCAGAAATATTTTCAATTTTAGAAATTCTAAACATTAAAGATATTGCTTGGCTCGGAATTTATGCTTTCGATCAAGGCAATAATTTTACCGCAGAGTTCAACTTACCAAAAGTTAAACAACTAATTGATAATTGTCAGTCGTAAATCTTAGATAATTGAGCGACTTTTAACAGTTATTACTATCGTTATCTATTTAAAAATTACAGGAGACTACTTATGGCTACAATAAACTATAACTTCCCTCTAGATCCTAATGGTCACTCTGAATCAGAACTAGTTACAGCACTGTATTTGTATGAAGTATATAAAAATAATCTTTATCTCTACTTTCAGTTTTTTGTTTACTTTAGTACTTATTTTCTTAGTTGTGGAAAAGAAAACCGAACAAGCTTTAAAAGACTATTCCATGTTACCTGATGGTGTAGAAGTTGTTGACAAAGCGATATTAGGTAGAAGAGAAAGAACCTTATCTAAGGGATTACGCAGAGCATATCTTAATGAGTTTGGCGATGGTATTTTAAGAGCTTTTAGACGCGGTGCTATTAGTCTTGTCTGTACCAATCAAAATAATATTTTGCTCATTGTGCAAGATTACAAACCGACTCGTCACGGAAAAGCAGGAGGACTTGGAAAAGGATTTTTCAGAGGGAGTAGCATTAATGCTTCTAAACATGGAGAAACTGAGATTTCCAACATGACTTATTTATATAGAGGCTATTTCGATATCTATGTTAGCGATTCACTTTCTAAGCAAGAAATAACTTCCATTGTAGAAATATTAACAATATCTTCTATTGTTCATATTGCAATTATTGCTTTTGATGGTGGCGATGCATTTGCCCCTAAATTTAACTTGTCAGAAGTTGAAGAATTAATTAACAGTTGTCAATGATAATTGTTGACAAAAAAATTAGCAATCAATCAATTTTATACTTACTCAACTAAAAATTATAGGAGATTACTCATGGCTACAGTAAATTATAATTTTCCTCTAGATCCTAATGGTCACTCAGAATCAGAACTAGTTACAGCACCTTATTTATATGAAGTATATAAAAATAATCTTCATCTCTACTTTCAGTTTTTTGTTTACTTTAGTACTTATTTTCTTAGTTGTGGAAAAGAAAACCGAACAAGCTTTAAAAGATTATTCTATGTTGCCTGATGGTGTCAAAGTTGTTGATAAAGCAATCTTAGGTAGAAGAGAAAGAACCTTTTCCAAAGGATTACGCAGAGCATATCTTAATGAGTTTGGCGATGGTATTTTAAGAGCATTCCGTCGAGGTGCGATAAGTCTTATCTGTACTAATCAGAATAATGTTTTGCTCATTGTGCAAGATTATAAACCTGAAGGAGATATTGGAAAGGGTTTTTTCAGAGGGAGTAGCATTAATGCTTCTAAACATGGAGAAACTGAAATTCATAACATGACTTATCTATCCAGAGGTTATTTTGATACCTATGTCAGCGACCCACTTACAGAAGATGAAATAACTTCAATTTTAGAAATATTGTACATAGAAGAAATTTCTCGAATCTATATTAGTGCATTTGACGGAGGTGCTACTTTTGCTAGCGAATTTAATCTATTAAAAGTTAAAGAATTGGTGAATAATTGCCAGTAAAAACTGCTTGCTATAAAGCTTGTTTTTCAACAAACGAACATTATTACGTTTACTAAATTAAAAAATACAGGAGATTACTCATGGCTACAGTAAATTATAATTTTCCTCTAGATCCCAATGATCATTCTGAATCAGAACTAATTACAGCACCTTATTTATATGAAGTATATCAAGATAATCTTCATCTCTACTTTCGGATTTTTCTTAACTTTGCTACTTATTTTCTTGGCTGTAGAAAAGAAAACCGAACAAGCTTTAAAAGACTATTCTATGTTACCTGATGGTGTCAAAGTTGTTGATAAAGCAATCTTAGGTAGAAGAGAAAGAACCTTGTCCAAAGGATTACGTCGAGCGTATCTTAATGAGTTTGGCGATGGTATTTTAAGAGCTTTTAGACGCGGTGCTATTAGTCTTGTCTGTACCAATCAGAACAATGTTTTGCTTATCGTGCAAGACTATAAACCGACTCGTCACGGAAAAGCAGGAGGACTTGGAAAAGGTTTGTTCGATGGAAGTGATAACACCGTCTCCAAATATGGATATGGGGAAGCCGAGATTTCCAACATGACCTATTTATCCAGAGGTTATTTTGATGTATATGTCAGCGACCCACTTTCTAGACGAGAAATAAACTCAATCTTAGAGATCCTAAAGATAGAAGGTCTTTCGCAAATTGGTATTGTTGCATTTGACGGAGGTGCTGCTTTTGCAAGAGATTTTGAACTTTCTAAAGTTGAACAATTAATTAACAGTTGTCAACCGTAAATATTAGACACTCAATCAGCTTTAAACAATTATTTTCGTTCCTATTTACTTAAAAATTACAGGAGATTACTCATGGCTACAATAAACTACAACTTCCCTCTAGATCCTAATGGTCACTCAGAATCAGAACTAGTTACAGCATTGTATTTATTCGGAGATAAAGTAACAGTTCAAAATGGAAACGTTGTCATACCTCAAAATGAAGCACTTCTTGATAGCAGCTTAATTCGAGAAGAGTTAGTTGTACCAGCAGGGGCAACCGATCAAACAGAACTAAACATAGATATTATTGAAGGTCAAGTCGATGCAGCCGATTATATGACTAATGGTCCTGGAAGATTTGCTAACGGCTATCAGTTTGATTTGATCAAAGCATTCTTTGGCGAAACCGCTAATGCTATGAATACTGCAAATGGTAAAAACAACTACCTATTTAATTCTGCGGAACTCAATCGTTTAGGAACTCCTATTTATGATAATCAAGGCAATCTAACCAGTAAAAAATATACTAAAGAGGATATAGACAGAATATATTTTCAACGTCAACTAAGTGGTTACAGCGCCAATTTAGAATTACGTGATTACGATGATGGGGCAGACAATTTCGATCAAAGGATCTATGTTTGGAATTCACAACAATATTCTATCCCTGATAGCGCAGAGTTTGTCATTAACTACGACGCAGCAGGTAACGAAATCGGCAGAGAAATTACAGACTTTAAAATTCAGCCCAACGTTAGAACAGACTTAGATTCAAAAGAAAACTTTGATTTTGATACCGCTAATCCAGTAGTAGGATTCTTTAGTGGTCTTCTTTTAGAACCTCGCGTCGATCCTTCAGGCATTGGCCGCACAGTATACTACGAATTTGTCAATAGAAATAATCTTCCGCTATATGATCCAATTAATAGCGAGAATAGTGCGGGAACATACGACCAAGATGATTTTGATAGCGACATTCAAAAACAGAACAATACTTTTCTCAATTTGCCATTTATATCTAGTGCAAACAATGCTCGTGAAAGAACAATTGATGAAGCAGAAAAGATATTCGATCTTGGAGTTACTCAATTTTTATACAGAGATAAACCGCTCTTTTATGGCACAGTAGATAACGACAGTTTAGATGCCAAAGATGTAAATCGAAGTAACTTTCCATTTCAAATAGATAAATCTGCCAACGGCGTTGTTTTACTTGGAGGAAAAGGCAACGATATAATTACAGGTGATGTACGCAGAGCAGGAAATTCGGATGATATTCTTGTGGGTCACGAAGGAAATGATAGTCTTAACGGCAAGGGAGGAGAAGACACAGCAGTATATTTTGATTCATATACTGATGCTGACGGTAATCTAAACTACGATATTGATACCAATCCCGATAGTGGAATTACCACTATCACTCATCTTAACAACGGCGAAGATGGAACAGACACACTAAGAAATATTGAATTTGCGGAATTTAAAGGCGGTCAATTAGAACCCTTAGCATCAACCGCAAACATAGAAGAAGGAATTATCAGCCAAGTCGCCTCCGCTACAGGCAGCGCACCCCGCATCATCCCCCTACCGTTAGAAGACGGCGTAGCCAAAATCAACTCCGTCCAAGCCACCGACACCACCGCCAACCCCAACTTCAACGACCTGCCCACACCACCAAACATCGCCCTCACCGCACCTGTGGCAATGCTCGATGGCGACATCGACTACACCCTCAACATCTCCCCCTACGAACCCAGTAGCCAATACAACGTAGTCTACGTT
>JBCDDK010000012.1:0-77904 GCA_039180345.1 Cyanobacteria bacterium P01_G01_bin.39 | reverse complement strand
TTTTTGTCTTCTTACATATTAGATCGCGCTAGATTTTAGATTAAAAAAAAGGGAATATTTGTTTATACATTAAAAACTTAAGCTTTAGTTTACAAAAGTAAATATTAAAGCGTTGAGGTTACTAAGCGAGACTTCGCAACATCCTTATAAAAGAAAGAATTCGGTCAACGTTACTCCTTACCGACGTAAACGAACGGTAATTTGTAGGTTAAAGGGAAAAAATTAGTCATTTCTCCTTTACTCTAATTGCCTTAAATGACGGGGCTTTTGAGCCATTACCGAAAGCTTAACTTAAGCAAGTTAAAACTAATACTTGCGATCGCAAACATTTTCTACTAGTACTAAATCCGATTGCCAAAAGGGACTATAGATTAAAAGCGTGAAATTAACTTAAACCCTTCTACCGCAACCAACTCCGAATGCATTCGGAGTTGCCAAGCGCGGTGCATTCCGCACCTTTGTACCCAAACCTATCCTTTAAGTGGTGTATGTGAACAGGATTTAGGATAATTACATTGCACCTTTATAATTATATTTCTCCCCAATACACAGAGACTATAGTGATGGAAACAATGAGCATCATGAAAGTCGTCTCTGCTGATAAAAAAAGCCGCCTACACTTCTTGTTTAAAAGAAATATGTAGACGGAAAAAGATTAAGACTAATCCGATAATCGATGCTGATTTGTCTTGGTAAATGAAATAACGGATTTTTAATATGACATGAAGATACAACACATGCGGGCAAGCCCTTTGTCCGAATGAATTCGGGGGACATGTCCTTACATTTTAGCTAGCGTTTTGCGGCTGCTTGATTTTTGAAGAGTGATGATTAAATAGCTCGTCAGTGAGCCATTGGGTAGTAGCTTTGAAGTTATGTACTGAATTTGGCAATAGCTCTAAATACGTACCTTCGCGGATTAGATGCCCCATTTGACCAGCAACAATCAATCGGTCAAACATATTTGCTGCTCCCTCCCCTAAACCCAGCTTCATCATCGTGCCACGTAAATGAACCGAGGCGGGTTTGAGCTGATGACCTTTACTTAGAGCAACTAGGTTATGGGCGATCGCCGCTCCCTGTTGATATGCCACCTGAGCCGTAGCAGGAAGTTTAGGATCTGAACAAGCACAATCTCCCGCAGCAAAAACTTCAGGGAAACTGGAAAGTTGCAGATTCGGCATAACCTTAAGTCGTCCTGTGCGATCGCGCAAGTCTTGCTCAATTGGTAGATTTTTAATTAGTGGATTAACAGTATTGCCTGCGGTCCAAATTGCAGTGTGACAATCAAGTTTTTTAAGCTGAGAGTCCTGTTCATATTCAACCCATTGGTTCGTAATTGCTTTAACTGCTGCTTGAGATTTCAAGATCACAGGAATTGACCTGTGTTCCATAGCTCGGATCGCTGTAGCCTGAAGATGAGAATTAATATCGCCTTTGAGAATTTCTTGGCTGCGATTGAGAATCACTACTCTAATTTCTTGAATATTACCTCCTAAAGAAACATACCATTGAGGCAAAAGATCAGCTAAAGTCAATGCCATTTCAACCCCCGCAGGACCAGCGCCGATAATTGCAAATGTCAGCAAGGAACGACGTTGGCGCTCATTTTCAGCTTGACTAGCTCGTTGAAGACAATTGCGTAAATGTTTCCTTAGTCGATCTGCACTATCACTATTACGAAAAGAGAACGCATGATCTGCTGCTCCCTCAACCTGAAAATAATTGGCACTACTACCTAAAGCTAAAACTAAATTATCGTAGTCATAACAAAGGTCAGAGGATAACCTAGCTTTTCTTTGATACAAATCGATGTCTACAACCGAATCCTGAACATAGGTAATGTTACTACAGCTAAGTAGCTCTTCATAGAGAGGTGCTACCTGGTCGGTTGTCATTTCATTACTGAGCAATTCGTACAGCAGCGGTTTGAAAACAAAACGTTCTGCCTGGTCGATCAAAATTACTGGTTGGGAGTAATGCTTATTGCATAGATGCAAAGCAGTAAAGAGACCAGTAAAACCAGCTCCTAAGATTACTGTTTGTCTAGTCATAGATAATTAATTATTATTTTTATCTTAAATTCTGAGTCAAAAATAGTGAATTAAGGCACAATCAAACGAATACATTTAGAGAAAACTATAGATGCATTCACTATACATCTTGAAATAAATTTGGCAAACTAAAATTTAGGGATTTAAACTAGCAAATTTTAGCTTGATTTCTGGTTGCAAAATAACTTTGTTCTATGTTTAAAATCTCTGGCGTTGCTAATTTAACGTATGACGTACAGAGTGCTTCTGTTCGTAGCTTTAGGCTATAAGCTATAAGCTCTAAGCTTTTTAAATTTGTTCAATATCCGATAAATTTAAAAAATCATCTCTCGATTGTGCAACGCCAAATCTCTAACTTATAAGATACAGCGCTGATATCAATTATGCTATTGCTTAGGTGTAAATCACTATGTCTGGTTGCCATTTTTATTAAGCTTTAATAAGCAAAAAACTTTATAGCTATCTTCCTAATTTCTGGTGTACAAATAGGTTATGTTATCGATATAGTTATGGTGGTTGCAAGTATAAGGGCTAAGGGAGCAAAATGGCACTTTGCCGCTAAAGTTTTTTCCATTCAACGTTTTATTAGCTTGCGCAATTTACCTGTATTAAGGCTGGATTAAGCTTGGAGTTTTAATTTGGTGATTAAAGGTAATTAAATAATTCCATCTATTATTTGGAGACAATGATGAAGAACTTAGTGTTTACAGGTGTCGGAGCTTTGATATTTGCTTCTTCAACTTTATTGATTGCGCCTCCAGTTTCGGCTGGCGAGGTAGTTGCGGTTCGTAAGGGTTCACGAATTACTCCCTACAGTTTAGTAAGCAATGGTTATCAAGGCTTTTTCAAGCCTCAAGGAATTCCTTCTGCTAGTTTATTTGAACGTGATGCTCGAAGTGGTAAATTGACGGCTGTGGAATTGATTGAAGCTGGAATTACCTCGGGAAGACTGAGTGAAAGTACCCTTGAGGATCGTTCATATGTGGAAGCTGTAAATGATGTTTTACGACGCATAGTCAAAAATTGAGCCGATCCCTGCTGACTTGCTTCGTCGATATGCACAAGGTACACCAGCATCAGCCCTGCTTTTTTAATGTAGGAAACGAGTGAGCGGGACTACCCTCGTCGCGTCTATGATCGGTAATTTTTGCCGATCAGTTTATCTTTATTTCAGGAGATACTAAATGAATCGCCTACAAACTTTAGAAAAGTTCGATCAGTCTGTGTGGCTAGACTATATTCGACGCAGTTCAATTGTTAGTCACGAATTGGAACGTTTAATCAGCGAAGATGGTCTTAAAGGCGTTACTTCTAACCCCGCTATTTTTGAGAAAGCAATTGGGGGAAGCACTGACTACGACACGGCTATTCGTTCTCTAGAACAAGAACAAGATCGCGATGCCATGTCTCTTTATGAGCAGTTGGCGATTGAAGATATCCAGTCAACTGCTGATATTTTAAAACCAATCTACCAGAAAACCAATCGTCGCGATGGTTATGTCAGCTTAGAAGTATCACCATATTTGGCAAACGACACTGAGCAAACAATCTTAGAAGCTCGTCGTCTATGGCAAGCTGTAGATCGCGAAAATCTGATGGTTAAAGTTCCTGCTACTGATGCAGGAATTCCCGCGATTAAGCAGTTGATTAGCGAGGGTATTAATATTAACGTCACCTTGCTTTTTGATCGCAAGTATTATGAGCGAGTGGCAGAAGCCTATATTAGTGGTTTAGAAGCCTTAGTTCAGGCTGGTGGAGATGCTTCACGGGTCGCTAGCGTTGCCAGCTTTTTTATTAGTCGGATTGATGTCAGCGTCGATAATTTAATTGACAGCAAGCTATCAGAAACCAAAGATCCTGATAAAATCGCACTACTCAAAAGTTTAAAAGGTAAAGTAGCGATCGCTAATGCCAAGTTAACTTACCAAGGTTCACAGGAGCTATACCAAAGCGATCGCTGGCAAGCATTAGCTGCCGCAGGAGCGCAACCCCAGCGTTTATTGTGGGCAAGTACTGGAACTAAAAATCCTGAGTACAGTGATGTTTTGTATGTTGAGGAGCTAATTGGCTCTAATACTGTCAATACAGTACCCCCAGCAACTCTAACCAACTTCCGCGAACATGGTAATTCCCGCTATAGCTTAACTGAAAATGTGGAGCAGGCACAGAAGATTATTGATAATTTAGAACAGGTTGGTATTTCCCTGACGGAAATTACTGATAACCTACTAGACCAAGCTGTAAATTCCTTTTCTGAGGCATTTGACAAGCTGCTAAGTACAGTAGAAAAGAAACGTGAAGTAGTCTTAGGTGAGGAGTTAGACAGTTTATCTTATAACCTGTCCTCAGATTTAGAACAGAAAATTTTCGCTTCTCTCGACGATTGGCGACAATCAGGTAAGATTCGTCGTCTATGGGATCGTGATTCCTCTCTATGGACTGATGAAGATGAGAATCAATGGTTGAGCTGGCTCTGTACCACAGAAGATCAGTTAGGACATATTGAGCGCCTACAAAAGCTAGCAGCGGAAGTTAAGCAAGAATTTGATTACATCTTATTGTTAGGCATGGGTGGCTCTTCTCTTTGTCCCGAGGTAATGAAAATGACCTTTGGCAGAGTTGCTGGATTCCCCGAACTACTAATTTTAGACTCCACAGACTCGGCTCAAATCAAGTCAGTTGAAGCTAAGATTGATTTAGCTAAGACTTTATTTATTGTATCGAGTAAGTCTGGCAGTACCTTAGAGCCTAATATCTTTAAACAATATTTCTTTGAGCGCTTGAGTGAAGTAGTTGGTGCTGAAGCGGCAGGACGACAGTTTATTGCTGTAACCGACCCTGGTTCCAAACTACAAAAAATTGCAGAGCAAGACAATTTCCGACACATATTCTACGGTATTGCCAGTATTGGTGGTCGCTATTCGGCACTGTCCAACTTTGGCATGGTGCCAGCTGCGGCAATGGGTGTAGATATGCCTAAATTCTTGGATATTACCGAGGAAATGGTTCACTCCTGCGCCCCTTCCGTTCCTGCTGAAGATAATCCAGGAGTAGTCTTAGGTACGATTCTAGGGGTCTTAGCTAATGAAGGAAGGGATAAAATTACTTTAGTTACCTCTCCTGGGATTGGTGACATGGGTGCTTGGCTAGAGCAACTGCTAGCAGAATCCACTGGTAAACAAGGTAGAGGCTTAATCCCTGTCGATCTCGAACCTTTAGGGGAACCTGAAGTTTATGGTGAGGATCGCCTATTTGTTTATCTGCGATTGACTCCCACCCCTGATCCGATGCAGGATGCAGCGATGGAGAAGCTGGCTCAAACAGGGCATCCTACCGTTTGTATCGCCGTTAAGGATCGCTATCATATCGGACAAGAGTTCTTCCGTTGGGAAGTAGCAACGGCGGTAGCGGGTTCAATTATTGGGATTAATGCCTTTAATCAACCTGATGTCGAAGCAAGTAAGATTGTCACTAAAGAATTGACTACGGCATACGAGTCAACTGGTGCTTTACCCGCAGAATCTCCCATTTTTACTGAGTCTGAGATTAAGCTATACACCGATGACAAAAATGCTGCTTTTCTCAATGGTCAGGTTAGTGATCAAGATTTAGCGCAATATCTACAAGCACATTTAAGCCGACTAGGTGCAGGAGACTATTTTGCCCTCTTGGCTTATATTGAAATGAACCATCCCCACCAAGAAAAACTGCAAGCTATCCGCAAATCAATTCGCGATCGCTTTAAAGTTGCCACCTGTCTTGGTTTTGGTCCACGCTTTTTGCACTCCACAGGACAAGCTTATAAAGGTGGTCCTAATACAGGAGTCTTTTTACAAATTACCTGTGATGATGCTTTGGATTTACCAGTACCTCAGCAGAAATATAACTTTGGCATTGTTAAAGCTGCACAAGCACGGGGCGATTTTCAGGTCCTAGTTGATCGCGACCGCCGAGCTTTACGAGTTCATCTGGGTAAAGATGTTGATGCAGGTTTAACCAGATTGCAAGAGGCAATGAAGCAGATCTAATAATCTGAATCTAGATTATCTGCTAGTTGAGGGAGTTGAGTCATATTAAATCCTGTTTCCAGACAACACTTAAGATTCAAGAGTCAAGAGTCAAGAGTCAAGAGTCAAGAGTCAAGAGTCAAGAGTCAAAGGGATTTTAGCGTAATTAAAGCTCTAGATCTAAAAATATACTTTGGTAATCGGATTTGGT
Organism: Cyanobacteria bacterium P01_G01_bin.39; assembly: GCA_039180345.1. Lineage (GTDB taxonomy): Bacteria > Cyanobacteriota > Cyanobacteriia > Cyanobacteriales > Xenococcaceae > Waterburya. The sequence goes on along the minus strand of JBCDDK010000012.1, from coordinate 71,632 downwards.
ATTAGTTCTCTAGCTCTCTCAACTAGCTAACTCTTTTAGTAGTTATGAGGAATTTTGAGTGCAACCGACAGCTAGTTGCCCACAGCAATGTTGTCTGTTTGTTAAGTTTTTTTGCATACATGCAAACCAGCCAACACAATTCAAAATAGTTAATTGAAGAAACTACTGAAACAAGCCTCACTCAGTTTAGTTATTTTTTGTAATCTTTTGTGAAAAGAGTGGAGCGAGTTCTTCAGATCAATTACAAAACAGGAAAACTGAATCTTTATTGCAGATATCTGCGATCGCAAGCTGCTTCGGAGTAAAATTATGGTATTTATCACAAACAAAAAAACTGTTGAGCAAAAGTCGGTTCGTCAAGCAGATCCTTGTATTATCGTTATTTTTGGTGCATCGGGAGATTTGACTAAACGCAAGTTAATTCCCGCACTCTATAATTTGGCGACTAGTAATTTGCTACCAGAAGAATTTGCCGTGGTGGGTGTGGCACGTCGCTCCCACAGCACGGAAGAGTTTCGTAGTAGCATGAGCCAGGATTTTCAAGAATTTGCTCCTGAAAATTATGATCGCCAACTATGGTCATGGTTAGAATCTCGCATCTACTATTTTTCAGGTGAATTTAGTACAACCGAAACTTATGGTAATTTAAAAAGCTTTCTCGGGGAAATAGACCAAAAACATCAAACTCAAGGCAACTATCTCTACTACTTGGCGACCGCACCTCGCTTCTTTTGTGAAATCGTTGACCAACTTGGTAAAGCGGGGCTAACCACGGAGACTGATAAGCAATGGCGCAGAGTGGTGATTGAAAAGCCATTCGGACGTGATTTGGCTTCGGCGCAGAAATTGAATCGTCAGATTACTTCTGTGTTAAAAGAGTGTCAGATCTATCGCATCGATCACTATCTAGGCAAAGAAACGGTACAAAATATTTTGATGTTCCGCTTTGGTAACGGCATGTTTGAACCAATTTGGAATCATCGCTATATCGACCATGTACAGATCACTGTTGCCGAGACGGTGGGTGTTGGTAGTCGTGGCGGCTATTATGAGACTTCTGGGGCATTACGAGACATGGTGCAAAATCACCTGTTTCAGCTATTGTCAATGGTGGCGATGGAACCTCCTGTATCTTTTGAGGCTGATGCGGTGCGGGATGAAAAAGCCAAGGTAATGCGGGCGATTGAGCCGATGACTACTACCGATGTGCTCAACTATGCCGTGCGGGGACAGTATGGTGCAGGGGCGATTAGCGACAAAAATGTGCCTGGATATCGTACTGAGGGAGGAATTAACCCTGACTCTAACACCGAGACTTTTGCCGCGATGAAGTTGTCAATTGATAACTGGCGTTGGGCGAATGTTCCTTTCTATCTCAGAACAGGTAAACGCCTGGGACAGCGAGTCAGTGAAATTGCCATCCAGTTCAAACAACCTCCCTCTCTCCTCTTCCGCGATACTCCAGTAGAACAGCTAACTTCTAACTTCCTGGTGTTACGGATTCAGCCCAATGAAGGAATTGAGATGCAGTTTGGGGCAAAGATTCCTGGTCCAGCTATGGAAATGGGTACCGTAGGCATGAATTTTTGCTACTCAGACTATTTCCATAGTAAGCCCACCACTGGTTATGAAACTTTGATTTATGACTGCGCCATCGGTGATGCTACTCTGTTTCAACGCTCGGATAATGTGGAATTAGGCTGGAGCGTAGTTAAGCCAATGTTGGATGTCTGGCAGAACTTGCCCCACGGTAATTTCCCTAACTACGAAGCTGGTTCATGGGGTCCCATCGAAGCGGATCAACTTTTAACTCGGGATGGACGCAAGTGGCGTGAAATTGACCCTGCGTTCTGCGGGTTGGGGTAGTTGATGGAGTTAGTAATTACAAATCATAGGCGATCGCAAATATTATGAGCAAACAAGGAATAACGTTAAATCGCTACCTGTGGCAGCAGTATAAGGATTCTAAGATTGAGCTAGATCTGTTGATGGTGCTGGAGCAAATGGCTTATGCTGGCAAGATTTTAGCTGGGGAAATTAGCCGTGCTGCTTTAGTAGGACATTTGGGTTTGGCTGGAGAGCAGAATGCTACGGGTGATTCACAAAAGAAGCTGGATATCTATAGTAATGAGGTGGTGGTGGAAGCTTTTTCCCACCTGGGTTTGGTAACAGCGATCGCCTCAGAGGAATTAGATGAGGTGGAGATGATTGACTGTGGTTACGACACGCCCTATATTCTCTGTACTGATCCCCTAGATGGTTCTTCTAATACCGATGTCGCAGGGGCTTTAGGCACGATTTTTGGTATCTATCGTCGTCAAAGCACAGGGTTATGCGCCACCGAGGCTGATGCCCTGAGAGCAGGGATTGAGCTAGTGACTGCGGGGTACATTTTGTATAGCACCAGCACTATTCTGGTCTTTACCTGTGGTGATACTGTCCAAGGATTTACCCTCGATCCGACTGTGGGAGAATTTTTGCTCTCTCACCCTGATATTCGCACCCCTGAAACGGGCAAGGTCTATAGTGCTAACCTCAGCTACTACAGCGATTGGCATCCCCATCTCCAACAGTATGTTGACTACTTGAGCGATCGCACCGATAAATCTCAGCCGACATCTCTGCGTTACTCGGGAGCCTTAGTAGGGGACTTCCACCGTTGTTTACTTCAGGGAGGAGTTTATTTCTATCCTGAAAGCAATCAGCAGGCAGACGGCAAATTGCGTTTGCTCTATGAATGTGCGCCTCTGGCTTTGGTGGCGGAACTGGCAGGGGGTAAAGCCAGCACAGGGAAACAACGCATCTTAGATATTCAAGCCGAATCGATTCATCAACGAGCGCCTCTAGCGATCGGCAGTACCTCAGCAGTTTCGTTTTACGAACAATTTTTGAAAACTGGCAAATCTTAATCAGGAGTAATTATGTCAAGTCAAGCGGTAAATAATATTCTCAGTTGGTATGGGAGCGATAATCCTGGTACCTTGACCAATTTGGCACGTTTAATGAATCACGGTAGATTGGCTGGTACAGGCAGAATGGTAATTCTTCCAGTAGATCAGGGGTTTGAACATGGTCCTGCCCGCAGTTTTGCCATGAACCCTGCTGCATATGATCCTCGCTATCACTTTGAGCTAGCGATTCAATCTGGATGCAGTGCTTATGCTGCTCCTTTAGGCTTCCTCGAAGCAGGTGCCAGGGACTATGCAGGTCAGATTCCCTTAATTCTCAAAGTTAATGACCACGATGTTCTACAAAACGACCCCGACCCCTATCAGGCTTTGACAGGCAGTATTGATGATGCCCTCCGTTTGGGTTGTGTGGGCATTGGCTTTACCATCTATCCTGGTTCTACTCATCGTCTAGAAATGTATCAGCAAATTCGGGCATATGCCGAAGAAGCTAAACGCAGAGGCTTGATTGTAGTTATTTGGTCTTATCCCCGTGGCTCTAGCTTGAGTAAGGCTGGGGAAACAGGTATTGATGTTACTTGCTATGCAGCTCACATTGCCGCTCAATTGGGAGCGCACATCATCAAGGTTAAACTACCTAGCGCTCATGTAGAGCAAGAAGCAGCCCGCAAAGTATACGAATCAGAGCAAATACCCCTCGGTAGCCTATCTGATCGTGTTCGCCATGTGGTGCAGTGTACCTTTAACGGCAGACGCATCGTGATCTTTTCTGGTGGAGCAGCAACCAACGATGAAATGATCCTAGAACAAATTCGTTCAATCTACGAAGGTGGAGGATTTGGGTCAATTATGGGACGAAACGCTTTCCAAAGACCAAAAGCAGATGCTCTAGAACTGTTGGGCAAAATTGGTGATATTTACGCGGGTCAGTTTGTTTCTCCTCCCTGCGCTTCCGTGATGTAGATTAAGTTCGGTGAACAGTACAGTACCCCGTGCTTTTAGCGCGGGGCTTGCGTTCACTTCGTCAAACTCGCTCGTCAAGCCAAGCAAGATGATTAGTAATTACTAATTATTAATTCAACAGTCTTTGTCTTAACCTAACTTGACTTTATACGGCTATGGCTTGACCAAATCCTTAATTTTTCTAGTTCTAGACTTGACCTGCTCACCTCTACTCCCACAAATTATGATTGGATTAGAACAGCTAAAACTCGAAAATAATCCCCATCAGCTACCAGATATTGCCCCCAAAAACCGTCAAGATGATGCTGTCTCCCAAAGTTCTTTGTTATTGGCAGGGGATATTGGCGGAACTAAAACAATTCTGCGTTTAGTAGAAGTGTTCGATCATACTAACTTTCGGACAATCCACCAAGCAAAGTATCCCAGCGGAAGTTATCCTGATTTGGTACCAATAGTTAAACAGTTTTTAGCCACAATTCCTGGATATGTTCCTGAAGTTGCTTGTTTTGCGATCGCAGGAGCCGTGGTCAATAATACTTCTCAACTAACTAATCTTAATTGGTCTTTAGATAGTCAAAGATTAGAGCTGGAGTTGGGGCTAAAAAAGGTGCGCTTAATCAATGATTTTGCCGCTAACTGCTACGGTGTTCTGGGTTTAAAACCTGATGAGCTATACACTCTCCAAGAGGGAAATCCTAGCCAAACAGCACCAATCGCTGTCATTGGTGCAGGAACTGGTTTGGGTGCAGGATTTTTGGTACCTCAAGGGGATGAATATCAAATTTTTGCCTCTGAAGGGGGACATGCAGATTTCTCCCCCCGCTCTACCTTAGAATTGGAGCTGATGGCTTATTACTATGATAAGTATCAAACCGATCATGTTTCTGCAGAACGGTTAGTTTCTGGGCGAGGAATTGTTGATATTTATCACTTTCTGCGGCAGCAAAAAATGTATTCCGAATCGTCTCAGGTGGCGGAAGCATTGGAGCGCACCGAAAATCCTCGTGTGGACTCAGCGGCAATTATTTCTCAAGCAGCTTTATCAAAGCGCGATCGCCTCTGTGAAAAAACCATGGAAATCTTTGTGGAAATGTATGGTATCCAGGCGGGAAATCTCGCTCTGACCTTACTTCCTTTTAGTGGTCTCTATGTCACTGGAGGTATTGCTACCAAGGTTTTACCCTTGCTCCAAGATGGACGTTTTATCGATGCTTTTAAGAGTAAAGGCAGAATGAGTCCCCTACTCGAACAAGTTCCTGTTCACGTAATTTTGAATCCGCAAGTTGGCTTGTTGGGTTCGATCATGTATGGCTATGCCAATCTTTAACTATTATGAATCTCAAAGCATGGATTGCTGAATTTATTGGTACTTTTGCCCTAATCTTTATTGGGGTCAACACCATTGCTGCTAATGCTATTGGTGGCGGTCAAACTGGATTAGTGGGGATTGCCTTTGGTCACGGGTTAACCATCGCCGTTATGGTTAGTGCCACCGCTGCCATTAGTGGTGGTCATCTCAATCCTGCCGTTACCTTTGGGGCTTGGTTAGCTCGTAAGATTGATCGTAAAAATGCCTTGGGTTATATCTTATTTCAGTGCCTGGGTGCTGTGGTTGCCGCGATCTTAGTCAATCTCACTGTACCTCATTCGGTGCTAAACATAATTGCCATGGGTACCCCTAATCCTGGGGTCAATGTTCCCCCTTCAATGGCTTTTGTCATGGAGATTGTCTTGACTTTCTTTCTGGTATTTGTGGTTTTTGGGACGGCAATTGACGGGCGAGCGCCTAAAATGGGTGGCTTGTTTATTGGTCTAACAGTAACTTTTGATATTTTAGCTGGCGCACCTATCAGTGGTGCAGCGATGAATCCCGCTCGTTATCTTGGTCCAGCCTTAATTAGTGGCAATCTCCAATTCTTTTGGCTGTATTGGATTGCACCCTTAATGGGCGGTGCGATCGCGGCATTGACCTATTATTTTGTTTTTGATGAAGCGGCATATCTCCTGATGAGATCAAACAAACTGAATTTGGAAACCTCAGCTAAATCTCATAGAAGCCCTCGCCGTTAATGCTATGGTTAACGTCAGCTACGACTAAGAGCTTAAGACTTATTGCAAGTATAAATACTCAGAAATTACTAACTTATGCTGCACCTGCCTAGCTCTTAGTTTTTTGTGCAACATCCTTCCTTGTTCATTCCCATACATTCAGGAATTTAATGATGCTTACTACTACTAAAATCAATATCGGTATTGAAGAAACACAACGCCACAAAATTGCTGATGGCTTGTCACGCTTATTGGCGGATACCTATACTGTTTATCTCAAAACTCATAACTTCCATTGGAATGTTACTGGTCCGATGTTCAATACTTTGCACCAAATGTTTGAGGCGCAATACAATGAGCTGGCGATCGCCGTTGATGATATTGCAGAAAGGATTAGAGCGCTAGGATTTCCCGCTCCTGCTACATATAGTAAATATGCTCAATTAACTTCCATTAGTGAACCTGATGATTTACTTAATGCTCAGGAAATGATCCAGCAATTGGTTAAGGATCAAGAAACTATTGTCTGTACTGCTCGCTCGATTTTTCCTATTGCTGATGAAGCTAACGATGAGCCGACAGCTGATCTGCTGACACAGCGGATGCAGCTACACGAGAAAAATGCCTGGATGTTACGTAGTCTGTTGGAATAAGGCACCTTGGTGGCTACCGTAGTTCAGCTCCTAGCTCTCTAAGCTAGGAGCTTTGTTATGTTGGGCTGTAAATTGCCCAAGATTTATTTAACTTTGCCATAGTTGCCAGAAGATTAAAATAAATCAAATCTCTTATAATACCATCCCAATTATTTTTCTATCGCGTCCAGTTTTTATCAGTTTTGAAGATAATTTTTTGTAATCTTGCGTACATAAATTTTTCGATTTTGGCAAATATTATATTTCTTAACAATCAAATTTTGATTCTTTTTTCTACTTAATCTATTCTCAGTAAGACGAAGCACACATTATTCTCCACACACTTTACTAAGTTCTTTTTTCTAAGTAATTTCACTACATTGTCACTTAGTCACCCAAGCATCTAATAGCCTTGTCATACGGTCATTTCTTTACTTGACCAACTAACCACTACACCACTTAAATCAGTCAAACCTTTGTGGCATTAATCACCTCTAAATTAAGCGATCGCCAATACCCTGATTGACTTTCAATTTATCCAGTTGACAATAATCAGTAATTTATAGTCAACTAAATAAGATGATCTACGATGATCTACTTTGTATGCTAGGGCGATCAATATCAGTATTTTTTGCGTCAAATCATCAGTTTAACCGCTTAAAATAAGCTAATACTACTGTTGGATAATTAATAGTTATTTAACAAATTAGCTGCTTCAACCGACTATGGTTATGTTATCAATAAAGTTAGGAATATGTACCAAAGGGCAATTTGTATTGTTTTATACCCATAATTTTTTTCGACTAGATAATAGTTAACTTACTTTTCAATCTGTGGGCTGGGCTTAAAGGTATTAATCTGAATTTTGTAGCTTGGCAATTTTAATCGCACGGATTCTAAAGAACGGGTGTGAAAGATGGTCGACAAAGGCTTTAGCCCCATGAGACCCGAGCTTTTCCGCTCTATATAAGGTAACAAAAGATAATTAACCATCTAAATTAATGCGAGGCTTAACCTGTGGCTAAAAGAAGACGTAGAGGAGTAGTTCTAACCCCCGAGGGATTAGAGAAATTTCAAACTGCTCGATTAAAGCATGAGGCAGAGGAAAACTATGGTGAACGTTACACCTATGAAAAGCTCAGTGAGCTGACCTATCTCGATATTCATACCATCAAGCGAGTGATTGAGTGTCAAGAGGGTGTAGATAAGCGGACTTTAGAACGTTTATTTATTAGCTTCAACATCGAACTGTTACCAAGCTGCTTTACCAAGCCCAATCCCCACCGAAGGCAAAATTGGGGAGATGCGATGTGTGTCTCTACCTTTTTTGGGCGCACAGAGGAGTTATCCACCCTCGAAAGCTGGCTACTCAAGGAACGTTGCCGCGTGATTACCGTACTGGGTATGGGAGGCATGGGTAAAACCTGTTTAACAGTAAAGTTAGCTAAGGGTATTCAAGAGCGTTTCGATCTGGTGATGTGGTGTAGCCTAAGGGATGCGCCCCCTGCGGAGGAGGTTGTCACCAGAATTATTGAATTTTTGTCTGATGACAAAGATATCGTAGCAGGGTTGCCCGAAAGTATGGCAGGAAAAACCAGCAAGCTAATCGAGTATCTACGGGCATCAAGATGTTTAATTCTGTTAGATAACATGGAGTCGCTGCTGTGTGATGCTCAGAGAGCAGGAATATTCCGCGAGGGCTATGAAGATTATGGAGATCTGCTATTGCGTCTGGGGGAAACGGAGCATCTTAGCAGCATCATTGTCACGACCCGAGAAAAACCCAAAGAAGTTGCTTATCTGGAGGGAGAAGGACTCCCTGTCCGTACCTTCCGTATTCCAGGTTTAGGAGAAGAGGCAGGAGAATCAATCCTCAAGCTCAAAAAGTTACAAGGTAGCGAGTCAGCGTATCATTCTTTAATTGAGTATTACGATGGCAATGCTCTGGCTCTTAAGGTAGTTTCCACTACCATTCAGGAGCTATTTGGGGGGGACATCAAAGAATTTTTGAATCACGAAACGGCAGTCTTTGGGGATATTCGCGACCTCCTAGGACAGCAGTTTAACCGTCTCACTCACCTGGAGCAAGAAATTGTCTACTGGTTAGCCATCAATCGGGAGCCCTTGACCATCGCCCAAGTAAGGGAAGATATGGTGACAAAGGTATCAAAGCTAAAAATCATCGAAGCATTAGAATCCCTCTCTCGCCGTTCGCTAGTAGAGCGGGATCGATCTAGCTTTACCCTGCAAAACGTGGTCATGGAATACGTTCTCTGTCGTTTCATCCTCCGCGTTTGTGATGAATTAATTAACCTCGACCTCCAGCTTTTCCGCTATCACGCCGTTATCAAAGCCACCGCTAAAGATTACGTGCGGGAAACTCAAATCAGGCTGATCCTACAGCCACTTCTAGAAGAGTTGGAGGCTGAGTACAAAAGTAGTGACAATGTGGCAAACCGATTAAAGGAGGTTCTAAAATTCCTGCGGCAGAACTTCCCGTCTGAATCATGTTACGGAGGTGGCAATCTGATCAATATGCTTTGTCATATGAAGGCTGATTTTACGGGCTGCGATTTCTCCAACCTGGCAATCTGGCAAGCCGATTTTCGTAACTCATGTTTTCATGATGTAAATTTGTCGCATAGTAATTTGTCTAAATCAGTTTTTGCTGAAACTTTTGGAGGTGTATTATCAGTTGCTTTTAGTCCTGATGGAAAGCTTTTTGCCAAAGGAGATATGAATGGCGAGATTCGTTTGTATCGTGTTAGTGACTGGCAACAGATTTTATCTTTTGAAGCTCATGCTGATTGGGTAACCTCTATTGCTTTTAATCCAAGCAACACCATTCTCGCTACTGCCAGTTTAGACAAGAAAATAAAATTTTGGACACTTGAAGACGGTCAACTTTTGCAAGTACTTCGGGGTCATAGTAACTCGGTTGAGTCTATTGACTTTAGTAGAGATGGTCTATTACTGGCAAGTGGTAGTGATGACTACACTGTTAAAATTTGGAATGTAGCAACAGGACAAGAACTTAAGACACTGCAAGAAAATGATATGGTTCGTACTGTCTTGTTTTACCCAAACAGCAAAATGTTGTTCAGTGGTAGTCTTGACAAGTCAGTCAAGCTTTGGAATATTGACACTGAAGAATGTGTAAGAAAATTCGAAGGGCATAATGATGGTGTTTGGTCAACTGCTATTAGTTCAAATGGTGAAATATTAGCTAGCGCTAGCAGCGATCAAACTATTATATTGTGGGATGTTGACTCAGGAAAATGCTTAAACAATCTTAAAGGACATAATGATGCAGTATGGTCTGTTGCGATTAATGTGGATGATAAAACTGTAGCCAGCGGTAGTTGGGATAAAACTGTTAGATTATGGGATATTGGTACTGGTAAATGTCTGAAAAATTTTGAAGGTCATAGCAGTATGGTCAGAGCTATTGCCTTTAACCCAAGCGGTGAGATCTTAATAAGTGGTAGTGACGATCAATCACTCAAGCTGTGGAATTTAGAAACCCAAAGTTGCTTGAGAACTTTACAAGGATATAGTGATAGCTCTTGGTCGATCTCAATTTGTTCAGATGGTCAAACATTAGCTAGTAGTGGTGATAATGCATCTGTAAAGTTATGGGATATTGATACTGGTCAATGCTTAAGTATTTTTGAAGGGCACCAAAATACGGTCAGAGCAATTGCTTTTAGTCCTGATGGAAAAACAATCGCTAGTGGCAGTGATGATCATACGGTAAGAGTATGGAATCGGTATACAGGTCAATCAAAAATTTTTGATGATCATGACAGTTGGGTTTGGTCAGTCGCGTTTAGTCCTAATGGCAAACTACTTGTTAGTGGTAGTAGTGATCAAACACTAAAAATATGGGATATTGAGACTGCTAAATGTATCAAAACTTTAGGAGATGTGGGACATTCTATCTTATCAGTAGTGTTTAGTTCTGACGGAAAATTGCTTGCTACAAGCAGCGCAGATCAAACAGTAAAAATATGGGATGCCTATACTGGAGATTGTCTTAAAACTTTGCAAGGACATGAGGGATGGGTCTGGTCAGTTGCCTTTAGCCCCGATGGACGATTACTTAGCAGTGGCAGTCTGGACGGAACAATGCGGTTATGGGAGGTTAAGACTGGTAAATGCCTCATGACCTTGCGAGAACATGAAGGCTGGTTGTGGTCTGTAGCTTTTAGCAAGAGTGGGCAGGTTCTTGCTAGCGGTAGTACAGATCGAACAATTAAATTGTGGAATGTCAATAGTGGTAAATGTTTCAGAACCTTAAAAGGTCATGCTGGTAGTATTTTATCAATTACTTTTGATTACGTAGGTAAACAAATAATAAGTACTAGCGAAGATGAAACCATTAGATTCTGGGATATTTTGACTGGTGAGTGTACTCAAATACTCAAGAGTAAAAAACCTTATGCTGGAATGAACGTTAATAATGTTGACGGCTTAACAGAAGCAAAAATTAATACTTTGAAGACTTTAGGAGCAAAAACATTAAAATGACAAATCAAATTCAGTTTTCAATAACCTTATTGGTTTGATATAAGCAAAAATTAAAATCTAATTCTTCTGGAGTTAAAGCTCCAGTTTTTTTTGAAGCTAAATTTTATTAACTATAGTGATGCTAATTTAAAGTATGAAAAATGATAATACTTGTTTTCACTTCCGCTTTTAACTTTTTATAAAGTGAACAAGGGTGGGTATTAGATGACCTGTAACTACCTATTAGATTTATACTTTATAAATATGAAAACTACCTTATAGTCAAAAATATAGCTGAGAGTTTTATTTCTTCAGCTATATTTTGGGCTTTTGATTAAGTGATTTTGATTTTAAAAAAGTTTTGTTTGAACAATTATTGTTTTTAATTTATGAGGTATGGTAAATAGCTAATTCTCTATTTTGAGGTATGGTTTTTCTTGAATCGGGTATTTGAATAGATGGAACCGAACCTAATGTAACATCACCCCAACGCATAATAGTTGCAGCAGCCGTAGATGACCCACCAATGCTAAACAAAAGAACTAAACTATTTTTTTTAATTTTACCTAGCTTTGCTGCATAGTAAAGATTAGCTAACGGAAGCGCAGAACCAATATTTCCGCAATAAGGATACATATCTAGGGTCAACTTAGGATTGATGTTTAAAGTGCCTATGAACAACTCGGCAAACCAGGCAAGAGGAGTACTAAAAACAAAAAAATCTATTTGCTCAAGAGTTATGCCCGCATTATGGATAGCTCCTTCACACGATTCGCGAATAAATCTAGCACTATTATTGCGGATAAGCCGACTCATTTTTTTGCTCGCATTTAGAAGAACCCTTGGGTTTCCCTTTGCATCTTTTATTAATGAATAAGAGTAAGCATCATTTGTAATTGCAGTATTTATTACATTTGTAGAGATAATTCCTTGCCCTTCTGGCAATGAGCTAATTAAAAATGCACCAGCTCCATCTCCAGCAATCCATGAAAGGCTGTCATTTTCTCCGCCAAGATTACGAGAATAAGTACATGAGACTACTACTAAAACATTTTCATATTCTCCTGATTTAACCATTGCGCAGGCTGTCTGAAGCCCAATTAGAGCACCCGATTGAATTGATTCGATGTTCCAAGCAGGACAATTTAATCCTAACGTGTTAACTAATAGAGAAGCATTGCCAACTCCAACTTGTTCAGGAAACATGGACGCTACTAGCATTAGATCGATATTTTCTGGCGCGAATTTGCCAGCAATCATAGCTTCTTCTGCTGCACGGGTTTCTAGAGTTAAAGATGATTCATCGGAATCTAGTACATATCTTTCTACCGTTCCTCTAAAAGGATCGGACAGATAAGGTTGCATTACTCTATCAAAATCTCTGCTCCTTAATGAAGATTCAGTAGCAGAAAAAACTTGTGCTAGAGTTTCATGTTCTGCCTGAGCTACTTTCTCGGGATATTTATTTTTGTAATAGCTGTTGGTACGCTTTACACTAGGAAAGCTAATAGCTAAAGATCTAATACCTACTTGTTGAGATACTCTCACTTAAATTATCTCCTAAACTGCTTTTGAGTTATTTTTGTAATACGTGAAAATTATCGAATCCAAAGTGTGTTTATTCATGAATCTAAACTTTTGATACGAGCTCCAATGGGAGCGGGATTCGACGAATTAATTGCAATATCAATCACGAAGGGTGTGGTTGATTTCATTGCTTTTTCTAAAGCTGCTTGGATATCTAATTCTCTTTCAACGCGAACACCATCCGCTCCCATTCCGCGAGCAATTTGGACAAAGTTCGTTTGAGGAATTGCTGCATCTATGCCCTGCAAACCTAGCATTGACATACCCTGATTGCACATGTTGTAGTATCCGTCATTGAGAACAATCCAAACAGCAGGGATTTGATATCGAACTGCTGTGCTAATTTCGTTGTTCATTAGCATTGCGCCATCTCCGACAATTGCCACAGCTTTATCATTGCATACAAGAGCGGCTCCAATAACTCCAGTGACAAAATTTCCGATACTTGCAAATCCTGTACTAACCCGAAAACGTTCTGATTTAGTAAAGCGTAATTTGTTTATTGCCCAGGCAAATGAATTTCCTGCTTCAGCCATAATTTTTGCATTAGTGCCTTCGACAATTATCCGTTGGATAACATTCATCAATACTTCTGGACGCACTGGTTGAGTATTATCTGGATTAATAGTTGTGCGCTGGGGTCGAGGATATTCTACTTTGCTAGCTGGCAAATGATCTTTTGAAAAGTGTTTTAATAAAGCTGGGACAAACTCTCCTATATCTGACTGAATTCCCAGGGTATCGACCTCTGGATAAGCTGTGCCAGGGACTTCAGGATCAATATCTACATGAATAAAACCTTTTGAGGGAATCATCTGCGGATTCCAAAAAGATGTCCATTCACCAAGACGAGTTCCCAAAACTAACGTATAGCTTGGACGTTGCTGCTGCATATATTCCAGCACCGAATCATGTCCTGCAAATCCAGTTACACCAACATACTGAGGATGATCTTCGGGAAAAATACCTTTACCTCTGGGCGAACTCATTACTGCTGCCCCAGTCTTTTCTGCGAGTTCTCGTATTGCTGCCGAAGCTTTGCGTGCTCCAAAACCAACCCAGATAGCAAATGACTCCTTACCCAAAAACTCGGCACATTCAGCAATAGTTTTTTCGCTAGCTGTTGGTAAATACTGTATAAGTTTGGCTTTTTTTGAAGGTTTTGGAGGCAAACTACTTTGGATATTTACAGGAATACTTAAATGACTTACAAAACCATCTGGTTTATTGAGACCAAGGTTAATTCTTCTGGAAACTTCTGGTAATTGTTCAGCACATTCAAGAGTAGTAGCGTAATGAAATAGCTCTCCAGAAGTAAAGATATTGGAATGAGCCATAGTATGAGCACTTGTCTCTTGAAAAGCACACCTACCTTTCTGTGGTGCAGAAGTGGAGGGAGAGATGAAAATTACCTTTGCTCCTTCCCAGCGCGCTGCATATAGTCCAGTTAAGGCGTTAGTAATTCCTGGTCCGGTGGTGGTAAAAACTACTACAGGCTCATCATTAGCAAAGTAGGCTTCAGTCGCCGAAAAAGCTGCACCAGCTTCGTGACGAAAGTGCATCACTTTGATCGAACTATGTTGCAGTGCATGCCACATTGGTGCGATCGCGCCACCAGAAACGCCAAAGGCATGTTTAACACCCATCCCTTCCAACATTTTAACTACAGCTTGAGAGACATTGATCGGTGGTTGCGTCTCAGTTTGAGTTGAAGATTCTCTCTGGCGATCGCTATTTTGAGATTCTGGTTTTAAGTCTTCTAGTAAAGTGGGGTCGAATTTAAATTTGCGGTTTGTGCCTTTGGCGGGAACAATATGCGATCCTTTTGTGTCGTTGGACGTAGAGTCAAGTTTACTCTGGTCAAAATTATTTTGCTCTATATGAGAATTGATACCAGAATTTTGTACCTGATTGTCAGCAGAGGTGTTTGGCTGAATATTCATAATCAACTTAAAAGTTCAATGGGTAATTTGCGATTTTTTTATGTGATTTATTTAATGGATGCTGATTGAAGTTTTCTAGGTGAAGTTGGCAGACATCACCTTTAAATCAGCATCCCTGGTTACTAATACTAACTATCTTATGGTAGATATCCTTTAACTTCTCAAACAAAATTGAGGGGGTGTTGAGGCAATATTATCTTGTCCAAAATTGGCAGAAGAAATATTGCATCCATGCGTTAAAGTGACTAAAGAACTTAGTATTAGCCATGACAGGAATAGCTTTGTTGGCAGACAAAACTATCCTTGCCAAAGACTTATTTAGATTTGGTGTAGTGGAAATCACTATGGTCTTCCAGTAACCAAGAGTTATCTGGAGATGCCAAAATAATTTTGTTTGGAGCGACTCTAATCCACTCTACACAAGGAGAATTAACTGGTTTTTCTTTTGAACTGTTGTGATCTATGCGGAAGGAAATACTTGTTTCTTGTTCTTGATGGGAGGATAAAAAGTTCATAATTAACTTGAAGTTCAACGGGGTAATTTGCAATTAATCGATTAAAGCTTGCTAGCTAATATGACTTGAGTTCTGCTGGCAGACAAAACTTGCCTTAGCTATTAGCATCTATACTCTCCAAGTTTGATTAAACCAAGCTTAGAGACCTATTTCACTTAATCAAATGAAACAATACTTTTTAGGGACGTAACATATCTTTTAACACTTTCAAAATTGGCAGATTCAGAGTGCTAATGGTCAAATTTTGTTGGCAGACAAAACCTAACCTCATTCTTATTATCGTTTCAGAGACTGTAAAATTGGTTCAGTTTGCCAATCGTCAGCTAAACTTTGAGGTGAATGATGAAAACAAAGTAAAGCAGTGGCATAGCAGGCTTTTGCAATGCGAATTCGTTCTGGGGCTGTCAGGCTGGCGACTACCTCGATAGTTTCCTGAACATCTCCTGCGTCAACTCCTACGCTGCCATACAGCCAGGGGCGAGAGTTAGGTTTAGTTAAACAGGTTAGACTTGGGGGTAATATTCCCGTCGCCAACTGAATATACTCCTGTTCAATTCTAGTGGCAATCCGCTCAATAGCATAGGAATAACCAACACAGCGAAAAGGATCTGGGGTCTGTCCTTGTTGGAGATATTCTAGTAAACTAGTAGCCTGGGGAGGATGAAATTCTGAGGTCACTGCCTGGGCATTGTAGCCAAGATATTCTATGTCCTGTAAGGTCGTACGATTATATTCCTTTTCTCGCTGTGCTTTCAGCCTGGCCCAACTGGCAAGAATTGGTTGATCGCCCTTCATAAAGATCTCTGCCGCTTCTCTCATAATTTTGGGAGTAAGGCAGGTCAAATGATAATGTCCCGCAAGTTGCCAAATCCAACGTTCTAAAGTTAGCTCTGGCAGCATAACTTCTGTATACTGAGAATAAGCTGCGGCAATCGCTGCATCTAATAAATTTTGGGTAGAACAAACGCTACCACTAAAGTCTGTCATAGATTGACCATAGCGGTCTAAACTTTTAAGACTATGGGGCTGGTATAGCCAAGCGCTATTAGCAGTCGCGACGATTACTATCTCTGATGATAGTCTTACCCATTGAGTATCAATCGAGTTGGAAATTCGAGTTAAGGATGTGTTTCCTATAGCGGGTTCGATTACGCAGATATATTCTTCTGCTTTCTGTGAGGGGTGTGCATTAGAGTTCATGATCAACTTATAATTTCAACGAGCAATGTGTGATTGGGTTTACTTATACTTGTACCTAATTTATAGATATCTAGTTCTGCTGGCAGACAAAACCGTAACCTAATTTAATGACTGTTCTGAGTTCTCATAAACCCACTTTTGAATCAGTTGGAACAGAACAAATTTCATCGTGACTTTTTCTTGCATACATTTGACCTTAAGCTTAACCTTTATAGATTCAGGAATGTAAACACTAATCACTTCCAAATCTGATTCGGGAAAAGACACCGCTTTGTTGATTGTTGGTTCTCCTGTTAGAAGCCAACTTCTCAACAAGTGTTCACTAATGATGCTCATGTTCAATCCTTTCTGCGCGCACAGAATTTTAAACTCTAGCTTTAGTGGACTTGGTATGTCTGCTTTAGCGATTTGACTCTTTTCTTTTTCTTCTACTCTCATCATGTTCTCACCTCTCTAAAAGTTAATTAAACAACAAAGTATTAATGTTTCAACGTTGCTAATCAATATCGCTGATCGTTTCGGCTTTTGCCAGTGAAAATAAGGAAGATAAGTAAAAGTTGAATTTTGTGCTTGACATTTTATGTGTTTATCCTTACGTGTTGACTAGAAAGTGCAAATTACATCAAGGGGAATTGCAGCCTACGATACATCTAGCAATTTCATGCTAGATTGTGTTCTTACTTCTCGTCCTTTAATTACATATCAGCAAATTAATAAAGTATTATTGTTTCTTCACCGATCAATATCGCTGATCATTTTTGCTTTTACCAGGTAAAATAAGGAAGATAAGTACAAATACTCAAATTGACTTAATCTAGTTTTGAACTGCAACCCATTGGCTCCTAGTGTATCCAGCAATTTATGTAACGTTAATTACATCTATTTTGTAATTGACGTTACATTTACCCTGTGGTATCCTGGAATATAATGGAAGTTAATTAATAACTTATAAAAGTTCAACGCGCAATTAATTTGCGATTGACGAGCGTTACTGCACTATGTAACAAGGTTAGGCAAGTTTTGTTGGCAGACAAAACCCCTGATTTAAGTAACGCTCGTTTCCTTTTTTACATTACGAATGCTGCTCCCATTTATGGTATCAGAGTTAATTAGTACTAGTTATGAATCAGCTTGCGATAATTAAGTTGCTCAAATTTAAAGATTTGTTATCTCTGATTAGAGCTTAATCTTGATCCTGTTGTTTAGTAAAGTCACCAAAATTGAAATCAGACTGCTAAATATCAAATCAATAAAGTACTAAAGTGTAGTTTACTCCTTACTTTTACTAAGTTACATAACATCCTGCAAGTGAAGTTAAGGAATTTAAGGGGCTTTATCTAGGCGCTTAAGATGCTTAAATGCTTTTGGTGCTTAAGTTCCAGGACTCCTAAAGGTTTTTTTAATAAATCGTAGATTTTTTGATTTTACTTAACATTACTTAACAAGTGATGATTTTGTAAGTAATGTGTGACAATTATTAGCTTTGTTATATTACATAATAGATCAAATAAAATTGTCTCTAATGATAATTAATTAGGATTTAATGTTTGAACAGATTGAGTCAAAATTTACAGAAGCTGGCTTTAGTTGTAGATTATGCTGGACATATTTGAAGAGGTCAGCAACAACTGATCGCTTAAGCTATTGCGTCTGCGACTACATAAAGAGTTTGAGGATTAAAATTAAAGACAATTCAACTAACCTAAGCAAGATTTAATTAGGATTGATTGTCAGTCACAATTTTGACGAACACTTACATTAGCCAAAAAATATTATCAGCATGTTAGTTTATCTAGCCTACTGATGTCACTGAAAAACTCCCTGATAGAACTTGATGATTTGTGTCCAAGCAAGATCGGTAGCCACAGGATCGTAACGATAGCCATCGTCGCGCATAAATGTATGATTTGCTTCATAAACTAATGATTGATGCTTAATGTTTGCCTTTGACAAAGCCTGAATAATTTTTTGTCTCCCTGTCAAAGGAACATGAGGATCGAGAGTCCCGAAAATAGTCAAGATTTCGCCTTTAATTTCCTGGATTCTGGTAATAGTATCAGCAATGCCTCTACCTAATTTACCGCTATGAATTCCTGTAGGATAGCAACAAGCCGCTCCTTTTACTTCGGGGTTAAGAGCAGCGCGAAATGCCAGATGTCCCCCAATACAGAAGCCCATTGTCCCTAACTGGTCTGAATTAACTCGACTATCCGATTTAAGCCATTCTAATACTGCTACTGCGTCACGATCATACTCTGCGATCGCCGTTCGACGAGCATTATCATTACCGCGTAACTTGCCTAAATCACTAGGAGCGATCGCCGTATTAATGGGTTCGAGTCGATGAAAAATTTCGGGTGCCGCCACGACATAACCATATCCCGCGAGGCGATCTGCAAGCAAGGTTATTGGTCTGCCCAACTGATAAATATCAGAGTAAAACAAGATACCTGGATATTGTCCTTCAGGTTCAGGTGCAGCTACATAAACCCGCATCAGGCTATCATCTACAGTTAATCCAATATTAGACTTTTTGATTTGCATTTGCTTCTTTGAGGAGACTGTGGGACTGTGGGAAGGGGGACTGGGGGAAGGGGAGACTGACAAAGGTACATTACGCCCCATGATATGAAACGATAAAAGTAGCCTAATCCCTGATCCCCAATCCCCAATCACTAATCACTAATCATGGTTGAGAATACAAACTCCACTTTGTTGAATCAGCTTGGCGACTAATCCTGTCCAGCCAGTTTGATGAGATGCGCCCATACCAGCACCATTATCACCATGAAAATATTCATAGAAGAGAATCAGATCCCGCCAATGAGGATCTTGGAATTTGTCGGTGGCACCGTAGAGAGGGCGTTTATGATTACGATCATGGAGGAAAATGTTGGTGAGTCGATAAGAAATTTCCTGAGAAACTTCCCACAGATTCATCAGATTACCTGAACCCGTAGGACACTCAACCTTAAAATCATCTCCCAAATAATGATGAAATTTTTGTAGAGATTCAATCAGCAGATAATTAACGGGCATCCAGATTGGTCCACGCCAGTTAGAATTTCCGCCAAATAAACCACTGGCTGATTCTGCTGGTTCATACCTAACTACGTGTTCATCACCATTTACTTTAAAGCGATAAGGATGCTCGTCATGGAAGCGAGATAAAGCTCTAATACCGTACTCGCTTAAGAATTCATTCTCATCCAGTAGTTTGGCAAGGATACAGCGTATTTTATCCTCCTGCTCAAAGCTATCGAGAGTTACCCCACAAAGAGCTAACATTCGCCTGGCACCAGCACCTTCTTGCTCCATACATGCCACATTATGCTTCAAATCATTACGGTTGTTGATAAACCACTCCAAACGCTTTTTGAACCCAGGAAGTTGGGCTAAGGTTTCTGGTTCTATAATAGTCACAGCAAACAAAGGAATTAAGCCGACCATTGAACGCACTTTTAATCTGATTCGTTCATCATTAGGCAGATGCAGCACATCATAGAAAAACCCATCCTCATCATCCCAAAGCTGGGCTTTTTCATCGCCAATATGACCCATGGCATCGGCAATATAAAGAAAATGCTCAAAAAACTTGGTTGCCATGTCTTCGTAGACAGGATTTTCTAGTGCCAACTCCAAAGCAATAGTTAACATATTGAGAGAGTACATTGCCATCCAGCTAGTACCGTCTGACTGCTCAATATAACCTCCTGTGGGTAATGGTGCGCTGCGGTCAAAGACACCAATATTATCTAGTCCTAAAAAACCTCCCTCAAAAATATTGCTGCCTTCGGTATCTTTTCGATTTACCCACCAGGTAAAGTTAAGCAGTAGCTTCTGAAAAACTCGTTCTAAAAACTGGCGATCGCCTTTACCTTTTCTTTTTTCTTCAATCTTGTAGACGCGCCAGGTTGCCCAGGCGTGAACGGGAGGATTGACGTCACCAAATGCCCACTCATAAGCAGGAATCTGTCCATTAGGGTGCATGTACCATTCCCGAGTCATAATATCTAACTGTTTTTTGGCAAATTCAGAATCAATCAGGGCAATAGGTAAACAGTGAAAAGCTAAATCCCATGCCGCATACCAAGGATACTCCCACTTATCGGGCATGGAGATAATATCTTCATTCTCTAAATGTATCCATTGATGGTTGCGTCCTGATCGCCTGGCAGCGTCTGGAGTTGGTTGGGTAGGATCTCCTTCTAACCACTGTTTGACGTTGAAGTAGTAATATTGTTTACTCCACATCATCCCGGCAAAGGCTTGTCTTTGAATATTGACCAATTCAGGATTGAGGGTTGTTTGGTTTATTTGATCATAAAATTCATCGGCTTCGGCAATACGAGTCTTAAAGATGGTCTCAAATTGAGTACCTAATGCTTCGCTAAGATTAGAGCGATCGCATAATCTTAGTTTAATGGTTTTACTGCCTCCTCCAGGAATAGTCAGTTGATAATGGGGAGAGAATTTGGTTCCCAACTGATGCGGATTGACCGCTGTTTTCTGACCGTTAACCACGTAATTGTTAATACCATCCTTGACATATTGAGCGCCATTATCAAAATCAAAAATTCGCTGATAATTAGTTTCATTTTCAGTGAATAGTAATTCTAGTTCTCCTCCAGCTTGTTGTTCACAATACAACCAACGATTATTCCCATCAGGATGTACCGCGGCAATTACTGGGTCACTGTTAGGTTCGTTACTATCAATTTTTAAGCAGGGTTTGCTGGTATTTTCAAACCAAGACCAAGTATTACGAAACCACAAGGTTGGCAGTAAATGGAGGGTTTGTGTCTTTTTACTATGATTAGTAGCGGTAATTTGGATCAGAATATCTTCGGTCGAATTTTTGGCGTATTCAACTACAACATCGTAGTAATTGTCGTTATCAAAAACACCCGTATCAATTAATTCATATTCTGTATCTGACCTCTCTCTTTGGCGATTTTCTGCTTCTAATTCGGCGTAGGGGAATTCTACCTGGGGATATTTATACAACCCCTTCATATAAGAGTGAGTAGGGGTACTATCAAGATAGAAGTAATATTCTTTGACATCTTCCCCATGATTACCTTGAGTGCCAGTTAAACCATAAATACGCTCTTTTAAAATGGGATCTTGACCATTCCACAGTGCGATCGCAAAACAAAGCTGTTGTTGATCGTCAGAAATTCCTAGGATGCCATCTTCTCCCCACCTATATGCCCGCGATCGCGCTTGGTCATGGTCAAAGCTATCCCAAGCTTCCCCATAAGCACTATAGTCTTCTCTTACTGTTCCCCATTGCCTTTCACTCAAATAGGGTCCCCATTTCTTCCAGTCACCTTGCTCTAGTCGTGCTGATTCTTTAGTCATGATTATTCACTAATGGCTAGTAACTTGTATCTATATTTCGATGAGTTAAACAGGCTTATAACAGCTTATTAATTCTCATTATATTGTTACCAATATTCTATAAATTAATAACTAACTGTATCGTTAACTACATCAACAATAGTTATTAATAATTGATTACAATATATACATTATAATATTGATTACTTTGACCAAAGTTACTAATAGCTTTGAATTGATTGAATTTTAAAATTTATCTTATTTCAGCTGCTATATCAATACTTATACAAATCAAGTTGCTTGAATAAAAAGTAATAATTATCATAATAATATCTAAATACAAAAATAAGGTTTATCCTATATTTTACACTTCGCGCTTTCTTGGTAATCATTTTATTATCAAGAAAACATAATATTCAATATAATAATTACTCTAATCAATATTAAAGCTAAATATACAGCCGATATATTTAGTAGTTTTGCTTATAATTGTGATCTTTACCAGGTAAGATTTGGAAGATAACAAAAAAGGATTAGTTGATATTCAAGCAATGTAGATCCTTGCGATTAATATTTAAATAAACCAAGCGTATCAATAAGATTAGCAAGTATAAATTATTTATTGCCTAAATCATTTTCATGGAAATACGATAGTCACATATAAAATTGATAATATTTATTAAGTTGTAAATTATGAAAGCAGAAAAGATTATCAAGTTTAGTTTCTGCTACACGGTCGCTAAAAAAGCGCTAATCTTCATTTGTTCGCCAAATTAAGCAATCTAGATAGCATCAGGATTACTTTTCTCATAAATTGGAGGTAAAGTATGCATTCTAGCAGCATTATCTTATTTTAATTAAAGATAGTAAACTATCTATAATGGAATAAACTATCTATATATTTATAATTCAAAGGGTTGATAATCATCTAGAAGTTTATCATCAACCCTTTGACAATAATCAAGGTAAATTTACATATCGTTCAAAGCAGATTATATTACCAGATGAAACTAAAGAGATTCCTGAGTTAAATATCAATTTAAATTTATCTCAAGTTTTCCGTGGCGAAATTTAGTAAATACATACTTATGTGATTACGCGACCCGTAACTGCAAAGCTGATCGCCTTAATTATATTTTGCTGGCATCAACCTCTAACCTAACCATCCCTACATGAGTTAATCCCTGATGATTTAGGGGATTTGGGGCTAGATATAGCTTGACAAACTGTGCCACAAAATTAGCTCTAAGGGCTTCTGGTATACACTGTGTAAAGGGCATCCAAGTCGTGCGTATCCAGCCAGCTAATCCTGATTCTTCCTCATGAGTCATATCTTTCGGCACTAATTCCAGGCGATTAATCGCAAAGCCAGATTGCTTAAGCCACATTTGATAATCCTTAAGTCCATAAAAGAAATAAGGATTACTAATTGGTAAAATATCTTTTCCATGAATCAGTCGTAATTAATTGAGCAAAAGTCCTTAAAATCTGAGCTGCATTTACTGCGCCACCACAAGAGATAATTAATCTGCCGCCAGCTTTTAGTGAGGAGTTCACACCTTTGAGAACTTCTTGATGATTGTCTATCCAGTGGAGTGTTGCATTAGAAAAAACCAAATTAAATTCTGGCTTAAAATTGAGCGATCGCCCATCCTGACAGATAAAACTCAGGTTAGGATATAGTGTGGGCGGATATTTCTCGATTGCATAAGCTACCATCTCTTCAGAACGATCAACTCCGACTATGCAATTATTAGGGCAACTGGCAGCAAAATCAGCGGTAATTCTGCCATCGCCACAACCCAAATCGAGGATTGATGGATAATCATTTAAGCTAATATTTTGAATCAGCGATCTTGCCCACTTCAATTGAGCATCTGAGTTCTTGGCATAATCTTCGGGATTCCACATAGATTGAGATGATTTGGAACTCAGCAACAATAAAAAACATCATGATATCTTATCTTTCTCTTTCTCTACAAAATAAAATTGCGCTTTAAAGGCAACTTATTAATTTTGAGTCTACAATTGGGCAAACTAACTTAGCTGATGGTCGGCGATCTCAGTATTACCAACAGGTGGACTGGTTGAAACTAAAGTCAATAATCTAATAAATATTGGCTATTAACTTGTCTTTACTCAGTTCTCATCCACATATCGAACATAAATCAAACGTACTCAAATTGAGTACAGAAGAATTCAGCTAAATTCAGATTTAGACTTATTTTGAGAACAGCAAAAAGATTTAATTTTAGTTGCCAGAGTATAGTTATCGCAATATTGATTGTTCGTATTTATGAATAAAATAAATAGGTTTTGGACAGTCTTTATCTCGATCTTGATTGGGGTGCCATTATTTTGGAACTATAATGGGGCTAGAGCGATCGCAACAGAGAGGAGTAATAATATTTCTGATACCTGTAATCAGGCGCTCAGTCCGAATTCATCAGCGAAAAACAGGACTAATAAAGCTATGATCCTAGGGGATGCCGATAGTGTCGCTGAGTCTCAATCAATTTCTGACATAACTCAAGCTAGTTTTTGGTGGGCAGCAGAACAGTTTGACCCCTTCAATGGCAAGCTGGTACAGAATTGGCTTACCTCTCCTCAAAAACGGGAAATTAACCTAGTGGTTAATTGGCAACTATGGACTTTGCTAGATTATTTTGGACGCTACCGCTTTGTTAATCAATTTGGCACAGTTGCTAGAAAATATGGTTACAGTTTAAATGTTTTTAATCAAAAAGCTCAGTGTTTAGCAAGCTATAAATATAATTCTTTTGCTGTTCCTCCTAAATGGGAACTCAACCTGGGAAAATTTGGTAGAGATAGTTTACCAATTGAGCCTCAAAAAATTAGCGATCAATAGTATAGCCTTACGTAATGTGATACTAGGACAAGTTTATTTGACTGTTCGTAGGTAGTGGGTAGGAGGTAGTAGGTAGTAATTATCCTAACCTAATCTCATATTGCGAGAGTTGGGGTAAAGCAAGCGAGGTTATCATCAGGGGCAATATCACTCAAAACCGCCTACCCCTTACAAACTTCTAAATACATTTTTAAGATCGCAAGAAACGGGTGGTTTGAGAATATTTCTCTTGATAAGTTAGCAGAGTAAAAAGTTTGACTAAAATAATCCTTTAACCAACCAAGATGCCTGTGGAAAGTGAAGATTACCAGCGAATTGCATCAGCAATAGCCTTTATTCGCCAAAACCATTTAAATCAACCAAGCTTATCAGCCGTGGCGCAGCATATTGGATTAAGTGAATCTCATTTTCAAAAGCTATTTACGCGATGGGCAGGTATTAGCCCCAAACGATTTTTACAATATCTGACTCTTGAATCTGCCAAATCAAGAATCAACCAAACCAAAAGCTTACTAGATCTGACATTTGATGTCGGTCTTTCTAGTCCAGGACGACTTCACGACCTATTCGTAAATTTGGAAGCAATGTCTCCTGGAGAATACCAGCAAGGTGGGAGAGGGATGATTATTCATTATGGTGTCCACAATACTCCTTTTGGTAAATCTTTAGTTGCCACAACTGCCCGTGGTATTTGCAATCTTCATTTCTTAGATATGGATAATGAAGAAACTGCCGAACAGATTATTAGAAATTCTTGGTCAAATGCCCAAATTATTCACGACCAACAGGCGACAAAAGACCTTTTCCACACGATTTTTTATTCAGCAAACTTTGATCAGCAGCAGTCATTAACGCTTTTGGTTAAGGGAACCAACTTTCAGATTCAAGTATGGCGTGCGCTTTTAAGAATACCCAGTGGGGGGCTTGTAACTTACCAAACTATAGCAGAAGCGATCGCTCGTCCCACTGCTTCTAGAGCAGTGGGAAACGCGGTAGGTAAAAATCCTATTGGTTATCTTATACCCTGTCATCGGGTAATCAAAGCTTCTGGTGAAGTTGGTAATTATCGGTGGGGCAGAACACGTAAAAATGCCATTTTGGGTTGGGAAGCCAGTCATCAAACCGAACCAGAAAAATTACCAAAAATTTATAATGAGTAATTATCAAGCTTTAGAATTGGCTTTCAAATCAACTTAAAATAGCGTTGCTAATTGAAGAAATAATATATTTAATGTTACGGTTCGTAATCGAAGATGTTTAACAAGTATAGTCATTCCTAATAAGAAGCAGACGAAAGTATGTACTAATTATCTCTTCCTAATCACTAATACATGCGGGCAAGCCCTTTGTTAGTCCCTAACGATGCGCGTACATGCGGCTAACTAAGCGCCTTTGTCTTGCGCCTTACGTTGAAGCGGGGTCGCACCGCAATCCCCCGAACAAATTACTGAGATGGCAGGTCAATTAATTAGAACGACTATAAAATTCACGATCAAAGAATAATTGATCATAAATACGCAACAAAAAAGGTGGCTTGTGATTACCACCCCTGTAAGCTTATTAAGCTATTATAGTTTTAGCTTTCAGCAATTGTATTAACCTGATTGGTCTTATCTCTTGGCTAGCTTTTTAGTTTTTAGCTTCCGTAAACGGATTGATTCTGGAGTCACTTCCACCAATTCATCTGAGCCAATGTATTCCAAAGCCCTTTCTAAGCTCATTTCTGTGGGGGATTGAAGTTGAACCAGTTCATCTCCACTAGCTGCACGATGGTTGGTTAGCTGTTTTGCCTTACAAACATTCAAGTCTAGATCTTGAGAACGATTATGTTCTCCCACAATCATGCCCTTATATACTTTAGTGCCAGGGGTAATAAAGAACACCCCACGGTCTTCAGCATTTTTGAGGGCGTAGAATGTTGCGACTCCTTCTTCAAAAGCAATAATTACACCGTTGTAGCGAGTTTCCAGTTCTCCAGAGAAATCACGATATTCGAGAAAACTATGATTCATAATGCCTTCTCCACGAGTAATGCGGACAAAGTCACCACGAAAGCCAATTAAACCCCGCGCAGGAATGACAAACTCAAGTTGGGTGCGACCACCACTATTTTGCATGTCTTTCATTTCCCCCTTACGCTGACCTAGCCGCTCAATGCAGCTACCTACAGCAGCTTCAGGAACATCCAGTACCAGATACTCATAAGGCTCACAGGGCTTACCATTTATTTCGCGGTAAATTACTTGAGGTTGAGATACTTGAAACTCATAACCTTCTCGACGCATGGTTTCAATCAAGATCCCTAAATGCAGTTCCCCTCGACCAGAAACCAAGAATTTCTCGGCTGAGTCTCCCTGTTCGACGCGGAGTGCCACATTAGTTTCCAATTCTCGCATTAAGCGATCGCGTATTTGTCTTGAGGTTACATAATCTCCTTCTTGTCCCGCAAAAGGCGAATTGTTGACAGAAAAAGTCATCTGCAAAGTAGGTTCGTCAACCTTGATTAGCGGTAAAGCCTGGGGTTCATTGGGGCAGGTAATAGTTTCCCCAATATTTGCATCAGCAAAACCAGCCACTGCCACAATATTGCCTGCGCTGGCTTCTTCTAGCTCAACTCGCGCTAGTCCTTTGAAACCCATTAATTTAGAAATCTTGGTTTTGACAACCTTGCCGTCTTCTTTGATTAATGCAGCTTGTTGACCAGCTTTAAGCACCCCATTATGAATTCTGCCAATGACGATTCGACCTAGATAGTCAGAATAATCCAGGGTAGTTACCTGAAGTTGCAGAGGTTTCTCAACGTCACCTGCTGGTGGTGGAACATGATGGATGATTGCTTCAAATAGAGGCTGCATATCAACCCCCTCATCTTCAAGGCTTTCTTTGACGTAGCCCTCTAAACCAGAGGCGTAAAGAGTGGTAAAATCACACTGGTCATCATCTGCACCCAGCTCGACAAATAGGTCAAATACTTTATCTACCGCTCCATCAGGATGGGCGCGGGGGCGATCAATTTTATTTACTACTACAATCGGGCGCAAACCTTTTTCTAACGCCTTCTTTAATACGAAGCGGGTCTGAGGCATAGGACCTTCGTTAGCATCTACGATCAAGACGCAGCCATCAACCATGCCCAAAACTCGCTCAACTTCACCTCCGAAGTCAGCGTGTCCTGGTGTATCAACAATGTTGATTAGGGTATCTTTATAATTGACTGCCGTATTTTTAGAAAGAATTGTAATTCCTCTTTCTCTTTCGAGGTCGTTAGAGTCCATGACACAATCTGGTACATCTTCGCCTTCGCGGAAAATACCTGATTGTTTCAGTAATGCATCTACGAGAGTCGTTTTACCATGATCGACGTGAGCAATAATTGCAATGTTGCGAATAGGAAGAGACATATGATTGGTCTATAGACTTTTGTATCTTTGAACTCAAAGTTTCTTAATAATTATAGCTTAAGTTAGTTTTTATTTATATTTAAAGGTTATGAGGAATAAATTGTTGAGACGAAAAACCAGCTTTTGGTTGATAGCTATCTTGGGAATTGTTTTTGATCAAATAACTAAATACTTAGTTGTCCAGAATTTTGCCACTATTGGCGATACCCTTCCTTTATGGCAGGATATATTTCATTTTACCTATGTAATTAATACGGGAGCCGCGTTTAGCTTTTTTCGGGGTCAGGTAGAAGTTTTGCGCTGGATTTCTTTAATCGTCAGTCTGGTACTAATTATTTTTGTTTGGTATACACCAAGACTAACTTTAATTGAGCAGTTGGGATATGGTTTTATTTTATCAGGGGCAATTGGGAATGGAATTGATCGCTTTTTATTTGGCTATGTGGTAGATTTTTTGGATTTTCGCCTGATTAATTTTCCTGTCTTCAATTTAGCGGATGTAGCGATTAATCTTGGCGTTTTACTATTGCTAATCGCTAATTTTACTGATGCTCCTAAGCGCAAAAGGCATAATTGAATGAGTAATAATATCAATTATTCAAATACTCAAAAGCGGACAGATTTGTAGAAAAAATTGGAGATTGTTTTTCAGTTAAAAATCAATCTATCATGACATTTATGTATTGCAAACGTCTGATGTGAATTAACAGTGATTATGGTAATTGCTTTGAGACAAGGGAATATCGCTGCAATGTCTTGAGAAACGCAGCGATCGCCCAAACAGATCTGATATTTTGGGAATTTGATTGGTTTGAGCAGGCTCAAGCTATAACAATTTGATCATTAAGATAATCTTTTAGCTGTCGGTCATGATCGTGACTTAATTCACCCAAAGGTAATTCATCTTTAGTAAAAGCCTTAACTTGTAATACCTCCAACTTATCTTCTGGAGCAAGCTGTCCTTCTGCTTCAACCTCCAATAAGACCGAAATGGAGTGAATCCGAGGATCTCGTTTGGGGTTAGAATAGACTCCGCGCAATGCCTTAATCTTAGTTATTTTCAAGCCAGTTTCTTCTGCTAACTCTCGATTAGCAGCATGGGGTATATCTTCTCCCCAATCAATCATGCCTCCAGGTAAACCCCACTTCCCCGAATCACTTCGCTGTATCAAGACAATGCGACCATCAGGCAAAATTGGAATAATAGTTGTACCTGTAACAGGATGACGGAAAATAATACCAAGTACAGTGGAAATAAATCGCCAAGAACGACGCATAGAACAAATTTTTTAGTGTAGGTGTTGAATTTAGTGGGCGTAGTTTCGAGGAGTACATGCGGACAAGTCCTTTGTCGAAACTACGCTCAGTGATATCACATTTTGAAAAAATTGCAATTGCAGGAGGAGTTCTATCGTGTTTTGTTGAGCTTATATTTAGCTATTCAACAATGATTTTGCCTGCTCAAGCGCTTGGTTAACTTGGGCTATACCAGTTCCACCATAGCTGTTGCGGGCAGAAACTACCTGTTTAGGGGCGATCGCATCATAGATATCAGCTTCAAATGCAGGGTGCAGTTGTTGCCACTCTTCTAAGGGTAAATCTTTTAGTAGTTTCCCAGCAGCAATACTGGTTTTAACCACCTTCCCTACCAAATTATAAGCCTCTCGGAAGGGAACGTCTTTAGCTGCCAAATAATCGGCAACATCAGTAGCGTTGGAAAAGTCTTCTGCTACCGCTGTGGCTAGTCTGGTAGTCTTAAATTCAATTCCTTCACTGAGCAAAATTGTCATCGCCTCTAGACAAGATTTAACTGTTTTAACCGCATCAAAGATACCTTCTTTATCTTCTTGCAGGTCTTTGTTATATGCCAAGGGTAAGCCTTTCATGATCACTAACAAAGCCTGGAGATGACCAAACACTCTGCCTGTTTTACCTCTTACTAATTCAGGTATGTCAGGATTTTTCTTCTGGGGCATAATACTAGAACCAGTGGCACAGGTATCTTTAAGAGTTATAAAACTAAATTCATGGGATGCCCAAAGAATCATCTCCTCGCTCAAACGACTAAGATGCACCATGATCAAACTGGCAGCACAGAGAAATTCGATCGCAAAATCGCGATCACTTACTCCATCAAGACTGTTGGCATAAACTGAATCAAAGCCCAACAGGTCGGCAGTGTACTGGCGATCAATGGGAAAAGTAGTTCCTGCTAATGCCCCACACCCCAGAGGCGAAATATTAGTCCGTTGGTAAACATCTTCTAGTCGTGACCAATCTCGTTGACACATTTGAAAATACGCCAATAGATGGTGAGCCAAACTAATGGGCTGCGCTCTTTGCAGGTGAGTATAACCAGGAATTAGGGTCTCAACGTGCTGTTCACTATGCTTTAGCAAAGCTGTCTGAAATTGCCGAATTTGCTGCTGTATTTGCCTAATTTCTGCTTTAAGATATAGTCTAATGTCCGTTCCCACCTGATCGTTGCGCGAGCGTGCAGTATGTAGCTTTTTGCCCACTTCTCCTGCAATTTCAATCAGTCGTCTTTCCACGGCAAAGTGAACATCTTCAGCATCGATTCCTGGATTAAAGTTGCCTGCTCGATATTCTTGGCGAATTTGTTCTAAACCTGATACCAGCTGTTGAGCTTCAGCATCACTGATAATCTTGGTTTTGGCAAGCATTTTGGCATGGGCAATTGAACCAGTTAAATCGTATTCAATCAGTTCAATATCGAAACCAATACTGGCATTGAAAATAGCGATCGCCGGATTTAATGCCGATTCAAAGCGATCGCTCCAGGTTTTTTGCTTGCTCACAGTGAAAAATAAACGATGATATTACCAAGCTATTTTAAGTCATTAGTCAATTGTTATTGAGATCTTTTTTGATTTCAGGCAAGAATGCCTTGTTTAGGGAGGGTAAACTATCAAATCAGTTAGGAGACGATCTTCAGCGACCTGAAGTAGAAAATACCGAAGCTAATAAAACAGAAGCCATTAGCTTTGCTGCTTACAGCGTTTTAACCGAGTTATTTCCTGATCAGGTAAAGGTCTTTGACGAGTTAATGAGCGAACTCGGTTTCGATCCTGAAAATACTACTACAGAGATCACTACGGCGGCGGGAATCGGTAATGTTTCTGCCGCAGCCCTGTTAGAATTTCGCCAAGGGGATGGTTCTAATCAAGCTGGAGACAACCCTGAAGGCATTTTGGGTGTTCCCTATTCCGATATTAGTGGTTACGAACCAAGTAATCCCGCTGGAGATGCGATTGATATTGAGCTGTGGACACCTGAACTGGTACCTATTGATGCCGAACCAGGAGAAGAAATTAGGATTAAAGATTTCTTTGGAATGGTCAACCTTTAGCGAAGCCGCAGATGAGGCTGGTCTTTCTCGTCTTTTTAGCGGTATTCATTTTGAGGATGGCGATATTAACGGTCGTATTTTGGGTAGAGAAGTTGCCAGTGCGGTGTATGAAGAGACTTTGTTTTATATTAACGGTGGAGAGGAAACAGAATCTCTAGACTTTGAAGAATCGGATTTAGCCGCTGAAACTGTTATTAGTGATCAATTTACTGGTGTTACCATTAGCTCTGATGGTTTATCACCAATGATCTTTGATACCGCTAATCCTACTGGAGGGGATAGTGATCTTGCCAGCGACACTTTAGGAAATGTTTTAATCCTCTCAGAGGATGGAGACTCTAGCAATCCCGACGACAACGCTACTGGTGGCACCTTTTATTTTGATTGGCATGACCCAATCAACCTAGAAAGCGTTAGTTTAATTGACGTGGAAGATATAGGAGGAAGTATCTCTGCTTATAGTGAAGACAATCAGGTTCTAGGCAGTTTTGATACGAGCAATCTCACCGATGATGGTGGAACAGGTTCAGTCGATATTGGTCTAGACGATGTTAGCCGAATGGAATTAACCCTAGTTGGTAGCGGTGCCATCGCTGAGATCAGCTATTCCTAGTAGATTAGATTCAATTTACGGCTGCGGATAATTGAAGTGATATAAATTATTTTTTGCTCTCAGCTTCCCGATCTAGATTAATTAACGATTGGGAAGCTGATTTTTTTTGGATTAAGAGTTATGAACAATTATCCTGTAAAACCTTTGAAGGTATAGCCAAAAAATGTTCCGATTAGCAATGCCCAGACCTGACCAGAATCAATAAAGTTATACCAAGCATCTTGCATTTGTCCCAAAACGTCAGGATCTTCAATCATCTGAGCCAAAAGATTGGTAAGAGAAAAGAAATAGCTATGATGATTCTCAACTATGGTTTGGATTGAGAGATCATTAAATAAGATTTCCATTACTTTTAAAAGTTTTAATAGTGCAACTTGCACCTAATTTAATCTTGGTTAATCGAAACCGCCAGTCATTTGCAATGGTTAAACATTATTGCAGATTCAGAAGTTCAGCCTATTAAGATTTTATCAATACATCAGCGTTGATAACTTAAGCCATTATGTAACGATTAATACAGATATTTATCAACAAAATGTATCAGCATCGACACGATTGCTAGTATTTTTAGGCTTGACATAGCATTTCTCCAATTACTATTAAATATAAATATTAAATTTTATAGCAAATTTAATAACAAAAAAGTTAAGCAAACTACGAGTAAAACATAGGTAATTAATTTTAGTAAATAAGCTTCAAGATACTAAGTCTCAGATTTTTGCTTTGATAGATTAGTAATTCAATATTTTATTCATAAACATCTTTAAATAAAAGATCAATATTATTAACATTTTAAGAACTTAAAGCTCTGCTATTATACTTCTGTATCTTTGAAACAAACTAGTTAATCTGGTTAATAAAGCATTTGAGCATAATTGAACATTCCTCTCAATCCCCAATGCTTTTCCTTTGTTAAAAGTAAAAAAGCCTAATAATCACGAATGTGTTATTGAAATCGCCAAGCTAATTACTCAGTTAAATCTAGATAACTATCTTAACTATTGGGAGAAAAAATGCTAATCCTATAGTTTTGTTTGATCTTCAAAAAAACATTTCTCGATAACATTGTCGTCTTCAATATAACCAGGAAAGATGGTGGATTATTGATCGAGGTAGTTCTAATGGAACTTTTTTAGAACGTAGTGATACTCAATCAGAATAGGTTTCTTATCAAAAATTTATTTATTTATTTATTAAGAGAAAAATTGAGACTATGACTGTCGGTAATTTTACAGAAGTAATTGGAACAGATGGATTTGATAGTATTCGGGGAGAAGATTTATCAGTTGTTTATGCTCTAGACGACCGAGATCATTTAAATTCTAGCTTGAGTTCTCCTGGAGAAAATCCTACAACTATTTTAGTCGGAGGTTCGGGCAATAATAACTATATTGTTTGGAACGATTCTACGACACTTATCCTGGAGAACAGCAATTCAACTAATATTCTGTGGACGAATATAGGTACTACTTCAGGAATTTCTCTAGAAGACAATAATTCTTTTGTGGCGGAAATTGATAATCGTCATCTGTATTTAGGAAATACACAAACGAATCAGTATACAGTTCTCATT
The DNA here is from genome assembly GCA_039180345.1 of Cyanobacteria bacterium P01_G01_bin.39. Lineage (GTDB taxonomy): Bacteria > Cyanobacteriota > Cyanobacteriia > Cyanobacteriales > Xenococcaceae > Waterburya. The sequence continues at coordinate 38,156 of JBCDDK010000012.1, read as the reverse complement.
GATTGGCAAGCACCAGAAAATCAAATCGAGACCTTTGCCCTGTCTGAAGGAGATTTAAGCTACACCGAATTTGCAAATAGTTTTCGCTCATCGAGTAACTATCGTGGTAACTTTACTTGGGCTGAACTAGCTGCTATAGGAGAAATCGATCTGGCGCGGTTGGGTTTATCTCCTGAAGCGATCAATAACGATTTTGAGACAATTAATGCCAGATCCTTAGAATTGTCTTCTAGTGGAAACATGGATATTTTTATCGAAGGAACAGACGGAAACGACAATTTGAGAGGAGGTCTAGATCTTTCAAATCCTCTCAACGAAACTCTTATTGGAGGTTTAGGAAACGATAGTTTATTTGGATCAGACGGTGATGATCTCTTATATGGTGACATAGCAGAAAGAAGTGATGAGAATAATACTCCCACATCAGTACCTGGAATAGGAATTATAAGCTCCGAGGGAGGAAATGATACTTTAAATGGAGGTCTCGGAAATGATTTTTTAACAGGTCAGGAGGGGAACGATTTAATATTGGGAGGAGCTGGCGATGATTCTCTTGTTGGAGGAGTGATTACATTAATCACTAGTGAAAATAATCCCAATCTCATAATAAGAAGGGAATTTGTTGGTGGAAGAGATACCCTAGAAGGAGGAGAGGGTTCGGATGTATATAATATTTCACTTGATTTTAGTGAAGGAAGTGTAATTTCTGATTCATCAGGGGAATTAGACTCTCTTTATATTGAAGACTCTAGTACTAATGGAGAAGCAATTAGAAATGGTTTTGATATAGAAGTATTTTCCGATCCTGCTGCTTATGGAAATGCAGCCATTGAACTATCTCTTCCTCAATCAGGCATCGTCGGGCTACATAAATCTGGGACAGAATTAATTATCGATCTCAACCGCGATGGTGTCGCCGAATCTACTGATGATTTAACTGTCCTTAATTTTTTCGATACAGAAGGAAATACGGGATCTGGTTCTCTTGCGAGAATCAACAATGTTGTATCAGAAGAAATTGTTACGTTTTTTGCCGAAAACTCCTCAGAAATTATTGCAGGTTCTCCTGTCTATCGATTTTTAAATAACAATACAGGAGTTCATTTTTACACTGGTAGCGAAATAGAAAGAAGCGCAGTTGCAGATTTGAATAACTACAGCTTTGAGGGAGCGTCTTACACTAGTATCGATCCTTTGACGGGAAGTTCGGAAGCTTCACCTGTATATCGCTTCTTGAATGAAGATACGGGAGTTCATCTTTACACTATTTCAGAAGTAGAAAAAGATGCAGTTGAGGCACTAGATAACTTCAATTTTGAGGGGGAAGCATTTTATGCCTATGACAAGCCAGGTAGAGGAAACAGTGCCTGTATATCGCTTTCTCAATACCTCTACTGGAGCGCATTTTTATACTCCTTCGGTTGATGAAAGAGATATTGTCAGTGGGCTTGATGGCTTCGAGTCCGAAGGAGTGGCATACTTTGCATTACCAGTAGAGTAGAAAGATTTTTGTTATTAAATAATTCTATACAACAAGTGTAATTAGATAAATCAATCAATTGATCGCCTGGATTTGCATCACAATTGATGTCATGTCATCGCCACAGTTTTTATTAGCACCGCTAAACTGTTTTACTTGGGCAAAAACGTGTTCGAGAATTTCATCAGGAGTTTCCAAGTGCTGGCAAGCCCATTTAAAACAAAGACAGAGGTTTTCTTCATCAAAGCGATCGCCATTTTCATTAGCAGCATCGGTGAAACCATCTGTATAGTAGATTATTGTATCTCCTGGTGCTAGCTGTACCGTGGCATCTTCATATTCCGATTCCATATCTAAGCCGATCAGCATTCCCCAACTGTCTAATCTCTCCAAGGCATTGGTAGCTTTACGCCATAGCAATGGTGGATTATGAGCAGCGTTGGTAAAAGAAAGAGTTTGATGTTGTGGATCGTATTCTGAATAAAACATACTCACAAAACGATGGGAATTTTCTAGATCAGCATACATTACTCGATTGAGATGACGCATAATCTGTGCAGGAGAATGTCGGTTTAGCACCTCGGCCCTTAACATGCCTCGGGTCATGGTCATAATTAGCCCTGCGGGAACCCCTTTTCCCATCACATCACCAATGACAATGCTCCAGGGAACGTCAGAACCAATTTCCGATTGACTATTTTCTAGTCGGTCATAATTAGTGGGAATAAAATCGTAATAGTCTCCGCCCACACGGTTAGCAGTTTCGCATTTGGCAGCAATAGTTAGTCCCTTAATTTGAGGACATTTACTAGGTAATAAACGTAGCTGGATTTCTGAAGCAATTTCTAGTTCACGGTCTTGCCTTTCCTTAGAACGTAATTCCACCGTTAGCTCATGATTTGCGATCGCTACTGCTGTTTGATCGGCAACCAATTGGGTTAACTTGCGTTTGGTTGAAGTCCAAGAATAGTCTGATTCAGTACTAAAAACATAAAGACGACCTTGCTCAATATTTTTGACCAGAATTGGAGTGCCAAAAAATTGAACTGTATCTAATTCTTGGCTAATCTTATCGTCGATAATTTCCGATAGTTGAGAGTACTCATTTATAGTCTGACGAGGGTCGATCTGAGCCTGATTAATTTGATAATTGATTCGCTCAAACAGACTACTAATCTCCAACCCAACTTTACTATCTTGGCAATGTACCTGTTCTAAATGTACTTTGTTATTCTTATATAAAATTAAGACTCCGCCAATAGAATCCGTAACTCTAGCTGCCATCAAAGGAGTCAATTCTAAGAATTGATTTAAATTGCTAAAGCTACGTAAGGCGAAGCCCAAGGAACTAAGCAAATCTTGAATTTTGTGCTGTTCCCTTTGCAGATTAGCCACTAATTCCTTGAGTGCCACAACGGGGTTAGACTTCTTTGGCGAAGACTCACTCAGGCTATTGCTTTCTTGAGAGGGATGGCTATGAGAAGATACGACAGTCATTGCCTCTACAAACTTAGACATTGTTTTTTCAGTTCATCTGTCAAAAAATAGGTTTGAGATACAGTAATAGTAAAACATTCAATCAAATAATATAAAAGTAGCTTTTATACCTAGCCAATTGATGACTGTCTGGAGAGTAATAATCGTAAAGACAGCCCTGATATTTTACTTACCGAAATATAGGTTGATTAATAATAACCTGAAATAGCAAATACGCCAACAAATTACTGTGAAAAACTTAAGTTCACTATCTTAACTAAACTCTGACAAAATCATGTAATTTAGTTAACCATTAAGTAAAGCTTCAACAAATTCGTAACTAGAAAAAGGTCGTAAGTCTTCAATTCCTTCTCCCGCACCAATAAAGCGAATCGGCAAATTTAGCTGCTGGGTTACGGCTAGGGCTACACCACCTTTAGCACTACCGTCTAGCTTGGTCAAAACTACGCCGCTGAGGTTTGCTGCTTCGGAAAATACTTGAGCTTGTCGTAAGCCATTTTGTCCTAAAGTTGCATCTAAGACTAATAAAGATTCTACCTGAGCATCAGGAGCTTTTTTGTCAATTATGCGACGAATTTTGGCTAATTCGGTCATTAAATTTTGTTTGTTTTGCAGTCTTCCTGCGGTGTCTACTAACAGTAATTCTGTATTTTTAGCTTGAGCAGCAGCAATGGCATCAAACACTACCGCCGCAGGATCAGTATTTTGACCTGGATTAGCAATGACTTGAGTATTGGTTCGCTCACCCCATACTTTTACCTGCTGTACCGCCGCCGCCCGAAAAGTATCTGCCGCCGCAATCAGGCAGCTATAGCCAGATTTCTGTCCCAAATTAGCTAATTTGCCAATGGTGGTGGTTTTTCCTGCCCCATTAACTCCTGTAAGAAGCCAGATATTAAACTGATCTTTTTCGGGGACAAAAGCGCGATCTTCTTGATCTGCTAAAGGTTTGTCTAGAATATCTTGCAGGATAGTTTTAAGATAGGCGATCGCCTGATCGGGTGGCAAGGCTTCTGATTTTAATTTTGTTTGTAGAGTTTCAATAATATAATCAGTAGCCTCAATACCTACATCTGCCTGGAGTAAAATACTTTCAATCTCCATTACGGCATCTTCATTGAGAGGACCTTTGCCGACGATAGATTTAAGTTGATTAACTAAACCAATACGAGTTTTACCTAATCCTTGGCGTAGTTTTGTTAGCCAGCTAATTTCTTCTTCCGAGACATCGATTGCGCTGCGACCGCTTTTTGCTAGGACTTGAGATGACCAGATAAAGTCTTCGTCTAATTCAGCTTCAATTTCTGTAGTTTGGAGTTCTGTATTTTCTGCTTCTGCTACGGGGGCTTCAATGGCAGTTTCTTTAAGCTTTTCTAGACCTTGAGACTTTTGCATCCAAGCAGGAACATCTGTCGCGGGAGGAGTTGGGGCGCTTGCTTCGGGTTCTAATTCAGTTTCTTCAACTGTGATTCCTCTAGCTGATTCGCCTATACTGGAGGCTGCTTCATTAACTACCGCAGGTTCATCAGCTACTATATTAGGCTCATTTGATTCCTCTTCAATAATATTTTCCGTCTCTGATTCCGTTGAATCTAGAGGTTCAGCATCAACTTGAGATTCAGTTGTCTCTTCTGCCTTGACCGCTGTTTCTCCCTTTCGTTGTTGAATATTCTGATACGCAGCTTTAGCGAAAGCAAGGTAATCTGGTTCGGCTACTTCTGCTACTTCCGTTGCAGATGAATCAGTCGAATCTGCTGGTTCAGGTTGAGTTTGAGGGGTAGGTGCTTCAGACTTTTGTTTTGCTTTTTCGTTGCGGCGAAACCAGTTAAACATCGTGTAAGAGAAAATAAAGCTATTATTAATTTCTAGATAATACCAAGCTTCGCTTTAAATTAAGTTTGTTAACTGGGTGGTAATTACACTACATTGAACTTCTTTCCGTCAAAAATCTCTCCTCTATTTATAAAGCCTTTAGCCTTTAGCTCTTAGCCTTTAGCTTAAATTTAGATAGGGGAATATAATTTTTTTAGCAAAAAAAAGCGATCGCAGCAACTTATCAGTAAAAACTGAAAATGCGATCGCCTGTAATTAATCTTGGACTGGTGGTCAATTGAAGCTAATTTTCTTCAGGAACAATTCTTTCTAGTTTGGCACCCAAACCACGCAATTTGGTCTCAATATCTTCATAACCGCGATCTAAATGGTGTAGACCGTGAACAGTAGTTTTGCCTTCTGCTGCCAAACCAGCTAAGACTAGGGCCGCAGAGGCTCTTAGATCCGTTGCCATTACTGGCGCACCAGAAATCATTGGAACTCCTTGCACGATGGCATGATGCCCTTTAACACGGATATTGGTTCCCATTCTTTGCAGCTCAGCCACATGACGTAAACGGTTTTCAAACACGGTTTCACTAATGACGCTATTACCTTTACTGATACTCAACAAAGCGGTAAATTGTGCCTGCATATCTGTGGGGAAACCAGGATAAGGCAATGTTTCAATATCCGTACCCCGTAGCTCTCCTGGGATAATGCGGAGGCGTTTTGACTGGATATTGCCCCCAAAGACTTTAAGTTCTGTTTCAGATTCTGCTTCGGTAATTACCTGGCAGCCAATATCGTTTAACTTGGCAATGATGGGCGCTAGATGTTCGGGGATAACTGAACTCAAGGTGATTTCTGAATGGGTAATAGCACCAGCCACTAAAAAAGTTCCTGCTTCAATGCGATCTGGAATGACATGATAATCTACAGAACTTAACTGCTCAACGCCCTTAATAGTGATGGTATTAGTTCCTGCACCTTCAATTTCGGCGCCCATCTGACGGCAGAAATTAGCTAAATCAACAATCTCTGGTTCCTGAGCCGCATTTTCAATTTTGGTAATACCATTTGCCAAAGTCGCCGCCATCAAAATTGTTTCCGTGGCACCAACGCTAGGATAATCTAAATAGATATTGGCTCCTTGAAGACGCTGCCTGCTACCTACCAGATTGGCATGAACTATACCATCTTCAATGGAGACATTGGCTCCCATCGCCTGTAAACCCCGTACATGAAGGTCTACTGGTCTAGCCCCAATAGCGCACCCTCCTGGTAAGGGGACTCGGGCAGTTCCTAATCTAGTAAGTAACGGTCCAATAACAAAGAAGCTAGCTCGTAGTTGAGAAACTACTTCATATGGGGCTTCGGTGGGATTAATATTGCGAGTATCGATCTCTAAAACATCACCATCCCGCCTCAATTTAATTCCTAAAGCCGTGAGAATTTGTCCCATACGCTTAATGTCAACTAAATTAGGCACATTGCGTAAGACACAATTGCAGGGGCAGAGAATGGCTCCTGCCATTAATACTAAAGCTGAGTTTTTAGCCCCGCTAATTCTGACATTTCCTGTTAAAGACGCAGGTCCCCAAATTTCCAATACAGCTTGGGAATCTTCTTTGCTAGCTTGGTTTTTAGTAGAGTTGGAGATAGAATTAATGGCTTTATCCTCTTGATAATAAATATATTAATTTGATGAAGTCAACGCAGGCAAAGTCGTTTTTGGCGATTTAACGGTAAGCGTTTGAACAGTACTTAAAAATAAAGTTCCAAAATTTGCTGATATCTTGCAGTTAATTATTTAAATTGGCAAATTTTAAAGTTTGACATGAAAAATAAAAATCAATCATAATAAGGACTCGTGGGTTTAAATTTTGCTGCGGAACTGGCGGAATTGGTAGACGCGCTAGATTCAGATTCTAGTGTTTGCTTAAAACATTCGGGTTCAAGTCCCGAGTTCCGCACTATGAGGCAACCAAAGTATTACTTTCAACAGTAGTATTCGTCAATAGGCAGTAGGGAAAATATTATTTTAACTAGCATTAAGAATCCTTTAATTAAGCAAGTTCGCAAGTTGCATCGCCCCAAAGAACGAGCCGAGCAAAAAATGATGCTAATTGAAGGAACAAACCTGATTGAGGCTGCATGTCATGCCGATTATAAGCTAGAAATTGTTTTTTCCACAGAGCTTTGGCGCGAAAATCATCAGCCATTATGCCGAACCATAGCAGCCAAGAATTTTACGACTCAGGCGGTAAGTCCTGAAGTTCTCAAAGCGATCGCGACTACGGTCAACCCTGATGGAGTTGTAGCGATCGCGCCTCGTCCTGCTGTTGCTCAATCGGATAAGGTAATTAATAGAATCGGCATTGCTTTAGAAAGCCTGCAAGATCCTGGGAATTTGGGTACTATAATTCGTACAGGCGCAGCAACAGCAACTGATGGGATTTGGTTGAGTGCTAATAGCGTTGATGTTTACAGCCCTAAAGTTTTACGTGCTAGCGTCGGACAGTGGTTTAACCTCCCTTTATTTGCTAATCAAAATCTGACAGACTTAGTTAAGTATCAGCAACAGCAAGGAGTGCAAATTATTGCTACTTCTTCTATGGCAGCCAAAACCTACTGGGAAATTGATTTTACTATCCCCAGTCTTATTTTATTCGGTAATGAAGGAGCGGGATTATCTTCTGAATTAATGGAGATTACCGATGTTCAGACTACAATTCCCTTGGCGAATCAGGTGGAATCTCTCAATGTGTCTATTGCCGCAGCATTGATGCTATACGAAGCTCAAAGACAATCTGTAAGCAACTAGTAGTAAACCATTTTCGAGATTGATCTTATTGCACCAGAGGCTTATATTGATTATTTACAAATTATTAATTCATACTTTAGAATACGTAATCGCACTTTTTAGGAAGACTAAAATCTAGTTTTACTCTTGATTAAGTTTTGAGATGCTATTTATGGATCACTTTCTATATCTCTGGCACATTTAATATTATCTTATCAATTTCAGGTAATTGGTAACTAGCATTATTAGTTTCAAGGGAATCAAAACAACTTTCAATATTCTCCTTAAGTTGTAAATATTCTCCGATTTTAATGTTGAGATCTTCTATCCTATTTTCTTTTTGCTTTCGTCTATTTTTTATTTCTTGTGATAAATCTTAGAAGATCCATCTGACTCTAGACGAGAAATCTTCTTAACTTGACTATTAAAATTAGACTAGGATAACTAACGATAAATTAGGCTTTCCGAGCATTTTTTAAAAACTGCCCGAACTATTGATCTAAAGAACAGTTCAGTTAATCGATATTGCTGCTTTGTCCTGCTTATTAATAGTGCGTTTTTCCACTTCTTGTTTAATCGCTTCTAAAGTCTCCTCTAAGCGGTCTTCATAAATCCCAAAGAAAATGCTATCACCAGGAGATTTACCTGGTTCTACTGAAACTCGATGGGTAATCAAAACCTGATCCGGAGGCGCACTAGGATAGGGAGAAACTGGTTCTAAAGTCCACATGCCTTTTAATGCCGCTAAATCCCCATCAACTGCTTTAAAGTCAATCTGCGCGGGATAAGATTCGGTGGTAGCAATTTTGACCCGAGACTCAATACTGAAAATAAAAGTTTTGATTTTGTTAATCTGTTCAAATACTTTGCGATCGCCATTATTTTCCAGCAACTCAATGCTTGTTACCCCAGGAAGAAACTCAGCAAAATTTTCATAATCGGTCAAAACTTGCCAAGCATGTTCGACAGAAGTTTTAACCAAGAGGCGTACCACATATTCACCCTCTTCCCCCAAAAAAACTACTTCTCCCCTTCTCAAGGATACTCTTTGCTCTACAGGGAGTTGATCTACTGGTCCATCAAATAGTTTAGCTGTCGCAACAGAACCAAATCGAAGATTCAATGCATAACTGCCTACTGTAAGTAAAGTCAACAGTAGGCAACGGTTTTTTTGCCGCCAAGATTTATTAGTCAATTTATATTATCTATTAATGTGTTTATGATTTAACTCAATATTTGTTGATCTGTCAGCACTATTTACTTAATACCCATAATGCTCAGCACAATTACTAAGTCTGTTGCTCAAATTAATCGCTAAATTAAATATATAATAACTTTTATTAAGATTATTAGACGGGGAATATTTACCCCACTATATGACTAAACTAAAAAAAGCCTCAGAAATGCGATCGCACTACTGAATAGATAGTGATAATGCAATTACACTCTGAGCAGACTACTGATCGTAGATATCTCAAGAAGAAGATAATCAGACTAATTCAAAGCCAGAAGCAGAGGCGGTAATCTCCCCAGCACTTAAGCTAGATCCTTTGAGCAAAATGCGTATTGCTATGGAATTTAAAATTTGAAGATTATTTTGAGGGGAAAACTACGAACGAATTAAGTTTTCCCAAAAGTTTCTGACATGAATGCTAAATTTCTCAAGCGGTATCGCAAGATATTTTTGTACTAGTATTAGATTTCTCAAACGGTATCGTATGATATTTTTGTACTAAATTATCCAGAAGCTGACTAATCTTATCATTGCTACTAAAGTCCGCAGTAATGATAAACGATTAGTTTAGCCAATTACTAAAATTGAACGCCAAACTTTGCCCTAATTTCAGCTCACGCAGCAATTCAAAAAAGAAATTCCTAGCGTTCGGGCATGTTCTCCTTCAAATAGTTGAGTTCTTCATCCATCAATAGGGCAGTGTTCTTGTCTACTTCATTAAAGCCTTCTTTCAATTGTTTAAGAACTATTATTGTGCTCTCAAAGTCTTGTTTCCCTGCTCCAGTATCCTTAAATTTCTTATAGGCTTTTTGAGCTTCTTCTCGATAAAGTGTTTTTTGATGCTCGGTTTCTTCTGGGGATTGATGTTCAGTCTCTTTCAGGTTGACACAAAGAAGACTTAGCAATCCAAAATCAGCCCAGGCCCACCACTTATTTTTATTCTTACCGTTAACTTGGCCTTTCACTATATCTCGCGCTTCTTGAATCATTTGTTCAAGAGCCTTGTGACTCTCGGGAGAGCGCAGGAGTTGAAGAACAATAACATTAGTTCTGTTGTAAGTATCTGGGATTTTGTATCGTATTTCAAGATCTCCGCCATTCTTATAAGCATTTTCGGCCTCTTTCAGGTTTCCGTGACGCCGATAGTTTCCTCCCTGCATGCCATAACAATCAGCAAGTTCATGAGCTAATTTGAGGAGCCACGGCTGGTAACGCTCTGTGTCCTCGGAATGAATAGCCTCAATCTTCTCAAGCATTGGAGCAAGTAGATTGATGGCGTGTTGCAGATCTTCAATTGCTTCGTCATAGTCACCAAAGTCTTTATTCGCCTCTGCGCTCGCTTTATAGCTATTAACCTGCTTAAAGATATCTTCTAGCTCACTAATAGAAATGCTCATAGATTTTCCTTCTATTTCTGTAGATTTTTATATTTTTTTACCTGTTGCCGAATAATTTTAGCCATCTCTTGGTCATCTTCCCGAGGGGAGCGAAGTAGAGCGCTTGAGAGGAGATTGCTCAAGTCAATATATTTCTTGAGAAGGTCGTTGTTGTTTTCCAACTCATTCCGTAAACGATTGTTGATATAGTGCCAGGCAGCCAGGCGAAGTTCTGTAGCTCCTTCATCAACTTTGCGAGACAAAAAAGCGTTTTCGGGATAAAGCACTACCGAACGACCTGCACTTCTTTTCTGAGGATCACTCAGCAGATCGGCTGTCTGGATCAACTCGTCGTAAACAGGAAATGTGCTTCCTTCCATATTTATGTCAATAAACTTACTGACTATGCGATATATAAAGCTGGGGGGTAATGCTACTTCAGAGCGGGGAACCTCATCACTATCCTCGATTAGCTGTTTATGGTGTTGCACCATATCTCGGTATCTTATCTTATCCTGATCAGTGATTCTCCTTTGCATTTTGTAGTCAATAGGATCAAACATTTCAAGCAATCGCCTTCTTTGATAGGCAGTATACGCGAGGCGTTGGGAGGCTTGTGTCGTATAATCCGCCTTGTCCTCATTAGCTACATTGTTATCCTTTAGCCAGGCTTGAGCTTTCGAGTTTTGCTCATCGAACTCTTCACGGATAGACAAATCTTCAATGATGTTTTTGTGCTTTGTCTCAATAATGCAGACGGGATCGGTATCAACAGACGCTAAGCGAACACCCAGTTCAAAAAAAACATTAGGACGCCATTCTGTCCAATCTACAATGCACATCAAGGTTAGTCGCATTGCCTCATATAAGGACTGGGAAACCAAACGGGTAGACTTTAAGTCAAGCGTACGTAAAATGAGGGCTTTGTCGTTTTGCAAATATGTAGGCAAATGGCGTTTTAGATGATGTTTCCAGTTATTATTTGTGTAGTGCTGGCTAAAGGAGCATAATACCAAAACTTGCTCGGTATACTCTTTTGGTATACGCTGCTCTCTGTCTGGTGGAAGGGTTCGGATAGCGTCAAAAACTGGTAAGTCAAGATAGCTTGGTATATTGCGAAGTTGTTCGAATCCAGCAATAATCTTTTGACCGATGAGGACAATTGGATCTTCGCCGTTTTCTAATTGCTCATTAGAGTGTGAGACTATGTTGACCTCTTTGATACTAAAAGGGTAATTGAGCGGACCACCAATAGTATAATTCCCCCCGTAACTTGCAATGGTAACGCCACGTCGCACTACCGAACGAATACCGAGCATTAGCATAACTGCTGACTCGTAGTCTGTAACATCGAAAACTGCTATTTCAGCCTGACATAGTGCCTTAACTGTGTTCTCAAGTCGCTCTGGTGAGGCAATGACCCAGTCCACACTAACTACCACTGGATTGATGTCCACTGGCTTGTTAATTACGGCTTCTAAATCGTCCTTATAACGTCCGAGCGCAGAGCCTACTGTAGAACCAAGTGCTGTATTTAGTTGCAATCTTTCTTCGGTTGCCGACTCAATCACATAGCATTGAGCAAAGTCCTCTTTCTTTATAAAGCTCTTGTCCCCTGTAGGTGTTCGGCGTTCAACATTGGAAAACAGCGGCAGTTCTGCAATGTCCTCACCAGACTCAGACGGGACGGGGGAGAGAACAATTGGGATAACAGCCTTGTCATGATGCCTGTGGCGAATCACTTTTGTCACTGCCTTTTTAAGTTGGCGCAGTGAAAACCACTTTGATCCTGCTTCGTTGCCTTTTTGCAGCACCTGAAGCAACGCACCAGAAAACATTGTATATTTCTCATTGTGAGTGGCTTGTGAAGTTTTGTTGCTTGCAGATGAACCTATCAATGAGACACCGCCATTAATTGGCACTTGTTCAAAGTCTTTCTCAGCGGCTCCTGCATAACAACAATCTATGATTAGATAACAACGTAGTTGCCTGGACTTGTTCTTTATTACCTCTGCGAGATTTTTAGGTTCCAGAGAAGTTGCACTTATGGAATCTTTTTTGCTTGTGCGAATGGCAAAATAAAAATCTTTTGAGTTAAAGCCCCCGTGACCGACGTAATAAATGATAAGGTGGGTTGGAGTAATTTTTGCATCTTTCAAAATAGAAATGCGTTTCTCAAGAAACGACCCTATCTCACTAGTTTGCTGCCCAACATCATATTCTTTATTGAAAAGATCTAGGAGATTTTCCTCAGGCAGATCAAAACCTTCTTGGGCTAAAAAGTAATCTTTCACTCCCGTAGCTGAGGCTTTAAACGTATTGGCATTTCCTAATTCTTTTTGAGAAAGCTCTTGGTTTAAATCGGGCCAACTAGGCCACTCGCTGGCTCCTAGCAAAACCACCAGAGTCGATTGAGTCGATGGAGCCTGGTCATTCATTTCTAATAGCCTTCTTGTTGGAGCAACTCCAAGATCTTGGATGCATCCCTAGCCGTGACGTTCTCCAGCAAAATTTCTCTCTCTGGCGTCTTAATATGTATTTTTGCATTATCTCGACGGTTAAGCCAATCACGAAAGGCATTTGCGAGAACAACTGCCACAGGGGTTCCAAGAATAAGAATGAGCGTTGAACCGAAGTCCTGAGCCTCATTATCAGCTCTGCTCTGCTCGACTTCAACTTCAGAGGATGCACCAAGCAAAGCATTTTCTAGCTCTTCAGCATATTGGCTAATATTAGCTGATTCGTCGCCCTCAATTTCGATGAGGTAAGTTTTTTTATCCATAGAAAATATCTAATATTTAATGTGATTTAAATTCTGCTTTAGAATATCAAGATTTTAACAAAAGCGTAACGAACTATCCTGATAATTCAAACAGAATGTAATCTTTAATAATTTAGTTTACATTAAGGGTTATATTAAAAGTAATTGGCGAGATTTGAATTCTAGTGTAGTAAAAAAGTGTAAGACATTTACTGTGCTTTGCACATGAGTAGACCAAAAAAATCAAATTTTTAAAAGCTGATAGCTGATAGCTAATAGCTACGAACTAATTAATTCAAAATGGAGTCTATCCAACTGAAAACTGCTGTAAGCGTTTAGGAGTTCACATAGCTGAGAAGTGATTTAATAAAATTTCCTTAGCTTCAGCAAGATCATGACCAAAGCTTAAAATCCCCGACTCATGACCACTCATCGCGATAATTCGCTGCTGCTGCGTTGATTCTTGTTGAGATAAACGGATTATTTCTGCTGCCATTTCGGGCGTACCATAAGCGCAATCTGGATTAGTAGTAGGTACTTTATTGAGCAGTTGCTGCCATAATTCCAGATGATGAACATGAACCACGGCATTTACCTGAGAATTAGCACTGTAAATAGCTGCATGGGTCAAGGTTTCTGACGAAGCTTTGACTAAGCCCTGGCAGGTTACATAATTTTCTTGCCAAGAATAATCGGTAATTTTGCTGTAATGCTGTGCTGTCAAATCAGGGATGCCGCCTGTTTGGGAACCAGAAATGATTAGCTGTGTCGAATTGGGTAGGCGAATGCTTAAATTCCCAAAGCCAATGCCGTTACTATATTCGCCAATCAGACCTAATTGATAAAGCTGACTACGACATCGATTTAATTCAACAATTTCTGCATCAGAAACAGATTTTACTTTTTGCCAATGACACTGATATTTGATGTAACCTTCGTCAATCATGGAATGCAACCCCAGCTCCCAACCAACTATTGTACTAGGCAGAATCAAAATTTAGCAGAGATTACGGCTTTTACCACTACAGACGAACCCCCAAAAGCGATAAAGTTAGATACAGAAGATAAAGAAATATAAATAAAGTTAAGGAGTTTTCCAAACTATGTTTGAATACTTCAATGAAAAAGCCATAAAAAATGTTGTCCTAGCTCAAGAAGAAGCGAGAAACACGGGACATAATCTCGTGGGAACAGAACACATCTTATTGGGAGTGATTGGGGAGGGAACGTCAACAGCAGCAGAACTACTAACTAATTTTGGTATTAGTTTGGAGCGCACTAGGGAGCTGGCGATTGAATTGATTGGCAAGGGTTCTGGATTTATTCCCGCCAATATTCCCTTTACCCCTAAAGCTAAGAGGATTTTGGAACAGGCTTTTAATGAAGCTCGTCAACTCAAAAGTAATTCGATTAGTCCCGAGCATATTTTGTTAGCAATAATCAAGCAGACCGATAACATGGCTGTCAAATTGCTAAACAAACAAAATGTCAACCTCAAACAACTTAGAACCGAGCTGATTAAAAAGCTAGGGGAAGCAGAAGTAGTCGCGGCTACGACTAGTAAAGACAGTCCGTTTGGCTTTGGTGGTGGTAAAGAAAAACCAACTAAGCTTAAAGAATTTAGCATCAATCTAACTGAGTTAGCCAGAGAAGGTAAGTTAGACCCTGTAGTAGGTCGATATCCTGAAATTGAACGAGCAGTTCAGATTTTAGGTAGGCGTACCAAAAACAATCCTATTTTGGTCGGTGAACCAGGGGTAGGCAAAACTGCGATCGCTGAAGGTTTAGCGCAGCGGATCGTCGATGGAGATGTTTCTTTCTTATTGGCTGATAAGGAAGTAATTAGCCTCGATATGGGTTCCTTACTGGCGGGAACCAAGTTTAGAGGAGAATTTGAAGAGCGTCTCAAGGCAATTGTGGATGAAGTTCGGGCTGCGGGAAATATTATTCTCGTAATTGACGAAATTCATAATATTGTTGGTGCAGGTGCCATGGGTGGAGCGATGGATGCGGCAAATATGCTTAAGCCAGCTTTAGCTAGAGGGGAGATTCAATGTTTGGGTAGTACTACTCTAGATGAGTATCGTCAGTATATTGAGCGTGATGCGGCTTTAGAACGTCGTTTCCAAAAGGTCATGGTAGGGGAACCTTCGGTAGAAGATGCGATCGCTATACTTGAAGGCTTACGTAAAACTTATGAGGATTTCCATAAGGTTAAGTACACCGATGAAGCGATTGAAACTGCGGTAACTTTTGCCGAAAGATATATTACCGATCGCTTTTTACCCGACAAGGCAATTGACTTGATTGATGAGGCTGGTTCTCGTACTCACCTCAATCACTGTTTACAACAGGGTAAAGAAGAAAATCAGGTGGATGTACCCACAATCAACCCTGAAGCTTTAACTCCTGTAGTTGATGAAGAAGCGATCGCCAAAATTGTGGCTGCTTGGACTGGGGTACCCGTTACTAAGATGACGGAAACAGAATCGGAAGCCTTGATGTATTTGGAAGATAATCTACATGAGCGAGTAATTGGTCAGGATGAAGCTGTCAAAGCAGTCTCTCGGGCATTACGTCGTTCTCGTTCAGGATTAGGCGATCGCAGTCGACCCATTGCTAGTTTATTCTTTTCTGGGCCTACTGGGGTGGGTAAAACTGAACTAGCTAAGGCATTGGCAACTCAGATGTTTGGTTCCGAAGAGGCGATTGTGCGGATTGATATGTCTGAGTATATGGAATCCCATACCGTATCTAAACTTATTGGTTCTCCTCCAGGATTTGTCGGTTATGACGAAGGAGGGCAGTTAACCGAAGCGGTACGTCGTCAACCATATACCATTGTCTTATTTGATGAAATCGAAAAAGCCCACCCCGATGTGTTTAATTTGATGCTTCAGCTACTTGATGATGGTCGTCTGACCGATGCTCAAGGGCGCACAGTCAGCTTCAAAAACACCATCTTGATCATGACTTCCAATATCGGTTCCAAGGTGATTGAAAAAGGCGGTAGCGGTCTTGGCTTTGATTTCTCTGGCGACAAAGACGAAGCGCAGTATAATCGCATCAAAGATTTGGTCAATCAGGAATTGAAAAACTATTTCCGTCCTGAATTTATTAATCGCCTGGATGAAATTATCGTCTTCCGCCAGTTAACCAAGCCCGAAGTCAGACAGATTGCTGGTATTTTATTACAGGAAATATCTGCCAGATTAGAAGAACAAAGAGAGATTACTTTGGGCGTGACTACTGCCTTTGAAGATAGGGTAATTGAAGAAGGTTTTGATCCCAGCTACGGTGCTAGACCTCTACGTCGAGCTATTATGCGTCTATTAGAAGACAGTTTAGCTGAGGCGATTCTTTCTGGTCGGGTTAACGATGGTGATAATGCTTTAGTTGATATTGCTGAAGATGGTAATACTACAGTTACCGCTGTTCAAGAACAAGTATTAGTAGAAGCAACTCGTTAATTTGATTGACAACATTTGATTTCATAGTTGTAGCTTAAGGTGGGCAATTAGCCCACCTTTTTTGTTGTTTAGTATCAGAGATTCAAGAACTTTTACGGATTAAAAAGCAAAACTGACCACAAAACATTAGCTTGATTGAATTAATAGTAGCCGAATTTTTATTAGTTAGTTTACCAACCAAGCTAATTAGAGAATTTAACGGAGATTCTTGCTGCCACCAGCGAGCAAAAAACTTGGGTGTGCCTAACGTTCGTCTAATAATTAGAGTCAAGGCATCAATACTAGGTCTAATTTCGATAACTTCTAGCCCTGCTTGGGTGGATATTTCTTTAAATCCATAGGGAGTATAGTTCCAAAAGCTAAATGAATGATAAGGCTCTAGATAAGAGACAGAACCAATAAAATAAGCTTCTGGTTTTAAAACTCGATTAATTTCTTTTAATAATGCTTCAGGATGCCTAACGTGTTCAAAAACTTGATTAGAATAGACGATATCAAAGTAATTATCAGCAAAAGGAATATTGATGCCATCAAAAGTGTAGAAGTTTCCCTCTGTCTTATTTCTAGCATTGACCTCTGGTGACTCATCAATATCTAGTCCAAACCACTCTACATTTGGAGAATAAGCCTTAAATTTTGCCTCTGAATTCCCAGCACCACAACCTAAGTCTAAAACTTTGATCGTAGCTTGATTCTTGACTTTTAGAGTCTGACTAATATAGTACTCGGCAGTTACTTGCTGGCTACTATCTTGAGGAATTTGATTTAATAGCAACTCAGCAAACTTTTGATTGGTCATTGATTATATCTGCAAAAACAAAGATTACTTTAACTGATAAATATGTACGTCATAGGGTTCAAAAACATCCTGCAATACCCCCCCAGAAAGATTAACAGAGTTATGGGCAGGTAAAATTTGAGCGAGGTTAACTTTAGTATTTTCTTTTATGGCGATCGCGGTATCTATTTGACGTTTACTATGGTTGATTGCTATTAATAGTAAGTCTTGGGTGGTTGAATTTTGGTAAAGTCTTGCTTGAATCCTAGAATTATCTACCGCTATATTTTTTCTGCTATTAAATGTTTGGTTAGCAATGGCAGGTAAATAACCTTTTAGCTCCTGAACAATCGGCGTTAGTACGGAGTCAATCCACTGTTGCTGAGAGCGATAGTGAGTCCAAAAAAATAAGCCATCTGCCTGAGCTAGAATTGCACTATAGACCATGTATCTCGATTCGGCAGCGGTAGGTAGACGACGCTTAAACCTGGTTTGGCGACCGTGTTTATCTCGACCATAGCCTTGAAGGATAAACCAAACATCATGAGGCTTGGAAGCAATTGCTGTAACATTGTTTAGCAGCTTACTAAAGATACCATTCTCCAAACCGCTAAACTCAGGGGAATTATCCATAATCGGATATTTAAAATACATGACTGTATCTAAAGCCTTTAGATATTTTCTGATGTAGAGGGGTCTGCCAAAAGCTATAGCGACAGTATGCTTGGGATCTTCTGCTTTAATCGCTCTGTATACTCGCTCTAAGATGCGAGGCGACAACTTAATAAATTCTGGCTCATCAAATAAGTACCAGCCGTGAACAGCAGGATGGGTTTTCAATTCTTTGACAAACTGGGTGATTAACCAACGATGATCTCGCCTGACCTCCAGTCGCGGAATTTCTACCATAATTTTCATGCCTGCTGCGGCAGCTTGGTCGAGGTAAGCTTTCACCTCCTGAATACTGCTTTCGCCAATATAAGGCATGATTATATTCATACCTTCATCAGCAATTAAGGCGGGAGTATCTAGATTGGATACGCTATCGTACCAACCCAGGGGAAAATTGTCTGAGATTAAAGGCTGATCTGAAGCTGTTTTAGCATTAGCGATCACTTGGTTAAAATTAGTCATAATTGACCCCTGGTTTAACTTTGGCTTATCGACCTCAGAGCTATATTTAATTTGACTCATTGCCCAAAGTTCGCTTTTGATAGTACCGATATACCAGCTAACTGGTGAATCAGCACCATAGCTAAACTTAACTAACCAAATAGTAGCTATCGCCAGGAATACCCATAAAATCAGCTTAAGTTTTAGTTTCATAAAACAGTTATCTTATAAACTTACTAAACTGACTTAATTTAACTTTATTCAGCCTAATTAAACTCTTAAAACTTAAAGCCAATAGCTCTAAGCTCAAAACTTTTGTTAAACAGCTACCGTAGCTTTTAAGTCACATATTCTTTCGATTACATCAGCTACTACCTTATCAGGAGTAGAAGCGCCAGAGGTAATGCCCACAGTGATTTTGCCCGCAGGTAGCCAGTTATCCGTCACGGTAATGTCTTGACCTAAAGGCTTATGTTCCAAGCGATCGCGACTCAAAATACGCTCGACACTATCAATATGATATGAAGGAATATTGTTCTCTACAGAAATTTCCTGTAAGTGAGTAGTGTTGGAAGAGTTAAACCCGCCAATCACGATCATCAGAGATAGATCTTCTTTCACTAGATCGAACATGGCATCCTGTCGTTCTTGGGTGGCATCGCAAATCGTATTAAAGCTCATAAAGTGGTTATCTAACTCCGTCGGACCATACTTTTTGAGCATAGTCTTTTCCAATAGCTTGCCAATTTGCTCAGTCTCGCTTTTGAGCATGGTGGTCTGATTGGCAATTCCCACTTGAAATAAGTCTCGATCTGGGTCAAAGCCTTCGGAATAGGCATGTTGAAACTTAGCTAAAAACTCCTCTTTATCTCCTCCATGAAGAATATAGTCAGTCACATACTTTGCCTGTTCCAGGTTTAACACCACCAAATAGCGATCGGCAAAAGAACTAGTGGCAACGGTTTCCTCATGAGCATATTTACCGTGAATAATTGAAGTGTAATCACGTTTTTTATGCTTTTCTACCGAATTCCAGACTTTAGACACCCAAGGACAGGTTGTATCCACTATTTTACAACCCTTGTCATTAAGTAACCGCATTTCTTGAACACTCGCACCAAAAGCAGGCAAAATCACCACGTCCCCTGAATTGATGACCGCAAAGTCTTTCTGCCCGTCAATTACTTCAATAAAGCCGACGTTCATCTCCCGCAGACGCTGATTAACCGAGGGATTGTGGATAATTTCGTTGGTAATCCAAATTTTATCGGTCGGAAAATGCTGTCGTGCTTCATAGGCAATTGCCACAGCTCTTTCCACCCCCCAGCAAAAGCCAAAAGACTCAGCCAAACGGATAGTGACATCTCCCCGTTGCAGACGATAATTGCGATCGCGAATTGTTTGAATCAAATCACTTTGATACTCAGAATTCATCGTCCCTGCCACTTCCGCATCATGTCCAAATCCTCGACGGTGATAGTTCTCTGACTGCTGCAAAGAACGTTTAAAAGCTTTGGTATCTATTTTTTGCTTGGTCATATGCTTTAAGGAAGTGATTGCCCACTCAACTACGCAAACTTAATTTGAGAAATCTACCCTCATATTACAGCAGGAACCATATCTTCTGAGGGTTAATTCATTTAGCATTTATCATTGAACATTTATCATTGAGAAAAACTAGAGCAGGATGTAATGAGATAAAATTTTTTTATTATCCTATAGTTTCAAAAAAATTTACGTGACATTACCAGATGCATCCACTCCTTTATATAATCATACCTTGCCAACTATTGAAGATTGGCTCCGCAGCAAAGGCTGTGAACAGGATCAAGAGCAACTCCACTGCTGGCACTTAGCAGCGTCAGACTGGAAAGCGGAAATTTGTTTGGAAACAGAGGAATTAACGGTACGCTATTTTGATACTAAGCCTGAAAGTTCTGGTCTGGCTCGTTCTTTTAAATATTCTCTTGGTCGCCAAGATGTAGAAGATGCCGTCTTTTCAGGACCCTAATCTGCTGAAATCAAGCCTTAATGTCTGAATGAGGCTGAGTTTAGCTTCCAAGATTATTACTCGTTAAGGGAAGATCTAAATCTGGTCGTAGTGCTTGGGCATTATGGAGATAGCGATGCACGATTGCCGATTGCGGCTGTAAACTATTAACCTGAATTAAAATTCTGATGCATTGTTTAAGACTACCTACAACAGGCATTTGTTGCAGATCGATTAAGGGAACATGATCCCAACCTGGGCGCTTTCTGGCAGTAGCAGCAGGAAACATAGCATCGAGGTCAGCCGTGACTGTAAAAAATACGCAAACTACATCTTCAGGCTTAAACACATTGTGAGCTTCAATTTCATCAATCAGCTCGTTAACAGCCTTCGTCATCGCCATTACCGTATTTTCAGCAACAGTCGTCGCGCCACGGATACCTCTTACTTTCCATTCCACTGTTCAATTCTCCCTTAATTGAGTTGTGCCATCTTGTTTATACTTAACACCAGACTAAATTAATTATTGCAGAAGTCAAAAAAAAGCTAACAGAAGGAGAGTTTTTTTAAAGGAACGAGGAATTAAGCTGAATGATGGGGGACATTAGGTCTAGAATTTACTTATTATGGCGTTGGTGATTTGATGTATGACTACAAAGTATTTCAGTTCGTAGCCTTTAGCCTAAAAAAATGTGTATCAAGCAAATGAATTTCATTTTCATACCTTGATTCACCAAAGTCCCCATTACAAGATTTAACTTTTCACAAATGAAATATAGTTACTAGATGTAAGATCTAGCTACTTTATAACTTTGTAATCATTAGGGTCGGTATAACCATAATGGCAAACCATTAGTTGCCAACTCAAACTGTAATGAGTCTAACGCCAGACTGATGCTTGATTTGGTTTGGCTTCTGCCAGGAATAAAGCGATTGATAAATGGTTTAGGCTCTTCAATAGTAAAACATTCAGTTTTATCAGGATCTAATCCCGCCAACTCTGCTGCCCAACGACGTGCATCTTCCTCGGTACCTAAACGATCTACCAAACCTAATTCTAAAGCCTGTTCTCCCGTAAACACTCGACCATCAGCAAAGTTTCTCACGGTCTCTTCTTCTAAGCCGCGACCTTTGGCTACTGTAGAGACAAACTGACTGTAGCTAACATCGATTAGCTGCTGTAGAATATCCTCTTCTTCTTTGGTCGTCTCACGGTCAAACGCCAAAATATCTTTATAAGGACCTGATTTGACCACCTTAAACGAAACTCCAACTTTATCTAGAAGCCTTTCTAAATTATTGCCTCTTAGAATTACGCCAATGCTACCAGTTATGGTGCCTGGGTTAGAAACAATGTGTTTAGCACCAACACCAATATATACACCCCCTGAAGCGGAAATATTGCCAAAGCTGGCGACAACTTTGATATCTTTATCTTCTTGTAACCGTTGCAGAGCTGTAAAAATTTCATGAGAGTCAGCTACGGTTCCTCCAGGAGAATCAATCCGCAGTAGCAGAGCAGGAAATTTCTTTTCCTCAATGGTTTTAAATGCTTTCAACACCTGTTTGCGTGTATCCGAAGCGATCGCACCATTAATTTCAATCCGCGCAATTTGTTTCTTAGTTTTTTTAAACGGCCAAATCATTAAAAATATTTATCTTATGACTTAAAAAGAGTAATTGATTGTGCATTGCCAATTGCTAATTGTCAACTGCAAATGGTATGTCCCTCGTTGAATTTTAGCAGCTGTGAGCTAATTAAAGTAAGCAATTATGCTGTTTTGATGGATATTGCCCAAATCAACCTTGATTCTGGAACCAAAGGTATTTGGTTTTAAAGCAAAAAGCGACTGGGTTTATTCACCAACAGAATATCCTCAATCGCCAAAATATTTTGTTAGATAGTTATGAATAATCTCGTCAACAAGTAATCTCAGTGTTCTACATTGAGGCAAAATATATGTCTACAGAATATCTACAGGAACGATAGAAATATAATTAATTTTGGTGTTGAAACCGCCAACAGCATCAACAGTCAATTTACCATCATTGACATTTACAATCGCCGAAGCAGTAGTAAATGCTTGAGCCTCCGCACCAGTAGCGATAAAGCCAGAAATTAAATTTTCTCCTTCGACGTTAATCACATTAGCGCTGCCAAAATATGTCGGATCTCCAACCCCCACCGTAACTTCATATTGACCATTTGCCAGATCGTATTCCCAAGCAGCAGGAGTGGTTACTTGAGAAGAGGAATTGATAAATCCTGTCGGGTACTCCATATGGATCAAAGTATCTCTAACTGGCTCGGCAAACACTCCCCCTTGTCCATCATCAAATAGAGTATCGCGATCGCGTGCATTTGCGGAAATATCAATCGGCACCACATTATTAGTTCCCAGGCTATTTTGAGTCACCCAGCCATATCCACGTTGAGCATCATAAGCTTTCCCTGTATCGAGAATAAATCCCGCTGCATTTTCTGAGCCTGCTAGACCAAAGTTAATGTTGATTCCACCTGCAACAGCTTTAACTCGATCTACTATTTCTGTCTATAAAATTAATCATAAATAGCCACAAACTTATAACAATCTTGCTATAGAAAATCGCCTCTTAAATCTGATAAATGATTAGCAATCAGAAGTAATAATATTTTGACTACAGCAATATTACTTTGTGTATGAATATTAATTTATAAAGATTAGATAGTTTCCATCATTGTTTTATGAAGATTTAATGAGGTTAGAAGAAGCATTTATGACGATGGAAGTATAAGTAAATATCTCGAATCTACATCTTATAAGGCAATTGTGAACCACAGATGTTTAATTTACAAGTCTCAATTATTGCTATGTAAAAATTCGGTAATAAAGCAAATCGAGGTGCTGCAATTTGAATAAAGTAATTGTAGCTTTTAGTGTTTTATGAGCAATGAGTAAGACATGAGTAAATATATTGCAGTCTAGACCAAAGTATGGTGTTAAAAAGATTTTGGCTCAATAATTGCCAAGCTTTTCTACCTAGTTGCAAGTTTCCATCAATTCAAACCAAAATCAAACTAAAGTGACATGATGAATATGCCGAGTCGATATCAGTGTTCCAAGTTATTGTTTCGGCGTTGGTCATCATGCAATGTCTTACAAAAAATTACTTGTCGTAGCTTTAAGCCACAAAGGCGCTTTGTCACGCCGCATGTAGCTCTAAGCTTCAAGCTTTTCAAATCCAGGTTTACTCCTTTAGAGATAGAAAATGCTCTAGTAGCATTACGCATTTACCAACGCCATTGTTTCTTGTTGTGCTTGTGGTTGCACTCGTACTTGGAGGGCTAGGAGGGAAGGAGTTAAATGCCATGGCAGAGATCTCTGAGTGTAATACTGTGACCAATATCATTGGAGAATATCAGTGTGCTGGAGAATGTGTTGTGACTGTTGATGGTAAAAAGGAACTTAGATCCGTGTCTGGTGAGACAGATTCGATAGAGTACTTTCCCTCTAGTGATAAAATTTACCAAGTTGAGATCAATGGCGGCAATGACTTTAGCGAAACTGAAATAGGTTCTCTCGTTGGTAATACCTTGCGGACTGCAACAGCCCAAGTGTCAGACAATCAGTTTCCAGTCCTTGAAGAGTACATCTTTGAGGCGGATTTGAGCGGACAGGCAAAAAGCTTTACCAAAATAGTCCGTAACCCCAGCCTGAGAAACTTCAAGAGTTGCAACATACAATGTAAAAAATAACCTTTAAAAGTTCTACAAAGGCTCAGACTATGAATATTAAAGCTATTGTCGGGGGAATTTCTTCGACTGTGGCTGATTTTCTTAGTTTTGAACCGAAGCAATACAAAAGGCACTAGTGTTTGTCACAGCGCCTTTAAAATCGATTTAGATTATTTATTCAAAGCAAAATGTGATTTTTTAATGAATCCTAACAATTGGTTTACTAACTTATTTGTTTGTGCGCTCATAACTATAATCAGTGTTAGTTATGGTTGGCTGGTAAAACAGCAAAAATTGCCATTTAGGTCAGTAATGGACTTTAGCAATGCTCAACAGCAGTTTATAAAAGTTTGGGCTAGTTTTGCTGCGCTAGTTGGGATAATTATTCCCGCAGTTATGTTAATTATTTTATGGGATAACCCACTGCTGCGTATTTTTTCTAGCTGCTATTTAGTTGCTGTTTTTATTCAATTAGTCAGTGAAATAATTTTAAGCCGAACATTATGTAAAAGTGTTGTGGTTATTATTGGAACTCTCTACACAGGATTTCGGATCTGGCAATTATGGTTGGGACTACACTTAACTACTTATTCTCAACCTGGGCTTAGTTTGTTATGGTTAGTTTTTCTCTTCTGGGTCGCAAATATGATTATGTTGACCTCAATGGCGATTCCGAGTATTCTGCCCAAACCGCATTCTGTTGAACCATAAAATTAATAAAAGCCTGAATTCGTGGTGAAACCAGTCTTCGCTCTAAATATAGTGCCGTAAAAGGTACAGATGGCGGTCTATAATCAGCCAAAATTTCTTCTAATGTACCTTCCTGTAAAGCATTTATCGCCATAAAATTAGGCATTTGGCTAATACCCATGCCTAAAGCCGTAGCTTGACCTACCGCTTCCCCGTCATCAACAGTTAGTGTACCTGTAAAATTTCTCCGTTCGACATCTTGATCAATTATAAAAAACCAAGGTATGGGACGACCTGTTTTGCGATTGCGGAAGTTTAGGCAATTGTATCGCTCTAACTCATCTGGATGTTGTGGTTGTCCATAGCGTTGCAAATATTCAGGAGTGGCACAGGTAATTAGAGGATCGAGAAATAATCTTCTGGCAATTAAATTAGCACTGTCGGCTAAAGCTCCAACTCGAATCACTACATCAAATCCTTCCTTAGCCAAATCTACTTCTCGGTCATCTAAAGAAAGCTCAACAGATATTTGAGGATAAGCTTGTAAAAACCGAGCTAATATTTTTATTCCCCACATTCTGCCATAGGCAGCAGACATACTAATTTTCAGTCTTCCGCAAGGTTCGCTCAGGCTGTCTTGTAATTCTTGAGCCAGATCGTTCATCTCTGATAGAAGTCTTTGAGCGACTTCATAAAATCTTGACCCTTCAGTTTAATTGTGGATGGAAAAAGCAAATTTTTGGAGGTTATGATGAGCGAACAAAAGCTATCTCTGCGTCAATAAATAGAAGCAAAATTAGATAATCCGAATCAGCCTTTTGCTCTACTGCACAAGCTTCAAGTTAAAGATAAGGCAGCAGGCGATCGCCTGAAAGAAGCGTTGCCAACTGTGGTTGAGAAATCTAGTCAGGAAACAGGCAATCTTGCGTATCACGTTAATCGCGATCCTGGCAATCCAACTATTTTCTATCTCTATGATCGCTGGAATTCTATTGATGCAGTTGATTTTCACGAACAAACTGAATACTTCAAGGTAGGGCTAGTGACCTTAAAAGAAGTTGTCGCCAAACCAATAGAAACAACTATTTTGCAAATTGTATATTAATTCAACTCTTGAGAGGGGAAAGCAAAATGAAACTATCAACTAATACTCAAGTAGTTCAAGAATTTTTTACGGCTCAATATGCAGGAGAATTTGATCGCGCTTTTAAAGATTACGTTAATCCCAACTTTAAATTATCTCCAGTTTCGTTAGCAGGATGACTCGATTTCTAGCATTTGATGTCTTTGAGCAAAAATTTAAAAATTATTAACCACAGATAATATTACAAAAGAGCGTCTTATGATTGAGTCTATCTAATATCGGCAAATACTGTAAATTTCGGTTTAAATACCATACTAAAGTGTTGATTTTTAGATTCAACATACTTTGTAATGAACAAAATGTGGCTATGAAATCCAGAATAAATTTAGTATATCTTGCGGTGGTGGGCTTTTGGAGTGCGATCGCTTTACCCAATGTCGCACAGATCCCAAATTCTACTCAAAACCCCGCACCTACAATTCAAACACCGACAATTTCGCCTAACTCAATACAATCTGGTTTTCGCTGCGATACCAGTGGTAATGTTCCGACAACAATGTATCAAAGTCGTCAAGGTAACTCAGAACCATGGATTCAATGGGTTAGCGATCACTTTACTGGTTCAGGGTGGAGTCCCGATGCCCGTTGTCAGGAAGTCAGCACTCGTTTAGAAACCTACCGCAAAAATAAGAAACTGAGATATGTGACTTTGGGTACGGTTAATAACCAAACCGTTATCTGTGTTGCTAGTAAAGACCAAGGACCCTGTGAAGGCATTATTTACACTCTCAAGCCTGGTCAAGATGGCATCAAAGCATTAAACAATCTCTTTGCTTGGCGCAAAGGAGAAGAGGGTTTGCAGTCAAATTACGAATCAGCTACGGCAATTCCTTATATTGATGTGGGAACGCGACTAGATGAACCTAAGGCAGAACTGAAAACAACCGAACCAGCTACTCCAGCTCAACCTAATTCTGTAACTACTGAACAAAATACTATAGAACAGTCAGCTCCCAGTATCCACAGAGAATTATAGGCAGTTATGGGGAGCGAACAGCATGATAATTCATCGAAAACAATTAAAATCAGAAAATTTAAACTATACAATTTTATATCTGCTCGATAAATTTAGCTGGGGAGCAAAAACACTATTACCAGCTTTGATAGTTATTGCTGGTAGCCTCTGGCAAACACCCATATTAACCCAGACAATACCTGGTTACGTTCTTCCTGACGATACTTATAGCCAGGATATTTACAAATTAGCTCAGTCTAGCACCGTGAGAATTATTCATGATAATAGTGCGGCGACTGGTGTCATTATTTATCAGCAAGGGCAAGTATATACTGTGCTTACCAACTGGCACGTAGTAGAAGCTGATAGTGTTTTTCAGATTATGACTGCTGATGGTAAAACTTATCAGTTATTGCAACCGCCACAGCAGCTAGGTAATTTTGATTTAGCTATGGTTCAGTTTCGCAGTATCGAGCCTCATCAGGTGGCGACAGTAGCGAGTAAAGATCCCAAAGTTGGGGAAAAAGTCTATGCAGCAGGCTTCCCGCTTTACGAACAAGACGATAGTTCGGTAACTACCATTCCTCTAGGAACTGAAGCATTTCGCTTAACTCAAGGTGAAGTATCCCTAATTCCACCAAAATCATTGCCCAATGGCTATCACTTAGGGTACACCAACGATACCAAGATAGGGATGAGTGGAGGACCTATTTTTAATACCAAGGGGTTTTTGGTGGGGGTTCACGGTAGAGGAAAATATCGCGACCCCGATTTTGGCGTATACACCTTTGAAGATGGCAGTGAACCATCCCCCCAAATGCTGGAAACCATGATCGAATCTAGCTGGGGAATTCCTATCTCAACTTATTTACAATTTACTGACCAAGCATTACAAAACCAATGAATCGTTCTCTTTTAAATTTCAATTTTGCCACAAATGCCATCTTGGGGACGGCAGTCACAGCAGCATTAGTCATAATCCAGTCACCAGAAATTTTAGCCAAGAGCGCGACAGAGATTGCGGCGATCGCTATGTCAACAACAGTTAAAATTGAAAATACTCTGGGTATTCCTGGTGGTTCGGGGGTAATTATTGCCAAAAATAATAATACCTACACAGTGCTGACTGCTAATCACGTCGTAATCAATCCTAATGTGGGTTACTTTATTAAAATTAACCAGCAACAACATGCGGTTAATGCAGTTAAAAGTCTTAAGGAACAAACAGGATTAGACTTGGCGGTAGTTACTTTTGATAGCACACAAGTTTATCCCACTGCTACTTTTGGGGATTCGGAATATGCTTCGGTGGGGGCAAATATATACGTATCGGGATTTCCCCTAGCAATAGACGTTAATGCTGAACGAGAGCATGAATTTACCACAGGAATGATTACCAGCATCAGGGAAAATGCTGCTGAAGGATACGCTATGCGCTATCAAGCCTTGACCCGTCGAGGCATGAGTGGCGGTCCCGTATTTGATACTAGCGGTCGCTTGGTGGGAATTCACGGACAAGGAGATGTCACAGGCAGCGTTAAAAACGAATCTTCTAGTATTCCCGAACCTTTAAAGACAGGCTTTAATGCCGCTATTCCTATTAGTAGTTTTGTTAATTCCCTAGCTTTGGCGGGATTAAATGAATCAGATTTAACAGCAGATGGTGGCAAGCCTGATCAAGAAGAAGAAGTCGACCTAGAAGCCAGAAAAAAATATGCTGAAGGTCTGGAGTTACTGCAAAGCGGCAATATTTCTCAGGCAAATGAATATTTAAGCGCAGCCTCAGCCGAAAATCCCCAAAATGCTCTAGCAGTATATTATCAAGGTTTAATCGACTATACCCAACGAGATATTAATTCAGCGATCGCAAATTATGATCAATCGATTGCCATTAATCCTGATTTTTCTTTAGCTTATTTTAGTCGTGGTTTAGCTAACTACCGACTGGGAAACAAACCAGAAGCATTAAAAGACTACAATCAAGCTCTACAAATTAACCCAGCCGACCCTTGGTCATATCTCAATCGCGGTATTGTCCGCGAAGATCTAGATAATATTGATGGAGCTTTATCCGATTACAACAACGCTATTAAACTAGACCCTGATTATGGCAAGTCGTATCATAATCGCGGTGCAGTTCGTTACTACCAGGAGGATTTTGTCGGGGCGGTAGCAGATTTTAAACAAGCTTCTGAACTGTTTTTCCAACAAGGAGATAATCAAAGTTACAACGTTGCCATCGATAGTTTGAACAAAGCGCAAAAGGCTCTGCGTAATCAAGAAAAAAGACAAAAGGCTGAAGAAAATAAAATTCCAGTACCTCCTGAGCCTAATCAAGATAACCTGCCTTTAGAAGATCATGGTAGCCAAAATGGAACTCCAACGGAAGGCAATCTGAGAGATTTATAGCTGATCTTTATTAGATACTCAGACATTTAATAAGTGCTAAATCTTTTCGTAATGCGATCGCAAATCTAAAATTATGGTGATGAATCTTCTAAACCAAAAGCTTCACGTAGTTTTTGACCTCGCAATTTTCTTAAATTCTTTTGATGGGATTCACTTTTTTTTCCTTGAGGTGAAACCCAAAAATATCTTGAAAGTGCTGCTGCGTGTCCAACTGCTTCTTGAACAATACTAATTAGATAGTCAGGATTTACATCTTGATTCTTCATATAATCATATTGTTCAAATGATTCTAAGCAACGCCCAGCAGAATAAATAATTGAATGTAAATAAAATGCTTCACAATATGGAATTATGCCATTATAAGACTCGATTACAATTTTAGCCCTTCGTTCCTTTTCTTCGGTGTCCATTTTTGTAAACAATGAATTATTGCCATTCCATTCTAAATAACATCATAAAAAATTGATTAGAAGACACGATCCTTATGCCGCTTTACATTTGAGCGTACGGCTCAACAAAATTGTTCGAGAATACAGCGATCAGATTTTTCCCATAACCCAAGAAATTGTAGTAGGGAGGAGGGTTTAAAATGAAGGTCACAATCATTACAAATTTAACTTTAACGATATAGGTCAAGTTGAAGTTTTAGCCCTTTGCTATACAGTGAAGATACAACAATTCTCTTAACGTTCAAAGCTAAGATAAATGTCAAGTCAAAAATATAGTTCAAACCACCTAAAATGACGAACCCCAGCATCGAAACTGATATTGCTGAAATTCTAAAAGACCTTCAAAAAGGGCAAAAGGATATCTTAATTAGTTTGGAAACTATCAAAGGCGATATCAAGGCTCTCGATACCAAAGTAGAGCAGTTAGACAAAAGAATAGGCAACCAAGAATTTCTAAACCGTGGAATATTTATCGGTTTGCTGTTGGCTTTATTAAGCGGACTTGTCAATTATTTTGGTTGGATGCCAAAAGGATAAAACTTGTCTTAAATCTAAAATTAAATTTAAAGGTTGATGGAATTAACTTTGAAATAATAATCCTGATCACACAAAAAAGCAGGTTGTTAATAACCTGCTACGATCAAGACTAAAACTTAAAACTCAAAAATGGTGCGCATTGTTCCCACATAAAGAGTGTCGTTATCGCTATTGTTTTCGGGGTTAATCACTACAAAAAATCCAGGATTAAGAGCGATATGGTCGTTGAGTTGATAGCGATATTGTGCCTCGATATGCCAAGCACTGTCTTCGTCTTCTTCTCCGCCGTCATTGCTGCTAACTTTTGGTGGTTGTCCAAAAATAATTCCGCCTAAACTGCCTTCAGCAAGCAGATCGGGAAAAGCTAAAGTTACTGCCCAATTAAATATCGTGGCATCATCACCATCTTCAACCGCAATGCCTTCATTATCTCCATCTGTCTGAGCATTAGCTAAACTCAAACCACCCCAAGCAGAAATACTCAAGCGATCGCTAATTTGATATTTTCCTTGCAAACCGAAATGATCCGCAGTGGTGGCAATCTCCTCGCCAAAGGGAGCATTAGCCGTTTCGCTTCCTGTCTCTCCTGAAACAAATAATTCATCTGGGGCGTAAAAACCACGCGAATAGTTCAAACCAAAGCCAAAATTATCGGTAGGTTCAATACCCAATTGAGCGATCGCGGCAAAGCTGCCATTAAATAAACCCGCACCTTCTAAGGGTTCGCTAGCACGGGGGGCAAGATAGCCAGCGGAAAGAGCGATCTCATCGCTAATATTATAGTTTACTGTAGCTCCTATTCCTTCTAAACCTTGATAGTAAATGGGGTTAAAGCGTCCAAAACGAGATACTGCCCCTGTTAATTCCTCCGAAAAGAATTCATTATAGTTAGCAAAATTTTCATTAAACTCCCCACCAATCGCATCAATCACAAAAGATAGTTTTCCTTCTGCTGCCCCGTGGAGATGTTCTGAATGTCCCCCATCTGTATCTTTAGCTGCATCATGTCCGTGGTCATCATGTCCGTGTCCCGAATGATCGGACTTACTCGATTTACTTAAATCACCAATGGCGAAAGTATAATAAAGTTTACCAACACGTACCGAACCACCAGTACCTTCATCAAAAGCAGTACGAGTCATATTTGTCCCTGTAACGTTAGGATCGTCTCCCTCTCCAGGACCAAAAGGAACTGTATTTAAAGCATCCAAACGCACTTTTAAGAGGTCTCTGCCTGTAAAGCTAGTATCAAAATTCAAGCGAGAACGAAAATTAAAGACGGTGACGCTATCAAGATCGCCACTACCATCAGCTTTTTCATCGCCAAAAACTTGACTGATGGCAAAACTAGTTTCCCCACCTAACTTAGTAGTAGTCGAAAACTGGTTATCTTCTAAAACTGCTGTTCTGCTTTCTAATTCGTCAACTCGTCCGCCAATACCTGCTAATTCTGCCTCGAATTCTTGAGAGAGACGATTAATTGTAGCCAAATCTTCTTGGGATACTGTCTCTGATGAAGCAATTAATCGTTCAATTTGATTCAAACAAGAATTTAAACCTGCTGCAAATTCAAAGCGAGATAATGGCTGACTGCCACGATAAGTTTGATTGGGAAAACCTGATATACAGCCATAGCGGTCTACTAAAGAGCGTAATGCTTCATAAGCCCAGTCCGTAGGTGAAACATCACTTAATTGATTCACATTGGTAATTTGATTCAACTCAGTGATGTATGGGGCAATACCTTGAGCAGATGCCTCAGTATGTGCCACAGAAGCAGCTATAAATAGAGGGCTTGATAAACAAACTCTCCACAGTTGATTTTTCATTTTTCTCACACCTAATATCTAGCCAATTAAAATGATAATCATTATTATATAGTGATAAAGATAATCATTATCATTATTTTCTACAAGGGAAATTACCCAATTATATTGACCTAGCGATTATTAGTGCAGGATTTCAGGCTCTTACTTTGACCACCCACCTGTCCTGATTAATTAATAACTGACCTTACGCAGTACATACCAAAAACTAGTGTTGTTAGTTG
The DNA here is from genome assembly GCA_039180345.1 of Cyanobacteria bacterium P01_G01_bin.39. Lineage (GTDB taxonomy): Bacteria > Cyanobacteriota > Cyanobacteriia > Cyanobacteriales > Xenococcaceae > Waterburya. The sequence goes on along the minus strand of JBCDDK010000012.1, from coordinate 5,890 downwards.
TTAGTTGTTAGTTGTTAGTCGAATCCCTACTTCCTACTTCCTACTTTCTACTTCCTTTAGTTAACCAAAAATTATTGAACAGCAAAATCAAGCTGCCGAATGTCGGTTATATCTTCCTCGGTCAAAAAAAGAGATGAGCTTAATACCCATCTCCAATAGTGACACGCAAATCGATTAACGTAACCCAGGGTTATGACGAACCAAACTCATGAACTCCTGACGGGTTTTAGCATCATCGGCAAACACACCTCTAACCGCACTGGTAGAAGTCCAAGAGCCAGGTTTTTGCACTCCCCGCATGACCATACACATATGGCTGGCTTCTACTACTACCGCTACTCCTTTGGGCTGTAATAATCCTTGAAGTGCATCGGCGATTTGGGCAGTTAATCTTTCCTGTACCTGTAAACGTCGTCCGTACATTTCACAAATACGAGCAATCTTTGACAGTCCGATTACCTTACCGTCAGGAATATAAGCTACGTGAGCGCGACCGATAATGGGCAATATATGGTGTTCGCAGGAGCTAAACAGATCGATATCTCGAACTAAGACCATTTCATCAGCATTTTCGTGAAATACTGCTCCATTGAGTAATTCGTCTAAGGATTGATGATAGCCAGAAGTTAGAAATTTTAAGGCTCTGACTACTCTTTTAGGGGTATCTTTCAAGCCTTCGCGGTCTGGGTCTTCTCCCAATCCTAAGAGTAAAGTCCGTACTGCTTGGCGCATCTCCTCTTCTGATACAGGAGGCTGTTGCGTAGTGTTTAGTTTGGGTAATTTATTATCGATTTTGTCCAATTGATTTGGTTCGGACTTAGCTAGGGTCATAAATTCGAATAAGATTAAATTAAACAGTAACGGAAGTAGCCAAGCAGTCATTTAACTGTAGGCGGAGTTTATCGGTATCTAAATGACGACCGATAAAGACTAACTGGTTAGCAGGAGGAGTAGACCAAGGTTCGGACTTAATATCGTTGCGCTGTCCGCAGAGTTGAAAGATGTGACGCAATTGGCTTCCTGCAAACCAAACAATTCCTTTGGCACGGAATACTTCTAGGGGAAGTACTTCGTATAAAAACTTGTTGAATTTATAGACATCGAAGGGTTTATCGCTCTTAAATGACAGAGACACAAAACCATCGGCTTCTAGATGATGGGAATGATGGTGATGATGTTTGTGATGTTCTGCTTCAGGCAAACTATCTGCCTGAGTCAGAGAGACCCCGCCGTAAAACGACGGGGCTTCCTCTGACTTCGTTAATCCTACATCCAAGATTAACGGCAGAGGTACTTGAGCGTATTGGGTATGAATGATTCTGGGATTTTTTTTAATCGAAGCAATATAGGTTTCTAATGCGGTTAATTGTTCTTTACTTGCTAAATCGGTTTTATTCAACAAGAGAATATCCCCATAGGCAATTTGCTTGTAAGCCACCTCGCTATCAAAATGTTCTGGGGTAAAGGTTTCCGCATCAATTAAGGTAATAACCGAGTCCAGGTGGGTAAACTCGCGAAAATCCGAACCCACAAAAGTCAAAATAATCGGTAAAGGGTCAGCTACACCAGTGGTTTCGATAATCAAACGCTCTACTTTTGATTCCCTAGCTAAGATTCGTTCAACTGCTTCTACCAAGCCTTCATTGATGGTGCAGCAAATACAACCGTTGCTCAATTCCACCATGTCATCGTCATAGGAAACTAAAAGTTGAGAGTCTATATTAATATCGCCAAACTCGTTAACCAATACTGCAACTTTCTGATTCAGGTCATTTTGCAAAATTTGATTGAGTAAGGTGGTTTTCCCGCTACCGAGAAAACCCGTGATGATGGTGACTGGTAATCCTTGCTGGTTAATCTCTGACATGGTGAAAGAAAACAGTATGGTTTGTCTAAGATTTATTATAATGATAATCGTTCTCAAAACAAAGTAAAAATATAAAGGCGATCTCCTTAGACTTCGATTATCGGCGTTGCACAATCGAGAGATGATTTTTTAAATTTATCGGATATTGAACAAATTTAAAAAGCTTAGAGCTTAGAGCTTATAGCTTATAGCCTAAAGCTACGAACAGAAGCACTCTGTACGTCATACGTTAAATTAGCAACGCCCGATTATCCAAGTTTTTATTTGTTTTACCTTTGCAGGATCGACTTTTAAATTGGTTCGAGAAAATAAATCCATTACAATTACCAGGGTAAATTGGGCAAACTAAATTTATGGTTAATTACTAAGTCGGCTAAACACTCATTAAGCTGTTGTTTAATTAAGGACTCATCCAAATTACGTCCAATAAAGACAAGTTCGTTTTTGGGTTGACTCGTCCAATCATCTGCTTGTAAATCGTAGCGAGGTCCACTTAGTTGAAAAATATGTCGGGCAGGACTTGATTGAAACCATAATATTCCCTTGGCACGAAAGATATTATTTGATAATTGTTCGGTGAGAAAATGTTCAAATTTATCAATTTTAAACGGGCGATCGCTTTGAAAGGAAATGAAATTAAAACCATCATTGGCTAAATGATTATTAAAAGCAGATTTATCCCGTCGAAACTCGAAAATTTCAGCTTGATAGGTATCTGCTTGTGTTAAACCAATATCCAAAATTAACGCTAAAGGTACTTTGCCATGCTCGCTCTCTAAAATTCTAAATCCTGGTTTAATATCTTCAATAAATGCTTTTAATTCACCAATTTTTGCGCCCGTAGCCAAGTCAATTTTATTTAAAATAACCATGTCGCCATATCTTATTTGGCTTAAAGCAGCATCACTATCAAAATGTTTGGCATCGAAAGCGGCTGCATCTACAACTGTAATTATCCCATCAAGCCGAGTTAAAAACTTTAATTCTGTCGAGAGAAAAGTAATAATAATTGGCAACGGATCGGCTAGTCCTGTGGTTTCAATTACTAAATAATCTACTTTTGGTTCTCGTTCTAAAACTTGATAAACTGCATCTACCAAACTGTCATTAATAGTACAGCAGATACAGCCATTATCCAGTTCTACCATATCCGATTCCACTGAGATTAGTAGTTGTTCGTCAATATTAATATCGCCAAATTCATTGACTAATACTGCTACTTTCAGATCATCTTTGTTCTGTAGGATTTGATTGAGTAAAGTGGTTTTACCACTACCCAAAAAACCGGTAATTATCGTTACTGGCATTCCGCTTTTGGGTAAAGATGGCAAGGCATCGGACAAGTCAAAGTCTAGACGAGTCATATCTTTGAGGTAATTGGTCTCTAGTTTTTGGTGATAATGATTTTCATTCTATCTCGTTCTGAAAAATCTGAGGACACGGATTTCAGGTTTCCTCAACAGCGCTGTTGGATATACACATCACGACTGAAAGCATCCCCCTCACTCAAAATCACTAGCTGTCTGTGCGGAATCAAGGAAGTGTCATAGACAGGTTCCTTGTAGATTGACAATTTCATGATAACGATTATCATTATTGATAATAGAGAATACCAAGAATACCTATGAAAGTCCCTTCCTTCTTGGCTAGTAACCGTAGAGCTATTATTTCAATAATCTCCTTACTGGCAATTTCTAAATCTAGCAATGTTGTTGAAGCCACTGAGATACAATTATTAGAAACCAAAGAACCAATTAACCCTAACCAATCAGCATCAGGAGAATCCCTTAAAGCTTGTGTTCGTCATCCCAAAATAGCTCAATATTTCTGCGCCAAAGCTCAACAATTACAGAATGTTCGGAAAAACATCCCAGAAATCGATCCAGTAACTCGCCCTGAAGATGCTTTATTAAATGTTACTGATGAAGAAAGTGATACTGCTGTAGAAATATTTGGTTGTGACTGTATCGCATCAATTAATTGTTTACGTCGTCTTCGCAATAAATTGCCTTAGTTACACCATAAGCCTTAATCATGATGATCGATCTTAATTTGCGATCGCTACAAACTAAAAGATCGCTCCATCTACTCAGACAACTTTCTCCATTTAATAAGTTAGGTGGGGGAATGAACGTAATGACGAGCCTGGTACTAAAGTAAAGCCCTAAAATTTTCTATAGTAAACATCTTGTTCTGAAACAAGTTAATCATATCTTCTCGATCAACAGATTCAAATCGTCCTAGCTTAGAAACTGCAATATCTACAGCAGATACTAGATAAAGAGAGACTAATTTCTATTTGGTCGTATATTGGCATTAAATTTAAGAGCAAGCAATAACCCTGGCTCGACCTGTTCTACGGAAGTGCGGACGGTAAATAGGGGATTCGTATCTTAACTGTTATCAAACTGCTTACATCGTTAATCTACGTTATTATGATAACGATTATCATTACCAAATAATCTCAGAATTGTCTCTAATAAATCAAATAATAAATCAAGATAGATGAACCATTTGCAATCGAAGTGGCTAACATTACTGGTTAGTCTCGGCATTTTGACGGGTTGTAGTTCGTCTCCAACCGATTCCAATCCTGAAACTCAAGTTTCCGCTTCAGAAACTATCACTGAACCATTATACATTACGGTGAGTATACTGCCTCAGGAATATTTTGTCGAGAAGATTGGAGGCGATCGCGTTGAGGTTAATGTTATGGTTGAACCAGGGGCTTCTCCCGCAACGTACGAACCGAAACCCCAGCAAATGAAGGCATTGAGTGAAGCCGAAGCCTATGTCAACATTGGAGTTCCCTTTGAAAAAGCCTGGATGGAAAAAATAAAAGGGGCTAATCCCCAAATGCTAGTGATTGATTCTGCACAGGGTATTGAACAAATAGAAATGGTCGCCCACCATCATCATGGTGAAGAACATGGAGGAGAAGCAGAACATGCCCACGACCACGGTGCAGAAAACCTTGACCCCCATGTCTGGCTATCTCCTCAATTGGTAAAGGTTCAAGCAGAAAATATTTACCAGGGTTTAGTAGAGATCGATCCAGAAAATGAAGCAGAATATCAAGCTAATTTGGCGCAATTTTTGACGGAGATAGACCAACTTGACCAACAAATTCAACAAAATTTGGCTGGAATTGAGAATCGCCAGTTTATTGTTTTCCATCCAGCATGGGGCTATTTTGCTCGTAGTTACGATCTGGAACAAATTTCCATTGAAGTAGGAGGGCAAGAACCCAGTGCGGCGGAATTAGGAGAGATAGTTAAAGAAGCTCAAGAAGAAAATATCAAAGTGATTTTTGCCCAGCCAGAATTTAGTACTAAGAGTGCAGAAACCATCGCTCAAGAAATTGGCGGTAAAGTATCGTTAATTACCCCCCTAGCTCCAGATTGGTCGAATAATCTGCTTCAGGTTTCCCAAACCTTTGCCGAAGTTCTCCAAAAGGAAGGAGATACAAATTAATAATGTCAGAAGTAATGACACTGCGCCATGTCTGGGCGGGCTATGGTAAAACTCCTGTTTTAAAAGATATCAATCTAGTTGTTAACGAACTGGATTTTATCGGCTTGATCGGTCCCAATGGCGGGGGAAAAACAACCCTGTTAAAAGTTTTATTAGGGCTAATTTCCCCTGAAAAAGGTGAAGTAAAAATTATGGGTCGTTCTGTTTTACAGGGGCGACGATATATTAGTTATGTTCCCCAACTGTTGGAATTTGACCGCGATTTTCCCGTTCGTGTTAAAGATGTAGTGCATATGGGAAGATTGGGCAAACGTCGCCTCCTGAAACGATACAATCATCAAGATGAGGCGATCGTGACTCGATGTTTAGAACAGGTAGGAATGGCAGATTTGCGCGATCGCCCTATAGCCCTCTTTTGTCACTTTCCGAAGACTAAACTATAATAGAAAAATTCGTTGATAGCTGAGAGGTAGACAGAGCAATGGATGTAGAATTACAAATTCTCAAACATTTGAAGCGAGCGCCAAAGTCAACAGTTTCGGTTATTGA